>DIFD01000013.1:3953-4084 GCA_002418965.1 Peptococcaceae bacterium UBA5757 | reverse complement strand
ATTGCCAGATGCCATTGCCGAATTTACCATACAGGTTGGATCCCGCTGCTACCATGCTCTCCGGATTATCCGGGGTTAGCTGGGTCCAGCCGCTGCCTCCCCACTTCCAGATGCCGTTGCCGGTAAAGTTG
>DIFD01000013.1:1080-3901 GCA_002418965.1 Peptococcaceae bacterium UBA5757 | reverse complement strand
CGCTTCCTGTCCACTGCCAGATGCCGTTGGCAAATTTCCCGTACAGGTTGGTTCCGGCTGCTACGATGCTCTCCGGATTGTCCGGGGTCAGTTGGGTCCAAGCACTGCCGCCCCACTGCCATATCCCGGTACCGGTAAAACTGCCGTATAGGGGTTGCTGGGCCGCAGATGAATAAGTAAACGAACCTTCGGCTATAGATAGATTCGTCATTCCGCCGGTTTCAACATTAGAATTTACGGAATAATAATATGTGGTCCCGGAAACCAACGCTGGTGCGTCGGGCACTCCTCCCGGATAAACAATGCTGATTGTGGGGGACTCTACCCAAGTACCCCATATCTGAGAACCGTATTGAGAATCCATTAATTGAACCCAATAACCTTTTGCTCCGCTTATGCCCGTCCAGGAAAAGGTCGGCGTAGCAGTACTAACAGTGCCTGTGGGCTGCAAACCAGTGGCAAACTCTGTGACATAAGCGGTAATCGTTCTGGTTTCGTAAACCGATCCACCGCCTGCGCTTTCTTTTTTCACCGCAGTAAATATATATTGGGGGAAGCAGGCCGGCGGTGTGGGTCCGTTGCCCAAAAATACTTCTCTTGTGGTATGCCATTGCCCGTTGCCATTATACGTCAATGCAGTAGTAGGCACATTGTCACCACAAGCAGTACCCGAACTGGCTACGGTAATAGATTCGTAAATTGCATCGGGATCATTCACACGCATAGCGGCATAATACGTATTACCGCCAGCTCTATTATAATGAGAAGATTGAACAATAAATGGATCTTCAATATATGCATCGTCAGCTTCAAGATTTACAAACGGGAATAAAGCAGGGAAACCCTTATAGTTAGCCTGCACATAACCATCGCCACTTCCAAAAGTGCCGATCAGTGTCTCTGCTCCGGAGTTCAGGGTATAATAAAAATTTATCGCTGTTCCCGTATTTTGCACCCGCAAATTCAGAATCGTGGTTGCAGGCGTTCGAACACCCAGGTTGATGGGTGAAACTGGCGTCGCAGGCCACAGAGGGCTGTCACTGTCGCCAACCCTGGCTGCCAGTTGGAGACGACCGTCGGCGAGCCAACTTACGACTATGGTGGGCTGATTGACGACTCCATCATTACCCATTCCTACATATACCTCGTTTTCAACGGTACTGTTTGTAATGGCAAAATTTTGCAGTTTGACCTTATAGTCCCATACCGTCTGGGCGGAGGAAGCATCAGGAAGCGTCGGGGTAGTTGCAATGATTGCCGCTCCGTCAGTATCACCATATGCTGCCAAGGTGCAGGGATTTGAGCCATCCCATGATAATGATAAGCCCGTGGATTGAGGAAAGAGGCCAAAAGTGTAGGAAAGTGCACTTTCACCAGAAGGTTTCGTGACAAATCCATCCGGTATGATGATGGTATCACCGGATTTTGCGCCAAAGGAAAAATTATATTTATTTACTGTACGGACGGTATCATCATAATATAGATTGGCTACATTAACCTTGAAATCCGGCGCCTTCTTTGTGGTCACATTGAGCATATAGACATAGGGACCGGTTCCGCCTGTCTGCGTGCCCACCGTAAATGTTCCATCGTGCGATACCTGCCCATGATATGTAGGATTTCCAGCTACTGTTAAAGTGCCCGACGCATCAAGGCTGCCGGTAAAGGTTCCTTCCGGTGCGGTCATCCCATTGCTGGCTACCCATTGACTAAAGTTCATCACACCGCCACTGCTCACCGTATTGATATAATGCACCCAGAAATTAGCAGCGCCGCTGCCCAGCATATGAGCGACTGATGTTCCGGCAGGTAATGGGCCGACAGTGTAAGTCTGTCCGGTAATCTGGATGATCTTCAAAGAATACTCGCTACCTGCACCACCTTCACTCTCGGGGTCATCATGATAAACGACTACAATTGTTTTCTTGTCGGCGGAAAGAAACCCCTTGCAAGTGGCTTTTATAACGTTGCCTGCTCCCGTACCGGACATCGTAACCACACCGGCGTTATCCACGGATAGAAAGACGGCTGTATATTCGGGCGGGTCCAATACCTCCTCTTCTCCACAACATGAATCGATCTCACTTTGTAAAATTACTTCGCGACTATCGTTGATTTTACCAATTGCATAATTCCAGCCCGTATTCCGGCCAATATAGAACTCATGCCAAACAAAGTCTTTGTTCTGCAAGTCCGCATTGCTGTACGTAGTCCCCGGCACCACTTTCTGCATGATCACCAATTGGTATTTGTAATTAGGGTCATCGCCAGTTGTTGACGTTCCGGCAGCAAAGTTCTTATTCAACGTCATCGTAATATGATCAGTGCCTGCATTTGCAGCGTGATAACCACTTTGAGTTATCACGCCGGTTGTTTCATTCATCGTAAACGTCAGATCAAATCCTTCCGGGCAAGTTGTCCCTCCTCCGCTGTCACTCATAGACACGCAGGTCACAACCCCGGAGGAATTGATAGAAAACTGGGCACGCATCCACATGTTTTCGGCGCCTGTCCTCAGCAAATTAAAGTTCCATGTTCCCGTCAAATCAGCCTGGCTGTATGTGGCCGCAAAAAGCACATTGACGCTAAAAAAAACGTACACTGTTACAAGTAATGCTATAATATATTTCTTCATTTTCAATACCTCCTCTTTCGCCAGTCACCCTGATGTTTCATTACTTCTGAATACGCTATGGCCAATTCGTCAAACCGCATCTAATGGTTTGAACTTTTTTTATCTTGCGTCTTTTTATGACATCTTTCCTCACATTGAGATGAACTTCTTCCTTATTAAGATTGATGAACTCGTAAAAAGCTCCAC
>DIFD01000013.1:0-1024 GCA_002418965.1 Peptococcaceae bacterium UBA5757 | reverse complement strand
AACGACTTTTTACGGGTTCATTAAGATTAACAATAAACCTCGCGGTCTTGAATGTCAATAAAATCCTGGCCACCTCTTCCCGCATGACCGATGCCAGGCAAACCGTCCATCGAAATACTTTGGACAGGATTAAAACAATTTAATCACCACGCCGGCGGCGGGATCAAACATCCAGAGGTCTTTCAAAAAAGTCATCACTGGTGGCTGTGGCGGCGCAAAAATAATCGGCCCCTGTCCTGTCCCCAAATAGCCCTTGCCGTCGATAGTAAAGGCCACAGCTCTGTTTCGTTCAGACCCGCCGAAATCGTCGGCTTTTTTTGTCCATGCATCCGCAAAAAGCAAAGAAGAGAATAGCAAGCTACTCAGAACAACAATCAATACGATTATCCATTTCTTCATAATCCCGTTTCCCCTTTTTTCATAATCTCTCTGTATTCCATTTATTTTAGCTCACCTCAACACGCCCATTCTATTTAAATCATCCATAGTCACCGCCGGAGGCATCTCATTATTTCTTATCTTCTTCACAACAAATTCGGCGACTTTTTGCGCTTTTTCCTTGTTGGTAAATCCTTCATTCCCCGACAGGCCCGGAACATGCGGCTGATGAATAAACAGCCTGTTGTTCATGATGATGTCATACCCAAAGGTTTTTTTGGACGCGGGAATAATCCTGATGGTGATTTCCGCGTCGGCATAGGAACTCTTTTCTTTCTTGACATCTTTGATCTGTTTAATTTCTGGTGGGTTGGCCTGTTCTTTTTTTTCCAGATTTACATTCAGAAACTGCTTTACCGGTTTCCCTTCTTTTACTTCTTTTTTATCTTTAACGGCTGCCGGTTGCGATGGCGCGGCAATTACAGGAATACCGGTGATAATAAACAGCGTGGATAAAATTAAAAGAGAAAAAGTTGTTATGCTTTTTTTATTGGTCATCATAATTTCTCCTGAATATTTTCTCTTGAAAATGTCCCTTTTTCTAATTTTACAAGAAGCTTTGTGCGATTGCAAGGCGGATTATAAA
>DIFD01000009.1 GCA_002418965.1 Peptococcaceae bacterium UBA5757 | reverse complement strand
ATTAGGTAATAAATTAGGTAATGACACGGTTTCAACAACAATCGTTCTCCTCCTTTGCGGCCTTGCGCGATGCTCAAAAAAATAATGCGACCTACGGTTGTCGTTTTGACATTGAAATGGCCGTTAAAACATCATAACGTCTATCCCAAACAACGGCGAAGGTCTCTGTGTACCGGTTTTGAGTCAGTCATGATGAGCATCGCATTGCCGCCAGAGCGCATTAAACGTGTAGAAACTTCATCAATAGGCTGGGCAAAATTTATCAAATTGCAAAAATTATGATGCAACCATTGAATTTGCCTAAGAATCGGCGTATGAAGCATGCAGACATAGCGGTCAGGTCATCAGAAATGATGACGGATTCAATCCGGTAAAGATCCTGGACGACCTCCATGCAAAATCAGTCAGAGAATTTGAAGAGAAGAATATTTGTCCATTCAGCATGGAAGGGACAGGTATGCTCAATCTATTGCGTTTTCGCGCAGGAAAACCGGGAATGACGAAATCCTCGGAACTTGCTGGCGCGTGTGCTTGGCCTTTGCCGCCAAAATTTTTTTAAATAAAAGGATCGAACATGACGAAGGGTTTTAAAGAGCTTCAAGATAATGAAAGCGGCGAATCAATATAACAGAAAGGAGGTCTTTTGATGAACAAATATGAGATAGCGCTGGAAATTGCGGGTGCTACTGCCATGTGGACAAGGCCTGATACTGGTGATTGTCCCGTCAGTTACCCTATACCCACATATTCAGCGGCGAAGGGTATTTTTGAGTCACTGCTTTGGGGACCGGCGGTGCAGATAGTACCAACAAAAGTTGAGATCTGTGCACCAATTCAATATCATAATTATCAAACGAATTATGGCGGCCCTCTTAGGAAACCGGGTATCATAGAAACCGGTGGCGGCTATCAGCTTTTAGCAACGGTGCTAATCGATGTCTGCTATCGATTATATGCCGAGGTATCGCACGTTCCGGCGGTTGTAAAAAACCGACTACCTGATAGGGCGCTGAAGTGGGATGGCAAAACCACATCGCCAGGCCACGCTTTTCAAGATATTTTCTTCCGTCGCCTAAAACGCGGTCAGTCTTTTACTATACCTTTCTTGGGCTGGAAAGAATTTGGGCCATCCTATTTCGGTGGATTCCGTAAAAGCACAAAAGTGCAGACTGAAATAAATATGATAATCCCTTCAATGCTAAGAGAAGTATTTTCCGGCGGTTATGCTTCTAACTGTGCTTTCACTTATGATCAGAATGTAAAGATATCAGATGGTGCGCTGGACTACTCCAAGCAAGGAGGTCTATATGCTCAATGAGCTTTATCAACTGTCTGTAACACTTCAGAATAGCGGCATTGTACCACACGACTGGCATAAAGATCTTAAACCATTGCCAAACGCCACTCGAAAGAAACCTTGCTATAAAATCTTACTTGATGTGAACGGAGCTATAGCGGGCATTGAACCTATAAATGAGGACCTTGTGGCATGTCTTCGTAAATGGGAACATAGCAACGGCAGTTCTTTCCCTGGTTTCAATATTCAACCCCTTTATCGCCTTACGGATGAAGCCACAAAGAAGAGTCTTAAAAAATGGCGGGAAGGCAGGGAATCAATTGATGTTGAACTGTTGAAGGAATGGTGTAGCGACGAGCATGCGAACTGGGACGAAAAATTTGGGAAAAAGATGGAAAAATGTCTTGTCACTATTCCCAGTGAACTCAAAAATAAGTGTGTTGATGCTCCCAGTAAATTCAAAGCGCTCGTAAATCTTTGTGAACGCGTTGCACTTCTTGGCATGGATGGTACAGTTAGATTTTTTCAAGAATTGGAATCCTTTATCATAGGGACCTTTATTAAGGAAGATTCCACTTCGTTACTTCCTTTACTTATCCATGAAGGATCTTCAAAGAAGAAAGCCGAAGCTGATCGCGGCGCAGCATCCGTATTCATGGATGTCCCAGACTGGAAAGAATATCCTGTTGCTGGCAAAGATACCATTGATTGTATTAACGCGTGCTTCTTGAATCTTGATAATCAGGAAAGCGGGGAAGCCGAAATAAGCACCAGAGATGCATTTGGTGGTAATAGCAGCGGACATGAAGAAAAACTGCCTGAAGTGAAACTACCAATTATCGGGTCTGTAAAGTTACGGGCCATGAATAGCGAATCACCATGCCAGTACCGATATGAAACAATAGATGCCAAATCTTTTCGTATTGGCGCAAATAGCCGGAGACTGACAAAAGGTGCACTCGAATGGCTTGGTGCTGATGAACGAGAAGGTGTTACTTGGGGTCGTGCTGACACAAAAGAACTAATCTTTGCCTATCCGACAATTTTACCAAAGTCACCCCTTAAACTGGCCGCTTGTTTCGGTGCGCACAGAGCTGATGATTCTGATGCACGTTTTGAAAACTATGCCAAAGATGTTATCGCTTGTCTGAAAGGTGCGGCACCGGCACTCAAAGAGATTGAGCTGCGCATTTTTTCTCTTCGAAAAATGGATAAGGCCAGAACAAAAGTTGTTTTTCACCGCAACTATTCGGCCCAGCGGCTGGCTGATGCAGCAATTGAATGGCAGAAGGGGTGTGCCAATATTCCGAGCATAGAATTCAGGTCTTGGGGGCAAGAAAAAGGTAAAACCATACTTCTTGGTCCCGAAACACCGTTTCCACTACAAATTGCAGATTGTCTTAATCGCGTCTGGAAGCTTGATGGTACAAGCAAAAGCGAGGTCATGGCGATCCCCAAATCTGCGGGTATTGAGCTACTGCTCGATGAAACTGTTTCCATACGCCATGTGCCACATTTATTGTCTGTGGCGTTGCAGAATGGGAACAATCTCTTTTTATCACTGGGAAGCGCTATGCATAGCAAAGAAGTTATAAAACTTGATGCTCATGGTAAATACAAACAATTTATGCCTGCAATTCTAGGGCTTCTGCTCTGGAAATTAGGTATCAGAAAGGAGAGTTATATGAACAATCCACCTTATCTCGTCGGTCGTATGTTGAAAATTGCAGATGAACTCCATGCTGTTTATTGCAAGGAAGTACGCAAAGACAATTTACCACCACAGCTATTGGGTAATGCTTTGATGGTGGCAGCACTTGACAGTCCGACACAAGCTCTTTCACAGCTGGCGTTACGTATTGCGCCATATTTGGGATGGGCCCGTACCAATTCTACGGACTCTGCCCGTTTATCACGATTCTTTTTAAAGGAATTCGGCTTGATCGAAGAAAAGCTTCGAGACACGACACTACCTCAAAGGTTGGATGACGCAGCAAAAGCGCAATTACTGTTGGGTTATATCTCCGGCAACGCACAAGCAGAAGCAACTAATAACTAATACAGATAACCAATATTGAAAGGATAATATGATGAACGAAAATATCAAAAGAGCTACCGGCCTTTTAATTCTTGAAGCAGTTAATTCCAACCCCAATGGTGATCCTGATAGAGAAAGCGATCCCCGACAGCGACCGAATGGTCTAGGTGAAATTTCTCCCGTATCTTTCAAACGTAAATTGCGTGACCTTGTCGAGGACGAAGGGGATGTATTTCAAGCGATATGCAAAAAACTGAATTTGGCAAAAGATGATTTTAAAATCCTCGAATCCAGAGGTCGCATAAGGGCAAACATCATTAAAGAAATGGGTGAAAACATAAAAGAGTTTGAACAAGAGAAGTTCTTAAAAAGTCAATTTGTTAAAAAATACTGGGATGGTCGTCTGTTCGGGAATACATTTCTCGAAGAAGGCGGCAATAAAGGTTACATTAAAACGGGGGTCGCCCAATTTACAATGGGGCTTTCTGTTGCACCGATTCTAATTCAACGACATACGAATACGAATAAGGCAGGCGTTGAAGAAGGCAAAACGCAGGGGATGGCACCGCTAGCCTATAGGGTTGTTGAACATGGTGTATATTGTATGCCATTTTATATAAACCCGAGCAATGCCCATAAGTCTGGCTGCGCGCAAAAAGATATTGATCTCCTTAAGGCTCTGCTCCCCTATGCTTATGATCATACGCGCTCGGCAATCCGCCCTGATGTCCGTATAAGGCACGCCTGGTATATGGAACATGAAAATTCACTTGGAAGTTGTGCTGACTGGAAACTTATTGATGTACTTACTCCAAAACGTAAAGGCGACGACCTTATGAAGCCATCGGCTTCTTGGAGTGATTACGATGTGCCGGTTACGCTTACACCTGAACTTACAGGAAAGGTATCTTTTGTTGATCTAATGGAGAATCTCTAATGCTTTTTGCACACAGTCCAGATGAAGAGCATGGAATTCCTGCACAAGACTACACCGCCCATGTTGGCGGTGTAGTCAATCGTGCAATAACTGCGACCGA
>DIFD01000004.1:8268-13458 GCA_002418965.1 Peptococcaceae bacterium UBA5757 | reverse complement strand
TGTTAAAGAATAATTTAGGTATAAAATGAATGGATGCTTGTTTTACAAAGCCCCTGCCAGTTTTGGTGTGGGGCTTTGTAAAACATGTGCTTGACACCAGTGATGAAGTATGATACTCTAATTTAGTGCCTCTTTTTGCAAGAGGTGAATCGCTGTTGGGAGGTGCCAAAGATGAGAGTGTATGTTGCAATGGCTTGTACGGAGTGCAAAAGACGCAATTATATGACCAGCAAGAATAAAAAAACAACCCCAGAAAGATTAGAATTAAAAAAATATTGCAGTTTTTGTAAAACCAATACCGTTCATAAAGAAACCAAATAACTTTGTGTAATACGTAGTAAATATAAGGATGTGAAAGGTATGGCAGCTAAAGCGGTATCAAGCGGAGCGAGGCCCGAAAGACAAAAAGGTCGTTTTAAAGCCTTTTTTAAGGGCGTATGGGCTGAATTAAAAAAAGTATACTGGCCCGCTAGAAAAAAGGTCATCATCTATACCGGCGTGGTGATTATTACTGTGGTTGTCGTTTCGGCAATACTGTCAGTGTTCGACTTGGGGTTAAGTAGTGTTATGAAGCTGATTATTGAGTAAAGTCATCAGCCAAGTTTTTTAACGGATAAAGATGCTTTAAGCATAAGGAGGCCGAAGTTTTTAAAGGCTTCGTAAATTTTTATGACAAGTCAATGGTATGTTGTTCATACGTATTCCGGTTATGAGAATAAAGTCAAGGCCAATCTGGAAAAAAGAGTCGAATCCATGAATATGGAGGAGAATATTTTTCGGGTGGTTGTTCCTGTGGAAAACGAGATTCAGATCAAAGGNNGGCAAAAAGAAAATTGTGCCGCGCAAGGTCTATCCGGGATATGTTTTAGTGGAAATGAATTTAACCGATGCCTCGTGGTATGTCGTGCGCAATACGCCCGGAGTGACGGGCTTTGTCGGTACCGGTTCCAAACCTGTGCCTTTGCATGATTACGAGGCGGAGAAGATACTAGCTCAAATGGGCTTTATGGAAAACAAGATCAAAGTCAATTTTTCGATCGGAGAAAGCGTCCGCATCATCGACGGTCCCTTTATGGATTTTGTCGGCGTTGTTGATGAAATTTATGCCGACCGCGGAAAAATGAAAGTCTCTGTTTCTATGTTCGGACGTGAAACCCCCGTTGAGTTGGAGTTTTCTCAAGCGGAAAAATTATAGATAGCCCTTTTAAGCAAAAGTTTTTGCTTTCGTGGGAGGGGAGCCATCCCCGTCTTACCACATTTTGTATCTAAGGAGGTGTCCCAATGGCAAAGAAAGTTACAGCAGTTGTTAAATTGCAAATCCCAGCAGGCAAAGCTAATCCTGCGCCGCCGGTTGGTTCCGCGCTCGGTCCTCACGGCGTCAATATTATGGGATTTTGTAAAGAGTTTAATGAAAAAACGGCCAGTCAACCGGGGATGATTATCCCTGCGGAAATTACCATTTATGAAGACCGTTCCTTTTCTTTTATTCTCAAAACCCCGCCTGCAGCCGTGCTTTTATTAAAAGCGGCCGGTGTGGCGAAAGGTTCCGGCGTTCCCAATAAAACCAAAGTTGCGAAAGTGACGAAGGATCAAATTCGGGAAATTGCAATAACCAAAATGGTTGACTTAAACGCCAGCGATGTAGAATCCGCTATGCTTATGATCGAAGGTACCGCCAGAAGCATGGGTATTGTTGTTGAAGGCTAAGCTTGATTTTTAGGCGGGATTCCTTTTCCCTAAATGAAGTGGGAGGAAGAAAGCTTCCGAATGACCACTAAGGAGGTATAGAAAATGCCGATACATGGCAAACATTATCTTGATTCAGCAAAAAGTTTTGAAAAAAATCAATATTATGAACCCCAGGCTGCTTTAGAACTGGTTAAAAACAATGCCAAGGCTAAATTTGACGAAACGGTTGAACTGGCTGTTCGTTTAAACCTTGACCCGCGTCAGGCAGACCAGCAGATCCGCGGCGCCGTTGTTTTGCCGCATGGAACCGGGGTTACGAGAAAAGTTTTGGTTTTTGCCAAAGGCGAAAAAGCCAAAGAGGCTACCGATGCCGGAGCGGATTTTGTCGGTGCCGAAGATATGCTCGAAAAGATCCAAGGCGGATGGTTCGGTTTTGATGTTGCCGTCGCTACACCTGATATGATGGGACTGGTTGGAAAACTGGGTCGCATTTTAGGGCCTAAGGGTTTAATGCCAAACCCCAAAACCGGAACCGTTACCATGGATGTGGCCAAAGCCCTGACGGAAATCAAAGCCGGTAAAGTTGAGTACCGTCTCGATAAAGCTGCCAACGTTCATTGCCGCATCGGCAAAGCATCGTTCGATCTTGATAAGCTGAAAGAAAACTATACAACGATCATCGAAGTTCTGTTAAAAGCTAAACCGGCCGTGGCCAAAGGACAATATATCAAAAATATTACCGTATCTTCCACAATGGGCCCGGGCGTAAAAGTTTCTCCGCTCAAGCCATTGGGTAAATAAACGAATAAACTAAATAATGTAATACGATTACGCCATAGACAACCGGTTCCGTTTGGATGAAAGTGAAAGCGCCGGTCGAGGTAAAAGAGGATCCAACTATTGTTATGGATACCCTTGCCTTTTGTTTTGGCAAGGGTTTTCTTTATTTTTATTAAAAAGTTTTCTGGAAGGAGGTGTACGTGTGGATAAAAAACCGCAGTTACTTGCTAAAGAAAAAAACGTAGCCGAATTGCAAGCCCATTTTGAACAATCAACAGCTGCTTTATTGATCGACTACCGTGGTATTTCCGTGATTGAGGACACCAGATTAAGATCAAGGCTTCGTGAAGCAAACATCTCTTATTTTGTTGCCAAAAATACCATGATCAAGCGAGCCAGCCATAATTATGGCGTGGAAGGGCTGGATCCGTTCTTAGAAGGTCCGACTGCAATAGCGTTTGCAACCGATCCGGTTGAATTGGCTAAAGTGTTTAGCAAATTTATTAAGGAAACCAAAAAGACCACGATCAAGGCAGCCCTGCTGGAAAAAGCCGTGATCGATGCTAAAAAAGTAGATCAATTGGCCGCTTTGCCGCCCAAAGAAGTTCTTCTTGCCAGAGTGTTGGGTGCTATGCAATCCCCGATGTACGGTTTTGCCGGCGTTACAACTGGTATGCTACGTCAACTGGTTACTGTTACAGACAAAGTTCGTGAACAAAAAGAACAAGCTAGCGCTTAACAATCGACGATTTAACGATTGAATAATGGAAAGTAAATGAAATTGAAAGTATTTGAAGGAGGATTCATCCATGTCTAAAGTACAAGAAGTATTAGAAATCGTAAAAGGTATGACCGTGTTAGAGCTTTCTGAATTGGTAAAAGCGTTTGAAGAAGAATTTGGCGTATCTGCCGCCGCCCCCATGGCTGTTGCCGCTGCTCCCGTAGCTGTTGCCGCAGAAGCCGCTGCAGAAGAACAGACAGAGTTTGATGTTATCATGACCAGCTTTGGTCAAAACAAAGTTTCTGTGATCAAAGTGGTCCGTGAATTGACCGGCTTAGGCTTGAAAGAAGCAAAAGATTTGGTAGAAGCAGCTCCGAAAGCCATTAAAGAAAAAATCAACAAAGAAGAAGCAGAGGCTGTTAAGGCCAAATTGGTTGAAGCAGGCGCCGAAGCCGAAGTCAAATAAGCAAAATTTATTTATATTTATAACAGTAAATGAAAGGCAAGACCCAAAGTATGTTTGAGTCTTGCCTTTTTCTATTATTATATAAGGTTGAATATTTTTTTAAAAATATACTGGTAATCATTGACTTATGGCCTAGTTTATGATACTATTAAAAAATGCCATTATTGTGGGCAAAAAATGTGCGTTAGTTGCTTATTGTACCAATATATTGTGTAACTGCAGTTAGAAGTACCATATCCAGTATAAAAACACGCCGTAAAGCCAAAAATATGAGGGGTGAGCTATTTAATGAGATATCCCGTAACCGGAGAAAAAAGGGAACGTCGTAGTTTTGCCAGAATAGCGGATGTTTTATCAATGCCCAATCTGATAGAAGTCCAAAAAAAGTCGTATCAATGGTTTTTGGAAGAGGGTTTGCGGGAAATCTTCCAAGATATTTCCCCAATGAAAGATTTTTCCGGTAATTTGGTTTTAGAGTTTACAGATTATGCTTTGGGCGAACCCAAATATGATGTGGATGAATGCCAAGAACGTGACGTCACTTATTCTGCTCCTTTGCGAGTAAAAGTTCGTTTGATCAATAAAGAATCAGGCGAAGTCAAAGAGCAAGAAATTTTTATGGGCGATTTTCCTTTAATGACGGAAAACGGCACTTTTATTATCAATGGAGCCAAAAGAGTCATCGTCAGCCAGTTGGTTCGTTCCCCCGGCGTGTATTTTCATTTGACGGAAGATGCCAACCAGGATAAGATTTACGGCTCTACCATCATTCCTAATAGGGGTGCCTGGTTGGAATTGGAGACCAGTCTTACCGGAGAAATTTATGTTCGTGTTGACCGAACCAGAAAGACGCCGGCCACGGTTTTATTCCGTGCGTTAGGGTATTCCTCCGATGAGGAATTATTAGAGCTATTCGGCGATCATGCGGCCATCAAAGCGACATTGGTCAAAGACCCGACCCATAATACGGAAGAAGCTTTGGTTGAAATCTATAAAAGACTACGTCCAGGCGAGCCGCCTACCGTTGATTCGGCGCGTCTGCTTTTGCATGGGTTCTTTTTTGACGGCAAACGTTACGACTTAGGTAATGTCGGACGTTATAAAATGAACCGTAAATTACAGCATGGAATTTTAAAGATGATGGATGAGCAAGGGAGGGTTTGGAGCGATGAGGCACAAAGTTATGTCCAAACCGATACGCCTTTACCCTATAATCCCTATATCCGTTATTTGACAAAGCCGGATATTGTTGAAATGGCTCGGTATTTCTTGCGTTTGATGAACGGGGAAGTCCCAGCCGATGATATCGACCATCTGGGTAACCGCCGTCTGCGCTCCGTTGGCGAACTGTTGCAAAATCAGTTCCGTGTTGGTTTGTTCCGCATGGAGCGCGTGGTGCGTGAACGCATTACCATTCAGGACGTTGAGGCCATCACGCCGCAGGCTCTTGTTAATATCCGTCCTGTTGTTGCCGCGATCAAAGAATTTTTTGGATCCAGCCAGTTATCCCAGTTTATGGATCAGACCAACCCAC
>DIFD01000004.1:0-8263 GCA_002418965.1 Peptococcaceae bacterium UBA5757 | reverse complement strand
TTCGGCATTGGGTCCCGGCGGTCTTTCGCGTGAGCGTGCAGGGTTTGAAGTACGCGACGTGCATCACAGCCATTATGGGCGCATGTGCCCCATAGAAACGCCGGAAGGTCCGAACATCGGCTTGATCGGGTCTTTGTCTACTTTTGCCCGTATCAATGAGTTTGGATTTATTGAAACGCCTTATCAACGTGTGATTGACCGTAAGGTCCTGGATCAGATCGATTATCTGTCGGCGGACGAAGAAGATAAATATATCGTCGCGCAGGCATCCGAGCCTTTGGATAAAAACCACTGTTTCGTGAACAGCCGTTTGAATGTCCGGCACGGACATGAAATCAAGGTCGTTCCTGCGGAGCAGGTAAACTATATTGACGTCAGTCCCAGGCAGCTGGTTTCGGTCGCCACGGCTTTGATTCCCTTTTTGGAACATGACGANNCCAACATGCAGCGCCAGGCAGTGCCTTTGCTTTGTACGGATGCGCCGTATGTGGGTACCGGAATCGAGTATAAAGCCGCGCAGGATTCCTGCGTTGGCGAAAAAGCGCGCCATGATGGCGTCGTGGAACGGGTTACGGGCAAAGAGATCGTCATTCGTCCCGCTAACGGAGACCCGTTGGAAAGCCATAAACTGTTGAAGTTTCGCCGTTCCAATCAAGGAACCTGTATCAATCAAAAACCGATCGTATACAAAGGACAAAAAGTTGCAGCCGGGGATCCGATTGCGGATGGGCCGTCTGCCGATACGGGTGAATTAGCCCTGGGCAGGAATGTCCTGGTTGCCTTCATGACCTGGGAAGGTTATAACTATGAAGACGCCATCCTGCTTTCCGAAAAGATGGTTCGTGAGGATTATTTTACTTCCATTCATATTGAAGAATATGAATGTGATGCCAGAGNNCGGAAGAAATCACGCGGGATATTCCCAATGTTGGGGAAGATATTTTGAAGGATTTGGATGAACATGGTGTGATTCGTGTTGGTGCCGAGGTTAACCCCGGAGATATTCTGGTTGGCAAGGTTACGCCAAAAGGCGAAACAGAGCTGACGGCCGAAGAGCGGTTACTGAGAGCCATCTTTGGTGAAAAAGCCAGGGAGATTCGCGATACCTCTTTGCGTGTTCCCCATGGGGAAAACGGCAAAGTTGTTGACGTTAAAGTATTTACCCGGGAAAACGGCGACGAGCTTGCGCCCGGTATCAATCAATTGGTTCGAATTTATGTAGCGCAAAAACGCAAAATCTCCGTCGGGGATAAGATGGCCGGTCGCCACGGGAACAAAGGGGTTGTCTCCCGCATCCTGCCTGAAGCCGATATGCCGTTTTTGCCGGATGGCACGCCGATTGAGATGGTTTTGAATCCGTTGGGCGTTCCTTCTCGTATGAATATTGGACAGGTTCTCGAATGCCATCTGGGTTTGGCTGCCAAAAAACTCAATATTTACGTCTCGACACCCGTCTTTGACGGCGCGACAGAAACGGATATTTCGGATATGTTGAAAGAAGCCGAATTGGAAGTAGACGGCAAAACCGTCCTCTATGATGGCCGTAGCGGAGTGCCGTTTGACAACCGTGTAACAACCGGATATCTTTACGTTTTGAAACTCGCCCACTTGGTCGACGATAAAATCCATGCCCGTTCCACAGGCCCGTATTCCCTAGTTACGCAGCAGCCTTTGGGCGGTAAAGCGCAATTCGGTGGACAACGCTTCGGAGAAATGGAGGTTTGGGCCTTGGAAGCGTATGGTGCCGCTTATACATTGCAAGAGATTTTGACTGTTAAATCTGACGATATTGTCGGACGTGTCAAAGCTTATGAAGCCATCGTCAAGGGAGAAAACATTCCCGAGCCCGGCGTTCCGGAATCGTTTAAGGTCTTGATCAAAGAATTACAAAGTCTTTGCCTGGATGTTAATGTGCTTTCTTCCGATAATCAGATCATTCAGATCAGGGAGTCTGACGAAGATGTGGCGGAATCCGCCAAAGAACTTGGATTGGATATCGCTTTGGAAGAACCCCGTGTGATAGGCGATGCTCCCAATGAATATGAAGACGACTTTATGGAAGAAGCGATGGATGAGGAAGAAGACGATATGGATCTCGATTTGAGCCATCTGCAGTCTTTACACCTCCCTGCCGAAGAGGAAGAGGCGGCGATCAATCTGGAAGATGACGATTATGACGACCTGTTGCCTTTAGAGTAAGCATCCGTTCGTATGGTTTTGCTTGTTATATAGAAGGGAGAGACGCTCTTTGTTGGATGTCAGCAATTTTGATAGAATGAGAATTGGTCTTGCCTCGCCTGAACAAATCGAGGAATGGTCTTATGGTGAGGTTAAAAAACCGGAAACCATCAATTACCGTACCTTAAAACCGGAAAAGGACGGATTGTTCTGCGAGCGCATTTTTGGACCTACTAAGGACTGGGAATGCCATTGCGGTAAATATAAAAGAATCCGTTATAAAGGCATGGTTTGCGACCGCTGCGGCGTAGAAATCACACGCGCCAAGGTTCGCCGCGAACGTTTGGGCCACATAAAGCTTGCTACACCGGTATCGCATATCTGGTATTTTAAAGGCATCCCCAGCAGAATGGGCTTGCTTTTGGATATTTCTCCCCGCAATTTAGAAAAGGTGCTGTATTTCGTTTCGTATATTGTTTTGGATCCCGGAGATACGCCATTAATCAAGTACGCGCTTTTGAGTGAGACCGAGTACCGGGAATCAAGAGAGAAATACGGAGACGCCTTTGAGGCGGCTATGGGTGCGGAAGCCATTAAAAAAATGCTCGTCGGTATGGATTTGGAAAAGATGGCAGTAGAATTGCGTACCGAATTTCGTGAGACCAGCGGTCAAAGGAAGATCCGTGCCATTCGCCGTTTGGAAGTTGTGGAAGCATTTTTAGTTTCCGGCAACAGACCTGAGTGGATGGTTTTGGATGTTGTCCCCGTGATCCCGCCGGAACTCCGTCCTATGGTTCAGTTGGACGGCGGCCGTTTTGCCACCTCCGATTTAAACGATTTATACCGTCGGGTGATCAACCGGAACAACCGCTTAAAACGGTTGTTGGATTTGGGTGCTCCCGATATCATTGTCCGCAATGAAAAGAGAATCTTGCAGGAAGCCGTCGACGCCTTGATCGACAACGGCCGCCGCGGGCGCCCCGTAACGGGCCCCGGCAACCGTCCTTTGAAATCCCTTTCCGACATGCTCAAAGGCAAGCAAGGTCGCTTCCGTCAGAACTTACTTGGAAAAAGGGTGGACTATTCCGGCCGCTCCGTGATTGTGGTCGGGCCGGAGCTTAAATTCCATCAATGCGGCCTGCCCAAAGAGATGGCTTTGGAGCTGTTTAAACCCTTTGTGATGAAGCGTCTTGTCCAGGAAGGGCATGCACATAATATCAAAAACGCCAAACGGATGGTGGAACGTGTTCGTCCCGAAGTCTGGGATGTTTTGGAACAGGTCATCAAGGAACATCCGGTACTTTTAAACCGTGCTCCCACGCTGCACCGTTTGGGCATTCAGGCCTTTGAACCTATCTTAGTAGAAGGGAAAGCGTTGCAAATCCATCCTTTGGTTTGTACGGCATACAATGCTGACTTCGACGGCGACCAGATGGCCGTCCATGTGCCATTGTCTGCGGAAGCGCAAGCCGAGGCCAGAATCCTCATGCTTTCTTCCAATAATATTTTGAACCCCAAAGACGGGCGCCCTGTTGCGACACCTACACAGGATATGGTTTTAGGTTCTTATTACCTGTCTGTAGTTAGAGAGGGCGCTAAAGGCGAAGGTAGTGCATTTTCCGGATATAATGAAGCGTATATTGCTTATGCCAACGGCCATATCGATATTCATGCGGAGATCTGGGTTCCCAAGCCGATAGAATGGGATACTCAATGGATTGCCAAAGACAAGGAGATTTCTTTTGAACAATATGCCGACGGTCGTTACAAACGTTTTAAAACAACGATTGGCCGGTTGATCTTTAACTACGAGATCCCCATGGTTAAAGAAATGGGATATTTTAACAGTGAAGTGGACAAAAAAGTGTTGGGTACCATTGTAGACCGCTGCTACCGTCGTTTAGGGATATCCCGCTGTGCTGTTGTGCTGGATGGGATTAAAACCTTGGGCTTTAAATATTCCACCCAGGCAGGAATTACCATTGGTATCGAGGACATTCAGGTGCCAAAAGCCAAGAAAGCAATCATGACAGCAGCGGAAAAACAGGTTGTGCAGATTGACCTAGATTTTAGTATGGGTTTGCGTAACGAAGAAGACCGTTATAATGCCACGGTCAATATTTGGACCAAAGCAACGGAAGATGTTACCAAGGAACTGATGAACAACTTGGATAAGTTCAACCCCATTTTCATGATGGCCAATTCCGGTGCTCGTGGGAATGTGCAACAGATCCGTCAGTTGGCAGGCGCCCGTGGTCTGATGGCCGATCCTTCGGGACGCATCATCGACTTGCCGATCAAGTCCAATTTCCGTGAGGGACTGGACGTTTTGGAATTCTTTATTTCTACCCATGGTGCCCGCAAAGGTTTGGCCGATACAGCTTTGCGTACAGCCGACTCGGGTTATCTGACCCGTCGTTTGGTTGACGTGGCGCAGGACGTGATCACCCGCGAAGATGATTGTGGTGATACGCAGGGCATTTGGGTAGAAGAAATCAAAGATCTGGAACCTCTTGCCGAACGCATTGAAGGCCGTTATCTCAATTCTTCCATTATTAATACCCAAACAGGCGAAATTATTTCTGCCGCCGGTCACTTTATCTCGGCCGACGAAGCGGAGATGATTGATAAATATCTGTTAACCAGACCTGTTGAAGAGCGGAGGGTCAACATCCGTTCCGTATTGACCTGTCGTACGCATCACGGTGTTTGTTGCAAATGCTATGGATATAATCTTGCTACCGGGGATGAAGTGGATATCGGAGAAGCGATGGGGATCATTGCCGCCCAGTCCATCGGGGAGCCCGGTACGCAGCTGACGATGAGAACCTTCCATACAGGCGGTGTTGCCGGTGACGATATTACCCAAGGCTTGCCGCGTGTTGAAGAATTGTTTGAAGCGCGTAAGCCCAAAGGCTTGGGCGTGATCTCGGAATATGACGGAATCGTCAATATCGGAGAAAGCAAAGGCCGTCGTGAGATCCATATTTTGGGCGAAGGCAAAAATGAAGGCCAGGTGCTGGTAGAATATCACGCATCCTTTGGGGCCAAAATCAAAGTCCAGCAAGGGCAACGGGTTGAGGCCGGGGATGAAATCACCGAAGGTTCCATCAATCCGCATGATATGCTCAGCATTAAAGGCATTCGCGGTGTTCAAATGTATCTCTTGCGGGAAGTACAGAAAGTTTACCGTTTGCAGGGCGTTGATATCAACGATAAGCATATCGAAGTGATGATCCGGCAGATGCTCAAAAAAGTCAAAGTGGAAGAGCCCGGAGATACAATTTTGTTGCCCGGAGCGCTGGTAGACAGTTTTGAGTTTGAATCCGTAAACACAGCAACCATGGCGGCCGGTAAAGAACCGGCGACAGCTAAGCCGATGCTTTTGGGGATTACGAAAGCGTCGTTGGCAACGGACTCGTTCTTGTCCGCCGCATCTTTCCAAGAAACGACCCGAGTTTTGACAGACGCTGCTATCAAAGGCAAGGTCGATCCGCTTTTGGGCTTGAAAGAAAATGTTATTATCGGCAAACTGATTCCTGCCGGTACCGGTCTTGCCCGCTATCGTGATGTGATAGTGAAAGAAGCGGCTGCTATCGAAGAGCCGGAGTTTCAGGAATATACAACGGAATAAAAGCGATTTTTCAAGAAGAGTTGTCAATAATAGGGGACTTAAAAGCTCGATTGTAGAAAGTTCCTGGCAACCAGCTAAGCCCCCTTGACAGTTCTTTAAGTTGGTGATAGAATGTCAGGGCATGCTTATTTTAGGGAGGATGTATCATGGGCCCGAATCAATTGGCTGATGAGGCAAAAACTATTGGCACAAAAGAAACCTTAAAAGCAGTTAAAAATCATAAAGTTTATAAAGTTTTTATTGCCAAAGATGCCGAACGCCACATTGTCTTACCGATTATAGAAGCTTGCAAAGAAAGCAAAATCGAAATAGACGAAGTCGAAACGATGGTTGAATTAGGAAAAGCTTGCGGGATACAAGTTCCGGCAGCAGCAGCAGCTTTGATTAATAAGATAAAATAAAACAAAATAAAATGATCGAAAGGAGGTGGATGTTTTGCCGACTATTAATCAGCTCGTCAGACACCAAAGAGATGTAATTACAAAAAAATCTACAGCTCCGGCCTTAAAAGAATGTCCGCAAAAGAGGGGCGTTTGCACCAGGGTATATACCACAACCCCCAAAAAACCGAATTCAGCGTTGCGTAAAGTTGCACGTGTGCGTCTTACTCACGGCGTTGAAATTACCGCGTATATCCCCGGTATCGGGCATAACTTACAGGAACACTCCGTTACGTTGGTAAGGGGTGGCCGTGTAAAAGACTTGCCTGGTGTCCGTTATCATATTGTCAGAGGTGCTTTAGATGCCGCCGGTGTGGCCAACCGCGGTCAAGCCAGAAGCAAATATGGCGCAAAGAGACCAAAAGCAAAAGCTAAAAAATAGCAATTTGAGCAATTTTTAGAGAGGGAGGTAGCAATGACAAGACGTGGAAATATCGCCAAAATAGAAGTTTTGCCGGATCCGGTCTATAAAAGCAAAGTCCTGGCTAAATTCATCAACCAGATGATGCTTGATGGGAAAAAAGGCATTGCTGAAAACATTGTCTACAATGCATTTAAAATAATAGAAGAAAAAATGGGAAAAGATCCCATGGAAGTCTTCAATGATGCCATGAAAAACGTTATGCCGGTATTGGAAGTAAAAGCCCGCCGTGTCGGTGGCGCTAACTATCAGGTTCCGGTCGAAGTTCGCACAGACCGTCGTCAGGCGCTTGCAATCCGCTGGTTGGTGGCGTTTGCCCGCAAACGTTCCGGTCACAGCATGGAAGAAAAATTAGCGGCTGAATTGATGGACGCGGCTAATAATGTTGGCGCAGCCGTTAAAAAACGGGAAGACTCACATAAAATGGCGGATGCCAACAGAGCATTTGCCCACTATCGTTGGTAATTATCATTGATTTAACGAATAACTAAACCATATTTTGTTTACCCTATTAATCTATTTGGTTTTAGACAATAATTGGAGGAATACTATTTCTTATGCCCAGACAATTTACTCTTGAAAACACACGAAATATCGGAATCATGGCTCATATTGATGCGGGTAAAACCACGACAACGGAGCGTATTTTGTTCTACACCGGCAAGGTTCACCGTACCGGCGAGGTGCATGAAGGTACTGCTACCATGGACTTTATGGTACAGGAACAGGAACGCGGGATTACCATCACATCTGCAGCTACCACATGCTTTTGGCGGGATCATCGTATCAACATTATTGACACGCCCGGGCACGTTGACTTTACTATGGAGGTAGAACGCTCTTTGAGAGTATTGGATGGCGCCGTTGCCGTTTTTTGTTCGGTTGGCGGAGTGGAACCGCAATCCGAAACCGTATGGCGCCAGGCTGACCGTTATGGTGTGCCGCGCATTGCGTATATCAATAAAATGGATCGTGTCGGCGCGGACTTTTTCCGTGGCATCAACATGATCAAAGAACGTTTGGGCGCAAATCCTGTTGCCCTCCAGTTGCCAATTGGCTCTGAAGAGGTGTTTTCGGGAATTATTGACCTTGTCTGCATGAAAGCCAATATCTACCATGATGTGGAAGGGAAAACCTTTGAAGTTTGTGATATTCCTGCAGATATGGTCGATATGGCTAAAGAGTACAGAGACTATTTAATAGAAGCGGTTTCTGAAACAAGCGATGATTTGATGGAAAAATATTTGGAAGGGCAGGCCCTTTCGGAAGAAGAAATCATTGCCGGTATCCGGAAAGCCACTTTAGAGGTTGCTTTTATCCCGGTACTGTGCGGGTCTTCTTTTAAAAACAAAGGTGTGCAACAACTCTTGGATGCCATCGTTGATTATTTGCCTGCACCGACCGATGTCCCGGCTATCAAGGGGATCGATGAAGATGATGAGGAAATTGTCAGACATTCCTCTGACTCAGAGCCGTTTTCTGCCTTGGCTTTTAAGATTATGACAGACCCTTATGTCGGTAAACTCACCTTCTTTCGCGTTTATTCCGGTGTTTTGAAAACGGGTTCTTATGTTTATAACAGCACCAAAG
>DIFD01000008.1 GCA_002418965.1 Peptococcaceae bacterium UBA5757 | reverse complement strand
AAAGATACTCATATGTTCCCGGCACACAGATGAGATCATCCTCAAAGATAATTGCAGCAGCGTGCTTGCTCAAAACTTCTGTGACGCCGGTAAGGATAGAGCGCCCCAGCCCCAGGTTGCGTTCTCTCTCACAGAAGATCACTTCGCACCAGTCGATGGATTTCAACATCTCACGCACTTCCAGCACGGCAGGCGTTTTGTCGGGTGTGCGCGGCCCGTCGCTGAAGGCGTAGATCAGCGGTACCTTGTTCTCTTCCAAGCAGGCCAACGTCCGACGTAGATGGTCAGGACGGGCATAGGCGAAGAGGATGATGGGGATTGGTGTCATTACTTATTATTTACAATCTTTGATGCTCTTATCCATTGCTCATAATATTACTGTGTTCCATTCGTCCATCAAGATAATACACTGAGTAGTTAAAATAATCATGCCACATCAACGAATTATTAAAGATATCCTGGTTGTTATAAAAAACATCCTGTAATGGATGATGCTTCTTGGAGAATACTGATTTCCCCCAATATTGATTCCGAACACCTTGAATCAGTCTATCATTATATTCAAAAAAGACTATTCGATCATTTATGATAACGGTAAACCATTTATGCATTCCCTTTGCCCAAGAGAACATCACATCGGTCATGAGCGACGGTGTTTCAAGATAACCACGTTTACCAACACGCATTAATTCTTCGCAAGCACACTTGGGATCATCAACATGCTCCAGGACGTGAGAGCAATATACAAAATCATAGGATTTATCTTCAAAAGGTAAATGATTGATGTCTGCCCGCTGGAACGGTTTGCCATTAGTTTTTAGGTCTTCATGCCGATGCTCAGATTTATCCGTATACAAATCAACCAGCATAGTTGCATAAGGGAATGGATAGGCGCCACATCCTACATCAAGAACCATTTCTTTCGGTCTTATATCGAAATGATGATACTTTGATTGATACGTAAAACGATCATGCTCGACGATATAGTAAGGTCGAGGTCGCAAACCAATAATTTCAATATTTTTTATTGCGTTAACTAGTTTTATTGCAAATTTTCGAAAAGCCATATTGTGTCAAGTCCCCAGAAAGACTGAAAAATGATGTTCTTAGATGAGGCATTCTAAATGGATTTTATTGTTGGCGTACATAAATATCTGTTTTCCACATTTGATAACCGGTGGGTCCTACTCCATAGAAAGACAAACACTTATAATTACGCAAAAAAACGCCTGCCTTTTGTGTGTAATATAAACGATCAGCGTTATCAAGTATCAGCAGGCCGTTCACCTTTATTTTAGGCGCACTATGCCTGATACATGCGGGTCTGGCACGTCCATCAACTAAAATAACATCAAAATATCCATCTGGAAAAGCATCAATCTGGCTAGCGTAACTCTTAAAGTTATATCCTTTAAATTGAGTGTCTTCTGACAAATATAGCAATGGGTCAGAAAAATCTGCGATAACTTCCGCAACTTGTTTTTGTGGCTGAACCAGTCGATAATCCACCTTTGAAGTATCAAGGTGAATACTTACCAAATCAAACCAACTTGGATCATGCTCAATAGATATGGGTAACATATTACGGGACAACCAGTATAGTGTTGATCCACCACTGCCGTACTCAAAAACTCGCTTATTCTCAAGTGGCAAGGAATTCAGATAATCTATTGCGTCAAAGACCATCCATGGTTGCTTTTTTGTTAGTAAGTTATCCTTTTTAAATGACTCAAGCCAACGAAAAAAATGTTTTCGTTGATTTGAATTACGAAGCAGGGACAAAGTGAAACGAATAAACCCCATAATGTTATTAAACCTCTATATGGTGACTGGTCCAATCATAAGAAACTAAAATATCTCCCTGCTCTCGATTGATAATTCTACCGGTATTGAAGAAGTCACCATCCTCAACATGAATTGTAAAGGCGGATTGTAACCAATCCACAATGTCTCCATTCACTGCACAAAATAAAGCGCAATCATAATAGCCTGAACGCAGGCTAAATCGGGTCCAGGTACACTGAAAGAAACCTTTGGGATACAAATCCATGGTGGACCTGTTAACATCGAGAGAGTTTAGATTGGTCAGCAAGTATCCCTGACGGCTTCTTACATTGAATGCAATATTAACCGTCGCATCATGCACAAATTTATTGGACGTATAATAAAACCTTATGAAGATATCTTGCCCGGAAATAACTTGTTTCTGTTCATTACCCTCAGCATTAAATAATCCAACGCCAGTAAATTTAAGCCATTGACTTCCTTTTCTATCCCGTCGCTCGGCTAAATTCACTGTCTGAACTGTTTTCACATCTTGGATGTAGTGATTAATTGTACTCCCGATATCCCCTTGGAAATTCACTTTTCCTTCATTCAACACCATACCGTTTTGACACAATTGCTGTACCGCAGCCATGTTATGGCTCACAAATAATACTGTCCGCCCCTCATGCGCCACATCTCCCATCTTGCCCAGGCACTTCTTCTGAAAGGCTGCGTCTCCCACTGCCAGCACCTCGTCCACAACAAGAATTTCGGGTTCCAGGTGGGCGGCTACAGCAAAGGCCAGGCGCACATACATGCCGCTGGAATATCGTTTCACCGGTGTATCCAGATATTTCTCTACTTCGGCAAAAGCTATAATCTCATCGAACTTACGTTTTATTTCCTTCCGGGTCATTCCCAGAATCGTACCGTTCAGGTAGAGGTTTTCACGCCCGGTAAGTTCCGGGTGAAAGCCTGTCCCTACTTCCAGCAGGCTGGCTACACGGCCCTCGATGGTTACCCGCCCGGTTGAAGGCTCGGTAATTCGGGAAAGGACTTTTAGTAAAGTGGACTTTCCGGCACCGTTGCGGCCGATGATGCCTACGGCTTCTCCGCGTTTTATCTCAAAATTCACATCCTTGAGCGCCCATATCTCTTCCAACGTATCTCCCTGTATGACAGGCTTTCCCGTCGCCAGGTCTTTGGTCTTATTCCAGAGGGTTCGGGCGCTCTGCATCCACACGTCGCGCAAAGCCAGGTAGGAAACACGTTCAGACTGGTGCCCGATAACGTATTTCTTCCCGAGGTTTTCAGCTTTGATGACGATGTCGGAC
>DIFD01000006.1 GCA_002418965.1 Peptococcaceae bacterium UBA5757 | reverse complement strand
CCACGCCCCAGATTTTCCTTCATGGGCTCAGCACGAAAGCGCAGGCGGCTTTGCGCTTTTGCACCTATCGTGGAAAAACAGTGGGCCCACCTGGGTTCGAACCAGGGACCGACCGGTTATGAGCCGGGGGCTCTACCGCTGAGCTATAGGCCCTAGGATATATTTGCCGATAAACACCAGCAAAAAGCAACATGATTATTATACTAAAATTTAAAGATACGGTCAACATATTTCAACGGCACCTGTTTTCAAGTGCCGTTGTTAAAAGTTTTTATTAAATTAGTCCAGATAATCTTTTAATTTTTTGCTCCGGCTGGGATGCCGTAGTTTTCTCAGAGCCTTTGCTTCAATTTGGCGGATGCGCTCTCTCGTTACACCAAATACCTGACCGACTTCTTCCAACGTACGGCTGCGGCCATCTTCCAAACCAAACCGCAGCTGCAACACTTTCTTTTCCCGCATAGTCAAGGTGCTTAATATTTCTTCCAGCTGCTCCCGCAATAAGAAAAAGCTGGCGGCCTCAGCCGGTGCCAAAGCCTCTTCGTCTTCGATGAAATCACCCAGATGGCTGTCTTCCTCCTCGCCGATGGGTGTTTCCAAAGAAACCGGCTCCTGAGAAATCTTTAATATTTCCCGTACACGCTCAACAGGGATTTGCATCTCTTCAGCAATTTCTTCCGGCAAGGGGTCTCGCCCCAGCTCTTGAATCAACTGCCTTTGGATGCGAATTAATTTATTGATCGTTTCCACCATATGCACGGGAATGCGGATCGTACGGGCTTGGTCGGCAATGGCCCTGGTGATAGCCTGACGGATCCACCAGGTGGCATAGGTGCTGAATTTATATCCTTTATGATAATCAAATTTTTCCACAGCTTTAATCAGACCCAGGTTTCCTTCCTGAATCAGATCCAAAAACAGCATGCCACGCCCCACATAGCGTTTGGCGATACTGACGACAAGACGCAAATTTGCTTCAGCAAGACGGCGTTTGGCTTCTTTATCGCCCTCTTCCATCCGTTTGGCTAATTCAACTTCTTCGCTAGCGGAAAGCAACGGAACGCGTCCGATTTCTTTCAAGTACATGCGGACAGGGTCATCGATGGCAATCCCTTCCGGCACCGACAAATCCAGATCTATCGTATCAACAACAGCAGTATCCACAGCGGCAGCAGCGTCAGGACCAACCTCAATGATCGGATCCAAAATGTCGGAAGTAATCTCGATCCCCTGGCGGGTGATCTGTTCATAGATATCCTCCATTTGGTCCGCGGTAAAATCAACATCGCCCAAAATATCCATGATATCCGTATAAGATATCCTGCCTCTGTGCTTTGCTGCATCCATTAATTTTTTAACTCTATCCGCCTTGCTTTGTTCCACTATGGATAAACCTCACTTTCAACTATCAACGGTTATTTGAGCCGGATGAAGGCAATTTATTCATCAACTCTCCCAATCGAATAAGCAACTGTTCTTCATCGCCATCTCCACGGGCTAATGCCTCATTAACCAGCTTGTATTCTTGTTCTGGTTGCTTTTCAAGAAACCCTCTGGTATATTCGTCAACAATTTTATCCCGCTCCTGCTCATCTTTCGGTATTTCTGTTTGTAATAATTTCAACAAAAATTGACATAACCCTTCATTTTGCGCTTCATTTCCGTCTGAAAAACGATGCAAAAGTGTCGCCGGATTCCAATCATATTCCTCTTTGATCCCATCCACATGTAAAAGGATCCGTTCAACCAAAGGATTTTGCGAAAACTGAACGCCCAATTCCCGGATAACCCGCTCAAAATTGGTTTTATTTTCCAACATCAGATACAATAATTGATATTCTGCAACTAAGCCGGGGGAAGTTCCGGCAACCGTTGTCTTGATAAAAGGACCCGTCTTTTTTTGTGGAATTACGATCGAAAGGCCGCTTTTGCGCAAATCCGCGTAAATTACGTCCTGCGATACCTGCAACTTCTCCGCCAACATCCGGATAAAACTCTCCCGTTCCACCATGCTTTTCGTTTTGGTGATAGCAGGCACCAGCTCTTTTACCACAGCTGATTTGCCCGTTGTGGTTTTAATATCATTTTTTTGGATCGAAAGTTGCAACAAATATTCTAAAACAGGAAGCGCTTTATTGGCTAAAAGATCATCCCAACCTTCCTTGCCATACAAACGCATAAAATCGTCGGGGTCCATATTATTCGGCAAAGTGATCAGCTTTACGTCGATCCCCTGATCGCATAAAATATCCAACCCTCTGCGGGCTGCATGCATGCCTGCCGCATCACCGTCATATGCCAAGTAAACATTGGTCGTGTAACGCTTGATCAAACGGGCATGATCAACGGTAAACGCCGTCCCTAAAGAGGCTACCGCATTCGTAACACCGTATTGGTGAGCCATTAAGACATCCATATAGCCTTCCATGATCACAGCGGCAGCCGTCTGCCGGATCGCGACTCCGGCAATATTTAAGGCATAGAGTTGTTGGCCTTTATTATAGATGGGCGTTTGTGTGGAATTAAGATACTTGGGTTCTCCTTCCCCAATCACACGCCCGCCAAAAGCGATCACCTTACCGCGATAATCAAAAATGGGGAAAATTAGGCGCCCGTGGAACTTATCATAATATTTACCTGTATGATTGCTCCGGCTGCATAAACCGGACTTTTCCAACAGGTTGGGTGAATAATTTTTGGACAAAAGGTACACGCTTAATGCTTCCCAGTCATCGGATGGCGCATACCCCAAACAAAAGCGATCAATGATCGCTTGCGATAGATTTCGTTTTTCCAGATATTTACATGCCAGCCGGCCTGTTTGCGGATCATGCAAATACTGGGTATAAAATTTGGCGGCTAACTCATGAATATCATATAAGTCCTGTTTTTCTTTACTTTGGGCAATTTCTTCCGGACTCCGTTCTTTTTCCGGGATCGGAACCCCCACCGTAGCTGCCAATCTTGTGGCGGCTTCCGGCAGGGTCAAATTTTCAACCTCTTTAATAAAATGCAGAACATTGCCGCCTTTTTGACAGCCGAAACAATAAAATATTTGTTTGTCGGGGGTTACGGTAAAAGAAGGCGTGTCTTCGGAATGAAAAGGACATAAACCGACATAATTTTTACCCATTTTTTTTAACGGAACATATTGGCTGATCACTTCAACAATATCCGCTTTGCTGACGATCTCGTCAATCACCTCCGGAGGAACAAAACCGGCCATCCAAAAACTCTCCTATCTTCCCGTACCATAAAAATTTTAGTAGGATTCGCCGAATATAGAAATGATTCCTTCTTTTATCAACTTTATTGCATTCTCTTTTATATTCGCTACATTCGATTTGATTCCTGCAAATTCGTCAAACCCAATTGCCTCTACCTGGCGCAATCATTAGCATTATCTCCATAAAATTGGGAATATATACCGAATTGGTTCGATTTATCTTGTCTTATGCATGGATATGTATAAATCAAATCGTGAAGGTAAAAATAATACAAAGCGTTTAAACCCTGCCCGATTTGTCAAACCGGGATAGCCTTGACCGGCGGAGAGGTTTAGACGCTTTGTGTTTATCGACTATACAAAAATACATCAATTAAGAAAGAAAAATCCTCATATGTTCATCCAAAGCAAAGGTATCGGTCATGCCGGCAATATAGTCGCAAACAGCCTCCTGCTTCGTTCTTTGCCGGTATTCTTGCGGTAACTCTTCAAAGTTTTCCATATAATACAAATAAAAATCGCGGATGATCTTCTGATACCGTTCTTCCTCTACACAGGCCTGGGGACGAAAATAAACAGACTCAAAAAGAAATTTTCGCAACTGGCTCATAGCCTCATAACAAGGGGGGGACATGGAAACCAAAGGATTGCCTTCACTGGTCATAATCACATCCAACACCATCGTGTGGATCCGTTTGCTTTTTGCGTCTCCCAACAAGGCGCATGGCGCCTTAGGCAAATCCACCTCTGTTATAATTCCGGCCCGGATGGCGTCGTCAATATCGTGATTCACATAGGCAATGCGGTCGGAAAGTTGGATGATTTTCCCTTCCAATGTCCGGGGACTACCTTTGCTTGTATGCTGCATAATCCCGTCTTCCACCTCGGACGTTAGGTTAAGACCGCAGCCCTCGTTTTCTAAAAGGCGTACAACCCGCCAACTTTGTTTGTTATGGGAAAATCCGAGAGAAAGCGATGCCAGAGCACGCTCCCCAGAGTGCCCGAAAGGCGTATGTCCCAGATCATGCCCCAAAGCGATGGCTTCTGTCAGGTCCTCATTCAAACGCAAAGCACGGGCAATGGTACGGGAAATCTGAGCAACTTCCAAGGTATGGGTTAAACGCGTACGGTGATGATCGCTTTTGGGAGCAATAAAAACTTGCGTCTTATGTTTCAGCCTGCGAAACGATTTGCAATGAATGATCCGGTCTCGGTCCCTTTGATAGGCTGTGCGAACCACACATTCTTCTTCCGGACGTTGTCTTCCCAGAGTCAAGCTGCTTTTGCTTGCCCAAGTGGCAAGATAATCTTCTTCCCATTTTTCCCAATCGACTCGCATGCCCAACACCTCCCAGATATATCTAATTTATCCATCTATACAAATTATAATATATCTGTTGGTATTTTGTCATTAGCCAAGTTATGAAAGCTTTTTGGTGCGGATAAAAGCCTCAAATTCTGTTTTTGGGATGATATATTGCCGGCCTACTTTAACCGCTGGCAATTGGCCGCTATGGATCAGTTCCATAATAAAAGCATAACTTAACGGAATCATTTCCATCAACTGTTTGATCGTATATCCTTGGATCTTCTGTAGAGTCTTACGGTTTTGGCTATATACCTTTATGTCATCGCTATGGATAAAATATTTCCTGCCAACCCGGTAAGCGGTCAGTTTCCCATTTTCAATATCCCTTTTAATGGTTGCATAGGCAATCGAACTCATGGCCGCCGCATCTTTTAAAGCGATATATTCCTGTAGATTCTTTTCTTTATTTTGCTTCACAACCCCATACCTCCCTATCGTTTAAAATATATATTTGCTTTATTTTTATGCGCGTTTTTCACGATTTAGGAATACGTTATAAAAAAAAGAACCATATCCTAAATATAGTTCTTTTCATCATACATCTTTTTAAATCTGGGGTTATAAGCCCTTTTGGATAATACGGGAAAGCACAACGGCAAATTCGGCACGCGTCGTTGTCTTTTGAGGCATAAATCCCCCTCCGGGCACCCCTTTAAGCAAACCGTTTGAGGCCATGATATTGATAGAATCAACCGCCCAACGAAAACCGTTAACATCGATATCGCTAAAGGTGACCTTTTCGTCCCCCGATGCAATTTTAAAAGCATTTTTCAAAATTGTCGCCATCTCAGCCCTAGTCACAGGCTCTTCAGGCCGAAAAGTCCCGTCTGCATACCCATTGATCCAACCGGCAGCTTTCGCAGCTAAAATTTCAGATGCAGCCCAATAGGAATTGGGGACATCCAAAAATCCTTTTTTACCCTCCGGCAAATCCAATATCCTCCCCAAGAACACGACCAACTGTGCTCGGGTAAGCACCCTATCAGGTGCAAAAAGACCGTTACCCACTCCGGCTAATAAAGTGTCGTTTGCTTGATGGAGATAGAGAATATCATATTTTGCCCAATGCCCTTCCAAATCGTTAAAAGGCGAATAGTTGCTTTCAAAACTTAGATTACTGGCAAATGCGATATTTAATTTGCCGCCATTATTTTGCAGGCGGATCTCATCTTCAAACGTACCATCCTCTCGAAAGAATAACAATCGGTTACCGGAAGGGATATTCGCAAAATAATCCCAATCGACAAACTTTGTAGGCTCGCCGCCAACGTTAAAGATATAGGTAAAAGTAGGGTCACAAACAACCCAGCCAATGTTCGGCAAATAAAACTCCGGCCAAGCATGGCGCAATAAAGATAAATTGATCAAACCTGTTTTTTCATTATAATAAGGGGCGTCATTATGCTCTTTAGGCATATAAAGATACCCTGTCATTTGACGCGCCGGAATTCCCAAGCTACGCAACAATGCGATATATAAATTCGTATAATCCTCGCAAACTCCCCGCCCACTACGTAAAGCAGCTAATGCACCTTTATTGGCATATTGTTTATCATCGTCATACGTCAAATAAAGATTGACTTCCGCGAATACTTTCTTAGCTAAACGGTAAGGATTGGTTTCATCGCCGGCAATTTTTTTGGCATAAGCAATGATTTCCGCATTGTTTGACTCTACTTTCAGCTCTGCGGCAAGATATTGAGACGGAATCTCTTGGGTATAGGTATCGGCAACGGAACTTGGGGAAAACGTATAGGTCAAAGAAGAGTTCTCAATTACATATCGCTGCTCCAATACCACCGTTTGCCCTGCTTTAATCAAATCAATCCGGTAGACCGCTTCACGGCTTCCCGTATTCGAAACGTTAATTGTATTGGGCCAGGGGTTGAGCTGCTCTCCTATAAATTGCTGATAGGCGGGCATTTGGGAATCCATTAAAGGAACGGTTACAACAACTTTCGTCGCGTCCTGGTCGCTGGAATTCGTGATTTTAACCTGATTAATCGTGGTATACGTCCAACTGTAATTTGTATCATAGTATGACTCAGCCGCCGTGGCTTGCACCGGCAGCAAGAGGATGGCACATAAACAAATTAGGAGCGGCAGAATACTTTTTTTATACTTTATCATAAGCACCTGTCCATCTTATATATTTCGATTAAATATTCGCTATTGCTGCTCGGAACTCCTTTACACATAACCTGGCTTGCTAACCCAAACAATAAAAAAAGCGAAAAACTGAAACATGTTTTTCGCTTAATACCTGATATATGCATATATATTTAAAACAAGCTACCAAATCACTGCCAAATTACTACCAAAACATACATCAACTGTTAAATTTTGTTTTAGCAAATTTTTCTTGTAAAGCTTTTTCAACAGCGGTAGGCACCATATCAGATATTTTCCCACCCAAAGCAGCATACCGTTTGATCAAGCTGGAGCTAATATATAAATATTCCGGCGCCGACATTAAAAATACCGTGTCAATCTCGGCCCCGACTTTACGGTTCATCAGAGCCATCTGAAACTCCTGCTCAAAATCAGACACGGCACGTAAGCCACGGATGATAACCGTCGCTTTTTTTTGCAGACAAAAATCGACTAGAAGACCTGTAAAAGATTCTACCTGCAGATTGGGATACTCTTTGGTTACTTCTGAAATAAAATTCATCCGTTCCTGCAAAGAAAAGACATTTTCTTTATAATTGTCAACCGATACGGCTACAATCAACCGGTCAAAAATTTTGGCCGCTCTTGCCATGACGTCCAAATGTCCAAAGGTGATCGGGTCAAAAGTTCCGGCATAAACAGCCGTTTTCATAAATATATCCCCTTTCAGTTTCGGTTATAACAACTCTTTTTCTCTTAAAATCTGCGCCAAAAGATATAAATCAGTTTGATAATCAACTACCTTTTTGCGATCATAAATCAAGGCTGCCGGATGGTAAAGCGGGAAGATGAGCCATTTTTTCTTTTCGTTTTGCTCACTTATGTAGGATGGCAGGTAGTCAAAAGGACGGCCATGCCACTGGGACATCTTGGGTGCTTTTTGAATAAAGTGGGATAGCGGCACAGCGCCTAACGTTACGATCACCTGCGGATCAAGCAAAAAGAGCTCTTGGGCCAACCAAGGTTTGCAGGCTTGCTGTTCTTTTTTTTGCGGTTTGCGGTTAACAAATCCGCTCCCCTTCTTTGAAACCGCAACAGGACGGCACTTGACTGTGTTTCCGATATAGAGCGTCTCTTTTTGGATGCCTGTAGCCGCCAAAAAATCATCGAGAATTTTCCCTGCCTGCCCACAAAAAGGTATGCCGGAAAGATCTTCTTGTTTACCGGGCGCCTCTCCCAACAAAACGATGCTTGCTTTGGCATTGCCGTTGCCGCAAACAATTCTCGTTCTGGTTTGGCACAAAACACAAGCTTGGCATAACAACAATTGGTCCTGCCAGATTTGCCACTCACGCGATCGGTTAGCTTGCAAATGTTTCCCTGCTTTCTTAAAAAGTTTAAGTATATGCCCATTATAATATAAGCAAAAGCACGAGTCAAAAAATCAGAATAAATAAAACCGCAAGAAACAATAAATACCTCTTGCGGTTATTATATTCTCAAATTACTTCAAGCCGGTTTTCTTTTTCATCATGGCATTGACTTTTAAAGGCAGACCAAAGAGATTGATAAAGCCTTCCGAATCTTTTTGATTGTAAACGTCGTCCTCGTCAAAAGTCGCGATTTCCGGGTCATAGAGGGAATACGGACTTTTGGTGCCGACAGGCGTGCAGCTGCCTTTATATAACTTGACCCGTACGGTGCCGGTGACGGTTTCTTGTGTTTTATCGACAAAAGCATCCAACGCTTCCCGCAACGGCGCAAACCAAACACCGTTATAAACCAGCTCCGAATACTGTTGGGCGATCAGAGCTTTGTAATGCGATGTCATTTTATCCAAGCAGATACGTTCCAATTCTTCATGCGCCAAAAAGAGGATGGTACCGCCGGGGGTTTCGTAAACGCCGCGGGATTTCATGCCCACTAAACGGTTTTCTACCATATTGACGATGCCGACGCCGTTTTCCGCTCCCATTTGATTGAGCGTTTCCAACAATTTGATCGGATGCAGTTTTTTGCCGTCCACTGCGATAGGAATCCCTTTTTCAAAACTGATTTCCACATAAGTGGGTTTGTCGGGTGCTTCTTCCGGCGTTTTGCAAATCAGAAATAATTCGTCTTTAGGCTCGTTCCAGGGGTCTTCTAAATCGGCGCCTTCATGGCTCAAATGCCAAATGTTGCGGTCCATGCTGTATGGGTGCTTTTTCGTAACGGGGATCGGAATATTATGCGCCTCGGCATAATCAATGGCCTGGTTGCGGGAACGAATATCCCATTCGCGCCAAGGAGCAATGATCTTCATTTCCGGCGCAAGGGCTTTGACAGTCAATTCAAAACGAACCTGGTCGTTGCCTTTGCCTGTGCAACCGTGGCAAATGGCGTCACACCCTTCTTTTTTGGCAATTTCCACCATGTAGCGGGCAATAATAGGACGGGCAAACGATGTGCCCAACAAGTATTTGTTTTCATAAATGGCGCCTGCCTTCAAAGTGGGGAAAATAAAGTCTGTAATAAATTCTTCCGTCAAATCGCCAATATATACTTTGGAAGCCCCGGAGTCAAGCGCCTTTTGTTTGACGATATCGACTTCGCTGCCTTGTCCGACATCACCGCAAACAGCGATTACTTCACAATCGTAGTTTTCTTTCAACCAGGGGATAATAATAGAGGTATCCAAGCCGCCAGAGTATGCCAGGGCTACTTTTTTCACAGATTTTGCATTCATAAAAGAAATCCTCCTTACATCTTATTTTGCTTTTATTCTAATTAAAATGATTCCAACTTATTCTTCGGCCAAGGATTCGTCCAAAATGGCAATGGCCTTGTCGATCTCTTTTTCTGTTACGACAAGCGGCGGCACAAACCTTAAGACCGTTCCGGCTGTGCAATTGATCAAAAGCCCCTTTGTCAGGCAGGAAGCCACGATGGGCGCGCCTTCTTTTTCCAGAAGCAACCCCAATAGCAACCCCTGACCGCGTACTTCTTTGATGAAAGCGTGTTTTTTCATCAAAGCCCGCATCTTTTCCTGCATGTAAGCGCTCATTTTTGCCACATGTCCGGCAAGGTCTTGCTCCAGCATATAACTGAGCGTTGCCACACCGGCTGATGTCACGAGCGGATTACCGCCGAAGGTGGAGGCATGGTCGCCGGGCGCAAAGGTCTCGGCCGCTTTACCGCGGGCAAGCAATGCCCCAATGGGAGCGCCGCCGGCCAAAGCTTTTGCCAAGGTGATGACATCAGGTTGAACGCCGCTGTGCTCATATGCGAACAATTTACCGGTCCGGCACATGCCAACCTGTACTTCATCAAAAATCAGCAAGAGATCGTGCCGGTCGCATAGCTGACGTAATCCTGCCAAAAACTGCGGATCAGCTACTACAACGCCACCTTCGCCCTGAACCGGCTCGACCAGAATAGCGCAGGTCGATTCCGTAATCTTACTTTTTACAGACTCTAGGTCATTAAAATCAGCATAGCAGAAACCCTGCGGCAAGGGGTCAAAATTTTTCTGGAGCTTTTTTTGACCCGTAGCGGTGAGCGTTGCCAACGTACGGCCATGAAAGGAATTTTGCATGGAGATGATTTCGAATTTCTGCGGGTTGGCCTGCTCCTTGGCATATTTCCGAGACAGCTTGATAGCACCTTCATTCGCTTCAGCACCGCTGTTGCAAAAAAACGCTTTATCCATGCAGGAGTTTTCAATCAATAATTGGGCTAAATCAATCTGCGGCTCAATCCAATAAAGATTGGAGCAGTGAATCAAATTTTCTACCTGTTTTTGAATGGCTTCTATCACAACCGGATGGCAATGCCCCAGGGCATTGACGGCTATACCGGCCACAAAATCCAAATACTCTTTATCATCCGCATCATAAACATAGCAACCTTTGCCACGCACCAAGGCGATGGGCAAACGTCCGTATGTATTCATGATGTACTTCTTTCCTTTTTCTACCAACTGTGCATTTGTCATTTATCTCACTCCCGTTAATCGCCGGTAACCATGGTACCGATCCCGCTTTTTGTAAAAACTTCCAACAGAATACTATGTTGCAAACGTCCGTCCAGGATATGCGTAGTGTGAACGCCACCCTGCAACGCATTGACGCAGCATTGAACTTTAGGGATCATGCCGCCGTCGATCACGCCGTTTTGAATCAGCTCATCTACTTGCGATACTTTTAGTTCGGTTATAATCTCATCTTTCTTTTGAGGATCGGCATAGATACCCGCCACATCGGTCAAAAGTACGAGTTTTTCCGCTCCCAGCGCCACAGCAATCGCACCGGCCGCTGTATCGGCATTGATATTGTAGCTTTGCCCGGATGCATCAACGCCGATGGGGGAAACAACGGGAATATATCCGTCCTGCATCAGAGAAAGAATCAGTTTGGCGTTAACCCGCTTAATGTCCCCGACAAAGCCCAGATCAACCTTGCTTTTCTTTTTTTCGCAGATCAGAAGGTTGCCGTCTTTACCGCAAACCCCAACAGCCAAACCGCCATTGATGTTGATGTTCTTAACAATCTCTTTATTGACTTTTCCGACCAAGACCATTTCCACAACTTCCATAATCTTTTGATCCGTAAAGCGCAAGCCGTCGACGAAGCGAGACTCGATTTTCAGATCATCGAGCATCTGATTGATTTCGGGCCCGCCGCCATGGACAATCACAGGTTGCATACCGATCAACTGCATCAAAATCAAATCATTGATCACGGCATTTTTTAATTCTTCGTTAATCATAGCATTGCCGCCGTATTTAACCACAACGATTTTACCGTGAAATTTCTGAATATAAGGCAACGCTTCAATTAAAACGCTTGCTTTTTGTAATGGTGTGCTCATGGGTTCCTCCTTTAACATCCTTTTGTTTAGCAGATACTGTCCGCTAAACAAATCAAACCTGAGGCAAAATCGCATTGGTATGTTTGCGTATTTTAGTTGTTTTAAATTACTCCAAGCATAGGTCCATACGGAATTTTCCACCAATCTTTCACTTGGGAAGACACATGAATGTTGCCCCCCCTTTTCCCAATGGCTTTTTGCAGCGGAGCCTTTATTATGTACGATAATCGCCATTGATTTTCACATAATCATAAGTCAGGTCGCAACCCCAAGCCGTAGCGCTAAACTCGCCATCGTGCAAATCGATCAGAACCTGAATCTCTTTTGCTCGCAAAACCCCGGCTGCGTTTTCTTCATCAAATTGTAGCCCCACGCCTGATCTCATCACAGGTTCGCTGCCGGAGGCACTTTGCAAAGTGATGTCAACTTTATTGACATCAAGCTTGGCACCGGAATACCCCACAGCGCAGATGATACGGCCCCAGTTGGCATCCTGGCCAAAAAACGCCGCCTTTACCAGACTGGAAGAAACAACAGCTTTGGCTGCTTTCACAGCATCTTCTTGGCTGCATGCGTTTTTCACCTGCACTTCGATTAAATGCGTGGCTCCCTCACCATCAGCTGCGATCATTTTGGCCAGCTTCAGACAAACATAGTTAACCGCCTCGGCAAATATCTTATATTCGGCAGTACCTTCCTCTATCGTCTTATTCTCTGCCGCGCCGTTCGCCAGGATCAACAGCGTATCGTTGGTGCTGGTATCGCCGTCGACTGATACCATATTAAAACTTTGATCGGCAGCCGATTTTAATACTTTTTGTAAAGCCTGCGGCCCGATGGCGGCATCCGTCGTCAAATACCCGAGCAAAGTAGCCATATTGGGGTGGATCATCCCCGAGCCTTTGGCCATACCGCCCACAGTGACTTTTTTACCGTTTAACTCTATGACTACCGCAACTTCTTTGGCAAAGGTATCCGTCGTCATGATGGCAAGTGCCGCATCATGCCCACCCCCGGCTGAAATCCTCGATGCCGCGTCCCGTATACCTTTATCCACCACATCCATAGGCAATTGCACGCCGATTACGCCCGTGGAACAAACCAAAACCTCTTCCGGTTTAATCTGCAACAGTTGCGCGGTGATGCCTGCCATCTTTTGCGCATTGTCTAACCCCTGCGCTCCGGTCCCGGCATTAGCATTGCCGCTGTTTGTGACAATGGCTTTGGCCAACCCCGACGCCACAATTTTACGGTCATAGCACACCGGAGCCGCGGCATAAAGATTTTGCGTAAAAACCCCAGCTGCAAAAGCCTGGAGCGGCGTATAGATCAAAGCGATATCTTTTTTATCTATTTTGGCAGATTTGACACCGGCATGAACGCCTGAAGCAAAAAATTCTTTTGCCGTAGCCACCCCACCGTTTGCGATCTCAATCATAAAGGTCCTTCCTTTACTATCAGGTTTACGGATACATGGGAGCAAGTTGCAGTCCTGTTTGCTCCGGCAGATCAAATAAAATGTTCATATTCTGGATGGCCTGGCCTGCGGCTCCTTTGCCGATGTTATCAATCACGGAGCAAACGATGGCCCGCCCTGTTCTTGGATCATAGGTAACAGCCAGGTGGCAAAGATTCGTCCCCGAGGCCCATTTGGTTTGCGGCCACTCGCCATGCTCATGTACGCGGACAAAATATTCATTTTGATAGATATGCCGGTAGAGCTTGGTCAAGGTTTCTCCGTCTGTCTTAAGCCTTAAATTGGCATAGACCGTGGCATGGATGCCGCGGATCATGGGCAAAAGGTGCGGCGTAAAACTGACGGTTTGCTCGATGCCGCTGATATGGGCGATTTCCTGCTCGATCTCCGGCGTATGGCGATGAGTCGCCACGCCGTAGGCTTTAAAGCTATCGCCGCATTCGGCAAAGAGATTCCCTACGGCAGGTTTCCTGCCCGCGCCGGAAGTGCCTGATTTAGCGTCAATGATGATGGTACCCGGTTCGACTAAACCCTCCTTCAATAAAGGGTAAAGCGCCAAGAGAGAGGCCGTCGGATAACACCCCGGATTGGCGACCACTTTAGCCGACTTAATTTGATCCCGGTAAAATTCCGGCAAAGCATAGATAGCTTGGGCGGATAGTTCCGCTGCCGTATGTTTTACTCCATACCATTTTTCATAAACGGCCACGTCCCGAAAACGAAAATCCGTACCGATGTCAATCAATTTCTTCCCTGCCGCAACCGCTGCGATTGCCGGCGCAATCCCCTGGCCATGTGGTGTTGCCATAAAGATGACATCGCTGTCTGCCGCTACTTTTTCATAAGGAAGATCCTCGATCTCTTTTTGTATAAATCCCTGCAGATAGGGGAAGATACTAGCAACATCCTGGCCCGTAAAAGCAGTATCCAACAGATGGGTAATCTCCACTTGCGGATGTTGCAAAAGCAACCTCAGCAATTCTCCTCCCGCGTAACCGCAGGCGCCGATAATCGTAACGTTAATCATAACAATTGCCTCCAAACGAAACAATTTAAACAGTTTTATCGATCAAACAAAATATATGCTCTATTATAACTCTCCCTGAATATTAATGCAATACTTTATTGTAAAATTTTCTTTTATTTTTTAGTTATTTGCCAATTTTTACGCAATTATCACAAATACCAGCATCTAAATCTATGGGTTAATTATTTTTAGTTCATAATACCGACTGTGTGTAACTTTATATTTTATGCATAGATTTATGTATATTTGCAAAAATGTGCATACTGACTGTTCCAAAGGAGGGTTTTTATGCCTCATCATATCATTTGCGATTGTCCCTATATGTATGGCGGAGGGGAATGTGTCAATCAGGGATTTGGATCTCATGAGGCCTCTGATTGCACCAATTGTCCCGTTTATCTTCACTGGTATCATAAATAATAAAAACCGCCGATTAATCAATCGGCGGTTTTTATTATTTAATTCTAATTCATATCTGTCTCGTTAGTATCTGTCTCATTTACCGGGTTGCCTTCTGTTATGTCCGGTTGTTCTTCTAAGGTTAGATAATCCAGCAACCCTTCATAGATTGCCCAGGCCATTTCCCATTGATAGTTCGGTTCATTTAAAAGCGCTTCTTCCTCCGCATTGGAAAGAAAACCGACTTCCACAATAACAGAAGGAATCTTTATATTTTTCAACAAAAATGAATTTTGGTGTTTTAAGGCCACCCTCTTTTTGCTGTTAATCATAAACTCGTTGAGGCGATCTTGAATCGCCAAAGCCAAAAGCCGCCCTTCCTCATTGGTAGCGGAATAAAAAACCTGAGCGCCACGCGTTGATGGTATTTGCTTAAAACTGTTACAGTGCATGCTGATAAAAATAGCCGCCTTATTATCTTCAACCAATCGAATACGGCCGTTCAGATCATTCCGTTTGCCATTTTCCAAAGCCGCGTCCGTATCCCGTGTCATTACCACATTGGCGCCTGCTTGCTGTAAGAGGTTCTCCAAATCTTTGGCAATCGCCAAATTAATCTCCTTTTCCGAACTTCCGTAAACCCCGACCACACCGGGATCTATGCCCCCGTGTCCGGCATCCACAACCACGGTTTTCCCTACCAGGGCTAATGAGATCGTTGTTTGACTGTCAAACACATTTGGATATAAGAATGCCAAGGCAATACAAAGCACAAACAAAACAGCACTCCGTATCAGAAATCTTTTTTTACAAAAAAAACCGGGGATCACAACTAGGCGCATAGCAAAACCCTCCCTTGCCACAATTTATGAAGCAAGAGGAGGGTTTAGAATCAGTCTATTTAATTATCTGCGAGCCGCACTCGTGATCAAAATCACGCAGTATTTTAATACCATGGGGAAGTGCCGGTAAAATAACTTGCAAATTTTCGCCGACGCTTTTAGGGCTACCCGGCAAATTGACGATCAAAGTCCTGCCCCGGATACCGGCAATGCCTCGGGAAAGCATAGCCCGGTCTGTTTTTTGCAAACTGGATGCCCGCATAGCCTCCGCAAGACCGGGAGCAGGCCGTTCAATTACATCGGACGTCGCCTCGGGCGTAATATCCCGGGGAGAAAATCCCGTCCCGCCGGAAGTCAAAATCAAATCCAATTTCTTCCCATCAGCCATTTCAATTAATTTTTGGCTGATGGTCTCCCGCTCGTCCGGAACAATCTCATAGTCCAAAACAACGCCCCCGACCGTCTCAATCAGTTTTTGCGCTTCGGGGCCGCTTAGATCCGCGCGCTCTCCTTTAGCTCCTTTATCGCTGGCGATGAGGATGCCCACCGTGATGATCGTATTGTCGATGTTGATCTCGTCGCCGTTTACGATCCGGCCGCCACGCAACACACGAATAAAGATACCTTCACGCGGCATGACACAATCTCCGGCCTGCTGGTAAATGGCACAATGGGTATGGCAAACTTTACCGATCTGTGTTACCTCACCGATAGCCACATTCCCCAGACACATACGGGTTCCGACCGGCAAAGTGAAAAGTTCTATTCCTGTTGTTGTCAGGTTTTCCGCAAAATCTCCCGGTCCGACTTTTAAGCCTTTAGCGATCATTTGATCGATGCTTTCCATAGCCAAAAGGCTGACCTGGCGGTGCCACTCACCCGAGGCATGCGCGTCATGCTCCAGGCCGAAATCACGGATCAATAAACCCTCTTTTTGATCTTTTTTACGCATCCCTTTTTTGGGAGAGGCGCAAATCGCAATTATTTTTCCCATTCCGGCTCCCCTTCTCGTTTGAAGATGCCGCTCTTGCCGCCTTCTTTATAAATCAAACGAATCTCCCCGATCACCATGGCGCGGTCGATGGCCTTGCACATATCATAAATCGTGAGTGCCGCAACAGACACCGCTGTCAGTGCCTCCATCTCGATTCCGGTCTGCGCCATCAGATTGACTGAGGCTTCAATTTCTACCCTGTTTAAATCATAATCCAAACGAAAGCGCATCTCCATTCCGGCGATCATCAAAGGGTGGCACATGGGGATAAGCTCCGAGGTCTTCTTGGCTGCCATGATGCCGGCAACCTGGGCTACGGCCAAAACATCGCCTTTTTTAATCTGCCCTTCGGCAATGCGCTGCAATGTCTGGGGCTGCATTTGAACCCACCCCCGGGCTATAGCCAGGCGGGCAGTGGCGGCTTTTTGAGAAACATCCACCATTTTTGCCCTGCCTTGGGTATCGATATGCGTTAACGTTTGAGCCGCATCATGCGTTTGATTCATCCAAAGCGCCTCGTTTCTTCATCATCATTCTTGCATATATCGCTGATAGAATTCTATTTAAAGCTAGATTTTCCTGCAAAAACAGCTTTTACTCGTTTTTTACGGTTTTGAACATACCTGCGAGGCAATGACCAAACAATAGAACCTTCTCTCTGCTTTGCCCAGTTTGCCCTTTATACACAACCTATAGGCTCTATATTCCCTTCCTTTGAGGAATACTACTGTTCAAAAAAAAGCTTATTCAATACATTGCGTAAAAATTGTACCCGATGTCTAATTTGTCGCCCTAAAATAAAAAAGGAATGGGGTTATCCCATTCCTTTTGTTTAATTTTGAATTGTCCCAAACAAGTTTAACGTTTGGAGAACTGGCTTGCTTTGCGGGCTTTTTTGAGACCATATTTGCGTCTTTCTTTCATTCTCGGGTCGCGGGTCATAAAACCGGCGGCTTTGAGTGCGGGACGCAATTCGGCATCAGCAACGACCAAAGCGCGAGCAATCCCATGACGAACAGCACCGGCCTGACCGGAGTTTCCTCCGCCATGAACATTGGCGATGACATCATATTTGCTAAGCATATCGGTCAACTCCAACGGCTGGCGAACAATCATTTCTAATGTTTTTTTGCCGAAATAGGCTCCTAATTCTTTTTGATTTACTGTAATAGTCCCTGAACCGGCCGTAATCCATACCTTGGCGATTGCGTTTTTACGGCGTCCGGTACCATAAAATTTAGTTGGATCTTTTACTGTCTTAGTCTTAGCCACTTAAATTTTTCCTCCCTTTCTCCGTTTAAAACTGCCAGTCTTCTGGCTTTTGCGCCTGATGCGGATGTTCGGAGCCGGCATATACTTTCAACTTAGAAGCAGTTGATCTGCCGAGCGTATTATGGGGCAACATCCCTTTGACAGCCTTTTCGACCAGCAAAGTAGGCTTGGTTGCCAAAAAATCTTTATAGTCCATTGTTTTTAAGCCACCCGGATATCCGGAATGACGGTAATATTTTTTTTGAGAAAGCTTATTGCCGGTCAACACTATATCTTTAGCGTTGATGATAATGACAAAATCTCCTGTGTCCATATGCGGTGTAAAAATCGGTTTATGCTTACCACGCAAAATACGGGCAGCTTCGGTTGCCAAGCGTCCCAAGGGTTTGCCGGTGGCATCAAGCACATACCAATTTCTTTGGATATCTGCTGGCTTAGCCATATAAGTACCCAAGTTTTTCCCCTCCTTAAAATCATTGCAATTCAGCGGCGCTATATCCAACGGGGCAGAAGTCTATAAGCGCTACCTAAATATTATATAACCGCAAAACACATCTGTCAAGCATTTATACAAAAGACTCAAATGTAAAAAAGCAAGCATCTGATCAACAACTATCTGAGCAAAAAATTAAGATTTACTTCAAAATTTTAAAATTAACCCCATGCTCACGTAAGTTATCAAAAATAATAGAACTTTCTTTGTTTTCGCATTTAATTATTGACCCAAGGCTCCAGTCGGCATCACCTTGTTTTGCTGAGCCGGATACTCAATCCGCGCCAACATCAAACCTTGTGCAGGCGCCGGAGCAATGTTGGGCGGCTCTTTTTGTTCTAATAGCATTTTGATACTTTCCGGTTCCAGTTTTTTCAAACCGATAGCAACCAAATAGGCAACCATCAAACGTACCATCTTATATAAGAATCCGTTGGCCGTTACTTCTATAACAATAGGGTCGATCACCGTTTGCCAATCGGAGCAGGGCCGCGCCTTTATTTGTTCTATTTTAACCGCTGTGATCATACGAATACTGCTTTTGACCGAAGACCCTGTAACACTGAAGGCGGCAAAATCATGTTCACCCACAAAATACTGGGCAGCCTGCCCCATTGCGGTCAGATCAAGATCTTTTCCCAATTGCCAGACATAAGGCGCAACAAAAACAGAATTATTTTTAGCCGTGCTGATCAGGTAACGATAGGTTTTGACTTTGGCACTGTAGCGGGCATGAAAATCTTCGGGCATCACATCCACTTGCGCAATCCGGATATCTTTGGGCAAAAGATTGTTCATGGCAAAAGCCAAGTTTTCCGGCGGCAAGGGCTTTTGGGTGTGAAAATTTGCCACCTGGGCCAATGCGTGTACGCCGGCGTCGGTGCGCCCCGCGCCGAATAAAGTCACGGGTTCAAACAAAAGCTCTTGTAAGACTTTTTCCAGCACCTGCTGGATGCTTAATCCGTTAATTTGCCTTTGCCAGCCCACATAGCGGCTGCCATCATATTCGATTGTTAATGCAATATTGACCATTTTTGCCTCTTTTTATACGAAAGCTATGCTGACGGAATAATCTTTGTCGCCGCTTAAAGGTATGTACTAATCATTTTTTATCTCAATAAATTAATTTATTGATTTCCTCATAATATTTAATTGAATCTGGGTTTTGCTCCTGATGTGACTTCATGTATAATTTCAACCAATCCAATACTTTCAAATATTCCTGATAAATCAATTTATCTTCGTCTAATATATTTTTAGGAAAAAAGGTGGTAAATAGATTTAAATATCCAAACAAAAGAGGAATAACCTGGTTTATAACATATGTAGCATGGTCAATATTAAATTTACATCCCATGACCACAGTCCATTTATTTTTATCAGAATCTTTTTCATATCTTAATATATAATTAGCAAGCTTTCCATGAGCAAAAGAAGATAATGTCTTTCCGTACTGCCTATCATAAAAATCAGCTGATGTAAATTCCGTAAACATTGTCTTGAAAGTTTTATATTTGCCCATAAGGTGTTCATTTGTTTTTTCAGGATATTTATGAAAGTATTTTAATTGTACAAAAACCTCAAGCAATTGTCTGTACAACGTAGTTGCCTCTATATAATATCCCTTTTGATATAAATCATATATTACCCAAAATGTATGAGGAGCTTGAATATAAGAGTCATAACAAAAAGATTGGAAATCCCCTATCGGTGTATCAACTATTTCAAGTTCACCTTTAAAATAGGGCAACTTAAAAAGCACATTAATAATGTCGGAATAATTAGCTGCTACACCCTTTAAAGTATGATTTGTATCAAACGCTGTTTTATCTTCACTGTTAAGTAAATGAATAACACCAAAATATTCTTTATCCATCAAATAGTGCTCCCTTTCTTAACCCCAGACCCGCCACAAAATAGAAAGCGCAAACAACGCCAAAAACCCGCACAAATAAAGGCTATCCTGTGTTTTCCAGACGGCCAACTTCCATTTGGTGCGACCAACGCCGCCATGATAGCAACGCGCTTCCATAGCCTCGGCTAACTCCTCGGCCCGGCGGAAAGCCGCCACAAATAAAGGTACGATCACCGGCAAAAGTTGTCTGGCCCGATGCAAAACACCGCCTTGGGAAAAAGTTGCGCCCCTGGCTTTTTGCGCCAACATGATGCGGTTGGTCTCTTCAAACAAAATGGGGATAAAACGTAGCGCAATGGACATCATCATAGCGATCTCATTAGCCGGCAAACCGATACGGGCAAAGGGAGACAAGAGCTTTTCGATGGCGTCCGTCAATTCGAGGGGCGAACATGTCAGGGTCAAGAGGGTGGCAAAACCGACCAAGAGGAACAAACGCAAACCCATAGCAAACCCTTGCGACAGGCCTTGTGTCGTAATATGCAAAACGCCCCAACTCCAAATAACATCTCCGGAAATTAAAAAGAAGTTGAGAACGACTGTAATCAAAACAAAAACCAAAACGGGCTTTAAACCTTGCCAGATCATAGACAAGGGAACCTTGGCAAGCAAAATAAAAACAACAAAAATCACGGAAAATAAAGCATAAGCAAGCCAATCGTTAATGATGAATAAAGCAATCATGTACAAAAATGTAGCCATTACCTTGGCGCGCGCATCCAAACGGTGCAGATAAGAGTTGGAGGGATAAAATTTGCCGATGAGAATCTTGTCACCGATCATAAGGCTCCCCCCTTCAGCCAAGCATGGATTTCCTCATATGCTTGATCTAAGGTCACGGCAAGACCGGGGACAGGTTTGCCCTGTTCTTTTAGACGGCGAACCAACAAAGCCGCTTCCGGTATATCCAAACCATGCTCTTGCAAGGTTAGCGTTTGAGCAAAGACTTCCTGCGGTGTCCCGTCGGCAATCAACTGCCCATGCGAAACCACCAGGATGCGCTCGGCTAAATCCGCTACTTCCTGCATATGATGGGATATCCAAAGGATGGTACGCCCTTTTTCGTGATACTGTCTGGCCAGGTCCATAATCCAGTTTCTGCCCGAAACATCCAATCCGGCCGTAGGTTCGTCAAAAATCAAAATTTGGGGATCGGTTGCCAGTACAGAGGCAATCGCAACTCTTCTTTGTTCCCCGCCCGATAAAGTAAAGGGAGAACGTTCCAAAAACAGTTCGGGTTTGAGTCCTACATCCGCCAAAGCTTTTTTGACTACCGCTTCCAGATTTTCTTGCGGCACTCCAAAGTTTTTGGGACCAAATGACACTTCCTCCAGTACCGTTTCTCCAAAAAACTGCTGTTCCGGATATTGAAAGACCAAGCCGACCTGTCGGAAGGTATTTTTTACGTCGGCTTGTTTCCCGTCCACAGATACGCTGCCGCTACTTGGTAGAATCAATCCGCCGATCAAATGGGCCAGCGTACTTTTGCCGGAACCACTGTGGCCGATCATGGCCACCATTTGTCCCGTTGGGATTTCAAAAGAAACATCATGCAAAGCAGGCGCGGCAAAAACCGTACCCTGCTGGTAAATATAATCAAGTTCTTTTGCTACGATCTGCATGCTGTTCTCCTGATTTATAACTTCAATAGTTTTTTCAATAATTCATCCAACTGCAAAGAGCCGCGTAAATCAGAAAAACCATCATCGGCTAATAAATTGGCTAAATGGCTGATTTGCGGTACATCCAAATGGGCTTCCCGCAATTTTTTTGGATCGGAAAAAATTGCTTGGGGCGTACCTTCAGCGACAATGCCACCCTGATTCAGGAGGATTACACGTTCACCCAAAACAGCTTCTTCGATCAGATTGGTGATTAAAATAATTCCCAAATGATAGTCGTGATGCAAAAGTTGCAAAATGTTCACAACCTGTTTGCGTAATGCCGGATCCAACATAGAGGTAGGCTCGTCCAACACCAGATACTGCGCAGACATAGCCAAAGCGCCGGCAATCCCCAAACGCTGCTTTTCTCCGCCGGATAACAGGTGCGGAGATTTGTCCCGGAAATCCTGCAAGCCGGTAATCTCTAAGGCCTGCTCCACCCGATGGGCAATTTCTTGCCTGGGAAGACCCAGATTTTCCGGCCCGAAGGCCACATCGTCCTCCACGGAGGTGGCTACGATCTGGTTATCGGGATTCTGGAAGACAAAGGCAACCCGTTGACGGAGACGCCAAAGGTCGTCCTCTTTTGCTGTGTCCAGGCCATCCACCAATACGACTCCTTTATTGGGCAGATGCAGACCATTGAGGAGGCGCGCTAAAGTACTTTTGCCGGAGCCGTTGGGACCGATCACAGTCAGCCATTCGCCCGGTTGGATATTTAAATTGATATCTTGAAGAACATAAGGCGAATTTTCATCGTATGAAAAAGAGACTTCTTTCAACTCGATCATCTCCGGCATCTCCTTCCCCCAATAAAAACAAAGTCAGGATAGGCGCATGCGCTCACCCTGACTTGAGTTCGATTCACATTGAGCTTTAAACAAGCTCTACCAATACCATTTGAGCAGCGTCGCCACGTCTTTTATCCAAGGTGATGATACGGGTATAACCACCCTGGCGACTGGTATATTTTGGCCCAATCTCGGCAAAAAGCTTAGTAACAACATCCTCTTCCATAATGAAAGCGAGTGCGGCACGGCGAGCAGACAAATCCCCTTTTTTGGCGAGGGTAATCATATTGTCCGCAACACTGACCAATTCTTTAGCGCGTGGTTCAGTAGTCTCTATTTTGCCGAATTTGAAAAGGGAAGTAGCCGCGTTGCGCAACATAGCGCGTCGATGGGCGCTTTTTACCCCTAATCTGCGGTAAGCCATTTTCAAACCTCCTTCGTAATTTGAGTTATTAAAACGATTAGTCTTCTGTCTTTTTCAAAGACAGACCCAAATCCTGTAACTTCCAGATGACCTCTTCCAGAGATTTTCTGCCCAGGTTGCGTACCTTCATCATTTCTTCTTCCGTACGCTGCGTCAATTCTCTGGTGGTATGGATGCCGGCGCGTTTTAAACAGTTGTAAGAACGCACGGAGAAATCCAATTCCTCGATCGTCATATCCAAAAGCTTGTCTTTTTTATCTTCTTCTTTCTTGATCAGGGCAACTTCCTGCGGAGAATTGTCCGTCAAACCAAGGAAAAGACTAAAGTAATCCAATAAAATCAGGGTTGCCTGGGTGACCGCCTCATCAGGCGCAATCGTTTTATCCGTCCAAACTTCCAAAGTCAGTTTGTCAAAGTCGATTTGCTGACCGACACGCGTATCTTCCACAGAAAAATTTACTTTTGTCACGGGGGAAAACAAAGAGTCAACCGGAATAATGCCAATCGGCTGATTATCTTTTTTGTTTTTATCGGACCGGACATAACCCCGTCCCTTTTCCACATAAATCTCCATATTAAGCGCACCGTCATTATCCAACGTAGCCATATAATGTTCCGGGTTTAATATTTCGACTTCGGGACAGCACTTGATATCGGCTGCCGTGACTACGCCCGCCCCTTTTGCCTCAAGATAGATGGTCTTCGGCTCATCGCAATACATTTTTACGGCAAGGCCTTTGACATTGAGGATGATATCCGTCGTGTCTTCCAAAACCCCTTGGGGGGAGGAAAACTCATGCAGGATATTATCGATTTTGACCGCCGTTACGGCTGCGCCCGACAAAGATGCAAGCAAAACTCTTCTCAGCGTATTGCCCAATGTCGTTCCGTAGCCTCTTTCAAGGGGTTCCATTACAAACTTACCATAAGAATTGTCCTCTGTCATTTGGACACATTGGATTTTGGGCTTTTCGATTCCAAACAAAGTACCGCCCTCCTTCTTAAACAACTTGCGGCTTTCATCAGTTCTTTAACAAATGTTTTAGCCTACTTTAATTACTGTTTAACGAGAGTACAATTCAACAATCAGCTGTTCTGTAATCGGCAAATCGATGTCCTCTCTCTGCGGCAGGTTAATAACCTTGCCCACCAAATTTGCCTTGTCCAGTTCAAGCCACTTCATAACTTGTTTATTGGTAACTGCTTCTGCAACTGAAACCAACTTGGGCGAAGCTTTGCTCTTTTCGCGGACGGCAATTACATCGCCTACTTTTACAAGATAAGACGGGATATTTACCTTTTTGCCGTTGACGGTAAAATGTCCGTGACGAACGAGTTGTCTGGCGTCAACCCTTGACGTGCCAAACCCCAGACGATAAGTTACATTGTCAAGACGCAATTCCAATAAACGCAACAGGTTTTCACCGGTAACACCTTTTTGTCTTGCGGCATGAGCAAAATAAATACGAAATTGTTTTTCCTGTACTCCGTAAATACGGCGTACCTTTTGTTTTTCTCTCAACTGAATGCCATATTCAGAAACTTTTTTTCTCCCTGTGCCATGCTGGCCCGGCGCATATGCTTTGTTAATGATCGCACATTTATCCGAGTAGCAGCGGTCACCCTTAAGATAAAGTTTCATGCCTTCACGACGGCAGAGGCGGCAAACAGCACCTGTATATCTCGCCATTTTATTACCTCCTAAACTCTTCTTCTTTTGGGTGGTCTGCACCCGTTATGGGGAATGGGAGTAACATCTTTGATCATGCTGACTTCCAAACCTGCTGCTTGAATGGAACGGATTGCGGCTTCACGGCCAGAACCGGGACCTTTCACAAGACATTCAACCTGGCGCATACCATTTTCCATGGCTGACTTGGCGGCGACGTCAGCTGCCATTTGCGCAGCAAACGGCGTACTTTTTCTCGAGCCTTTGAATCCTTGTGCTCCGGCTGAAGACCAGGCAATTGCGTTGCCGGCTTTATCGGTAATGGTAATAACCGTATTATTGAATGTGGACTGGATATGAGCAATGCCCGATTCAACATTTTTTCTTTCTTTTTTTCTACGAGTCTGTCTCCTTGCCAATCAAAAGACCTCCCTTCCTATTTTGTTGCTTTCCGTTTTGCGCCCACGGTCCGTTTAGGACCTTTCCGGGTACGGGCGTTTGTTTTTGTTTTTTGACCGCGAACAGGTAAGCCGCGACGATGACGAATGCCACGGTAACAACCGATTTCAGTCAGACGCTTGATATTCAAAGCGACCTCTCTACGCAAGTCACCTTCGACCTGGCAGCTCTGATTTAAAATCTCACGGATTTTACTCACTTCATCCTCGGTCAGATCTTTGACTCGAGTGTCGGGATTAACGCCAGCCTGGGCCAAAATCTTTTGGGAAGTAGAAAGCCCGATGCCAAAAATATACGTTAAGCCAACTTCCACTCTTTTGTCTTTCGGCAGATCCACGCCTGCAATACGTGCCATTTAATGAATACACCTCCACGATACAATTTTACTATCGTTTGTTTTTTGAGTTTAACCTTGTGTTTGTTTGTGCTTGGTATTGGGGCAAATCACCATAATTTTACCCCTTCTTTTGATGATTTTGCATTTTTCGCAAATAGGTTTGACAGAAGCTCTTACTTTCATGTCCGAACCTCCTTTATCTTAAAAAACTATTATTTATATCTGTAAATGATCCGACCTCTTTTTAAGTCATAGGGACATAATTCTACCGTAACCTTATCACCGGACAGAATGCGAATATAATTGGTACGGATCTTACCGGAGATATGAGCCAATACTTTATGCCCGTTTGCCAATTCCACCATAAACATGGCATTCGGTAACGGTTCTATAACGGTACCGTCAACTTCTATTCCGTCTTGTTTTGTCATATCTCACCCTCCTTGTCAATTTCTTTTGAGTCTGTCAACAATTTATTCAGGTCGCCTCTGATATCCTCGTCTTTAATCGTCAGTATATTTTCACCGGACAGTTTTGCAACAAAATCAGCCGCTACTTTATTGCAATGTTGCACATGGCGCCGATTTTTTTTCTTGGGGCTTGAAACCCCTCTTTTGGCGCCATCTACCACCCAAAGACAGGTACCTTCTTGTTTTAGTACAAGGTACATCTGCCCTTTATCCCTGCCGGCAATTGACCGAACCAATTGGCCGGGAAACAAAGAGGCTTGAGAGGATTCGCCTCTTTGTTTCCTTGCCTCAAAATTAAATCGTTTGGATTGATCGTTTTCAGTCATATTTACACCTTAATGAAATATCAATGGGTCCCTAAAAAAAGCGAACAACTCAAAAGCTTTAACAGTTAAACCAACTATTTATGCCCAATTTTGCCCCAAGGCATTGCCTATGTCAATCAGAACATCTTTAATCGGCTGAGCACCATCAACAGAATGCAAAATCCCTTTCTCTTCATAGTACTGGATCAAAGACGCAGTCTGCTCTTCATAGACAGCCAGGCGATTCTTGACCGTTTTTTCCGTATCGTCATTGCGTTGATACAGTTCTCCACCGCAATGATCGCACTTTCCCTCTACCTGTGGCGCATTGTACAACAAATGATAGATTTCTCCACACCGTTTGCACATACGACGACCGGTTAACCGCGTAATCAACTGATCCAAGGGTACGCTGATATTGATCACGGCATCCAAAGCCGTATTCATTTCCTTTGTCATCTCATCAAGCGCTTGTGCCTGTACTTTTGTACGGGGGAAACCGTCCAGCAAAAAACCGCTCTTGCAATCACATTGGCTGATCCGATCCTTAATGATGCCTACCGTGATAGAGTCGGGAACCAACAATCCTTTATCCATATACGATTTGGCTTCCAAACCCAATTCGGTACCGGAACTGATAGCAGCCCGGAACATATCTCCGGTGGAAATATGCGTGAGAAATAATTTTTTTACCAAAGCATCCGCCTGGGTGCCTTTACCGGCTCCAGGAGGCCCTAATAAAACGATTTTCATTATGAATCCCTCCGAAGACTCTCGTCTTACTATCCTTAATCCTTCGCTGACATTACTTCATAAAACCCTGGTAATGTCTCATCAAAAGATGCGATTCGATCTGTTTCATCGTATCTAAGGCAACACCGACAGCAATCAACAGAGAAGTACCCCCAAAATACAGGTTTAATCCCGTAATGCCCATTGCTATACTGGGCAATAAGGCGATCAACATCAAAAAGACGCCGCCGGCAAAAGTAATGCGGGAAAGCACTTTATCCATATATTGCGCCGTAGGTTTGCCGGGACGCAATCCGGGAATAAAGCCACCGTGTTTTTGCAGGTTTTCCGCCACATCATTAACGTTGAAAGTCGCGGCAGTATAAAAATACGTAAATACTAAGATCAACAAAGCATATAACGTCATATAAACGGGATGCTGGTACCCTAATATATTGGTTAAAAACGCAACCACGGGATTCGTTGCACTAAAGAAATTCAAAAATACTGTTGGAAAGGTTAAGATCGCCATGGCAAAGATGATCGGAATCACGCCTGCCTGATTGATCTTCATGGGGATATGGGTACTCTGACCGCCATACATCTTTCGTCCAACGATTCTTTTGGCATATTGCACAGGAATACGGCGCTGCGCTTCCTGAACCGTTACAACCCCGGCAATAACCAAGAGAGCAATGGCTGCAAAGACAATTAACAAGATAAAGTTGATTTCCCCTAACTGCGCTCCTGAAAACAATGCATAAAACGAAGATGGCAGACGGGCAACGATCCCGGCAAAGATGATCAATGAAATCCCATTGCCGATACCTTTTTCCGTAATCTGTTCACCCAGCCACATCAAAAACACGGTACCTGCCGTCATGGTAATCGCAACAGTGAAAACTCCAAAAAGATTTGGTTGCGTCATGGCGCTGCGTAGATAAAAAGACATCACGATAGCTTGCGCAAAACCTAAAAGAACCGTGCCATACCGCGTAATCTGCACCATCTTTTTGCGTCCTTCAGGACCTTCTTTGGACAATTTTTCAAAGTACGGGACAACCATGGTTAAAAGCTGAATGATGATGGAGGCATTGATGTATGGTATGATACCCATGGCTAATACGGTTACCTTTTTGAAAGAACCGCCGGAAATAATATCCATAAAACCAAATATCTCGCCGCCAAATAAATTCTTGATTACTTCCGCATCAATACCTGGAACGGGAATATGGGCACCAATACGAAAGACAAACAACATGGCGATCGTAAAGATCAACTTTTTCCGCAACTCTGGTATTTTCCATGCTCCGGATATAGATGACAGCACTTATATCACCTCAACTTTACCACCGGCGGCAACAATTTTTTCGGCTGCGCCTTTGGTGGTTAAAACTTGTACAGTCAGCGATTTGTTTAATTGGCCGTTATTGAGGATTTTAACACCGTCTTTAATCTGTCTGACGATACCCAAATCCAGTAAAGACTGACCGGTAACAACAGCGCCGTCTTCAAATTGATTCAATGCATCCAAAGACACCTCTACCAGTTCCTTGCCAAAAATATTAGTAAATCCGCGTTTTGGCAAACGACGCGATAGGGGCATTTGGCCACCTTCAAATCCGGGACGAACTCCTCCGCCCGTGCGGCTGTTTTGCCCATTCATACCACGGCCTGATGTTTTGCCCAAACCGGAACCGATCCCTCTGCCTACTCTGGTAGATTTGGGACGCGAACCGGGAGCAGGGGCTAAGTCGCCGAGTTTCATACTCGCACCTCCCTAAGCTTATTTTAACACTTACTATTTTTGTCACTATCTTATTATTATACCACAATTCGTTTGCGAAACCATAGGTTTCGTAAACGCAAAGCGTTTAGGTTGCGCTAAGAGCGCACCCGCCGCTGCGATGTAACACCCAAATCACGACGATACTTTCGCCGCAACCCGCGTTTTTCACGGGTACAAACAGCAAAGCTGTTTATTTTGTGGATATTATACCATAACCAAACTATAGAAAACAGACTGCTTTTTCTTAACTATTCCGCCACTTTTTCCACGGTCAGCAAATGAGCGATTGCATGCACTTTGCCCATGATATCAGGCGTATCTTCCTGAATGACGGAAGAATGCATTTTGCCCAGACCCAAAGATTCGGCAATCGTTCTTTGTTTTTTATTATACCCAACGGGGCTTTTGGTTAAAGTGATTTTAATTTTTGCCATTTGATTTAGCCCCCTTAACCTAAGATTTCTTCAGCGGTTTTACCACGCAAACGCATGACATCTTCCACTGTTTTTAAGGATTTTAAACCTTCCATGGTTGCTTGAACCATATTGATGGCATTGTTGGATCCTAACGACTTGGTCAGAATATTTTTTACTCCAACGGCTTCCAATACGGCACGGACAGGGCCACCGGCAATCACTCCGGTACCTTCGGCAGCTGGTTTTAATAAAACCTTCCCGGCTCCAAATCTGCCCACTACTTGATGCGGAATGGTGGAATGAACCAACGCCACGGGAACCATATTCTTTTTGGCGTCTTCCACACCTTTACGGATGGCTTCCGGCACTTCGCTCGCTTTGCCCATACCTGCGCCGACATTGCCTTTACCGTCACCGACTACAACCAATGCCGAAAAGCTGAAACGGCGTCCGCCTTTAACAACTTTAGCAACACGGTTGATATATACCACTTTTTCTGTTAACTCTGAATTACCGGCATCTATTCTTGCCATTCATTACCCTCCTTCGCCTAAAAATCGAGGCCGCCTTCTCTGGCGCCTTCCGCTACCGCCGCAACGCGGCCATGGTAGAGAAGACCTCCGCGGTCAAATACAGCTTTGGTGATTTCTTTTTCTTTTGCACGCTCCGCCAACAATAAACCGACTTGTTTTGCAGCTTCTTTATTGCCTCCGAAATTTGCTTTTAAAGAAGCGTCCACTGTTGAAGCGGCAGCCAGCGTTTTACCGGCAACATCATCGATCAGTTGAGCATACATATGCTTACAACTGCGATATACCGACAAACGGGGGCAATCACTTGTGCCGGAAATATTTTTACGGATGCGATCGTGTTTCTTTGCGCGAATAGCTTTACGATCTACTTGTTTGTACAAGAATCTCACTTCCTTCCTTAAGCCACATCTAAAAAGATTATATCCTTCTTATTCAGCTTAATTATTTCTTAGCGCCTGCCTTACCTGCTTTACGTTTGACAACTTCAGCAGCGTAGCGGATGCCTTTACCTTTATAAGGTTCCGGCGGCCGTACCATTCTGACATTGGCCGCAAAAGCGCCAACCTTTTCGCGGTCGATACCGGAGATGGTGATGCGGTTGGGTGCCGGTACTTCGACCAGAAGCCCTTCGCCCGGGACCATTTCCACAGGATGAGAATATCCCACGACAAGCTGCAAGTTGTTGCCGGCTTTAGCAGCACGGTAACCAACACCATAAATTTCCAATTTTTTTTCAAACCCTTGAGTCACACCAACCACCATGTTGTTCAACAAAGCTCTTGTCAAACCGTGTAAAGAACGGTGTTTGGGATCGTCGCTGGGCCGCGTAACAGTTAAAATATTTTCTTGGATCTGAATCTCCATTTCCGGAGAAAATTCTCTTTTCAATGTGCCTTTGGGGCCCTTTACCTCTACTTGATTGCCATCGATGGTAATGGTAACGCCGGAAGGAACATGAATAGGCATTCTGCCAATACGGGACATGCTTTACACCTCCTAATGCAATTACGGTTACCAGACATAGCAGAGGATTTCTCCGCCTAAACCTTGTTTCCGCGCTTTTTTATCGGTCATGAGGCCGTACGATGTGGAAACCACTGTAATTCCCAAGCCCCCCAACACCTTCGGCACTTCATCTTTTCTGGCATATACCCTCAGACCAGGTTTAGAGATACGTTTTAAGCCGGTGATCACGCGCTCTTTATTGTTCGAGTACTTTAAATAAAGACGAATGATACCCTGTTTGCCGTCCTCAATATATTCTACATCTTTGATGAAGCCTTCTTCTTTCAAAATATTGGCCAATTCCACTTTGATTTTAGAAGCCGGTATTTCAACCTTTTCCATATAAACCATATTGGCATTGCGTATTCTGGTCAAGAAATCAGCGATCGGATCGGTAACAACCATTTGTAAAAAAACCTCCTTCCGTTATCCTTGGCTTACCAACTGGATTTGGTAATACCGGGGATTTCTCCTTTATAGGCCAAATTGCGGAAACAAATACGGCAGACACCGAATTTGCGCATATAAGCATGAGGGCGGCCGCAGATGCTGCAACGATTATACCCCTGTACGCTAAATTTGGGTGTGCGTTTTTGTTTCACCACGATTGATGTTTTAGCCACAAACTTACCTCCTCTTCGGAATACACTTGTGTGAACTATTTGTCTGCAAAAGGCATTCCCATCAGCTTTAATAATTCACGACATTCTTCATCTGTTTTAGCAGAAGTCACAAATGCGATTTCCATACCTCTGAGTTTATCGATCTTATCATATTCAATCTCAGGGAAAACCAATTGGTCCTTCAACCCAAGCGTATAATTGCCTCTGCCGTCAAACGCTTTGGCCGATACGCCTTTAAAGTCCCTCACCCGAGGGATGGAAGCTGAAATAAGTTTATCAACAAACTGATACATTCTTTCGCCGCGCAAGGTGACTTTACAGCCAATCGACATGCCCTGGCGCAATTTGAATGCAGCAATGGATTTTTTGGCCTTGGTAATGATCGGTTTTTGTCCGGAGATAGCCGTCAGATCCGCAACCGCAGCATCCAGTGCTTTAGGATTTTGGATTGCTTCACCCAAACCCATGTTGATAACCACTTTGTCTAATTTGGGGATTTGCATCATATTGTCGTAGGCAAATTTTTCCTGCAGTTGAGGACGTACCTCCTCTATATAGCGATCTTTTAATCTAGCCATTCAAGACTCCTCCTTTCCCTCGTTATTTGTCAAAATTTTCGCCACATTTAGCACATTTGCGAACCTTGGTTCCGTCGCCTAAAACTTCATTTTTGACACGGACCCCTTTATCGCATTTGCGGCAATAAAGCATTACATTGGATGCGTCAATCGCTGCTTCTTTCTTTACAACCCCGCCTTGGGGAGAAGCTTTGGTTGGTTTTTCATGATGGCTCGCGATGTTTACTTTGTCAACAAGAACTTTGCCTTCTTTAGGGAGGCAAGATAAGACCTTGCTTTTTTTGCCGACATCCTTACCGGCAATCACGACCACCTGATCACCTTTTTTGACATGCATTTTTTTTGCTTTAAGAGCTTCTTTTACCATTTTTACACCTCCACCCTAAAGCACTTCCGGAGCCAGGGAGATAATTTTCATAAAATCTTTATCCCTTAATTCTCTGGCAACGGGCCCAAAAATACGTGTTCCTTTCGGCTGTCCCTGATCATTAATGATCACGCCGGTGTTTTCATCAAACTTGATATAGGATCCGTCCGGACGGCGGATTTCTTTGGCGGTACGAACGACGACCGCTTTCACAACATCGCCTTTTTTAACTGCACCACCGGGCGAAGCCTCTTTTACTGCACAGACGATAATATCGCCTACTGTTGCATATTTACGGCGGGAGCCGCCCAAAACTTTGATACAAAGCAACTCTTTAGCGCCGCTATTATCTCCCACTTTGAGTCTGGTTTCGGCTTGAATCATCTAAAGCCGCCCCCTTTCTTATACTTTTAAAGTTTCCCGGATTTAGACAATATCAGCCTTTTCCAAAATCTCTTTTAATCTCCAGCATTTTTCCTTGGAAAGAGGTCTTGTCTCCATGATTGAAACCTTATCTCCGATCTTGGCCTGGTTTTCTTCATCATGGACTTTAAATTTTTTGCTTGCACGCACGGTTTTGCCTAAAAGGGGATGGCGGATAAAAGTATCGACTTTTACCACGATGGTTTTATCCATTTTATCGCTTACCACAGTACCGAGACGGGTTTTGCGAGAACTTCTGTTTTCCAAATCAATTGCCTCCTTTCCCGACTAAACTCTTCTTTAGCCTTTGGCTGTTTTATTGCGCCGTCTGCATTTCTTTTTGGCGAATGATGGTCTTTACTCTTGCCATATCTTTTTTGACAGCTTTAATTTGCATATGATTTTCCAACTGTCCGGTAGCCAAACGAAAACGCAGGTTGAAGAGTTCAGCTTTAAGATCGCTTTCTTTGGTCCGCAATTCTTCATATGATAATTCACGGATATCCTTAGCTTTCATTTGCTTCACCACCTATTTCTTCACGTTTGACAAATTTGGTCTTGATAGGCAGTTTGTACTGAGCAAGGCGGATAGCTTCTTTGGCGTTTTCTTCTGATACTCCGGAAATTTCAAAAAGCACTCTGCCCGGCTTAACAACTGCTACCCAATATTCCGGCGAGCCTTTCCCGCTACCCATACGGGTTTCGGCGGGTTTTTCCGTAACCGGTTTGTGGGGGAATATCTTAATCCACACCTGACCGCCACGTTTGATATAACGGGTCATGGCGATACGGGCTGCTTCGATTTGACGGCTGGTAATCCAGGCGCATTCCAAAGCTTGCATACCGTATTCACCGTAAGCCACGGTGTTGCCTCTTAAAGCCGCACCCTTCATACGTCCGCGGTGTTGGCGGCGATATTTTACTCTTTTTGGCAACAACATTTTATTCGCCCTCCTCCACTGCAATAAATTCCTGAGCTTTTTCAGCTTTCTGCGGAAGAATTTCTCCTTTATAGATCCATACTTTGACGCCGATTTTACCATAAGCCGTATTGGCTTCGGCAAATGCGTAATCGATATCGGCACGCAAGGTATGAAGCGGCACTTTGCCTTCGGCGTACCATTCGGTACGGGCAATTTCAGCACCTGCCAAACGTCCGGCGCACATGATCTTGATCCCTTCGGCGCCCATTCTCATGGTGCGCGTAACAGTCTGTTTCATGGCACGACGAAAGGCAATTCTCTTTTCCAAAGATGCGGCGACATTTTCCGCAACCAATTGCGCGTCCAGTTCCGGCTTTTTAATTTCCGTAATATTGACCGTTACTTTTTTGCCGCTCATTTTGACCAAATAATTTTTCAATATTTCAACTTCCTGACCGCCACGGCCAATTACGATCCCTGGTTTGGCAGTGAAAATATTGACTTTGACGCGTTGCGCTGTCCGTTCAATTTCTATTTTGGAAACACCGGAAGCATATAATTTTTGTTTGACATATTTGCGGATCCGATAATCTTCATAAAGCAAATCTTTAAAATCTTTATTATTGGCGAACCAACGGGTATCCCAGTCTTTGATCACGCCAACACGGAACCCTTTCGGGTTTACTTTTTGTCCCACTGCTAAACCTCCTCTCTGTTTCCGACTACTACGGTAATATGGCTGGTACGGTGAACCATTTTATCGGCTCTGCCCATCGCGCGCGGCATAATCCGCTTTAAGCTTGGGCCTTCGTCGATGAATGCTTTTGTTACAATTAAATCTTCTTTATTCAGACTTAAGTTATTCTCTGCGTTAGCCGCCGCTGAGCGCAAAACCTTGATGATGGATTCCGCCGCACGGTTCGGCGTAAATTTTAGAATAGCTTCTGCCTGAGTGACGCTCTTTCCCCGAATCAAATCAATCACTAGTCGTGCTTTTCTCGGGGAGATGCGGATATATTTGGCTGTTGCTTTCGCTTCCAAAATACTTCCTCCTCTCACTGTTAGCCGTTATTTAAGGGATGTTGATCTCTCAGTATGAGAGCCGTGCCCCCGAAATAAACGGGTGGGAGCAAACTCCCCAAGTTTATGGCCCACCATATCTTCTGTAATATAGATCGGCACATGTTTTCTTCCGTCATGGACGGCAATGGTATGACCCACCATTTGCGGGAATATGGTAGAACGGCGGGACCAGGTCTTTAAAACGGCTTTTGTGCCGTCGTCATTCATTTTTTCAATGCGACCCAATAATTTTGCTTCGCAATAAGGTCCTTTTTTTAGAGATCTACCCATCAAAAAACCTCCTTTCGGCACTAATGATGTGCTTTACCGCTTAAGCGGCTTTTTTAAAAACTTATTTATTCGTTCTTCTCTTGATAATCAAGCGGTTCGAATATTTCTTTTTGTCTCTGGTCTTGGCGCCCAAAGCCGGTTTGCCCCAAGGAGTAACCGGATTGCGACCGACCGGGGAACGGCCTTCGCCGCCGCCATGCGGATGATCGTTGGGGTTCATGACAACACCGCGGTTAGCAGGACGGATTCCCAGCCAGCGGCTGCGGCCCGCTTTACCGATATTGATATTCTCTTGATCGATATTACCGACCTGGCCGATTGTAGCGCGGCAATTGGCCAACACCAGTCTCATTTCTCCGGAAGGCATACGCAAGGTGGCATATTTGCCTTCTTTTGCCATCAACTGGACCGAGGAACCCGCGGAACGAGCAATCACACCGCCGCAGCCGGGACGCATTTCAATGTTATGCAAAATGGTACCGACCGGGATAGAGGATAACGGCATTGCATTGCCGACTTTGATATCCACTTGTTCTCCGGCGACCAAGACGTCTCCGACCTTTATTCCCAGCGGAGCCAAAATATAGCGTTTTTCTCCATCAAGATAATGAAGCAGCGCAATATTGGCTGTGCGGACCGGGTCGTATTCAATGCTGGCAACTTTGGCCGGCACGGTATCTTTATTTCTTTTAAAGTCGATGATACGGTACATTTGTTTATGCCCGCCGCCCTGATGGCGGGTCGTTATTTTTCCTTGATTGTTGCGACCGGCTCTGCTTTTGAGCGGTTGCAGCAAGGATTTCTCGGGTTTAGCCGTGGTGATTTCCTCAAACGTGGAAACCGTCATCCCGCGGCGTCCGGGAGATGTGGGCTTATAAGCTTTTATGCCCATAACACTATTCCTCCTTTTCCAACTCTATCGCATGTCTGTAAAGATCTCGATTTTTTGACCGGTCTGCAATGTGACAATGGCTCGCTTGGTATCGGGACGTTTTCCCTGCGTTTTGCCTTGTCTTTTGATCTTACCCTTGAGCATCCTGGTTGTCACTTCTACCACGTTGACATTGAATAGATCTTCAACAGCATGTTTGATTTCAATTTTGTTGGCAGCTTTGTCAACGATAAAGCTGTATTTATCTTCCCCCATCAGCATCATCGATTTTTCAGACACCATGGGTTTGATCAAGATATCGTGTGGATCACGCATTAGATCAGCACCTCCCCAAGCAAAGACAAGGAGTCTTTGGTGAACACCAATTTGTCATGGCGTAAAACTTGATAGGTATTTAAAGAATGAATTTCCTCTACCGAAACGGTAGGAATATTGCGGGCCGAAAGCATCAAGTTTTGAGCATCCGCATCCACTACCAATAAGGCATTTCCCGCCGCAATCTTTTGCAATATGGCTGCGATTTCTTTGGTTTTGGGAGCAGAAAAATCCAATTCCTCAAAGACGACTATTTTTTCTTCCGCGGCCTTCATTGAAAGCGCGGACAACAAAGCCACACGACGCATTTTCTTGGGCATCGCAATGTTATGGGAACGCGGTTGCGGTCCAAATACGATTCCGCCGCCTCTCCAGATCGGATTGCGGGTGGAACCTGTTCTGGCTCTGCCGGTTCCTTTTTGACGCCATGGTTTTTTACCGCCACCGGATACCATCCCTTTTGTTTTGGTGGCATGCGTGCCACGACGAAGTGAAGCTAAATAGACCAATACGGCCTGGTGCATAACAGGCACATTGATTTGGTTGGCAAAAATTGCATCGTTGAGCGCTACTTCACCAACCGGATTACATTCTCTGTTTAATACAGCTACTGTAGTCATGGTTGCCCTCCTTTCCTAATTTGGTCATCTAGATCGACTTGACAGCACTTTGGATCAAGAGCAATCCTTCTTTAGGACCGGGGACAGCACCTTTGACCAGCATCAAGTTACGTTCTACATCGATTTTGATAATTTCAAGATTTTGGATCGTGACATTTTCTCCACCCATACGGCCGGGAGAATGTTTACCTTTAAATACTCTGGCGGGGCCTTTGGCTCCGGCAGAAGCGGGACGGCGGTGACTCTTGGAACCATGTCCCATCGGTCCACGGGATTTATTCCATCTTTTGATGGAACCGGCAAATCCTTTTCCTTTGGAAACACCAGAGACATCGATAAAGTCTCCTACAGAAAAGATATCTACTTTAATTTCTTGTCCGGATTGATAATCGGCAATATTGCCCACCGCAATTTCTCTTAAATAACGGCAAACCCGTACATTGGCTTTTCTAAAATGACCTGCCATTGGTTTATTGATATTGATCGGCTTAACAGAACCGATCCCGATTTGTACTGCCTCATAACCGTCATTCGCATCAGTCTTGACTTGTGTAACCACACAAGGCCCAGCCGAGACAACCGTCACAGGGACGATTTTGCCGTCCGGATTAAAGACCTGCGTCATGCCCAGTTTTTTGCCGAGTAATGCTTTCGGCATACTTAGCACCTCCGTTTCATTATCAACATTCGCCCGAAACAGTGCCGTCAGTGGGCAAATGGTTTTTTTAAAAGCACACACATCCGGGTGTGCCCGAATTACTTAAAAACATTATGGATAAAACGCCTATAATTTAATCTCAATATCCACGCCGGCCGGCAGATCAAGCCGCATCAATGAATCCATGGTTTTCGGGGTGGGTTCAAAGATATCGATCAGGCGTTTGTGGGTTCTCATTTCAAACTGTTCCCGGGAATCTTTATTGACATGCGGGGAACGCAATATGGTATAGATATTTTTTTCTGTCGGCAAAGGAATCGGTCCTGAAACCGTAGCACCTGTTCTTTTTGCCGTATCCACGATTTTTATTGCGGATTGATCCAAAAGTTTGTGATCGAATGCTTTGAGTCTGATTCTGATTTTTTGTTTTGCCATGTTTGTTACCTCCTTTTCGCTCGCATATTTTACGAACATTCTCAGCGGAAATTAACCCACCGGGCGCATCCCGATGGCAACCTCCCGCGTCATCGCAGTCCATTTTATGATAGGATGTCAAACCCCATCTTATAAACGGCCATAACGTGGACTGGTTTTTAAAACCAATCCACGTTGGCATTTATACCTAAATTATTCTTTAACAGCGATTACAACACCGGAACCAACCGTACGACCGCCTTCGCGGATAGCAAAACGCAATCCTTCTTCAATGGCGATCTGGGTGATCAGTTCGATGTCCATCGTAATATGGTCCCCGGGCATAACCATCTCTACGCCTTCCGGCAAATTGGCTACTCCGGTAACGTCCGTTGTACGGAAGTAGAACTGCGGACGGTATCCGTTAAAGAACGGCGTATGACGCCCACCTTCTTCTTTCGTCAAAACATATACCTGACCCGTGAATTTTGTATGCGGATGAATGCTTCCCGGTTTCGCCAATACCTGGCCACGTTCCACTTCTTTCCGCTCAACTCCGCGCAATAGGCAACCAACATTGTCTCCGGTGTCCGCATAGTCCAATAACTTACGGAACATTTCAACACCTGTGACTACTGTCGATTTGCTTTCTTCATTCAAGCCCACGATCTGTACCGTTTCGCCGACTTTGACTCTTCCGCGTTCCACACGGCCTGTTACAACCGTACCACGACCTGTGATCGTAAATACGTCTTCGATCGGCAGCAAGAACGGTTTGTCTGTATCTCTTTGCGGTGTCGGAATATAATCGTCTACCGCGTCCATCAACTTCCAGATCGGGCCACAGTCCGGGCAATCTCTGCCGCCGCAACCGCATTGACCCGCTTTTAACGCAGATCCCGTAATCACAGGAATCTCGTCTCCCGGGAATTCATATTCACTTAACAATTCGCGAATTTCCATCTCAACCAGTTCCAATAATTCCGGATCGTCTACCTGGTCTGCTTTGTTCATAAAGACTACGATATACGGCACGCCCACCTGGCGGGCCAAGAGAATGTGCTCTCTGGTTTGAGGCATCGGACCGTCAGCTGCACTTACCACCAAAATCGCGCCGTCCATCTGCGCCGCACCCGTGATCATGTTCTTGACATAGTCTGCGTGGCCGGGGCAGTCAACGTGCGCATAGTGTCTTTTTTCCGTCTGATACTCCACGTGCGCCGTATTAATCGTGATGCCGCGTTCTTTTTCTTCCGGTGCCGCGTCAATTTGGTCATATGCTGTCGCTACCGCGCCGCCTACTTTAGACAGGCACAGCGTGATCGCTGCCGTCAATGTCGTTTTGCCGTGGTCAACGTGACCGATTGTGCCAACGTTTACATGCGGCTTTGTTCTTTCAAATTTTTGTTTGGCCATGATTTACTTCCCTCCATTAACTTT
>DIFD01000023.1 GCA_002418965.1 Peptococcaceae bacterium UBA5757 | reverse complement strand
TTTTTACCCTTTTTTCGATCTCTTTTTAAACGCTAATCCATGCCAATTATTTTTTACAATACATTCCATATTATGCATTTAATCTGTTAAAAGCTATTATAATTTTTCGATCTTAATCGCGCAATCCGGGCAAAACAATTGACACAAGCCGCATGCCGTACATTTTAGTCCGTCATCTTCCGGTTCTACGACGGGTGTGCCGTAGATCCCCAAATGATGGCTCCAGACCAAAGTATGCACGGGGCATTTGACGATGCATAGACCGCAACCCTTGCATAACTCAGGAAAAAGATAAAATTTAGCGTTTTTATTTTTGCCGACGGTACAAAAAAGCGCATCCATGCTTCCCTGCCGGTCAAAGGAATTATCTTTTTGGTTCATGATCTGCTCCTTATCTTACATCTACTTGTTTTAAGTCCTGCAAATAGTCTTCACCCAACTTTAAAGCATCCAGATTCATCTGCTTTAAGCCCGGATCTTGATCAAATTTATACTGCAATTTTTTGACCAGCACATCCGCCACCGCATCATAATCCAGAAAATCGGTCATAGGGATCAAGGTTCCCATGATCAAGACATTAAAGACGCGGGGATGGAACTTTTCCTTAACGATTTCCATAGCCGGGATCGGTATGATTTTGCCGGCTCCTGTTATCTGTTTTTGCACCAGGTCGGCATTAACAGACGTATCATATAAAAATGTCGTATGTTCATCCACATATTGCTTTGTCCTTAATACTGCACGGTCGGAAAGCGCCACAATTACATCCGCTTTTGGGAATTTAAGTGAACTGATCATTTTAGTTGAAATTTGAATAAACGCAACCGAGACGCCGCCACGCTGTTCCACACCGAAATTGGGAATGTACAATGCCTGGTATCCCTGGTCAAAAGCAGCCTGAGAAATAATTCCAGCGATCGATTGTACACCCTGTCCACCTTCGCCGGCCAACACAATTTTGATTGACTGCATTATACGTTCTCTCCTTTCGTGTTGGGATTCTTCAATCCCTCTTGCGCTAGGCGATATTCTCCCGGAAGAAAATACGATTCCATATCTTGTTCCAAAAATTTCCAGGTATCCACATTATTGGTGCGCCAGTTAGTCGGACAAGCCGCCAATGCTTCCACAAAGGAAAATCCTGTTTTGTTCATCTGGGTTTGGAGCGCCGCCTTAAAGTATTTCTTCAACACTCGGGGTTGCGCAGTTGTGCCACGGGACACATACGCACCATCGGATGCAATTGCGGCTACCATCTCGGCTCCTTTGGTGGGCCAGCCCTGCTCTTCCACACTGCGACCATAGGGGCAGGTTTCCGTCTTTTGACCTGGCAGTGTGGTCGGAGCCATCTGTCCGCCTGTCATTGCATAATTGGTATTGTTGGCTACCAAAACAGTGATTCTTTCGTTACGCGTAGCTGCATTGACCAAATGCTGGGCGCCGATAGCATACGCACCGCCGTCTCCCATATAAGCGATCAAAATCAAATCGGGATTGGCGCGTTTTAAACCGGTGGCTACCGGAGTGGCCCGACCATGATGGGTCTGGACAGCGTCCATGTTAAAAAAGTCCAACGACAAAAGACAACAACCGATATCGCTAACAAATACTACCCGGTCCTGGATTCCCAGTTCGTCAATGGCTTCTCCCAGCATCTTTAAGAAGATGCCGTGTCCGCAACCGGGACAAAATTTATGTGTTTTGGTTTCCCTGCGCCAGGATTTCGGCATGGCGGGAACAGCTTGAACCTTCTCCATTGTCTTTCCTCCTACAAACTCAATTAAGCCAATTGGCTGTTGATTTTTTTCACTTGATCAATTATCTCTTCCATCGTGATGCCTTCGCCGGGTTTTAGATAAGTAACCATCGGCGTAGCACAACCATAGATGTTTCGTTTGACTAAAGCAGCAAATTGTCCCTGGGACGATTCCGCCAGCAAAATCACTTTGGCCTTTTGAGCTATGGGCAGAAATATATTAGTGGAAAAAGGCTGCAAAGTTATGGGGCGGAAATGCCCCACTTTGATATTCTGCGCCCGCAGTTCTTCTATGGCCGCCTGGGCGGCACGTGTAACCACGCCGTGCGCAATAATTACAATATCTGCATCGTCGCAATCAAACGTCTGGCATTCTGCCACTTGGGGCGCACTTTGGGTATATGCGGCAGCCAGTTCTTGATTCACAGCATATAATTCGTCTTCCGTATTATATGTATTACGCAAATGAACCGGTAGGCGGTCTACTCCGGGGGTCCCCTCCGCCCCCAGATAAGGTTCGGTGGGAATCATCTCGATACCGCGGTCATCTAGATCATATAACGTAACCGGCTCGCGCATCTTTGCCTGATAGCCGTCGCCCAAAACAAAAGTCGGGAAGCGGTGCTTCCAGGCCGTGTTGAACGCCTTGATGGTATAATCGTACAGCTCCTGATGATTGGATGTGGAATAAACAAAACGCAATCCTTCTCCGTTACCACCAAAGCAGGTGAGTGTGACCTCCTGCTGGGAATAGATCACGGTACCGGTAGACGGGCCGCCCCTTTGCTGCACCACCATCACCATCGGCAGACGCATCATTTCCGCCATGCAGGCGCTCTCCTGCATCAGGATGTTGCCGGGGCCGGATGTCGCCGTAAAGGCACGCCGGCCGGCCATCACACCGCCTAAGGTAGTAAAACCGGCAGAGGTTTCATCTTCTGTCTGTAAAAAGCCGCGCCCGAACTTCGGGGCTAATCTCGTCCAATAATGCATGATCTCATTTTGCGGGGTGATCGGGTAACCGTACATGATATCGGCCTGTGCAGCCAAGGCAGCCCAAGCGACAACTTCATTACCTGTTACAAACACCCTTTTTTCTTCTCCGATTACTTTTTGTTGCATAATAGCCTCCTCAAATCATTATCTATTCAATCTTACGAGCTAATTTTCTATCACCAGAAACCTTGCGGCATATAGCGTTGTAACACTCGCATAGGCAAACCGTCGTAATCAAAATCCGGATATTTTTGCATGAATTCTTTCGTGACGGAAAAAGCGTCCACTGCTACTTGTAATTGCTCCGCTGCTTGTATGGTCTTTTTGATGCCGTCCAAAACCACTTGCGGTGTGGTTTCATCACTAAGATGGGTATTGGCAAGCAATGCGTCAAACCGGCCTATTCCCTGCGCATATTCCATAAACCGTTGCAAATCACCGGTCAATGGGCGGGAAAAATTGGCCACCAGGATCACCCTTAGATCCGGCTCGCAATCCGCGCCCTCCAGCAAGTTTAGGATATTTGCCCCATGGGTACCGTACCCAATATCTAAAATCACATTTCCCGGACGTTTTAGGGCCCAACGGCAAGCCGGGTGCAGGGTTTGTCCGGCTTCCCCCAAACCAATTGTCTGCGCCGTTGTCCAGGCCAAAACATCAATCCCTTTTTTGTTAAGAATCTCCTGTAAAGAACGGAGCGTATAACACGGTTCCACCAAATCCAGATCGGCCAAGGTGACGGGTTGGTTTAAGGCCGCCAATTGCAAAGCTCGGTTGATTGCGTTTTCACTTTTCCCCGAAGCGTATTCTCCGACATAAGCCTCTACGACTCTTTGCCCAGAGTCTTGCATATCTATTCCTCCTCAAGGTGCCGAGAGTAGAACCAAATCCGGTTTTTTACTCACCAGCCTCACGCATCCTCCTTGTTTTTCAACAGTGAAGCTGCGCCTTTAAACAACTCAAAATATGTAGGCACATTCGTCACAGCTGTGCTTAACCCCCATAAACAAGAAAAACGGGAGGCAGCCGCCTCCCGTTTGCATTGAGAGTTCATGCCGCCGATATTCGTTTATTTTTGGCAATTATAATGCTTATAATAATACCAATCAACATACTGTTATCTATAATCATGCCGCTTATAATCGCACCAATGGTAACAACAGAAAAAGCTATTATAGAAATGAAAACAGCCGTTTTTTGCAAACGACTGTCAAAGGTAATCTTTGAAGCTATTAAAGATGCAAATGACATGACAAAAGAAAAAAGCATTTGGTTTGCACACAACAACAAAGAGCGACTTTGGGTCGCGGTTTCAGAAACCAAATCATCTTGTTTTGCAAACATTGTCATATTTTGCCCTTCTTATTATATATTTCAATACTCTTTGCGTATTATAACAAAATAAGTGCCGTTTTGCAAGAGCAAAACGGCACTTAAGGAAACCAAAAACCAAACTATAGTTGCTGCAAACGCAAGTAGGATGCATATCTTTCTTTGGCGTCGGCTTCCGTCTTGGCAAATAGTTCCTCTGCGATATCCGGATATAAGAGCTTGAGTGATGCATAACGGACTTCGTTGGCAATAAAATCGGCAAACGGTTTCGTGGGTTCCTTGGAATCGAGAATGAAGGGGTTTTTGCCTTCCTGCTTTAAGAGAGGATTGTAACGGTACAAATGCCAGTACCCGCTCTCGACAGCCGTTTTCATCTCCGTCATGGCGTTCTTCATGCCGTTCTTCAGACCGTGGTTGACGCAAGTTGCATAAGCGATGATCAAAGACGGCCCCTGATAGGCTTCTGCTTCTTTAATGGCTTTTAAGGTCTGGGCCATATCGGCGCCCATGGCGATTTGCGCCACATACACATATCCGTAAGACATCGCCATCATGCCTAAATCTTTCTTTTTGGTGCGTTTGCCACTGGAAGCGAACTTGGCGATAGCAGCAGCCGGTGTGGATTTAGAGCTTTGTCCGCCTGTGTTGGAGTAAACTTCCGTATCAAAGACAAAGATGTTCACATCCTCACCGCTGGCTAAGACATGGTCGACGCCGCCGTACCCGATATCGTAAGCCCAACCGTCGCCACCAAAAGCCCAGAAGGACTTTTTGACCAAATGATCTTTATGATCGTAAATCTGTTTGGCGATCGGATCATTGGAGGCTTGCAATAAAGGCAATAATTTTTCCGTTGCGTCTTTCGAAGCCACGCCATCGGCAAATGCGTTCAGCCACTCCTGATAGGCAACTGCAAGCGCGTCGGTCGTGCCTTTTTCCAAGGACTGTTTCATCCATCCGGCGATCTTTTCACGGATCTGATTGGCGCCTAAATACATGCCGAAACTAAATTCCGCATTATCTTCAAACAGACTATTGCACCAAGCCGGTCCTTGTCCTTTTTGATTGGTGCAAAACGGCGATGCCGGTACGGGGCCGCCCCAGATCGAAGAACAACCCGTAGCATTGCCGATCACCATTCTGTCCCCATACAACTGCGTGATCAGTTTGGAGTAAGGTGTTTCGCCACAACCGGCGCAAGCTCCGGAAAACTCTAGATAAGGCATCTTAAACTGACTGTTTTTTACATTCGTAGCTTCGATGTCATCTCCATATTTAGGCAATTCAACAGCAAAGTCCCAGTTGGCGACTTGCTTTTCTTGATCACCGATATGCTTCATCACCAAAGCTTTTTCTTTAGCCGGGCAGACCACGGCGCAAGAACTGCATCCCTGACAATCCAAGATATCAACCTGCATCCTGTATTGATAACCGGCTAAGTCCTTGCCCCTGGCAGCAACCGTCTCAAATTGTGCCGGAGCTTGTTTTAAGTCTTGCTCCTTGGCTAAAACAGGACGGATGGTCGCATGGGGGCAAACATAGGAGCATTGGTTGCATTGAATACAATTTTCTTTGATCCACTCGGGAACGAAAGCGGCAACACCGCGTTTTTCATATTTGGCATGATCCAACGGGAAGGCGCCGTTTTCCCGGCCAACAAAAGCGCTGACCGGTATTTTATCCCCTTGCGCAGTCGACATGGGGCGGAAGATTTCTTTCATGAATTTGGATTCGTTTGTATCTTCCTCGAGTTCGTCCTTAGCCTGGGCCCAGGAAGCGGGAATATCAATCTTAACGATATGGTTCAGACCGGCATCCACAGCCTTTTGATTCATTTCAACTATTTTTTGACCCTTTTTACCATAGGCATGAACAATGGCATCATCCAAGGCTTTTACGGCCTCTTCAATCGGAATCACTTGTGACAGCTTAAAGAACGCAGCCTGCATCACCATATTGGTACGGTTGCCTAAACCCAAACCGCTGGCAATATCGACAGCATTGATGGTATAGAAGCTAATCTTCTTTTGAGCCAGATAACGCTTCATAGCAGCAGGCAGATCTTCTTCTAGTTTGTTCTTGTCCCAAACAGTGTTAAGCAAGAAGGTGCCGCCCGGTTTTAATCCTTCCAACAAATCATACATATGAACATAGGCCTGGTTGGAGCATGAGATAAGATCGGCGTCGCTGATCAGGTAAGGGGCTTTGATCGGCTCTTTGCCGAAACGCAAGTGGGAAACCGTCATCCCGCCGGATTTTTTAGAGTCATAGGCAAAATAGGCTTGCGTATACAAATCGGTATTGCTGCCGATGATATCAACGGCTTGTTTGTTTGCTCCCACAGTGCCGTCGGAACCTAAACCCCAGAATTTGCATTGAATGGTCCCTTGCGGCAGCAGGTCGAGATTAACTTTGCGGGGTAAAGACGTATGAGAAACATCGTCATTGATACTGATGGTAAAGTTGTGTTTGGGTGTTTGGCTCATTAAGTTGTCAAATGCAGCGATCATATCGGAAGGAAGGGTATCTTTGCTCCCCAAGCCGTAACGACCACCGATGACCATCGGCGCATTCGGATTACCGGCAAACGAGGAAAGGATGTCCATATACAAAGGTTCTCCCGGTGCGCCTGGTGTTTTTACGCGGTCCAATACGGCAATCCGTTTGACGCTTTGCGGCAAAGCCTTGAGGAAGTATTCTTTGGCAAAAGGACGATATAAGCGTACGGTAATCATACCGACCTTCTTGCCGTTGGCATTGAGATAATCCACAGCCTGAGCTGTGGTTTCCGCTGCGGAACCCATAATGACGATCACGGAATCGGCATCGGGGGCCCCATAATAATTGAACAATTGATAATCGCGGCCGGTCAGCTTACTGATTTCTTCCAGATATTTGGCGACGACTTCCGGCACGGCCTCAAAAAACGGAGAGCAAGCTTCACGCGCCTGGAAGAAGATGTCCGGGTTTTGGTTGGTGCCGCGAATCACCGGATGTTCGGGGTTAAGTGCATCCTTGCGAAAACGGGACAGGGCATCTTGGTCTAATAATTTAGCCAAATCTTCATAATCGAGCACCTCTATCTTCTGTTGCTCATGCGAGGTACGGAATCCGTCAAAGAAATGCAAGAAGGGAATCCGCGACTTGATGGCTGACAAGTGCGCTACACTGGCCAGATCCATAGCTTCCTGCACACTACCGGAGGCCAACATGGCAAACCCCGTTTGAGAGCAGGCCATGACATCACTGTGATCGCCAAATATATTCAAAGCATGCGTCGCCAACGACCGGGCCGAAACATGCAATACGCCCGGCAACAACTCACCCGCCATTTTGTACATATTGGGAATCATCAAAAGCAACCCTTGGGATGCCGTATAAGATGTGGTCAAAGCGCCGGATGCCAATGAGCCGTGCATAGCACCTGCAGCACCTGCTTCCGACTGCATTTCCACCACTTTTACGGGCTGCCCGAAAATATTCTTCTTTCCTTCAGCAGACCACTGGTCAACATTTTCCGCCATATTGGACGAAGGGGTAATGGGGTATATGGCTGCAACTTCTGTAAAAGCATAGGATATATAAGATGCGGCCTTATTTCCATCCATTGTCTTAAATTTTTTCGTCAAATTAAACCCTCCCAAATTTTGATTAGCCCGTTTTAAAAATAAATATTATAAACGTCCTTATTACAAAATAGACAAGTTGACTTTAACCTGCCTTTAAGTAATAAAGAGTCTATAATATTAACCTTTGCACATGATATTAAAAACAACATAGGGATACAAATTAAAGTTGATTTTTACTACAATCTCATGTGTATTATATATCATTTTTCGTTCTCTTTCAAGAAATCACAAAAAATAGTAAAAAAATATGAATTTTTAAATTGCGGCGATAATAGACAACGCAACAACACCCGGAATACCGCAAATACCACTCACCGCGACAGTTAATGCATTTAAAGGCAAAGCGAAACCCGTAAAGGAAGCAAAACAGTNNTCCCATGACGCAGTTTAACGCCAAGCGACCGATAAAACGCAATACCCCACTGGGCATGGCCGCAATCAAAACCAAAACAAATAATCCCCCTAGAACCATAAAAATGATTCGAATCAGGCTATTATCCAATAATTCCATACTTATTTCCTCCCTTTATCTGTTTTCTTCTTTTTCTCTTTATTTTCTTCTTTCGGTATTTCTTCCGGCAGGATGGTCTCATACTTGTATAGCATTGTATGGTCAAAGATTCTTTGCCTCCACGGACGGGGATTGGCTTGAAAATTACGCGTTAACCCCTGTTCTTTAGCTTGGCGGATCAGAGCGTCAAACCGTTTTTGTGCAGATAGATGCGCATAGATGGCTCCGTCTGTTTCAGGAACATCGTTATGACAACGAAAATGGTTTTCAGCAAGCATCAACTGGTCCTGAAGATAATCCCATTGATGAAAAAAGGCTTCCTCTTCCTCGTTTTTCTCAACATCTGAAGCAGGCTGGTTTTTTTGATACCGCAAGAACAACTCACTGATCCTTTGCCAAACTTTTATGCCCATCTTCCTACTCTCCTTGGCTTGCTCTTATCAATAATTTTTATGCCTTGGGACAAAAAAAAAGAACGGGTTATCCGTTCTTTTATCCTTATATTATATTAGGACTCTTCTTTTTAGAGCTCTTTGCGCCCAAATAGAGCCTGTGCTAAAGTGGCCTCATCTGCGTATTCCAAGTCGGCGCCTACAGGCAAGCCATGGGCGATTCGGGTTACCTTGATCCCTAAGGGTTTGATTTGCTTCGCCAGATACAAGGCCGTAGCCTCGCCCTCCACGTTAGGATTGGTCGCCATGACTACTTCACTGATCCCGCCTTTTGTCAAGCGTTGCATAAGTGAAGGAATATTGAGTTTATCCGGACCGATTCCATCCATGGGGGAAATGGCTCCGTGCAAAACATGATACAACCCCTCAAAACTACGGCTGCGTTCCATGGAGATAATATCCCGGGGCTGTTCCACGACACAAAGTTGGGTCTGGCCCCTTTTTTCATCGCTGCAAACAGGGCAAAGCGTATCGTCGGTCAGATTGCCGCAAACAGGGCAATTGTGGATTTTTTGCCTGGCTTCCGTGATTGCCTTCGCCAAGCAAAAGCAGTTTTTTTCCGGACCGTGCAAAAGATAAAAAGCCATCCTTTGCGCCGACTTAGGCCCTACCCCGGGCAATTTGGTCAACTGCTGAATCAAATAATCCAAAGAGGGGGGGTACAAATAATGCATACGATCTTCCTATTCTTTCAACAAATTTAAAACATGCCCGGCGGCAGCCCGGCACCGCCCGTGACTTTTTGCACTTCTGCTGCAGCCATTTCCTGGGACAGGCGTATGGCATCTTTAACAGCAGCCAAGAGCAAATCTTCCAACATCTCCACGTCGTCCGGATCAACCACTTCCGGGTTGATCTTAATGGAAAGAACTTCCTGTTTGCCGTTAGCGATAACAGTGATCATGCCGCCGCCCGAGGCACCTTCCACGGTTTTATCTTTGAGCTCTTCCTGTACGCGCAACATATCGGATTGCATTTTTTGCGCCTGTTTCATTAATTTTTGCATATTGAATCCCATACAAAATCCTCCCTAATTTTTTTATTGATCAAATAAACTATACTGTTGTTCAGGCTTTGTCGTCTCTTCCTGCTGTGTCTGGGGCGGATTAGCACCTAAAAATCCCTCCACAAATAAATCCATGGGAAAATGTTTATGTAAGATTTCTTCTACCAAATTTTTATGTTTGGGTTTTGTGCAAATGGTCTTTAAATACAAATCCGATCCGGCCGGAAATTCCAAAACCAATTTTTTCCCCTGCAAAGAGACCGGCTTGGCCAATTCCAAAAAGGCAAAGGTGCTCATATTGGTCTTTTGGATCTCTTTCATAATTTTGGGCCATTCCTCCAAGACCAAATCAACGGTTAGTCCGGAAGATTTTTGCTGTTGGGTTTCAACCTGTGGGCTTTTTTCCTGAACAACTGCCGATGTGGTTTTTTGTTTATCTTCATGGTATTCCGCACGTTGTTCTTTTGGTTGCGGAACAGCTTCTTTTTTAGCAGACGGTGATTGTTTTTTTTCTATGGTAACGGATGCATCTGGGATAACTTCTTCTTTACTTATTTCTTTAATCCCATCTGTTTTCACCTTGAGCGGTTCTTCTTTTCGTACGAGTTCAGACCTTCGCTGAGCATTTTCACTCACAACTACTTTATCCGGATCAACCCGGTTTGCCTCTTTGGGCATCCCCGTTGCCTGGATTAAGGCCAATTCCAACGTGATTCGGGGTTGCAGCGAATAGCGCAAGCGGTTATCCGTATCACCCAATGTTTGCAGGATGGATAAAATCCGCTCAGCCGGCAGTTGTCTGACCCAGGTGGGGGCTTTGCTTTGATTGGCAGAAATCCGCTCCAATAAAAGTGCCCTTAAATAAGCGGCCAAATCATGTAAAAACTGACGCAGATCAAATCCGGAAGCGGATAGTTCCTCCACCGCTGCCAAGACGGTAGGCAAATCGCCTAAAGCAACAGCACGCGCCATGGCCGCAATAAACTGGGCGTCCACCATACCCAAAACAGCTTCAACGGTCTTGACCGTAATGCAGTCGGCAGAAAAAGAACCGCATTGGTCCAAAAGATTGACTGCGTCACGCAAACCGCCTTCGGATTTTTTGGCGATTAAGATCAGGGCATCCTCATCCGCATTTAAATTTTCGGTTTCTACAATCTCTTTTAAACGGCTGATAATATCGGCAAGGGCAATCCGATGAAAATCAAAACGCTGGCAACGGGAAAGCACGGTCAAAGGAATGGAATGCGGTTCCGTCGTGGCCAAAATAAAAATCACATGCGCAGGTGGTTCTTCCAAAGTTTTTAAGAGGGCATTAAAAGCGTCCCCCGTCAGCATATGAACTTCATCAATGATATATACTTTGTATTTTTCCTGCGCCGATGAATATTTGACGCGCTCACGCAGATCGCGGATCTCATCAATGCCGCGGTTTGAGGCCGCGTCAATCTCCAAAATATCCAATGTTTCCCCGCCTAATATCCTTTTGCAGGCTTCGCATTCACCGCAAGGATCACCGTCCGGACGCAGAGCAAGACAGTTGACGGCACGGGCTAAAATTTTGGCCGTCGAGGTTTTTCCCGTACCGCGCGGGCCACAAAAAAGATAGGCGTGTGTGACGTTGTTACGGCGCACAGCATTGCTTAAAGTAGCACTGATATGTTGTTGTCCTACCAGATCGCCAAAGGTGATCGGTCGAAAGCGACGGTATAAAGCCGTATATGCCATAGTTCCTTTTGCCTCATTCTGTTCTTTTTTCTATTTGAGTATTTCTCTTTTTTTGCATCTTTTTCCTGCCACAACAATCTATTATAGGGAATAAAGTAGGTAATAAAAAGAGAAGGGCTGCCGATTTTTCTGTTCAAAACAGAATATAAATCGAAGAAAACCCTCCTCTTCGCATATTCAATATAATGCCGTGCACTAAGGCTTGGAATGATGCCTTCCGGGCGGTATTTGGGCAGCCGACTCGAGTCAGGCGCTCCTGCGGCACCCAGAACAAATCCGCTTACCGCTGCTTCCTTCCGGACCTGACGGGGTTCACGGCAGTCTGTCGCACAGGACCCGACTTTCATCATCACTTACCCAATCCGGACCCCACAAAGCATATCCTCAGCCGTAGATCAGCCCCCCTGTAGCGGGTTGGAGGTTACAAGGCACCGCTAGCGCCCCGCCTAGCACGGCAAACTTTATTTTTTAAGACAAAACTTGACATTAGATTTATATTATACCAAAGATAAACCTTGGATACAACAAATATCTGAGTGAATTATCAGGAACAAAAATCCAAATGATTCCGTCATAGAGTAAACAGCCTTTTTATTTGGATGACCAAAAAGGTATTTTAACTTTTTTGGTAAACTTTTTAAAATAGACCATACTTAATTTTCAGGAGGACATCATGAATACTTCAGCTCGAATCTCAAAAATCAATAAACAATCATTCGGTTTTATTTTTTTGTTATTTTTTATTTGTTTTATTTTTTTATTTACAAATTTAATAGATGCCCAAGCAGCCACTGCCAATCTGCAAGCGGTTGCGGTTAAAAACATATCTATTGTATTCAATCAAACCCCTTTGACACTTACAGAAAATCCCCCTTTGCTGATCAATAACCGTACGCTCCTGCCGCTGCGCATTCTTTTTGAAACCATGCAAGCAACCGTTAATTGGGATAAAACGACAAACACGATTACCGCCACCCGGGGAACGGATACTGTTACCTTAAGCCTAAACGCCAAAACCGTCACCAAAAACGGACAAACCATGCAACTGGATGTAGCTCCTTTCGTAACCCAAAACCGCACTTATATCCCATTGCGTTTTGTCGGCGAGGCATTCGGTGCCCAAGTCGACTGGAACCAAACCAGCAAAACGATTGCCATCACGCTGGCTAATCCGGATGGATCTCCGGTTGTGCCAACCCCTCCCAACATTCTTTTGAACAATACAAAGTTAACCTTTAGCGTAGATCCTTTCAAGATTAACGGGCTCTATCATATTAATCTTAATGAATTTTTGACTCAGGCAAAAAAAATCCTTCCGGACTACATGTATTTCACATGGGATGCGGAATACCCGGACGGACAGACGTATAGCGATGAGGATCTTTTGCTTATGACGGAAGAAGAGGCAACCGCAATCCTTGAAAACACTTTGTTTGGGATTTCTGTCGACGGCGTTAATATGAGCTTCTATCCCGAACAAAACACCATGACGGTAAACGGCGCTTCCTATCCGTTAAACACAACTGCCAAAATAACCCAAAATGCGGTCTATGTTCCTTATCAATTGATCGCCCGACTATTTTCCGCTACCACAACTACTCAAAATAATACCACTTATATTTATATCAACCGTCCAAAATTTAAAAGCCAACTTCTGAGTATTGTCCCGATTGCCAGCGTCATGCCAAGCAATATCCCCACGGCTAAGTTGGAAGGCGACCGCATTTTAACCGTATCGGATAATCCCGAGCTCCTTAACCCCACAACTTTGCCCGAGGAGTCCGCGACCCTTAGCCATACCAATATTGTACGCAAGAACGGCTCGCAGGAACACCGTGTCTTCGGTTGGCATTTTAATCAAATGGGTGTTCCGATCAAGATTGGCATCACCATCGAAAATTTAAGCAAATACGCCATCACTTTAAACAATGTAAACGGCATTTACCGCACCACCCCTAATAGCTGGGTTAATTATGACGTTGGCATGCCTTTGGCCGAAGGTCTGTTGAGCAATCAGATGATCCATTACCTGCCCGATAATTTTTTGGTAAAACCGGGGGAGATTGCGCTGTTGCAAAGTTTTACCCTCAAACCGGGAGAAATGCTGGGTTTTTTAAACGATCTGCAAATTGACCCAGCTAACGGCAAAAGCGCCGTCACTTACCGCATCCGTGTTGTTGCCAGCCTTGATCTGGAGCAGGACTTGACTGCAATCACCTCCTTGCCGCTCAATCTCGATAAAACGCTACCTCATCCGAGAGGCAACTGGTCATCTTCCATCGTCAGCGCCGAAGTCCCCAAATATGAGGTAGGCGGTTCGGAAGTGGCATGGAGCATCTCCAACGGCTTCACCGACTATCTGATGAGCCTGAATACTGCTTTGCAGGCGCAACAGGATACCCAGGTCAATATCGGCCACTTCGGTGCTACTTATAAATTAAAGGTTCCCATCGTCAATGAAACGGGAGCCGTGCAAACTGTACAGTTCCGGCTTTCTGCCCGCGGCGGACAATACAGCGGCGCCGTAAAAACCCCGGATGGCATCTTCCTCGTACCACTTTTGAACCCACACCTGGAGATGGCCGACCTCTACACCTACTCAGCGCCCAGAGGCAGATCCTATGTGGAATTCGAGATTATGCATGCCGGCGGCTCCAATTTGCCTGTGGCTTTGAACATCTCCACGCTCGACCTTGTGACAACGGACGAAGAATAAACCATTTCCATAACAAAGCGGGGTAAAAAGATTTTCTTTTTACCCCGTTGACTTTTGCCCGGAGGCGTGATATTCTCTAACTGTACTAATTGAACTAGTACAAATGTATTCAGTTAAGCTCCTACATAATTTTAAAGAAAGGAGAACGCCATGATCACCATCGACTATCGAGACAGAAAGCCCATTTACTTACAAATTATCGATAATGTGGAAACACTGGCGGCAAAAGGGATTTTGCCGGCTGATTCTCAATTGCCCACGGTTCGCAACCTGGCAGTCGAGCTTGCTATCAATCCCAACACCATCCAACGGGCTTATGGCGAATTGGAAAAAAGAGGCATCATCTACACCATTCCCGGGCGCGGCAGTTTTATTGCCAAAACGCCGCAGGAACTTATGGATAAAAAGATCCATCTATTCTATGAAGAGTTAAAAAACAAAATCCAAGATGCCCGCTCCATGAATATTCCTCTTGAGGATATTCTTGCCAGATGCCGGGAATATTTTGACTTAGGCCCCATAAAGGAGGGAGAGACAATATGATTGAAGCCCAAAATATCACCAAATATTTTGATACGATCAAAGCCATCGACCAAATGTCGGTCCAGATCCAATCCGGTTCCGTTTTCGGTCTTGTGGGCACAAACGGTGCTGGCAAATCCACTTTTTTAAGAATCCTGTCGGGCATCTTAAAACCGGACTGCGGACAGGTGCTCGTAGACGGCCAAACGATCTATGAAAATATGGGAGTCAAATCCCGCTTCTTCTTTATCTCGGATGACCAATATTTTTTCAGCAATTCCACCCCTAAAGAAATGCGCAATTATTATACCAAAATTTATCCCAAGTTTGATAAAGTCCGTTTTGACCACATCTTAAAAAGCTTTGACCTCAAGGCGGACCGCAAAATCAATACCTTTTCCAAAGGGATGAAAAAGCAATTGGCTATTATCTGCGCCCTGGCTGCCAAAACAGACTATATTTTTTGCGACGAGACCTTTGACGGATTGGACCCAGTTATGCGCCAGGCTGTTAAAAGCCTGTTTGCCGCAGAAATCGCCGAACGCGGGCTGACGCCCATCATCGCTTCCCACAACTTGCGGGAATTAGAAGACATCTGCGACCATGTGGGGCTCTTACACAAAGGCGGCGTATTGCTATCCCGCCAGTTAGACGACATGAAACTGGGCGTCCATAAGATACAGGCCGTTTTCCCGGTCCCCTACAACAAAGAAGATTTCACCGGAATGGAGATCGTAACCTTAGAGCACCGGGGTTCCCTGCATACCTTTGTGGTTCGGGGAGAAAAAGACCTGATCACTACAAAAATCCAGGAGAAAAACCCCATCTTTTTAGAAGTTCTACCGCTTACCCTAGAAGAAATATTTATCAGCGAAACGGAGGTGGTCGGCTATGACATTAAAAAACTTATCGTCTGATCAGGCAAACGTACCTGCAAAGCCACAAAAGCTGATCGACTTCAAACTGATCTGGGATACCGTACGCAAGAACCTGTGGATCCCCACCATATACGGATTGGCCTTTTTCTTCGCACTGCCTGTGGCAACGGCATTGAGATTAAAAGATACCATGTCCACCAGCAATACCCCTGAACAATTAGCTAGTTCTATTTTAAATGTGCAAAATATTTTGCATCAAACATTTTCTTCCCAAAATATATTCTTGATTGTAATCCTCATCATCGGTGCGTTGATTGCCGGCTTATCGATCTTCGCTTATCTGCACAGCAAAAAAAGGATCGATTTTTATCACAGCTTACCCGTCAAAAGAGAAAAACTGTTCTTAACCAACTATCTGACCGGTATCCTGGTGATTTTTATGCCCTACCTATTCAATCTGATCCTGACACTCATCGTTGTCGCGGCCAACGGCTATGGAGACTATCTCTCGGTCGCTACCGTCTTTGCGGGAATCGGCGTTCATCTTTTAGGATATCTGGCCATTTTTTCCGCAACGGTTCTTGCCGTCATGCTGACGGGAAACATTGTGGTCAGCGGCATTATTTTAGCCCTGATCTTAGGTATAGGGCCCGCATTGATCGGGCTTTACCAGGCGACCATGGAGATTTTCTACAATTATTTTTATTCGATGTTCCACAGTCTCAATACTGCAATGATCTACAGCTCTCCGATTGCTTCTTACGGGGTCTTGGAGTCTTCGCAAACCTATCCGTGGGTCATACTGATGCTTGCTATTTATGCCGTCGCCTTTTTTGCCGCTGCCTTTTTGCTCTATCGCAAAAGAGGTTCGGAAGCAGCAGCTCACGCCGTCGCATTTAGAGTCGCTAAACCAATCATTAAATATCCGACCATCTTACTTTTTACGATGGCGGGCGGTTATTTCTTCCACGGAGTCGGCGGCTCCAGCTTCGGCGGCACCCAAAACCCCGTCGACTTTTGGCTCATCTTTGGTTTTGTCTGCGGCGCCCTCATTTCCAGCCGCATCATCGAAATTGTCTATCAATTTGACTTCAAAGCTATCCGCAAAAACTTTAAAGGGCTGCTTATTTACGGAATCCTTTTTGCGGCTTTAATATCTGTGCCCGCTTTGGATCTGACAAAATACGACCAATACCTTCCTCAAACCCAACAGGTTGCCCAGGTCAATGTTCAATTTGACTCTCTCAACTCTTTTGCAAAAAACTACAACTATTACACTTACGTAGATGGTGGAGATTATTGGAGTCGATCCAAAGAAGCGTTGATGCAAAATGCCATCCGTGACCCGCAAAACATAGCGGCACTGATCCAAATTGTTGAAACATCCAAACAGTATTTTGAAAGCGACCAAATGGGTACTAGCAATACCGGTAAAAGTACCGGCATTGGCATCGTCTATACGCTGGCAAACGGCAAACAGATCGCCCGTTACTACTCATATGTACCAATCTCTTTGATTCAGGATGACCTCTCCCAACTTTTGGATTCCGAAGAATTCAAGCTGAATCAATACGGCCCCATCCTCCAAATGGATCCGGAGCGCATCTTGATCGCGGGAGTAGCCACCTACGCCAACGACCAGTCGTATCAACCATTGCTTGAAATTGCGCCGGAAAAAAGGCTCGCTTTGATCAAAGCTTATCAAAGCGATCTCATGACGCTTTCCAGTAATGAGCTAAAATCCACTCTTCCCATAGGCAGTATTGAATTCCACGTCTACAGTACCGCTCAAGGATTCCGTTTAACAGAAACCGGACCGGATGGGAATATAACCTACAAAGAAAATTACTACACCATAACCTACCCCATTTATCCTTCTTTTAGCAACACATTTGCTGCATTGGCCAATAGCAATCTGGGAGCAAGCTTCTTTACTGACGATCCTGCCAAAGTGCTTGCCATCAAAGTCTACCGCGATTCACTTGTAGATATTGAACAGCAATATGCCGGGGATGCCATCTCTGTGGAAGAATATAAGGCCTACCGTGAGAAGTACGAGACCAGCCAGATGTCCATGACACAACTGGCCGAAACCATCACCGATCCCCCCAAAATAGCCCAACTGCTCACAAAAATTTATGCGGATCAAGCATTTAATTACAATGATTTCTTCAGCCCGGATTACAGCGTTAACTATGTGCTCACCGTCAAGACCGATCTTGACCCGGTGGATATCAGCCGTTATGCTATTGCCCAATAATTCATGACAATTCCCTCTTGAGTTAAAAGGAGTACCGAAACCAAATGGTTTCGGTACTCCTTGTTTTTTATTTTGTTAGACGATACCTTTGTCTAAGCCAAGCCTTCTTAACTCTTTGTTTACTTAAACGAGCGGTAGAATTCCTTTAACTCTCTTTTTTTATCTTCAGGCAGTTCATGCCAACGAATACCTTGAATCGCACCCTCTAGGGCGCACAATCTCATATAACAGGCTGAAGGATCTGTTACTTTAATCCTTGACCAGGCCTGTTTGCTTCCTGTTTGCTGAAGGTCATCATAAGAACGAATGCCGACGGCAAGCAATTGATCTTCCAAAACCTTGCCGATATTTACTAACCGACGTAATTCTCCCATGCGTTTTTCTCCTTTAACATATACGCACAACAAAACCAAAGTTATGGCTTTTATTTTTTTATTTTTTTATTTTTTTGTTTTTTGCCTTCCGCTAAATAATTTTGCACCCCGGCCTTTACTCCGTAGGTGTATGCTAAATAAAGCATTGCCAGCTGCACGAGAAGCACGCTTAAGCCGATTGAAAGCGAATTGCTGTATGTTGTGAATTCATAGCTGACCAATAATGCCATCAGAGCGGGTATGATAAGACGTTTGTTGACTGTTTTTTTGGATCCGTTTGTTTGTTTTTGCACCATATAAGCTCCTCTCCTTTATACCCATTCCCGTCTTTACGGTTCATGCGGCAATCCCGGGTTTTTGCTCACCGCCCATACGCCATGTATTTTTTCTGCTTTGCGTACATCCACAAATCTCGAGTTCCCTTTTATGCCTAGGACTCTAAAACAAGCAAATATTAAGTCAGAATCTAAATGGGTAAATTCAATTCCCGATCTACCCGAGTTTGAGATCTTTATATCGTCATTCTTTAGCGTAAAATAAAAAATGGACTAAATCAAACTTACCCCTGCAAAAGGTTTGCTCAGCAGGGGTTAAGCTTTGGTGGGCCCACCTGGGATCGAA
>DIFD01000005.1 GCA_002418965.1 Peptococcaceae bacterium UBA5757 | reverse complement strand
TTGGAAGATAGGCGAAGAGTTTGATGTCTGGCACGGAGATTACAAAGATATTATATAGAATAGCGGATAAGAATGTTTATGTATTGGCGGTAGCCGCCAGGGAATGTCAGATTGTTATCTTTACCTGTGTTCCTGAAAGATATGCTTTTATTGGGGAGGCGGCTATTGTTTTACTGTAGCAGGCGTTATATTGAGAAAGTCTTTATGTTAATGATTCACGCTTTTGTGGTAATGTAGGGGACTGTTTTATGATTGATGGCGTTGTTGTAAAAACGGGAATTCCCGAGTACCCAAATGAGATAGGAGAAGGTGTCAGTAACAACCGCTCGATTTCTTACGGAAACCTTATCATGAAAGACATAGCGGATCACCTCCGGGTTTATTATGCGACGGTGAGCAGAGCAGTCAAGAGCGTTGAGGCGGGGATGCATCATTGCAAGACCCCACAATTCGCGCTAAGGAATGTAATGTGAAAATGCCTACGTCAGGGCCTGGCCTCCAATTAAATTCAAATTATCTTCTGATAACCGAGGAGTGAGGCATGAATAACCGCTTGTCCCTATCCTTGTTTCAGAGGCGCATGTTTTGGCTGTTACGCGGCATAGTGTCACGAGTTTTATTTTGGATGGAAGCACGGATATTTGGCTTTCGATACCTCCTCAAAGAGGAAAATTTCAATTACCAATCCCTCAGCCATGTTTTAAGTATTACCCAGAAACCCCTATTCTTCGCAGCCGGATTTGCAGCCTTGCTTCAGTATGTCGATCCTTTTTTGTATCCCTATTATCAAAAGGTTACTCTCAGCATCCCTGATGACAGCGACTACGTGACCTTTTTGGCTACGGTGAGCGGCATTGGGGGTGTATTCATTGGTTTGTATTATGCCGGCATCAGTACTGTGAGTAGCGCCATTTACGCAAGAGTACCCAACAATGTCCGTAATTTGCTTGCGCAGGAACGTGTGGGTAACGTCTATCTACGCTTTCTGTCATTCCTAACATCGCTGGGTTTGATATTGATTGCCTTGCGTCTGATAAACCTACCGCGAATCTTTCTGGCTATACCAATCGTTACGGTTTTTGCAGGAATCGGAATCATTTCATTTGTAAAATTGGGGCAACGTGCTTTTTACCTCTTTGATCCAACAAAGCTTTCACATTACATTTTCGAACAGATGCAACATTGGATAGAAATGGTCAAGGCAGGTGGATTCAGATGGATGGACAAATCATTCCAAAATCATGCACATAGACAGACCTCATCAATTCTTGACACTCTTGAAACGCTCGCAGACATATCGGCAAAGGAACCTCACTTGAACGGCAAACCTTTTATTGACCTGTCACAGAATCTTCTACAGTTCCTGATTCATTACGAATATGCAAAACGTTTTATACCAACAGAGAGCGCGTGGTACGAACAACGCTATCAACACCGAGATTGGTACCGCACAGAGGGTTCTCAAGTAGCACTGGCACACCATACAGGGACAACGCTACAGCCTATAGAAATCAAAAATACGGAATGGGTTGAAGATCGAGTCATTTTGATTCTGAAAAGATGTATAGAAGTAAATCTGCTGCATGAAAGATGTACGGACATTCTCAGCTTGTTCGGCTATCTGGAAGCTTACCTCAAAAGACTAGGGCTTGAAGGAAGAGCAGGAAGGGCTTATGCTCTGTTGAATGATTTGGGATTAATTATCCTGAACCACTTAGCTGCACCGGTAGATGGCGATCCTGTAAAAGCTGAGGTTCTGGAAAAGATAGCGATTGCAGAACGATTCGCCTTATTGCCCATCGCCGTAGCCTTGGGATATCGCGAAAAGATTGAAAAATTACAGCGCCAGGATATTGAGAATCGTGTATCCTCCGTACGGTGGGACAACAACATCAGCATTTATCGTCGTGATTTCCCCTCCTACTGCCTTGCACGACTAGAGTGGTTTAATCCGAGAATAAACTTTGAGCGAGAGGTTGAGGGTAAGGAAATAACCCCACATTGGTATCTTACAGAGTTGGTATGTCAGGTCGAAGCAGAACAGTTTACGGAAAACTCGAATGCATTGGTTTTGAAGGGAGCGGATTTCTATAAATCTTGCATATCAAAAGCATTATCGAATAAACACCCGTGGATCGCGGCAACCATAATTAGCAGGGAATGGGAGTACTGGCATAAAATAAGTGATCAGATCAGAATATGGCCAGCCAAATGGGACAACTTAAGTAGTGACCGCCGCGTTGATGGATTGCCATGGCCAGAAATAAATATCGACGCATTAAAGACTGAAAGCGACAATCGGCAAAAAGAACTACTGAAATTGATGTCGCAACAGAATGTTTTATTAGCACTCTGGGCGCGTCCGGAAGGCTATCCTGACTTTTCAGGCCAATTCTTACATACCTCTGGAGAGGTGGCATTTCAGGCGCTGCTTACGAATGACATTGACCTGTTAAAAAGCATTTTTGGTCCTTATTTTTTTGGTTGCCTATTAAGATTCGATAATCTGCGCCCAAAATCGGTATCTATGGACTGGCGGATAGAACAAGAGATTAAGATTGCTGCTGCTGCACTATTGGATGTCATGGACATAAGCGGATATGCGCGCGTTCTGGCAGATTACTATGGCAATGAATCTCTTTGGAACGAGATCACGAACGTATGGAACAATTATTTTGCTGAAGAACAACACCTTCCTGTTAATGTACTTGCTGGCGCAGTGATACTGACGGACAGTGCCTTCGAAATCCCTCATCGTGGTGTCCTGCGCACATCGTGGCAACTAGAAATCAAACAGAAACTAAACGATGTGCCGCGCCATGAGGAACACTATCGTGGGAGTTTTGTTTCACATACCGTCGTAGATCATGACAGTGCGCTGGTTCGAATATTCGCGCGTGATCATTTGGTCGGCTTTTACGACGGGATAGATGTATTTATCGAGTATTATCTTCGTCACTTCGATGCCGTAAAAGACATAGATTTTGGCCGGAAAAGGCGTGACTTGAAGGATTCTATAGACAGAGAGATTAAGAGAAAATCGAAAAAGGATGATAAAGATGGGGTGAAGCCATGAGAAGAAGGCCCCGGCACATCTCAGACTCCACCGTGGCAACAAACTTTCCCAGCCTGTCACGCAATCCCGATTTAAACCCAACCGTTCACATGTTTACCGAGGATGTGCACCTGTCTGTGATGCCAATTGGAGGAAGAACAGAGAAACACAAAAACTTCAAAATCATGCTCAATGGGGAAGAAAAGGAATGTGAACGAGCAAGTTATGTAATTGGAGATTTAGGGAAATTTGATAGATATGACCTTTCTGGTATGTTCTGCGATGCCGTAGACAATATAGCAAGGCATCTCGCCTGGGAAGGTTGCGCTGTATACGAAATCGCAACAGAAGATGGTGGAGAATTGCACCTCCACAGTTTCACATCAAAGAGGCTTCTGAGGTTTCCTGGATGGTTCATACAGGTCATCCCCCAAGGCGATTGGCAATTGTGGGAGAGAAAGTGGGTGATTATTCCCGCCAGCAAAGTCTGGCTTATAGAAATGCCATCAGCATTCGGCGGCTGCAGAGGGTTTAGGAATACGCTGAAAAAGTTAAAGATGTTTGGACATCTGGGACCACCGTTCTGGAAAAAAGACATAGAGATTGGAGTTCAATCACGAGTCTTTGATTTTCAGAAATACGTCAGAAGTACAGAGATTTACTACAGACGTATTACCAGAGCTTGGGGTTGGAATCGAAGAGACTGGTCACAGGATAGATCGACGGAGTTCTTCAACTTTTACAAAATGATATCATTTCGTTGGGCGCAGTCGGTACTACGCGAACATATTATCACTGAACTCAACAATCTATTTAATCGATTAGACATTGTCTGCGAATTAAAAGTGACTGGTCTACCGACGCCATCTGACATTTTAAAAATCAGACAGGATTTACAAGAAGGGACCATAACATTTGCACAAGCTTCCGACAGGGTATCACTACTATAAAAAGGTTAGGAAAAAGTTTGCTCAAGATGAACATTAAAGATGATGAGGATTGTATATGCCACGACTGACCGAACAGGAACAACAGGAAATCATTCGCTTTATCGAGGCAGACAGGCCGTTACCGGATAAGTATCGCTTCCTGCTTTTCGCCGACAAGCGCGAGGTCGAACTGGTCTGGAACGGCAAGACCAGCGAGG
>DIFD01000014.1 GCA_002418965.1 Peptococcaceae bacterium UBA5757 | reverse complement strand
ACAGTGAGGAGGTGCGAAGATGATTCTGCAAGCCCTCAAAGAATATTATGATCGTAAAGCGGCTGATCCAGAAAGCGATATTGCACCTGAAGGTTTTGAAAAAAAACAAATCCAATTTCTTGTAGTCATCAAGCCTGACGGGGCATTTGTCAATTTAGAATCCACACGCGAGAAGGTCGGTGAACGAATTGTATACAAACAATTTCTTCTGCCGAGGTCAAAAACACGAACTGGTGGTAAAAGCTTTCAAACCACCTTTCTTCTCTGGGATCATATTGGGTATTTGTTTGGCTCTCCTGATTCTGATCCAAAATCAGCCAAACAACATAAAACTTGGTTGAATTCACTAAAAGCCTTGTCTGATGATTTAAAGTGCGACGAGGGTGTTAGAGCAATATTGCTATTTTATGAGAAGGGTGGCGTCGCAGCAGTTCAAAACCATGCTTTATGGCCTGAATGTCTTAAAATGCTTTCGTGCAATATGACTTTCAGCTTGGTCGGCGATACAGTACCTATCCCTTGTCGCAAGGTGATCCAAGATCATGTCCATACAACAATTTCACAGGCTATGACATCGAACGAGGAAGAGCAAGACACTGACAAGTTATTGGCGCATTGCTTGATAACGGGAAATTATGGCGAGATTGCCAGAACGCATGGTCGCACACCTATTGATAAAGATACAAAAAGTCTTGTGGCCGTTCAAAGGAATTCTGGCTACGATTCATTTGGCAAGGAACAGTGTTTAAATGCACCTGTGTGTAAATCGGCTGAATTCGCCTATACAACAGGATTGAATACACTTCTCAAGTCAAGGGGACAAAAAATCCGTGTCGGTGATGCCACCGCCGTCTTCTGGTCGGAAAAATCGTCAGCCTTAGAAAAGGATGCATATTTCTTCTTTTCGGAACCACCCAAGGATGATCCCGACCGGAACACAGAAGCGGTCAGAGCCTTATACGCTACAATCTGGAATGGCACGTATGTCATTCCCGATGAAAAACAGAAATTTTACGTTCTCGGACTCTCGCCCAACGCGGCGCGCATTGCTGTGCGCTTTTGGCATGTCGCTACTGTTGCGGAAATGGGCACAAGGTTCAAACAGCACATAAGCGATCTTTCCATTACACATAATGCCAAAATTGATTCAGCTTTACCAATGGACAGATTACTTCGTTCCATTGCTGCACAAGGTAAATATGACAATATACCGCCAAATCTTGCGGGCGAAGTAATGCGGTCGATTCTCGAAGGATTGCAATATCCGGCCACATTACTACAGGCGGCTGTTCGGCGGAATCGAGCAGAGCAGGATGTTTCATATCCACGTGCCGCATTAATCAAAGCATTCTTAAATCGCGCAATGCGTTCAAAAAATAACAACAATGAAAAGGAGATGACCATGTGCCTTGACCCAGAAAACATTAACATTGGCTATCGGCTTGGCAGACTCTTCGCTGTTCTGGAAAAGATTCAGACCGAAGCAAATCCAGGCCTCAATGCCACGATCCGCGACCGTTTTTTTGGCGCAGCATCCAGCACGCCAGTTACAGTATTTGCTAATCTGATGCGATTATCCAACCACCATCTTTCCAAACTGGAAAAAGAAAAGCACGGTTTGTTTATTACGCGCAAACGAATGCTCGGAGAGATTATGTATTGCATTAAAGATTTTCCGCCGCATTTGACGTTGGAGGATCAAGGGCGCTTTGCCATTGGTTATTATCATCAAACTCAATATCTTTGGACCAAAAAAGATAAATAAAATTAAACAACTTAATTGAAAGGAGTACAGATATGAATAACCCGATCAAGAATCGCTACGATTTCGTTCTCATTTTTGATGTTCAGGATGGCAATCCCAATGGAGACCCCGATGCAGGAAACCTGCCTCGTGTTGATCCGGAAACCGGCAAAGGTTTGGTTACGGATGTATGCCTTAAGCGCAAAGTGAGAAATTATGTGCAGCTCACAAAAACGAATGACGACGGAAATGCTGAGAAAGGTTTTGATATTTACATAAAAGAAAAAGCAGTTTTGGGACGTGCACATTTCAAAGCATTTAGCGATTTAGGTATTCCAACAGGTCAGATTTCCCAAAAGGAAATTCCTGATGATTTACAAACTGCCTTTGAAGGACTCGATTTGCCGGATGGTCTTTTAATTGAGGATGCGGATAGCGACGAACAACAGACATTGATTGTTGCCGCTGATGCAGACAAAAAAGCTATCAAACAATGGCTAAAAGATCAGAAACCCGCTAAAGAACTTACCACTTTCATCAATAATGTACTTAAAGATGCTAAACCACAAAAACCCACTGCTGAGCAAACCGAACAAGGTAAGGAAAAGATGTGCAAAGATTACTATGATATCCGAACATTCGGCGCTGTCATGTCTTTGAAATCAGCACCCAATTGCGGTCAAGTCCGCGGACCGGTACAGATGACATTTGCACGTTCTGTTGATCCTATTGTGACATTGGAACACTCTATAACACGTATGGCCGTAGCAACTGAAGCGGAAGCAGAAAAACAATCCGGGGATAATCGCACTATGGGCCGGAAGCATACAATTCCTTATGGCATGTATGTAGCTCACGGCTTTATTTCACCGCATCTTGCTGTCCAGACAGGATTTGATGTAGACGATCTGGATATCTTCTGGAAAGCCTTAATAGACATGTTTGAGCATGACAGGTCAGCCGCACGCGGTCTTATGGCAACAAGAAGGTTGATCGTTTTTAAACATGACTCGGCCCTAGGCAATGCCTCAGCCCATAATCTGTTTGATCTGGTTAAAATAAAACGAAACGGTGATGAAAAAATTCCTGCTCGTGCTTATACCGATTATAATGTGGAGATCGATAAACCCAATGTCCCTAAAGGTGTACAATTGGAAGAAA
>DIFD01000001.1 GCA_002418965.1 Peptococcaceae bacterium UBA5757 | reverse complement strand
TAGTCAAAGAAACGTTGACATCGAACTGTTTGAAAGAGTTGACCAACGTCAGGAAGGTCGATACGGTAAATGCCGGAGCAACGAGTGGAACCAGAATGGCTTTGGTACGCTGGAGAAAATTTGCGCCATCAATCTGGGCGGCCTCAAGGAGAGAAACAGGCACATTCTGGATGGCTGCAACATAGATCATCATGATATAGCCCGCATATTGCCAGCTGCCAACAACGACAATCGCTGCCAGCGCCGTAGGGCCTTTGCCGAGCAGAGAACTGGTCAGTGACTCAATACCTGCGATAGTTGCAAAACCAGGAATCGCGTTGACAAAGATAAACTGCCAGACATAACCAAGGACGATGCCGCCAATCAGGTTAGGCGTAAAAAAGCCGGAACGATAAAAGTTCCGGAATTTGATGTTCGAGGTCACCAGCAAGGCGAGGATCAATGCGACCAGGTTGATCACAATGACATTGGCAACTGTATAAATGGTTGTGACCAGGAAAGAATAGTGAAATTTAACGTCTGAAAATATGATGGAGAAATTTTTCAGGCCAACGAATGTGATTTTTTCCTGGATGGCGCCATTCCAGTCTGTCAGCGAAAAATACAGCCCCATGAAAAATGGGATGATGACGACGAGTATGAATGCTGTGAGCGAGGGGGCCAAAAACAATGCATTGACCAGCCTGTTGTTCTGTTTCATGCCCTGGGTTTTCATGCAGGTCTATCCTCCGATTCTGGTTAGCACCTGACTGTGCGAAATGCAGGCATCAGGCCTGCATTTCGCGTTCAATCAGTCAAGCAAGGTTAGATTACAGATCAGCCGAGAAGATCAGGAACAGTTGCTACTTCACCCTTGATGAGTTCGACAAAGCCAGCTGTGTCAACCGCACCGGAAGCGAGTTGTTCATAGATCGGGCCCAGGGTGTCCATGCCAAAACCACTTGGCATCTTGTACTGCTGCCAGCTATAGGTTTTGCCTGCTGCAGCCCATTCCATGATGCTCTTGGACAGCGGAACAGCCGGGGTCAGTTTGACGGACTTGAAGGCAGGGATCATGCCAGCAGCTTCGACCATGTATGAGTGGCCGGCTTCGGTGGATGCGATGGCATTGAGGAATTTCTTGGCTTCTTCAGCACCGGCGCTGTCGCCATTGACGACATACCAGGACGGTGGAGCAGCGAGGACGCCGTCGGTGTCTTCCACAAACGGAGCATGGGGAGCATACGCCATTTCAAAATCGGCTTCCAAAGTCTTCAGAGTCGGATCAACCCAGTTGCCCTGGTGCAGGAAGACGGTCTTGCCGGCGGCAAAAGCCTGAGCCTGGGCGTCATAGTTGCCATTGAGCAGGACTTCCTTGTCAGCATACTGGAAGAGCATGTTGACATACTCGGCATACTGTTTCAGACGGGGTTCGTCGACTTCGCCAGCCAGCAGCTTGTCGATCACCGTTGTGTCGCCATAAGGCAGGCCAGCCGTAAGATAGATATTGAAGTTGTGCAGGCCGGTAACCCAGGTCATGCCAGTTGCCGTAGAGGCAGCCATGGACACGACTGCGTCGATGCCGAGGTCGGCTTTCATGCCATCAAGCTTTTCGAAAGCAGCCTTGTAGGCATTGAAATTGGTCAGAGTCTTGGGATCGATGCCAGCTTTGTCGAGCAGGGCTTTGTTGTATGCCATGCCATAGCCTTCGATGGCTACAGGGAAGCCAATGATTTTACCATCAACTGTGTAGGCGAAATCAGTGTCAGCGACCCAGGGCTGGTCTCCAAGATCGGCAATGATGTCTTTCCAGTCAGAATATCCGGCAGGGCCTTCAATGACGAAAATGTCAGGCATATTGCCAGACTGGAGCTGAGCTTTGAGGTTGCCGCCGTAATCGGCGCCACCACCGGTGGTTGCGATTTCGACGGTGACGCCAGCAGTTTTGCTGTACTCGGCAGCAAAAGCTTTAAGTTGTTCGTCGATTTCAACTTTGTTATTGGCCAGGACAATTTTTTCGACTGCCGGTTTTTCAGCGGGAGCAGCCGTGGTTTCTGCGGCAGCACTGGTGGCTGCAGGTGCTGCGGTGGTTGTCGTGGTTGTGCCACAGGCAGCCAGAGATAGGACGAGGGTGACAAGCAGGATGATGGACAGTACTTTTCTCATAGTTCCTCCTCTAAATGTGCCCCGGCTATGCCGAGCCACTGATTTAACTAGCACAATCGATCAATGGGTGACTGCTCATGACTGTTTAGAGCCATCTTTGCAACCGATTGCGCGATCACAATTGTATAATATCACAAAGATATTGAAAATATCATTTTGCACAAATATTAAAAATTACAATTTTTTGTATTTTATTTTACATTTATGAAAAAATATGGTGGACGCGCCTCACGATTTTGTCTGTTTCTTTGCGCACATCGGCCAAATATTTGTTTTCTGTCATTCGCTTGTCATATTGATACAAGTGTCAGATTGCACAAGTTATTGCTTGGAGAGCACATTGACAAAACATCGTTGCTTTGCACAGGACAGAGACTGGTTGGGCGAGGTCTCCTGTCTAGTTGTGTAGCTTGCATCGTTTCGCCTGGATACTCACAGAAAAAGCTGATTCACAGGTTACACTTTTACCAATATCTGTTCTGTATAATGATACTAATTTGCATTAACAGGAGGACCCATACATGAAATTCAGATGCACCGTTTGTGGTTACATTGCCGAAGGCGACGCCGCCCCCGAGTTTTGCCCCCAGTGCAAAGCACCGGCCAGCAAGTTCGTTGTGGTCGAAGAAGGCGTGATGTCCTGGGCTGCCGAGCATGTCATTGGTGTGGCCAAGGGTGTTGACCCTCGCATCATCGAAGGCCTGCAGATGAACTTTGCCGGCGAATGCACCGAGGTTGGCATGTATCTGGCCATGTCCCGCGCTGCCGACCGTGAAGGTTATCCGGAAATCGCCGAGGCTTATAAGCGCATCGCTTTCGAGGAAGCAGAGCACGCTGCCCGTTTCGCGGAAATGCTCGGCGAGGTCGTCAGTGCCGAATCCAAGCAGAATCTCAAAGTCCGCGTCGAAGCTGAATACGGCGCCACCCAGGGCAAAACCGATCTGGCCAAACTGGCCAAGGAACTCGGCTACGATGCCATCCATGATGCCGTCCATGAAATGGCCCGTGACGAGGCCCGTCATGGCAAAGCTTTCAAAGGCTTGCTCGAACGCTACTTCTAAGGATCCTTCACCAGAAAACGCACCAGGCAGACGAAGAGAACACCTCACGGCATCAGCTGTGAGGTGTTTTTTATTACGTTCTGACCAATAATAAATGCCCCCAACGAATTTTCACTCGCTGGAGGCCGTTGTGTTGTACGTCAGGATGATCGATTGTGGTGTGACTTGCGCCCGCTTAGGCTTAGGACTGCATCAATAACCGGTGCGTCCACCGCGGGTCTTCCACATGACCCAGAGCGGGCCAGCCAGGCAGATGGTCGAATATGTGCCGCTGACCAGGCCAACCATCATCGGCAGGGCAAACTGCTTGATGCTGTCGATGTTGAAAGCAAACGCGAAGACATAGGCCACACCAATGGCACCGAAGGTGGCCAGGCTGGTGTTGATCGAGCGGGTCAGGGACTGGTTGATCGAGAGGTCGACCAGCTCGGACAAGGGCATTTTACCCTTATACAGGCGTTCATTTTCCCGGATCCGGTCATAGACGACAATCGTATCATTGATCGAGAAGCCGAGGATCGTCAGAACGACCGCCACCAGCGATTCATTCAGCGGAATGCGCAGGATGACGAACATGAAGAAAGCAACCAAGACGTCATGGAACAGGGCAACCAGACCCATGACACCGGCCGAAGGACCCGACATGCTGCGGAAACTGAACCAGACAAAGGCCACGATCATGACCGATGCGAGGGCGATCGCCCAGAGGCCTTTGGTCAGAAGTTCACGCCCGATGAAAGGATCGACCAGGTTGGCTGATTCCAGGGAAAACGTAGTTTCCGGGAAGGTGGTGACCAGGGCATCCTTGAGGGCAATCTGCTCGTCAGGTGTCAGGGCCGAGGATCCAGCGACATTAACAACCAGAAAGGTCTTGTTGTCACCAAGGTTGGTCGTTTCCTGGATGGTCACTTCGTTCTGGATCGCTGCGCCAATCACCGACTGGGCCTGGTCAAGGTCAACCGTGCCTTCGTAGGCGTATTTGAGAATGCTGCCACCCTTGAAGGTGATGTCCATCTTGATGCCAAAAATGATCGAAACCAGAATCCCGGCGATCATGAAGATGGCAGAAAGCAGGAAAAACCCTCTGCGGTTCTGGTAGAAACTGATCTTACGCATCGGCTGCCTCCTTCTTCTTCCCATAAAGCCACGGATTCTGCAGGGCTTTGAACTGGCTCAGTGAGCCGATCATCAGACGATTGGCAATAACGCCTGTCAAGCCATTCAAAATAACGCCGACCAAAAGGGAATAACCGAATGACAGCATCGAGCCAGAGCCGAAAATCATCAGGATCACGGCTGCAATGGCCACGGTGATGTTGCCATCCATGACAGCTGACAAGGCTTTGTGGAAACCATTGGCCAAGGCGGTCGTCAGGGAACTGCCAGCATTGAGTTCTTCTTTGATGCGCTCGGCGATGATGATGTTGGCATCGACACCCATGCCGATCGAGAGGATGATACCCGCGATACCCTGCAGCGTCAGAGTCTGCTGCGGAATCGAAATGGCGAGCAGGATGCCGACCATCTGGCCGAGCAAGCTGAACATGGCGACGAAACCAGGCAAGCGGTAGTAGAGCAGCATGAACACCATAATCAGAGCCAGGGCAACCATGCCAGCCTGGGTCATGACGGAGAGGGCTCCGGCGCCAAGGCTGGGGCTGATCGAGCTCGAGCTGATTGCCTCGAGGGCGAACGGCAAGGCGCCGGCATTGATCTTCTGTGCCAAGTCGATGGCATCTTCGCTGGTGCCGATATTGGTGATCATCGCACTGCCATCGGTGATTTTGCTGATGACACGCGGGGAAGAAATCAAGGTTTCGTCCATCAAGATCGAGATTTCACCCTGGGTGGCGACCAGTTCACCGGTTGCTTCGGCAAAAGCCTTGGCCCCAGTGGCGTCTAGTTCCAGCAGGACAATCGGATCCGAGGTGTTGGGGTCAAAGGCGGCTGTTGCCGAGGCAACCTGCGTGCCGTCGAGCACTTCGGTTCCGTCTGGCTTGCGGAACGTCAGGCGCGCCATTTCACCCAATTCCTTGAGGGCTTCTTCCGGATTGAAATCGGTCTCGTCTGATTTCCAGGGGTAGCGGACAATGATCCGCCCATTGTTTTTTTCGGTGGTGATTTCACGGTCCAGGATATTGAGATTATCCATGCGCAGTTCGATAACACTGCGGGCCGAAGCCAGGTCACCTTCACTGGGAACACCGCTGTAGTCTTTCGGAGCGAAAACCGCTTCCACGCCACCGCGGATGTCGATCCCGAAACGGATCTTGTCGGCGCCATACAGTTCATAATAGCCGGACTGCCCCGGAACTGGGACATTCAAGCCAAAAATGCTGAGCAAAGTGCTCAGGAGAATGATGGCAGCGACAATGAAAAAGGTGATGGGTCTGGCTTTGACTTTGTTTCTGGCAAATGATCTTCGGGCCATCGTCTTAGCACGTCCTTTCTAAAGGTCACAACAAGGTCCTATTATATCATGATTGTGCAAGCCCACAAGCAAGGGATGAAAAAACCTGCCAGGCAGGTTCTGGCAGGTAAAAGGAGCGGTCTCGGAAGGAAATTTCTGGCTAACCGGGCAGTCCCCTGGCAATTTTTCAGAGGATCAGGGTCAGCTGGGGAAGCGGCGGACGGTGAGGATCTTGTAACCGACATTGTAGAAGCTATCCAGGCTGCTGACGACAACTTTGCGCTGGGAAGTCGAGGCGTGGATGACTTGCCCGTCCCCAAGGTAGATGGCAAGGTGGGTGATGGTGCTGCGACCGTCCTTGGGCCGGGCATCAATGCAGATGACATCCCCGGCCTGGGCATTGTCCAGCGAGACGCCTTCGCCGGCCGAGCCAAAGCTGGATGAAGAACGGGGCACACTGACGCCGACTTTGTTGTAGGCCCAGTAGACCAGTCCGGAGCAATCCATACCTTTGAGACTTTCACTGCCGTAGACATAAGGTGTCCCCAGTGCTTGATGAGCCAGGTCGACAATGGTATTGCCGGATGCATTGGCTGCGGCATCCCCACCAGCATCAATCGCGGCGTCAGAGCTTGCACCAGACCCCGGTTTGCTCTTGGTCAGGAATTTTGATGCGACATACCCGGTCTGACCATCCCCGAACACGATGCGCGACCATTCGTCGCCGATGCCGGTCCGCCGGACCTTGGCTCCAGAGTCGAGATTGGCCAGGATGTCATTATCGGTCGAGTAGGACGCGCGGACATTCAGGGATGTACCTTTGACGTAGAGGGTCTCATCGACGGGACGGAAAACCATTTCGGTCGTTGTGTATTCGGTTTTGACAAAGCCGACCTGGTCGTCAGCTTCGACCTGCAGCCAGTCGCCAAAAACGCCAATGGCGTGCAGGCGGTCACCCATGACAATCTTGGCCACGATGGCACTGTCAGTGGAAGCCTCTGCCCGGACATTCAGGACATCCGCCTGGATGTAGACATCGTAATCGACCGGTTCCAAAACCGGCTCTGCAGGTTCTTCTGCGACAGCCATGGCGGATTCGATCCTGGACTCGACTGATTCGACCTGGGCGGTGCGGTCGAGCTCGCTCACAAGAGCGATTTCCGGCTGGGAACGATTGAATGAGGCGTCAGAGAAATCAGCTGCAAGCAGCTCCGGTGCAGCATCAAGGATCTCGTCAGCTGATTGATTGGCAACCAGGGCAGGATCGGCCGCAGGGCCAGCGAAAGCAACTGTATCCGTATGAATCCAGGGAGTCGGCAATCCCAGCGGCAAAGACAGGAGCGGGATGGAGATCATGATTGACGCCAGGGACAAGGTCACGATGTTCTTGACCCGGGGGGCTGTCAACTGTCTCACTTTGAAACGCCGCATGAGTGCTCCTTCCAGCTTGATGACTACTTGATCATAATCTGAGGGCGAATCGCTCTGCGACTGCCAGAAAAGTCAATTCCAGCGCATTATATCCCAAGTGACTGGATGCGTCAAATTTGACCAGTCCCGGACCCATGTCAACTTGACAGTTAATTTTTACCCCCCTATACTGATTTAAATAGAATCTGCACAAACCGATGAGCAAGAAGAGTACACCCATGACCGCTTCACAGCGAGCTGCCGCCAGTGCAAGGGCAGCAAGGCCGCATGGGTCGAATGGACTTGCGAGGGCGATCCGAACAATAACCTGAGATGGACTGGCAACTCTATCCCTGCCAGACCCGCAGGTTTTCCAGTAGGCATCGACGGGAGGCCGACCCGTTAGCAAGCTGGCCATGCTGGTTGGAACCGGCATGATGAAGTGGGCTCTTTTGAGCCAACAAGGGTGGTACCGCAGGATTTGATTCTTGTCCCTGTTCTTACAGGGGCAGGATTTTTTTATGTTGCGGGCCGATCGACCGATTACAGCAACGATGTAAGCAATGCCCGTTCACGGGCCATGAAAGGAGCACAAAGCCATGTCCAACATTCCGTACCGCACCCATTTGAGTGAAGAGGACATTCCGCGCTACTGGTACAACATGCAGGCTGACATGAAGGACAAGCACGATCCCTTCATCCATCCCGGGCGCCTAGATCCTGTCGTCTATGAAGATCTCCAACCGGTTTTCTGTGACGAACTGATCAAACAGGAAGTCAATACGACCGATCGCCTGATCGAGATTCCCGAAGGCATCCGGGAAGTCTACAAAATTTACCGCCCTTCCCCGCTCTGCCGTGCCTATAACCTGGAAAAGGCCCTGGGCACCCCGGCGAAGATCTATTACAAATTCGAAGGCAACAACACCTCGGGAAGTCACAAACTCAACTCCGCCGTACCACAGGTTTATTATGCCAAACAGCAGGGTTTGACCAGTCTGACAACCGAAACGGGCGCGGGACAATGGGGCACGGCTCTGTCGATGGCTTCGGCTTATTACGATTTGAAGTTGATCGTTTTCATGGTCAAAATCAGCTCCGAGCAAAAGCCTTACCGCAAAGCCATCATTGAGACGTTCGGTGCTGAAATCATCCCCAGCCCCAGCAATACGACGGAATCCGGTCGTAAGATGCTCTCGGAACACCCGGATTCCACAGGCAGCCTCGGCTGCGCGATATCCGAAGCCGTGGAACAGGCGGTCAAAACACCAAATTGCCGTTATGTATTGGGTTCCGTCTTGGACCAGGTTTTGCTCCATCAAGCAATCATCGGCAGCGAAGCCAAGATCGCCATGGATATGTTGGGCGAATACCCCGATATCGTCATCGGCTGCGTCGGCGGGGGCTCCAGCTTTGGCGGCATCATCTCCGAATATATGGGCGACAAACTGCAAGGCCGCGCCAACCCCTATTTTATCGCTGTTGAGCCTGCATCCTGCCCGTCCATGACCCGCGGCAAATACGCTTATGACTTTTGCGATACGGGCAAGATCACGCCCTTGGCCAAGATGTACACACTCGGTTCCGGCTATATGCCTTCTGCTATCCACGCAGGTGGCTTGCGCTATCACGGCATGTCGCCGATCATCAGTAAATTATATCATGACGGTTATGTGGACGAAGCCCGCGCCGTCGCTCAAACGGATGTCTTTAAAGCAGCTAAAATCTTTGCCACGGCAGAAACGATCCTCCCCGCCCCCGAATCGTCCCACGCAATATTAGTAGCCATCGAGGAGGCGCTGAAATGCAAAGAAACCGGCGAGGAAAAGACCATCCTCTTTAATTTGACAGGAACCGGCTATTTTGACATGTCGGCTTATATGCAGTTTAACGAAGGCAAGATGACCGACTATGTTCCTTCGGATGAAGAATTGGAAGCAGGGTTTGAATCGCTGAGAGAACTCCCCATCAATCAAGGAATCTAAGATTTCCCAAAAATAAAAAAAAAGAGGTATGGCAAAACGCCATACCTCTTTTTTTATTATCTTGCACTCCAGTAAAAGTAAAAAGCCATACTTTATCCAAAATTATACAACGTTAATGTGCTTTCTGTATATTGCCGATACTGTTAATTTGCTTATTAGGAATGGTGCTGATGGAGGAAAATATTATATGACATACAAAATATAAAAGAAGCTGGTCAGCAGAACGTGAACGAGTTCAATCCTGTTACTGACAATACAACTCCTCTTAATGACACCTTACCACAAAAGGATACCGGCGTCAATAACAGTATATCCAAAAAAACACAGATTGATAGCCCCAAAGACAATGCCCTAATAGGTAATATGCTCCAGGATACCGTTCATCTTGGCCAAAGCAATGCCGTAATTGGTGATGGGAACGGCTTGCGCCTTGGCGGCGGCAATACGGTTGGTCATGTATTTGCGGTTGAACATACAGGCACCGCAATGGATGACGAGGGCATACGGCGATAGGTCGGCCGGGAAAGCGTTGCCCGGAACCACATCGATGGCAAGCTCCGCTCCCGTATATTTGCGCAACAGAGCAGGAATCTGCTGCCGCCCGATATCACCGTCCAAAGGTTTGTGCGTGCAGGCTTCGGCAATCAAAATACGGGTGCCATCCCGAAGCGTGTCGATAGCCTGAGCGCCTTGGACAAATTCCTTAATATCCCCCTTATGGCCGGCAAACAAGGCGGAAAAAGATGTCAACATGCTTTGCAGCGGCTTCATCGCGTATACCTTGGCGAAGACCTGGGAGTCCGTAATAATGAGCTTGGGCGGCTCTTTTAAGGAGTCCAGCGCCTGCTGCAACCGATCGGTGGTAACAGATAAAACCAGGCACTTGTTATCTAAAAGATCACGGATTGTCTGCACTTGTGGTAAGATCAAACGGCCCCTAGGCGCTTGGATATCCTGCGGCATCACCAAAAGCACCATATCTCCCGCAGAAATAAGGTGCGCCGTAATGCTCTTGGCCTCAAAATCTTCCGGGCAGCTGCGGATCAGAGCCGCAATCAGAGCATCGATCCCCTGGCTCGTTTGAGCACTGACGGATAAAGCGTCCAGATCGAACTCCTTTTTGATGATTTGTCGGAGCGCTTCGATCTGCTCATCTGTCATTTGATCGGATTTGTTGACGACGGCAACAATCGGAACCTGATGATTCTTGATCTGGGCGACCCATTCTTTTTCATAAGTAAAATCCTGGGCTTGCAATGCTGCATCGTCAAACAAGACGATGGCAATATCGGTTTTCTGCAAAGCTTCTTTGGTTTTGCCAATCCGAAGCAGACCTAATTCGCCACTGTCGTCGAACCCGGCAGTATCAATCAGCGTACAGGCACCCAGACCGTTGACTTCCATATTTTTATAAACGGGGTCCGTCGTGGTGCCGGCAATATCGGAAACCAGCGCGATTGGCTGATTAGTAATGGCGTTGATTAAAGAAGATTTACCCGTGTTGCGACGGCCGAAAATGGCAATGTGCAAACGGTTGGCGGTTGGTGTTTCCTGCAGACTCAAAAAGGATTCCTCCCCTCTTAAACTCTTTTTTATATCATTCCCCTTACTGGCGTTAGCAGCTAGATAAGAGAATAATTCTTCTTGCATATTTAAAATCTAAAATCCCGTTTTCCCTGGCCGATAGATTGCAGATACTGTTCGGCCTTTTCTTTAACTTTAGGGTTAGAGATATGCTCCAGCTCGCTTGCAATCACATCGGTGCCTCTCTCTTTTGTCTCAGGCGAGGCGTAGTCCTCCAGATATTCTTTGAGGGTAATCAATGCGTTGGGCTGGCAGACATTGGCGATCTGCCCTGATTTGACCAGAGACATAAAACGGTCTCCGGTACGGCCTTCCCGGTAACAAGCTGTGCAAAAACTGGGGATATGCCCCATCTGCAACAACCAATCAACCACTTCATCCAATCTTCTCGTGTCATTGACTTCAAACTGGGTCGTGTTTTCCTTTTCTTCTTCCGCGTATCCGCCAACGCTGGTGCGGGAACCACCGCTGATCTGGGAAACCCCTAAGCGCAACACCTTTTCCCGCGTGGCTTTACTTTCGCGCGTGGACATGATGATGCCCGTATAGGGAACGGCAATCCTTAAAAGGGCTACGATCTTCTCAAAAATCTCATCCGGTACAGCGTTGGAATAATCTTTAAGGTCAACGTCGTCGGCCGGACGAATCCGTGGTACGCTGAGAGTATGCGGACCAACGCCCATACGGGCTTCCAGATGTTCGGCGTGCATCAAAAGCCCGACAAAATCATAACGGTACAAGTTTAACCCAAACAATACGCCTAAGCCCACGTCGTCGATCCCGCCTTCCATGGCGCGGTCCATGGCTTCCGTATGATAAGCATAGTTATGCTTGGGCCCCTTGGGGTGCAGATATTCATAGGTCGGTTTGTGGTATGTTTCCTGGAAGAGAATATACGTACCGATACCAACCTCTTTTAATTTACGGTAATTTTCCACCGTAGTGGCCGCAATATTGACATTGACGCGGCGGATAGCACCATTTTTATGTTTGATTGAATAGATAGTTTTGATCGATTCCAAAACGTATTCGATGGGTGAATTGACCGGGTCTTCCCCCGTTTCCAGAGCCAGGCGCTTATGCCCCATATCCTGCAGAGCCGTGACTTCCGAGGCAATCTCTTCCTGATTTAGTTTTTTGCGGGCGATGTGGCTGTTGCCGTGATGATACGGGCAATAGCGGCACTCGTTGACACAATAATTACTTAAGTACAGCGGGGCAAACAAAACAATGCGGTTGCCATAAAACTTTTTTTTGATCTCTTGGGCTAAGGCAAAAATTTCTTCTTTAACCCAAGGCAGATCCGATTCCAATAAAACGGCGGCTTCTCGATGGCTTAGCCCTTTATACTGTCTGGCTGTTGCTAAAATTTCTTTAAGTAACGGCTCGTTGCTTTTATTTTCTTGTGCATACGCTAATGTAGCTAAAATTTCATCGTCATGAATAAATTCTTCTGCCTGATTCGACTTGCTGTCATACTTTACCATGGTTGCTACCTCCCGAACTATTAAAATCATTTGTTGTCCATTTATTTTTATGCACCTGTTTTGGAATAGACCGTCCGGATATTGACACCGGAAATCATGCCCAGTTTACCGGATAAAGTGGAAATAATGTTATTGGGAGCATCCATTACCACGCTGATAATCGAAATACCCCTGTCGCGATAGGGAATCCCCATCCTGCCGACAATATACTCCCCATATTCATGTAATACCTGATTGAGGCCCTCTGTCGCCTTCATGTCCTCTACAATAATCCCTAACAAGGCGATCCTGTTTTCTTCATTTGCTTTAACCTGCATCTTGTATTCTCCTTTCCTTTTTTACCGTTTCAAGAAAAAGCACCACAACCTTGAAGAAGGCGCGGTGCGAAATAAACGCATTTATAAACAAAAAACACACCGCCTTCTATGTCGGGACGAACCCTAATACCAGTACGATAGAAATTTTTAATTCAATTTTTATCAGTTTAACCTTTGGATTCAGAAATAGTTCTTTTCCTCAGGTTGGTATCATTATAGCATATCAAAAAACCAAAAACAACAATCAATGAATGATAAGTTAAAAGTAAATTGCTTTAAAAATTTCATACGTTATTCAAGTACAGTTCAAAAAACCATCACTTTTTCTCCCTATACTTAAAGCATAACAAGAATAAAACCCACCAACAATCATACAATAGAACTCTCCCCCCTCTATTGTATGTTTCATAAACAAGAGGAGCGTCCCAAAGCATAATGACGCTCCTCATTTTCATTTTTATTCTGCCTAAAATAAATCTTTAGGTGCCACCTGCAATAATACTTCTCAAGACAAAACCCTTCTCCCCACATAATAGGTTGGAAGGGCTTCTATTGTTTTATTGCACCGCTTGCCGCACCTGATCCATCAAAGCCAGCAGGTCTTGTTTTGTCGTCAACGGATTGATGATGGTACAGCGTAAATAGATTTTGCCGCCCAACGTAGTCTTGACCATATAAAAGCCCTCGCCGCCACCGATCTTTTTGCGAATCTGTTCGGTAAGGACGTTTAAATCCCCGTGTTTTTTGGTATAGCGAAAGCAGATGATGTTGCATTCCGGATAGACCGGGATTTCAAAATCATCCGCCTTTTGCAGCTCATCCGCAAACCATTTGGTCAGATCATAGATATAATCGATGTAGTCACCAAAAAAAGCTTCACCCTTCAGCCTGAGAGAAGAAAACAGTTTTAAGGCCATCATATCCTTGGAACACTCCATCGTGCGTAACCCCATATCATACCAGGTATCTTGGGAAAGGCGGGATAAAATATAAGCGGCCTTTTGAGAGAATGTTTCATAGGAGCAATGTCCGTTACGAAAGATTACGCCAGTGACCAACATGGGCAACATCATCATCTTATGCGCGTCCCAAACAACGGAATCGGCCCGCTCAATACCAACCAACAGATGTTTATATTTAGAAGAAAGCAGAGTGGAACCGCCATGGGCAGCGTCAACATGCAACCATAATCCGTGTTCAAGACAAAAATTGGCAATGGCGGATAAATCGTCAAAACTGCCTGTCGCCGTGGAACAGCCGCAGGCAACTACGGCAAAAACCGACATGCCACGGCTTTTGGCAGCCTCATATTTAGCCTTCAGATCGCAAATATCCATACGGAAGTTGGCATCGGCAGCGACAGCAATGGCGCCGCGCTCCCCCAACCCCATCACCTGCACGGCGCGCCGGACGCTGTAATGGCTTTGATCGGCTACCAAAACGGCCAAGTTCTTTTCCGACTGGACACCTTCTTCCCAGATGTTGTAATCAGCCTGTGCTTGTCGCGCTGCAAGCAAAGCCGTTAAGTTGCCCAATGTGCCTCCTGAGGTTAAAACACCGTCGGCTTTGTTGTCAAAGCCGATTTTTTTTGCCATCCACTGGACACAAATATGCTCCATTGCAGTAGCCACCGGCCCCATTTCATAAACTACACTGGAATTGTTCAGCATGGCGGAAACCGTATCGGAAAGCACCGCTTCGGGCAAAGGAGCCGATACCTGATGCCCGACATATCGGGGATGATGTAAATGGTTGGAATCATTCAGTACTTGTGACATAAATTGCTTAAAATCGATAGGGGCTTTGTCGCTGAATATGGCCAGCCATTTTTCATAAATTTCCTGCGGCGAGGAGGAAGTCAACACCCTTTGATTATCTTCACTGACACAACCGCTCAAATAGTCGGTCAGCAGATCGATAATCTCATATCCCCTTTTGCGAAAGTTTTCAGGATCATAATCCGAGACAAACGGGCTTTTTGATTTTTGGGATGACATGTAAGACACCTTGCTTTCATGATACTGTTATTAAAACCCTATTAATTTTAACAAAATTTTGTTTAAAAAACAAATCCCCTGCTCTTTTTTGACTAAAAATATGCCTCCATTTTGTTATTCATAAATTCCTCTCGCACCTTGTCTGCTTTTCAAGAATAAAATGATTAAGGAAATACTCTAAGGTATCCTGAAGAAGGAGCGATGTCTATGCAAGATTCTTATTATGAAAAATATTGGAACCAACCCCTGCAACAATCCACAAACGCCCGTAACCCTTATGCTGCCGACCAACCGGTTAAAACAACACGCGATGTATGCAAATGCAAACAAAAGCTCTCCCCACCTTGCAAAATTACCACAACCAATCATACCAATAACGCCATCTCCTTTACCAGCAATATTGACCGCTCCAATATCGCGAACCTAAAATATTACTGGCAATCCGAAATCAAAACACCCATCAGCTCTAAACCCATCATTCTAAACGACGCGCTTTATGTTTGCGACTGGGAAGGAAATGCTTATAAAATAGATAAAAAATCCGGCAAAATCATTTGGCAATGTCCATTATCCGTACCATTTAAAGGAACAGGTGTTATCTGTGACAACATCTGGTATATTGCATCCAATGCCCAATCAGCGACCGGTTCGCAAACCTGCCCGGGACAAATCTTCGCCCTCGATATTCAAACCGGGGCAACTGTTTGGTGTAATCTGTTGGATACCCATGCGTTTATAGGGAGCTTCAGCCAGTTACAAATCCATAACAACCTCATATATCTAACCACAAAAAGCATTGACCACAATGCCCAAACCGATCTGGCTTACGGTTCTGTTGTAGCCATTGATCAATTAACAGGGCATATGGTGTGGAAAACTAAAATAAGTCGGCTTTTACGCCAACCGAATTTTACAAATGCTTTGGCATATTGTGATAGTCTAGCCATTGACTCCAAAAATAACCTGCTCTATCTTACTTTGGGAGGCTTGAGCATCTTAGCGCTCGATACCGCAACAGGAAAAGAAGTTTGGCAAAACAATACCCTGGGTAAATCATTAAAAACCGGTCCCGTTTTATTTGAAAACAATCAGCAAAAATTATTGGGAGTCGCCTCTCAAGAAGGGTCTTACCTGGCACTAAATCGAAAAACCGGACAGATCGTCTGGAAATACCGGTTGGATTCAAACATGCAGCTCGCATCAAGCGGGATTTACCGGGAGGGGAAACTGTATCTTTGCGGCGAAAGTGGCACAGAAACACGAGTTTTCTGTCTGGATGCCATTAGCGGCGCACTGATTTACCAGACAACAATACCTGCCACTTCTTGTGGAGAGCTTCTCTATCTCAATGAGCTCTTGCTATTTTATCATAACGACCTGCTGTTTGCTTTTGATATCATAAAACAAAGGATCATATGGCAAAAAAGGATTGACCATATGATCCTTTCTCCCATCCAAGCTGACGGCTATCTGTTTTATATGGGCTGCAATCATGGCCTTACGGCCTGGGGAATATAAAAAACAGCGCCCGTAAACGGAGCTGTTTAAACAAACTCTATGATCGGCCAATCTTTATCTTTGAGCCGATATAAAATGGTTCTCCTTCATAAGGGGGACCATCTATGTTTAGTATATGCCTTGTCTCTTCCATATGTTCCTCTGTAGCATATTTTGACTTTTATTTACTTTGTCGAAAATTATGTAAATTAATGAACAAGCAAACTTGCAGCTGCATAAAATAAAGCAGATAACTTCTATTAAGAGGTGTTGTAAATGAGATGTTTACTTGGCACGAGCACAAACAATTGTACTAGCAAATGTACCACTACCAATCTTTGTCCAGACGGAACCTCGACGCCACAATTGGTCAGAGCAAGTTTGCACCAAATCATTGACCGCTGCTGCCGCTGTAGCGAGATCACCAAAGAAATCAAACTGCCTCTGCCATGCCCGACGGGTAATCCCCCGTGGGAAGAAGGAACTTTGTTGGAAGCTGAAGTCTGTGGTCCTATCACCTGCCGCGAAATTAAAACAGACCGGAGCGGCGGCAATTGCACAACGACCATATTGTACAAAATCCCCATCTGTATCTTTGACTGCATGGACAACAGCTGTATGAGTCAACCCTTACGGAAAAATCTTTCTGTAATCCGCACTACGACACTTAAATGTACCTGCGACTCCGTATTTGCCTGCTCCGGCAGCTCCGCTAGCAGTATTACCGCCATTGTTACGCATGTAGATGCCTGTTCCATCACCATTACGGTTAACATCGTGGCCTGTCTTTGCGCGGAACAAACCGTTTTGGGAGACTTCGTTTTCTATGCCTGCCCTCAAGGGGCGCCGCGCGTTTGCGGAGCCGGCGGTTGCCCACCGGATGGTTCCTGCCCAACTACAAGCGCAAATAAATCTTGTTGCTGCTGTTGTTGTCCCGCTGATGATTGTTAATGCGCCCCCACTCCCTCCCAGGATTCACCAATACAAAAGCCGTCTTTAGCATTTGCTAAAGACGGCTTTTGATTCACAATTATATATCCTTCATTAAAATCATTTATTATTAATCATACATAATAAATTTACTGCCCTTTGCTGACCGCGCTCCATTTACCGCAACGGTCTCCCCAGGATATTACCGGAACCCCATCTAAAACGATCTGCACAATCTCGCAAGCATTGGAGCAATCCTGACATTCAAAACTGGTGGAAACAAAATCCAACTCAACCGTGTCCAAGCCCCTGAATTTGGTTTTTTTCCCTGTTTTGGCATAATTTTCCGCCGCTAAAATTGCAGCCCCGATCGCTCCCATGGTCCCGTAATACTGAGGAATCATAACCGGATGCCCCATCTCTTTTTCAAATGCTGCGCGGATCCCTTTGTTGGCGGCCACCCCTCCCTGAAAGACATACGGCGGCTCCAATGATTTTCCTCTGCCCAAATTGGTAATATAATTGCGTACCAAGGCATTACACAAACCCCTGATGATCTCCGCTTTGGAAAAACCGTATTGTTGTTTGGCAATCATATCGGACTCGGCAAAAACGGTACAACGTCCGGCAATACGAACATCACGCTCTGCGGTTAAGGCCATATCACCAAACTGTTCGATCGGTATACGCAAACGTTCGGATTGATGGTCCAAAAAAGAGCCTGTACCGGCGGCACATACACTGTTCATGGCAAAATCCACCACAACGCCGTCTTTAACGAGAATAATCTTGGAATCTTGTCCACCGATCTCAAAAATGGTTTTGACATCCGGGAAAAAATGAACCGTTGCTGTGGCATGAGCCGTAATCTCATTTTTGATCACATCGGCACCGATCATCATCCCTACCAACTGGCGGCCGCTACCTGTCGTGCCGGCAGCGATAATTTCAATATCCGGATGCTCTTGATATAATTCCTGCAAAGCCATTTTGACCGAATCGATCGGTTGACCGCCGGTTCGTAAATACCGTTCAAACAGAACTTCTTTATTATCATCCACTGCGACGAGATTGGTGCTGACAGAACCAACATCAACCCCTAAATAAACCCCTAGATTTGCCATATGGATAATTCTACACCACCTTTTTTGTGAGCATAGAGCCAAACTTTTTAGCCTTAATTAACTCGATAAACGCCTCTATGCGAGTTGTGTTGTTTGCCAATCCACTTTGTTCGTCCATCGGGAAGGAAATCACAGGCATATTGAGGTCTTTGGACACCTGGGGAATAATGCTTTGCGACATCAGTTCCGGCAGACAGCTAAACGGCAATATATGAACAACGCCGTCAAAACCATTTTGCGCAAAATACTTAATCCAACCCATATTTTCTCTGGCATGTCCGCCGATACCGATCGGAAAATATTCACTGCCTATTTTTTGTATTTCCAACTCATGTGGTTTGGAGATACGGTGCGGGATCAGATGAAAATCAACCCAATCACCAAGATATTGGCTGCGTTGAACTTCACATCCTAAGCCCAATAACTTCTCTTCCATCTCCATATTGACAGAACTTTCCATCACCACATAGATTTCACCGACAATACCGATCCGCAGGCGGCTTGCTTCGGGCACGGGAATCAACTCGACAGCATGGACCATTTCCTGCGTATCTTTACGCAAACGGTCAACCGCTTCAAACGTATAGGCCTGGGCAATTTCTTTCTGTAAGTTTTTCCAGATCTGCGCACAAGTGCCTGATACGGCCTCATAGGGGCGCATCTTTTGCAATTGTTTTTCTATCTCGTCCATCAATTTTAAGGAACGGTACACCGTACGCGCCGTATAAATCACTGTTTTGAAAGAGTTATTCCCTTTCATTTTTTTTACATTATCAATACAACGCCTGGGATTATCGAACACGGAATCAAAAATGACAAAGTCAACATCATACTTTAAAGATTGCAACACTTTCTGATGCAATTCTCCGTAAAAACCCGCTCGGCAAGGACCATGTCCCCCGGAAGAGACAATGGTATCCGCACCCTGCTCAATTGCTTCAATATAAGTACCAAGCATAACTTTGAGTGGGAAGCAGGCAAACTCCGGTGCATATTTTACACCAATATTAATTGTTTTTTGGGTCGGTTTTAGGGTCGGGACAGCTTCATGTCCCAACATGGTCGCCAGCTTGTGATAAGCGACCGAACCTTCCCCCATATAAGGAAACGCTAATTTCATATATTCTCTCCTTATGTTCTCTCCAACGTAAGGGTTATAGCCAATCAAATCGATCGTATGCTAGTTTCGTATTATCTATATATTTTATTAATTTAGCAATATACCTTTTTTATTTTTTTGCCAACTTCTTCCGGCGGATCATATCGGTAAACGCCTCTATTCTCGTTTGCAGATGGCTTTCACCAGTATGTTCATCCACACGTATCGTTAAAAAAGGCTTTCCATATTTATCGGAATCCAGCTCCATCATTTTCCCGGAAAGCGAATCGGGACCGCAACCGAAAGCCGTGACATGAATGATACCGTCGATACCCGGTTGATGATAATAATGCAGGCCGGCGGCAAATACTTTATTGGCAAAAGTCCAAAACAAAGTCTTTTCCATCGCCTTTAGTTGCTTCTTTAAATCTTCCAATTCCAACATTTCAAACGTATAAATATTAACGCCTAATGCTTCCAACCTTTTGGTAATTTCCATACCCACAAATTGATCATAGACTTCGTAGACATAACCGATAACGGCAATGGAAATATCCTGATTTTTTTCTTTTTGAGGCGGCAAACCTTCTTTTTGATATAAAACCATCGCCTCGTCTATGGTATAGCCCAAACGGCATATGGCTTGAAACTTTTGCCATTTTTTTACGCCGGCTTCCCACGCCTCACGCAACTGGTTCTCGCTGTATTGAGACAAAAACGGGTCTTTGACAAGCTCTTTAACATCGGCGCCCCATTCCTTTTTGCTGCAAATATACGGCATAATAAAATGATATTGGGGATCGCAAAACGTATAGCGCAACATATCGGGTAACCCTAAGAATTTGGGGCAAAATGTTTTACTCTTTTCAACCGTCACCATACGCGGAGCAAAGATATAGTCCACGTTCATGGCTGCCAATTCCAACACATGACCATTAAAGATCTTAATCGGCACGCAAATTTCCGGAACGCTGATTTTAGATCCCTGATTGATAATCTTTTTATTTGTGGAACCGGTTACGATAACCTCATGTCCCAGCTGTACAAAAAACTCTTTCCACAAAGGAAAATAATAGTAATATAATAAAGCCTTGGGAATTCCTACTCTCACTGCTGACTCCTCCACAAGTTATGCTGATCTAGAATTTACTCGGCAGCAGCTTCCGGCGCACGGGACATAAAGACAGAACCGGTGCGAATGATTTCTATAATACCAAACCGTTGCATCAAGTCGCAAAAAGCGTCTACCTTTTGAGATTCTCCTGTCAGTTCAATGACCATGGATTCCGGGTGCACGTCTACGATTCTGGCGCGGAAAATATCCGTCACATTGGTGATCTCCGCTCTTTGGTCAGGGCTTGCCTTAACCTTAATCAAAGATAATTCCCTGGCGATCGGGGACTCGTTTGTCATCTCAATTACTTTGGTCACCTGAATCAGGTTTTCCAATTGGTTCAAGATTTCTGCCCATGCTTCATAATCGGATACTTCCACGACTAAAGAAATTCGCGTAATATCCGGCTCTTCCGTTGAGGAGGCAGCGATGCTGGATATATTGATTCCACGACGGGAAAGCAGCGAAGATATATGCGTTAATACCCCAGGAGAATTTTCCACCAAAACAGACAAAATGTGTTGTTGTTTCATATCCAACTCCTATTCTACAATTTGATCCAAGGCGGTGCCGGGCGGAACCATGGGCATAACGTTTTCTTCTTCTTCCACAAAAACATTTACCAGGATCGGACCTTTGCAGGCTTTGGCATAAGTCACAGCATATTTTAACTCTTCTTTTGTGTGAACCGTGAGGCCTTTCGCGCCAAAAGCTTCAGCCAATAATTGGAAATTAGTTGGGACCTCATGTTTGGAACCACTGTAACGTTTTCCGTAAAACATTCTTTGCCATTGACGAACCATACCTAAACCCTGATTATTTAAAATAAAAATCTTTATCGGCAGGTTTTGCTCCACGGCTGTAGCCAGTTCCTGACAGTTCATCATGATGCTGCCGTCCCCGCTAAAAAGCCAAACTTCACGTTCGGGGTTTGCCGCCTGGGCGCCGATAGCAGCCGGGAGGCCATACCCCATCGTACCCAAGCCAGCGGAAGAAATCAAAGCCCGCGGATGACCAAAATGGGCATACTGTGCCGTCCACATCTGATGCTGTCCCACATCGGTCACAACAAAGGCATCGTTTGCTTTGGCTTCATCAACCGCGCAAATTACAGCCTGCGGTTTGATGTTGGCTGTATCTTCTTTAAAACGCAGTGGGTGTTCCTTTTTCCACAACAGTACCTCATCTACCCACGGTTTGATGTCGCAGGCAGAAACCATTTTTGTAAAGATGGGTAAGGACCATTTAAGATCCGCTAAAACACAATAATTAGTCGGGATAATCTTATTGATTTCTGACGGATCGATGTCAAACTGAACAATCGTGGCATTGGGGGCAAACTTACTGACAGCTCCCGTTACGCGGTCATCAAAACGGGCGCCTAAGGTAATCAATAAGTCACAGTTGGTAACCGCAAGATTAGCGGCATAAGTCCCATGCATACCCAACATACCCAGATGCAACGGATGCTTTTTATCCAGCGACGCAAGCCCCATCATACTGGCCGTCACGGGAATTCCGGTTTTATTTACCAGCTCTAAAACCACATCCGCCATATCGGAAAGCATAACACCGCCACCGATAAAAAATACGGGTTTTTTTGCTTGTTTTAAGACGTTAACAACTGTACGGATCATCGATTCGTCACCGGAATAGACCGGCTTATATCCTTTGAGTTGCGGTTTTTCCGGATAAGCAAATTCAGCTTTACTCACTAAGACATCTTTGGGAATATCCACAATAACAGGACCGGGACGACCCGTGGACGCAATATAAAACGCTTCGGTCATTACCTCAGGCAATGACTCTACGGTATGAATCATAAAGTTGTGTTTTGAAATAGGAGCCGTAATCCCAGTGATATCTGCTTCTTGAAAAGAATCTTTCCCTAATGCGTCGGTCGTAACCTGACAAGTGATACAAACCATGGGAACAGAGTCGATATTGGCGGTTGCGATTCCTGTAACCAAATTGGTTGCTCCTGGTCCGGATGTAGAAATACATACCCCTACTCTTCCGCTTGAACGTGCATAACCGTCGGCAGCATGAGCGGCACCCTGTTCATGACGGGTCAAAATGTGGTGAATGCCACAATTATAAAGCGCATCATATAACGGAAGCGCAACTCCTCCAGGGTAACCGAATACCGTGTCCACATTCTCTTTCTTTAAACATTCAACAACCGCTTGAGCCCCACTTAATATCATAGCGCCTTCTCCTTAAATACAATTAAAAAATCAAATGAGCCTTTCATAATGCCTACATATGAAAACAAATACAAAAACCTATTGGATTATTGTATCATCTTTCTAATTATTTGTCTATTAGATGTGTTAGATATACTCTTGAATTCTTTAAGTAAGATAACTTAATTATTAAAAAATAGAATATAAACCCGCTTTATAAGCGGGTTTATATTTGTTTGTTATTGGACTGCATGAACGATCGCCAACCAAATATCATCCGGTACGATTCCCATACGCCAAACTGCGATACCGGCCAGCCCGTACTCTTTAGCCAATGCTGCTTTTTGAGCCATACTTTGGGCATCTTCAAACCACAACTGACGGATGACACCATCGTCGCCAACATAGGTAAACCAGGGAACGCCGCTTTTCTCATCCCGCTGAATGGTTGCTCCTTTTTCTTGGGCCAAAGCAACAGCATTTCCGACATGAACGGAAGTGCCTTTGCCGCCTTCCGGCCAACTATAGCCATAAACGCCAAGACCGGCATGAAGTTTATCAGCCGGGATATATTGCAATAGGTATTCGATACTGGTCCGCATCCAACTCGCTCCGGCTACAGGTCCCGGAGTACCACCGGAGTAATGCTCGTTGTAGAACATGATGATGAGTTCGTCTGCGCAAGTAGCCAGACCGCCATAATCATAACCGTCAAGCCAGGTTTGATAGCCATAGGTACGTGGATGCAAAGAAAGTGAAAGTACTTTATCCGTACCTAATGCTTGTTTTAAGTCTTTCACAAACTGGGTATAATAATCGCGGCACTCCACGGCAACGGCTTCAAAGTCCAAATTGACGCCGGTCATACCCTTGGCTTCCACCAAAGCGCAAATATTTTCAATTGCGGCGGCCCTATTGAGATCGGATGTGAGCAATTGAGTGCAACTGGCCTTCTCAAAAGCCGTAATTAATAACATAGGCCGGATACCATTTTGAAGAGTGCAATCATAGCCCTGGCTTTCAAACAAATCATAGTTAAAATATTGCTTTGGGGATACGGTGCCGTCGGCGGCAATACTATAGCCAAAATGGATCACATCATCAAACGTATCGGTGAAGTTTTGCAACATAGTCAAAGACTTGCTGTCGTAATAATACCCGGTAATGTTCAAAGCCTTGCTTTCACCGGCGAAAACAACGCTGACACGACGGCTGGTGCTGTTCCAGTCCACAACCCCTCCCAGGTTTTCAGAAATAAATCGGACAGGGACAAAAGTTCTGCCGTCTTTCGCCATCGCCGCAGTATCGCATTCCACTTCTACACCGTTAACTATGGCCGTTGTATCACCGATCGTCAACGTAATCACAAGTCCCCATTTGGTTAGGGTAACAGTCTTGGTAGTGCTATCCCAAGCCAAATCAGCCGATAGAGGGCCTGAGACAAAACGCAAAGGAACCATGGTTCTGTTTTGATAAACAAAAGGATCCACGTCAGGCTTTACCAAACTGCCATTGACGTACAATGTGATGGGAGTGGTTGCAGCTGATGCTTTCGCAAACGGAATCAAAATCAACAAAGCAATCAAACCTAGAATGATAAATAAAAACGCTTTTGAGCGTATCAATCTTTTTTGAATAACACCTGGTTGCATACTTGGCCTCCTTATTGTTTGTCACTTTTTGTCATAATAGATAAAATTTATCTTAAAAAACAAATTCTACCTCTTTGTGTCATACCCTTTAAATTTTTTTATTTACATTAAATTTCCAGCTTAATTAAGCTTATAAACTTTTTTAATTGATAATTCGACCAATTTTTAAAATATAAAAAAGTTGTACTAGCATACTCAAAATGATATTATAAAGGAATAGATATAGATAATATACACCTCTTAGGTAGGGTAGGATAAAATAATAAAGGGGGATATTAATGGTAAACAAAGCAGCTCTTGAAAAACTAGGTATTGAAGACACACCCAATATCTATCAAAATCTCTGTCCGGCACTTTTGGTAGAAGAATCCTTACGTAGACAGGAAGGGATATTGTCCAGCACAGGCGCTTTAGCTGTTGAAACCGGGAAATACACGGGACGCTCCCCCAATGACCGTTTTATTGTGGAATGCGAAGATACACTAAAAAACGTCGATTGGAACAGCGCAAATAAAGGATTTAAACCGGATGATTTCGATAACCTGAGCAAATTGCAAGCGCAATATCTCAGCGGCAAAGATTTGTTTATTTTTGAAGGCTTTATCGGCAACGATCCCAAAGTACGCATCAAAGTCAGGGTTATCAATGAACTTGCCTGGCAAAACCTTTTTATCCGCAACGTACTAGTTCGTCCTAAAGACGGAGAATTAGACAATTTTGTTCCGGATTATACCATTATCGTAGCTCCGGGATTTAAAGCCGTTCCGGAACGTGACCACACCAAGAGTGAAGCTTTTATTATTTTAAATATGCAGGATAAAAAAATCATCATCGGCGGTTCAAGTTATGGTGGTGAGATCAAAAAATCCTGCTTTACCCTAATGAATTACCTCATGCCAGCAAAGGGAATCTTCCCCATGCATTGCTCAGCCAACCTTGGTAAAGAAAAGAGCGACGTTGCTTTGTTCTTCGGACTTTCCGGTACCGGCAAAACGACTTTATCGGCTGACCCGGGGCGTTCGCTCATTGGCGACGATGAACACGGCTGGTCTGACGATGGAATCTTTAACTTTGAAGGCGGTTGCTACGCCAAATGTATCAATTTAACCAGAGAAGGCGAACCGCAAATCTGGGATGCCATCTCTTTTGGCGCTATTGTGGAAAACGTCATTCATGACCCCCAAACGAGGGTCGCCGATTATGCTGATGAAAGCCTTACAGAAAACACACGCGCGGGTTATTCCATCGACAAGATTCCCGATTTTGTGGAATCAGGCAGAGGCGATCATCCTTCTGTAGTTGTCTTTTTGACAGCCGACGCCTTCGGCGTTTTGCCCCCAATCTCAAGACTGGATAAAAACCAGGCCAGCTACCACTTCCTTTCCGGTTACACCAGCAAACTGGCCGGTACGGAACGGGGCATTACAGAACCGCAGACCACCTTTTCCACAGGCTTTGGGGCTCCCTTCCTCCTGCGGGAGGCAGGTGTTTACGCCCAACTTTTGCGTGATAAAATCGAAAAATACAATACCAAGGTTTATCTTTTAAATACCGGTTGGTCCGGCGGTAAATATGGTGTCGGCTCCCGTATGAAACTGGCTTATTCCAGAGCCATGGTGACAGCCGCTCTTAACGGGGATCTGGATCATGTGGCATATGAAGTTGATCCGATCTTTAACTTAAATATTCCCAAAGCCTGCCCCAATGTTCCGTCTGAAATCTTAAACCCCATCAATACCTGGAAAGACAAAGAGGATTACACAAAAACAGCCACACAACTTGCGGCTGAATTCCACAAGAACTTTTCCAAACTAAAAGGCGTCAACCCGGAAATCGCCGCGGCCGGCCCCAATAAAGAATAACCTCTTTTTGACCAATAAAAAAAAGACCCATTATGGGTCTTTTTTTTATGAGAATTTTGAATAATGTCGATTAATTACTGACCAATCCAGCCGTTAACAATATCCTGATTTTCACTGATCCATTGTTTAGCAGCATCAACGGGGTCCAGGCCGTCGTTGATCAATGCTTCAAGCGCCCCGATTTGCGAATCGTCCATCTTAAAATTCTTAATCATTGCGGCAACTTCCGGCTCATCGGTGCTGAAATTTTTGTTGGCCAATGTATGAAGTTCTTCAGCCGCACCAAAATCACCATTGGGATCATCTAAATATTTCAGGTCATATTTAGCGAACATCCAATGGGGGCTCCAACCGGTAATAGCGATCCATTCATTTTTGCCGTATGCTTTTTCCATAGCGGCCATCATAGCCATTTCACTACTCTGAACTACTTCAAACCCCAAACCATAACCTTCATTGGCACGAACAGCAGCTTTCATAATCCCTGCTCCTGGGTCGATCCCGATGATTTGGTTATTAAATTGATCAGAGGCGTCTTTCATTTGAGCTATTGAATCAATGGTCACATAAGTTGGAACGACTAAGCCAATCTTAGCCTCGCCCTGGTACCAAATACCATAGTCTTCAAGATTATCTTTATACTCATTCCAATAGGTTTCATGGGTAATCGGCAACCAAGCATCCATAAAGAGATCAATATCGCCATTGCTCAAACCGGTAAACAAAGGAGCAACATCCAATTGAGTTAAGTTTACTTCATATCCCTGATCTTCTAAAATAACTTGCCATAAATTACTGACAGCAACACATTCGGCCCAATTCACATAACCGATTTCAATAGTTCCTTTTGTTTCTCCGGTATTCCCTTCATTGGTTTGATTAGTGGAACAACCGGCAACTAAGCATGAAACCATCGCTACTACAAGAGCAAAAAATAAATATTTTCGCCATCCTTTTTTCATTTGCATCATCTCTCCTTCTTAATTATTATTTTTTTTATTTTTTTTTGACCTGCCGATCCCTTGAGACAAGCGATCCAAAATAATTGCCAGAATGACTACCGCCGATCCGTATTCAAATCCCATTCCAATTTTAAGTTGACTAATGGCTTCTAAAACACCTGCACCAAGACCACCGGATCCAATCATAGCAGCAATTACAACCATTGATAAAGAAAGCATCATCGTCTGGTTAATACCGGCCATGATGGTCGGCAATGCAACCGGTAACTGTATTTTCTGCAAGAGCTGCCAGGATGTTGACCCGAAAGCTTGACCGACTTCTACCAGATCAACCGGAACCTGACGGATTCCAAGATCAGCCAGCCGAATCACAGGTGGCATTGCAAAGATAACGGTTGCAAAGACAGCGGGAACCTTGCCAATGCTAAAAAACAGTAAAGCCGGAATAAGGTAAACAAAAGATGGCATGGTCTGCATAATATCTAAAATAGGGGTAATAATTCGATGAAATTGATCACTCCGTCCCGCAATTATACCCAATGGTAACCCGATGATGATGGAAACCAACGCGGAAATCAATACCAACACCAATGTGATCAAAAAAGCAGGCCATAAGTTTAAATTATAAATAAAGTACAAACCCAGGACTGTACCGATCATAAGTTTCCAGCCTCCGGCCCTCCAGGCCAAAACAGCGAAGATGAGGATCAATAACCACCAAGGTATAAACGCAAGAAAAGTATGGAAACCATTAATAAAATCACCAAAGGAACCTGAAAAAGTATCCAGGCTGTCTCCGAAATGATATTTTAACCAATCAATTATTGTATCGATTACATTGGATAATGGAATTTTAGGCATCTGCCTCACCCCCTTCAACCAAATGGTTTCCAGAGTTGAGATCTGCAAGCGCCGCTAAAATAGAGCCACGAACAATGATTCCAATTATTTTATTTTCGTTATCTACAACAGCTATGGGCAATCTACTCTCGGCAATTATTCCTAAAGTTTCAATGAGGGATGTGTTCTCCTTGACAATGGGTCCTTTAGCCAGTTCGACTTCCGACAGGCTTTGGATGCCGGCGTATCTCGCATCAACAGCTACATCTGCTGTTAGGATTCCCTTTAATGCCCGATCTTTATCCGTCACAAAGATACTGGATATGCCATGCTCTTTCATGGTCCTCAAAGCAACGTTGGGACCGTCACGTAAAGTGATAAGCGGATTCGGTTTTTTCATGACATCTTTGGCTGTCATAATCTTGCTTCTGTCCACTCCCTTAACAAATTTGGCTACATAATCATCTGCTGGATTGGTGGTGATTTCTTCCGGAGTTCCAATCTGAACCAAAGCACCTTCTCTTAAAAAAGCAATCCGATCCCCCAGTTTTAAAGCCTCATTCAGGTCATGTGTAATAAAAACAATGGTTTTGTTCATCTTATGTTGAAGATCCAATAGTTCATCCTGCATTTCTTCCCGGATTAGAGGGTCGAGAGCACTGAATGCTTCATCCATCAATAAGATATCGGCGTCATTAGCCAAAGCCCTTGCTAAACCAACCCGCTGTTTCATACCGCCGCTTAATTGTGCCGGATATTTATCTTCCCAACCGGCAAGACCGACAAGTTCCAAAACTTGCATTGCCCGCTCTTCTCTTTTCTTTTTCGCAACCTTTTGTACTTCTAAACCATAAACGGTATTTTCCAAAACAGTACGGTGCGGCAATAAAGCAAATTGTTGAAAAACCATTGCTGTTTTTTCCTGGCGAAATTTTCTTAAATCATTCTCGTTCAACTTTGTAATATCTATCCCATCGACAACAACCTGACCTTTACTAGGCTCAATTAATCGATTGAGGCAACGAAGAATCGTTGATTTTCCGCTTCCGGATAGGCCCATGATTACAAAAACTTCTCCTTCGTGAACAGAAAAACTAATATTATCAATACCTACGGTTAATCCTGTTTCCCTAAGAATCTCATGTTTGCTCATTCCCTGATCGAGCATGGATAAACCCTTCTGATGATGTACCCCGAAAACTTTAATCAAATTGGACACTTCGATTTTCTCAGTCATGAAACCACCTCCCCCATGGATAGAAATATAAGAAGTTGTCGAATTGAATAACAACTCTATTATATTTTATAAGTTGTCGGCTGTCAAATTCATTTCATCGACAAAAAACAACACCATTCCTTATAAACATACGGAATGGTGTTGTTATATATCTCTAACTTTTATTTATTGACCAAAAAATCATTTACAGCTTCTATCGTTTTTATATCACCTGCAAATATTAATATATCATTGGGTTGAAGCACAGCATAGGGCCCCGGTGAAAGAATAATCTTTCCTTCTCGTCGAATCGCGATAATGGTGGCACTGGTCTGTTGCCAAAATTTTAAATTATCTAATGTTTTTCCGATACGTGGAGAATCAGTCGGAACAGATGCTTCATAATTGTTAAAAGGATTTGTTTGAGAGAATTTTTCATTAATCCGCACAATAGAATCAGCTACAACTGTTATTTGTCGGCAAAGATCCTGTTGCTGTTGCAACAACTCATTCAGATTCTTTTGAATGGACCGAATATCATTTTGGGCACTGAACCGCTCCACATATTTTTGGGCTTTTTGGGCAGATAAAATCAAAACCCCACTATTTTGCTTGACTTCAACAATCTGCATATCTTCCAATAACTTCATTGCTCTTCGTATGGTTTCCGGAGAAACTCCATATTCTGAAGACATAACCGAGCGTCCATAAACCCGTGTATTTTCTTTTAATTCTCCACGGGTAATCCGTAAGGCAATATCCAAGGCAATTTGAGAATAAACCGGAGGGACAACATGACTGGCCAAAAACTTCACTCTCCTAAAATAAATTCACAAATGGATTATAGCAAGTGTTTTTTAAAAAAGCAATCATATATTTTAACTAAAAGACTTACGAGACGAAAATCCTTAATTTTTGGGGCAATATCCCGATTGTAAGCGGTAAAGGATCTCCGGCTTCTCCGTCCAAATTACTCGTTACCTCTTGCGTACAATTGATTTGCATGTTGTTTGTACGAAAGCTAACCACATGTTTATTTTCCAAATGCCTGCCGTTAAAGATATCAACAAACAAGTTGATCACATCCATACTAAGGCACTTTTTAACGATTAAAACGTCAAGCAAGCCATCGTCGTAAAGACAATGCGCCCCTATTTTATTGAACCCACCGGCGGAAGGCCCGTTTTGAATAAGGATAAAAAAGATTTCTCCTTCAAAATGGTTTTGCCGCAGCAGTTGCCCGTCTTTTTGATAAAGATTGGCTTCTACCTGAACGTTATACGTTTCCATTTTGGCGAATTGTTCCAGACCTTTGAGATAATAGGCTGCCGGGCCGATGGTGCTTTTCATGGCTTGATTGGTTTTTTGGCTCACTTCTACCAAAGTGCCGAGGCTTGCAATATTCATAAAATAACGGTCGTTCGCTATCCCCACATCACAGAACACCATCTCATCACCGGCAAAGGCTTCCGTCAGGGGTTTAATGGTTGCGCCTTGGGAAAACTGGATGGCAAAATCGTTGCAGGTTCCTACCGGATAGATTCCAACCGGCAAATCAATGCCGTTTTTAATCATGGCATTGACCACGAGATGTACGGTGCCGTCTCCGCCTGCAATCAGAATTCGATCAAACGCACCTGGATCTTGCTTAATTTTTTTCATCAAATGTGCCAGATTGTTTGCACTGTCTTCTTGCGCATCCAAACGGTAAAACAAAATTTCTTTATCCCGTTTTTGAAAACAGCCCACTATATAATCAATCTGGGCAAGAAGTTTACGAATCTGCCCGGCTTTGGGATTATAGACCAACAGAGTCTTCATCATTTTCACCTTTTTAAAGTTTTGGCGGGAGCGTGTGCGAATCGAACACACCTAACACAGGATCGCTGCGTCACAAACGGATTTGAAGTCCGCACCGGCCACCAGACCGGAGCCGCCCCCCCGTATCCCTAGTTTTATCAGCATTATAGCATACTTATTCATGATTAGTCCAGGCTCATTCTTTCTTTGATCTTCTGTTTAAGCGCCAATGCCTGTGTCTGACTCAAAGAGGGTTCAATCACATACTCTTCAAGCAGTCTGCCCGGTCGAGCCGATAAAAGTAGGATTCTGGAGGAAAGCCGAATGGCTTCTTCGATATCATGGGTAACAAAAAGCACGCCCGTGGAAGCGTAATGCCATACTTGTAAGAGCCAGTCTTGTAGTTCTTCCCTGGTCAAAGCATCCAGCTTGGCAAACGGTTCATCCAAAAGCCAAAAATCCCCGCCCAACAGATAGGTGCGCAATAAGGCAACTCTTTGACGCATTCCGCCGGAAAGTTGATGCGGATAACTTTGCTTAAACTCCTGCAAACCAAAAAGAGGGAGTAGCTTATTTGCCTTGTTTTTTAACAGAATAAGTTCATCGTTACTTTTGCCTTGCAAAACGGACGGCAGTACGGCATTGTCGATGAGCCTGAGCCAGGGGAGCAGCATATCGTTTTGAGGCATAAAGCATACTTTGCCGTCTATGGTTACGTTCCCCTCATCAACAGAGGTCATGCCTGCAATCGTTTCCAAAAGCGTACTTTTGCCACATCCCGAAGGGCCCAAGACGGAAACAAACTCCCCCTTTTCCATGGCAAAAGAAAGGTCCTCCAACACCTTTATACTTTCCCCGTTCAGGCAATAATATTTTGTTAACTGTTCTACCCAGATAGACATATGCTGCTCCTAAAACTTCTATTTATTCGGTAAAAAATCATTGCTGAATGCGGCGTTGGCGTCAAAGCCTTCCGCCATCAAACCGTTTTCGGTCATCCAATCGGCATAATTTTGCCAAACCTCTAGTTTTTGCGTACCCCATTGGTCCGCGTCGGCAATATATTGGTTTGCCAACCATTCCTGACTTTGTTTAACCAGGTCGGCATTTAGTTCCGGCGCATATTCCAAAAGAATCGCCGCCGCATCGTCGGGGTTTTGTACGCAATACTCGTACCCTTTGCTCACGGCTGACAAGAACGCTTTGGCCAGATCGGGGTCATTTGCCAACAAATCCTCGCTCGCCACCAAAACGGGCGTGTAATAATCAAACGCAGGGTTGATATCTTTCAGATAAATGCAATTTAAGTCCATGCCGCGCACTTCGGCCTCGATCCCCGTCCAAGCATAAAAGATCCAGGAAAAATCAATGGTACCGGAATCGACAGCCGTAAAGAAGTCCGTACTTCCGATGTTGATGTTCTCCACAGGCTCACCGATCAGTTTTTGATCCAGCATATATTGAAACAAAGCTTCTTCCACCTCGCCGCCCCAGCCGCCGTATTTTTTGCCGGAAAAGTCTTTGATTTCCGTTATCCCTGCCGCAACAGGAGAGGCATAACAGGAGGTATTATGCTGAATCACAGCAGCGATGGAAACAACGGGAACGCCTGACTGGCGGGCAAAATTGACTTCTTCCTGATAGCTGACACCAAACTGCGCCTTGCCGGTCGCCACCAACTGATTGGCGACATTGTCTCCCGGTTGTACGATTTCCACATCCAGCCCCTCTTCGGCAAAATAACCTTTCTTTAGAGCCACATAAAGCCCCGTATGATTGGTATTGGGCGTCCAATCCAACACCACGGTAACTTTTTTATTCGCCTGCGCGGCTTGATCATCCTTTTGCGTATCCGTATCCCCGCAAGCCACTAACAATAGAGAAAAAATTAAACATGAACATAAGATCAAGATTTTTTTTAACATAGAAATACCTTCCTTATAATTTAATCTGAGATAAAATGATTGCAACTATAATTCTGTTTTTTGTTTCACTTTTTGCTCACCCTTCCACCTTAACATCAACCGTTCCCAAATACGGATCGACAAAAACACCACGGCGCTCCAAAAGATAATCGTAACGATCGAAGCAAAAACCAGCGGCATATCGTACGAGCGTTGCGCCCGGGTTAAAAGCAGGCCGATACCCTTGGTTGCCCCCAGCCATTCGCCGATCACAGCCCCCATGATGCTGTAGGTAGCCGCAATCCGTAAACCGCCGAAAAAGTACGGCAGGACGGCAGGCAGACGAATGCGGCGAAACATCTGCAAAGGTTTTGCACCCATGCTCTGATAAAAGCGCAGCAAATACGGGTCGGCTGCATTAAATCCGGCCAACACATTAATAACCAGAGGAAAAAAGCAAATCAGGATCACAACCAATACCTTCGGCAAATAGCCGTAACCAAACCAGACCAAAAACAGCGGCGCCAAGACAATGATGGGGATGGTTTGTGAGATCACCAAAAGAGGATAGAAAGAGCGGTACAAAAGCGGTATGGCCGACATCATGAAAGCCAAAAGCAAAGAAAACCCTGTCGCCAAAATCAGGCCCAACAACGCTTCGGATAAGGTATAGACACTGTGCTGCCACAAAAGATCCCATTTACTAACGATGGTCCGGCCGATTTCCCAGGGCGAAGGCAAAAGCCAGCTTTGGACCTGAAAAATTGTTACCAAAGCCTGCCAGACAACAAGCAACAAGACAATGGTCGCCAGCGGATATAGATAATTACTTTTTACTTTCATGCTCTCACCTCCCTTTTCATCTACAATTGGGAATAAAAAAAGCCTTTGCGGCTAGCAAAGGCTTATCATACGACAACTTTCGTTATCATTTCCCTCCGCTGGCATTATCCAGATCAGGTTTTAGGGTCGGATTTCTCCCTCTCAGCCTTTTTTAAAAAAAAGCTCCCCTTGAAACGATGGTATTCAATTGGTTATGTTCATTATAGATGGTATCGGACTGCGTGTCAAGCCAAACAACCTTATAGCTACGGAGATATGGTTAATTCCACATCATTAGCGCTTGACGCCGGTTTTTGGCGCTGAATGCCGTTATAGTCGATATAATAATCCCCTTTCAGCAGTAATTGAGAAATTGGTACCACGGATAAGTTTTTTTGTTTGAGGGCGTCTAATATTGCAGGCAGTGCTTCCGCGGTATGCTTGCCGTTGTTATGGAAAAGCACGATATCGCCCGGCCCGATTCTTTTTAAAACTCTATTTTGAATATCAACTGCCGACAAATCCTTCCAATCCAGACTGTCGACCGACCATTGGATCGCCGTATAGCCCAAAGCCTCCGTTGTGGAAATCACACTGTTATTATAATCCCCAAAAGGCGGGCGGAACAAAACAGGCTGAAAGCCGGTCGTATTAAAGATCGTCTGCGCATTGCTCTTTAACTCTTCTTCCATCTCTGCCGTGCTCAACTGCGTAAAATGAGGATGGGTAGCGGAATGCAGGCCGATTTCATGACCGCGGGCGACGATCTCTTTGGCCATATCCGGATAATCTTTGATCCAGATATCCACCAAAAAGAAGGTCGTCTTGACCTGATAGCGGTCAAGAATATCCAAAATCTCTTTTGTGTGTTCCGCGCCCCAAGATGCGTCAAAACTGATGGCAACCTGCTGCTCGGGTGTGTCAACTTTATAAATGGGCAAAAGCCGCATGCTTTGCGATACGGAGCTGATCAGGTAATTTGTATGCATGAAATGCATCAGAACAAAAAGTACCAAAACCACATACCCCAAGGCAAAAATATGTTTATAGCTGACATGAACGACACGCATAAACTCCCTCCGCAAAAATGCCGTTTGTTATTGATATGCGGTTTGAGAGTATTTATGAAAAAACCAGATAAACCTTTTGCTTACAAATCCCCTTTTAAAATATTCCCTCTTTATCCCATTACATTGTAATAAACAGGTTTTTAGGATATGATGAAATTGCAAGGAGGAATGCCTAATGAAAAAAAGATTTTCGTACTTAACACTTATGATCTGGACTTTCATTTTTGTAGTCGGAATTTCTGTAGGCGTCCTGGCATCAAACCAGATCGGGCTCTTTTTAAACGGCAGCCCAATCAAAACGGACGTTGCCCCTACGGTAATCAATAGCCGCGTCATGGTCCCGATCAGGGCTATTTCGGAAAGCTTGGGAGCGAACGTAATCTGGGATAACAGTAATAAATCCGTCAATGTCATCACGCAAAATGACATCTGGCGCAATTCTCCCGACCCCTGGAACACTGATACCTATAATGGGGTGATTGTCGTATCGCAATATCTCGCTATGTTACAGGGCGCTGTCTGCGACGCCGATACCGTCTTGCGGGATAACCTCGATACGGTCTTTTCTCAATCGGTCTTAAGTTCTCCCGAACCCTGGAATATCGTCTGGTATCCGGCCATGGTAAGCGTCGGTTCCTCGGCACGCCGCCTCTACTATGAAATACTCGACGCACGTACCGTAACGGACAAAAACGGCGCTTTCAGTCATTATGAAGTCGCGGCAAAATTAAGATACTATGACGGCGGCGCATCGGAACCCAAATATCAAGAAAGCGTCAAAATCTATACGGTCATTCAAGAAGAATACACCAAGTTACAGCCTAACGGCAGCACGCAAAAACTCAGCCACTATGTGATCGACAGCGAAAAGACCATCGGCAAAATCACAAAAGATAGCTCGCAAATGCCCGATTTTTTTAATTGAGTCTTTGCCGCCAATCACCATACTTACAGTCATGCACCTTCGACCAACTCGGCCATTTCTCCATATGCAATTCATACTACTCTTTGTAATATCCCATGGTTAACAAAACTTATTTTTCTCAACTTCCGGTTTCTCTTTCCTCTTTTACTTATTGCCTAGCCATCAAAAGAATATATAAGCCAATATAAATAATATTTAACAAAAGTATTATTATAAAGTTCTTAAAGTATTTTTCATCATGCTTTAAATCAACAGCTATTAGTATTATGCTTAATAATGCAGTTAATCCTGAAAACCTAATAAAGTAGGGCAAAGCTATTCCATTATAAGAAAGATAAAATGATATCCTTTCTACAAATCCCGTATTTCCGACAGATGACAAAAATGGATGAAAGAAACTTAAATTGAAATAGAGAATATAATTTAAAAAAACAATAATTACACTTAACCTAAGTAAATATTTTTTCAATTTAATACCCCCTAAATACAATGTTAAAGGCTATGATTTCGGGTCATAGTAGTAAACTCATTATATCATCATTGCGTCTTTAATAACTATATGATTTTTAATAAAAAAGAGAAGGTAAATTTTACATTTACCTTCTCTTTAAAATTAAACCCGGCGGTGACCTA
>DIFD01000025.1 GCA_002418965.1 Peptococcaceae bacterium UBA5757 | reverse complement strand
CATACGCCGTTCCGCTTCCGTCCGCCGCCGTGTTCCAACCAGCAAACGTGTAGCCGGTATTAACCAATGTATTCGTGTTGTTAAGTACTGTTACTGTAGCACCGTAATTGTAAGCCGTGGAGGCTGCCGGGACTGTTCCGCCCGTTGAGCCGTTGCCACTATAACTTACGTTATGGCTGTTAATTGTCCATTGTGCGTACAACGTTACATCGTTGTCCGGCATGCCGAACGTTGCTGCTGCCGCATACGCCGTTCCGCTTCCGTTCGCCGCCGTGTTCCAACCAGCAAACGTGTAGCCGGTATTAACCAATGTATTCGTGTTGCCAAGTACTGTTACTGTAGCGCCGTAATTGTAAGCCGTGGGGGCTGCCGGGACTGTTCCGCCCGTTNNCACTATAACTTACGTTATGGCTGTTCGGTGAATATGTCACTGTTATGTTAACATCACTGTTACCCATCGTGCCGCTCACCGTCGCGATATCCGGATGATATCCTGTTACGGCCGGAGACGTTACGCTGTACGGGTCGCCATTATCATAGGCATGGCTGTATGCCGTAGGCGCAGTTGACCCATCCGACATCACATAGGTGATATTTAAATTATGGGAGGTAACCACTTTATACCCAAACCATACGGTCTGGGTGGGATTGGCGGCCTGCAAGAGAACCGATACGGTATCGGTAGTGCCCGTGGTCGCGTTCCAAACATATTTCACGTATTGATATCCCGCTACTGTTGGTTTGGTTACAACATAAGTCTGATTGTATGCCAAGGGGGTAGCGGAGTAAGTTGTGCTGTATAATTCCGCGGCAAGATCAGGAGAGGCAACAACCGTGCCTACGGAATTGATCGGCTGACCCGCGTCGTTGACCAAATAGCACTTCATCAAGATGCTGCCGCCGTTGACGGCTACTTGGGGAACCTCAAACTCATTATTCGTTTCGTCCCCGTAAACATCCGTATAATTGAAAGTGGTCGTGCCGTTGGTCGGATACATCGTGTTCGCGTCCGCGCCGTCTTTAATCTGTACACGGTAAGTCATGGTCGCCGTTGTGCCTTCGACAATGGTTCCAACCGTCCAGGTGATAACGCCTGTTCCGGAATTATAGACAGCCGAACCCTGGGAGGTCGCAATCGCGACACTGGTGACCCGGTCAAACATCGGCCCAATCGGATCGGTCACTGTGCCAAGAGTAGCCGCGTAAGCAATCTGCCCGGCGATTTGCGTAAAGATGGGGGTCAAAACGGAAAGATCACTCCCCACTGCATAATAGCCGCTGTTCTGGCAAGCATTGAGTACATAATTGCCGTTGGTTCCGGCCTGGATGGCAATAGCATAGATGTTTGTATTCGTGAGGAGGTCGATCTGATCGGCTTCAAAAATGGTCGCGTAGCTATTATTGGCTGGGAATTCTGTAGCATAGGTGCCATGGATCCCGGTAATCTGATAACGCTGACTCGCAGTCGTGATATTATAATCCAAACCGCTGCCGACATTTGCACCATAATTAACAGCCGTTACCACTGGATTGCTATACGATATGTTAGCATACCAAGTTCCTTTGTCTTTATATTCACTAGCAATACTAATCCCGCTAGCGCCCGTAACGTGATAGCTCTTGGTTGGTTCGCCGTCGCCCACCAAAACGATTACCTTATTGGTGGCCGAGGAAGCGTCCAGCAAAATCTGCGCCTGATGCAGCCCGGCCTGGATATGGGTGCCGGTACGAAGGCTCAGTCCGTCGATGGCGGTCTTCAGCGCATTCTTGCCGCTGTAGTCGACAAAGTTGGAAACGAGCGTATAGTCGGCGTCAAAGGTGACCAACGCGATCCGGGTCGTGCCGCCATCTATCAACAGCTGGTCGATAAACGCCTTTGCCGCGGCTTTAGCTTGGGTAAATTTGCTGCCGTTCATACTGTAAGACGTATCCAACACCAAAACAACATCGCTGGTGGTAGAGATGTTTTGGCCGTCAATCGTGAGCGATACGGTCCACTGGTTGTCGGTTCCTGCAACAAGTTCCGCCGTCTTCTTCAGATCAATGGCGCCATCATCCGGCCATTCCAAAGAACTCGCAAAGAGGCTAAAGAAGGACATCAAAGAAAATGTCTTTTCTACAGGCGGATAATAAAATTCTTTGGCCTTTTCGAGATCATTTTCCGAACCTTCCTGGTTGTCGTCGGGAACTACTCCCTCTTCCTCATCTAAGTTTTCATCGGAGCCTTGCCCCTGGTTTTCATCTTGGTTTTCATCTTGATTTTCATCTTGATTTTCGTCAACGGTCGTTTCCGCATAATTAAAAGTAATCACATTGGCTGCGGCGTCTTCCGCCAAGACAATGGTTTGTTCATCCTGGTCTGCGGTATACCCGTCGACGGTTTGTGCGGGTTCTGTTATGGTTGTGCCTACCGTCTGGTCGTCAACAACCTTATCATCCAATAGTTTTGTGCCATCTCCAAGCGCATACTCTACAGTATAGCTTGTTAAAGCATTGATCTGGTCGTCATAGCCGAATTCATCGGTCACGGTATCCGCGTACCCGACCGAGAATCCTCCCAATACAAGGGCTAAGACCAGTATGTAGAATAATAATTTCTTCATATCTATATTCCCCATTTCATTTTTCAAAAAAAATATCGGTTACATGTTCTATGTACTTCTTAATTGGTTCTCTTGAGTTAAAAATTGCAAATTGTTGTCAGTTCATGAATCAATCATTTTTAGTCTGTATTGAATCAGTTTTTAGTCTTTGGCTCCTCCTCTCTTTGCTTGTCCTTATCATTCCCCCTAGGACATTGCACCCATCTTCTTCCAATCATTTTGCTAATTAAACTTGCCTTTTAAATACAAAAAACCGGCCAAAAATAAATCGTTTGGTCGGTTACGCCACTANNAATCCCTAAAGCTCATTGCTCCCATATGTATATGTAGATTTAAATATAACTTGCCTTTTAAAGTTCCATCCGAAAATATAAAAAACCGGCCAAAAACAATCGTTTGGTCGGTTACGCCACTANNAATCCCTAAAGCTCATTGCTCCCATTTTTTATAATTTTATCCGTATATAAAATCTGTACATATCTTATACCACGAGATTAATTATAATCCTTTTAGGGTAAAAAATTTGTCGAAAATACGTAATAATTATTTAATTAAAAATAATTTTACTGCTTTTATCTACTTGATCTATTGTTTTTCCCCACTTAAAGCCTAGGATTATTTTGTAATCTTTCTTATAAGACCAGCTGAATGTCTTATAAAAATCTATACATAATTTCTATGATTTGTGTACGAAAAATACAAAACCAGCTCGATAACCTTTATCTCATTTCAAAAAATTACCAATTATTTATATTTAATTACAAACATAATTAATATTAAAATAAAAATTTGCCTTTTGTTTCTGTTGCCAATCCTTTTTTGTGTTACTCTCTCTCCCACAAAAACCATAATTAAAAAACCATAAATAACATTATTTGTGTATTAAATATAACATACAAAGTATTAAAATGTAAAATTTTTGATCTGCATATTTAATCATAAAAACCCACTATCCAGATATATTATCAACCTTATGCACTTATAAACGGTTCGATCAGATTAAAAATAATAGAAAAAGACCCTCCATTTGGGATAATAAACATTGACAAAATGCAACAGAAATGGCATATTTAATATACAAAACGATAAAGGCAAACCTGCCGAAAGGCAGGGACGCAAAGCCAAGGGTCTACGGTCTTAAATTGACTATGACAGCCGGTTGCCGCATACGTACTTCATTATTTGATGAAAGTTCTGTTTCGGCGTCGGCAAACAGAACTTTTTTTGACATCTTTTACAAAACGATAAAGGCAAACCTGCCGAAAGACAGGGACGCAAAGCCAAGGGTCTACGGTCTTAAAAAGACTATGACAGCCGGTTACCGAAAGTGTAAAAGCAAATTGCCTCGTCAATTTTGCTTTCACACTCGGAAGGTAGATTGAGGAGGAATTATTATGTTTCGCACAAAAACAGCTAAGCGAATTTTTCTGTTTATGTTAGTTGGTTTGACTTGTGCTCTTTTGTCCACAACCACATTGGCAGAGGACAATGCGTCTATGAGTAATACAAATACCGTAGCAGTATCCTCAAATGACCAAAATGAGGTCTTAAGCGCCAATATAACACAAAATAATAGCCCAACACCAGCATCTATAGAAACAGCTACGGATACTCCTACAGAAACACCTGTGGTAACACCTGTGGTAACGCCTGTAGAAACACCTGTGGTAACGCCTGTAGAAACACCTGTGGTAACGCCTGTGGTAACACCTGTGGCAACACCTGTAACGGAAGCACCAACGGTAGTAACTGAACAAGTACCTGTAACCCAAGAAAAAGTGGTCAATATCCCTGACACAAAAACAGAAAATTTTAAAACAGAGGTATTACGGCTTGTCAATATAGAACGTGAGAAAGTGGGTATTAGCCCCCTAAAGTCCATGGATGTTCTCGATGATCTGGCTGATATCCGTGCAGAGGAATCCGCATCTTCGTTCAGCCATACCCGCCCGGACGGCAGAAGATGCTTCACCGTATTCAGTGACGCTTCTCTAAAATATAAGGCCATCGGAGAAAACCTGGCTTACGGGTTCTCGACTCCCGCTAAAACAGTTAGCGCCTTGATGAATTCGCCAACACACAAAGCCAACATCTTAGATGAAAGCTTTGAATACATAGGAATCGGATATTTTGTTAAGAGCAGCGGCAAAATTTATTGCTCACAGCTCTTTTATACAAAATAAAATTTCTTGCATTCTACTCTCCTTAATCTCTTCACTCGTTTTGCCGGTAAACACTGGCAAACTCCTCACCGATTTTTGCCTAGACCCAGGCAAAAATAAGACGATCGCAGACAAAAAAGGACTAAACATAGGTTTAGTCCTTTTTTGTTTTTTATTTAGTATAGGGATTATTCATACGCTGATAATTGATAATCATTTGGGCTTACAGTTGATCTGTCCATCCGCAAACCTATCTTTCAAGCCCAGTATCTTATGCTCGATCACTTCCATTATTTTTATAAATTCCGCATCCGGCTTTCCCGTCGGGTCCTCCAGACCCCAGTCTTCCCGATAGTTGCACGGCAAAAACGGACAATCGGCATTACACACCCCATGGTAATGACAATATCTATTGCAGGGATACCTGAAAGCAGTTTGGGACGTTGTGTCTCCTCCATATCAATCCCATACTTTTGTCTCATCCGCCGGAGAGCATCCCGGTTGATTTACGGTTTGACAAAAGTCCCTGCGGAATAGCTTACAAATACGTCTGCGGCCAGATGCTTGCCAAAAGTCTCTGCAATTTGAGAACGGCAAGAATTATGGACACAGATAAACGCTACCTTTATTATAGCACCGCTCTTTCTACTCCCTTCCATCACTACCTGCATACGGATTTAACAGCAACTGCCACCCCCGCAGCAGCAACCGGTGTCTTCCTTCGGTTTTGGTTTTTCTTGGGGGTCTTCAAGCCCCAATACCTTGTAAGCAGCCTTGCGAATTGCCTTAGCGGGGATGTCTTCGTATTCATTGCCTTCATAAAATATGGTTTTGCAGTAGGTTTCGCTTCCCAGCAAAGCGGTGCAAGAATCACAATAATTTTTCGACACCTTAATGTCTAAAATATCCTCTAAAGCGACCCCATTCAAAAGTATGGTGTTGGACTCTGGAATTTGGGTATCATCAAGCTTTGTCTCAAGCAGCTCAACAATAATATCCTTCGGATTCAGTGCCCTGTTTAATCTTTTTATCTCATGAATCAAAATTTCACCTGTATCGGCGCAACGGTCGCAGGTTTCACCGGCAACATCCAGGTGTTTCCATTCTATGGTTAACGTTTTCATTCGTCTTCCTCTTTTCTTATTTTTAGACTTTAGTCAATCTTTACTTCGTATGCATTTCCAGGATTTTGACGATCTCTTTGGGCTTTAAGACCTTGCCGAATGACACCACTTTTTCATCTACTACAAGCGCAGGGGTTACCATCACGCCGTATTTGGCAATTTCGGCAAAGTCCGTCACTTTTTCAATTTCCGCCTTGGTCCCCAGTTCCTCCTGGGCAGCCTTGGTGTTTTCGGCCAGAGTTATACAGTTTTTGCATCCGGAACCTAAAATTTTGATTATCATCTTTTTATCTCCTTCCATTAAAATCCTAAATAAAATAAATAAAATGCGATTAACAAAATGATAAAACCCATACTGATCCTTAGTATTTTGCTTGCTTTACCGTATTTTTGGCTTGCAGAAAGTTTTTTTACAAACCCCATCGATGTACCGGCGATTAAAATTAGTGTGCTGTGTCCGATGGCATAAAAAAGCAATAGCAAAATACCCCATAACAAACTACCTTGCTGGGCAACAATGGCAAGCAGCACGATCAGCACCGGGGTGGAACAGGGTGACGAAAACAGCCCACCCAGGATACCCGCCAAAAACGCACCAACATAACCACGGCGGGAGTTTTTGCTCACAGCATAGGTTGAAGGGATAAATTGGAATATCTCCCAGGTCTGAAGCGCCATCAGAACCATCAGCAAACCAAGTGCCAGATACCACCAGGACCCCGCTCCCTGCATCAGTTTGCCCAAGATCGACGCGGCGCTGCCAAGAATCGTAAACGTAAGCGCCATCCCGGCTGCAAATACAGCCGACAGCAAAAAGGCTTTTTTTGTATTGCCTCCCCCTGCCCCTCCCACGTAGGCGATCACAAGCGGAACACTGGATAAAGAACAAGGCGTGAAGGAAGTCAAAATTCCCGCGAACAATGCCAAAAACGGGGCAAGCCATAAATTAGCCCAAATCGCCAAGGACAAAGCATCCAGCCATTGTGTCAGGAGCGCTTCCATCACTGCATCCCCATTTCCTTAAAAATACTCAAAAGCTCTTCCTTTGTGAGCGTTCCCTCGTGCGTGGTAAAAACATGCTCGCCCGTATCCTTTGTGACATACAGATCCATTTTGGGAGCATCCGGATTGGCGGGATTGTAGGGCTCTCCTTCGGCGTCAATAAACACTTGCGTCGGTATAAGGCTGATCGGATAACCATCGGCAAAATCGGGGTTCTCCCAAACGTCCACATATTTGATGATTGCCTTGCCCTCCAGTTCTTGATGGAGCGCTTCTATGATGGGCGCCATCTGTCGGCACGGAGCGCAGGAATCGGACCCGAATTCGATTAAGATGGGTAAACCATACGACTTAAGCGCGTCAAGGTCAAGCGCTTCCGTCGCTTGCAAGGCAGAATCTGAATCGTCGGCTCGCTCTGATCCCGTGTCCTCCTGCGTATTTTTGACTACCCAGAGAACAACAATGACACAGATTATCAAAACAGGCACGATGATTTTTATCATCCGCTCTCTTTTGCTTTTTAACTCATCCCTGCCACCCAAAATCATCAGCATCATCCTCCTCTTCATCTTCTTGATACCGGTTATTTTGGCCAGTGTCTCCTGTTATACTATAGCCGAACACCACTTCTTCAGGCCCGTTATTGACATAGCTGATGGCGCCATTCGGGCACCCATCGGCGCAAGCACGGCAACCGTTCGCGCAACCACCGGCAAAGAGCACAATGGGGGTAGGCTTTTGTGCTGTGTCAAAAACACAATGGATACACATGTCAATGCAGTTCCCGCATTCCGTACAGACATCATAATTGATAACCGGATACCATTTTTGCGACATATCCAACATCCTTTTATTTATTTCTATTTTATCATATCTTCCTTATATACTAGCTTTCTATATACTAGCTTTCTATCTAGCAGCAACCGCCCTTCTTTTCTCCCTCGGAACAGTTGCAGCTGCAACTGTTATCACCCGGGTTTTTGTTTTCTGCCGTACTGCCTACATGTTTTATCGCCCCTGCGGGGCAACGGTCGCCGCAGCCATGGCAGCCTTGGATGCAGCCCTCTGGGAAAATCACCAGGGGAACCGGATTGCGGGCTTTATCATAAACGCCGTGTGGGCACATTTCGACACAGTTGCCGCATTCCAAGCATAATTCGTAATCAATTACCGGATACCATGTTTTCGACATTACAATCATCCTTCTCTTCGTTTATTTTGCCATGCTTTCCGCATTTTGATAGATTTGTTTGACTTCTTTTTCCGAGATCAGTTTTGACAAGATCCAGGCGATCAGGATAATACCGGGGATGTCTACAATCAGCCTTGTCAAAGCAAATTTCATCCCCAAGGCAGAAGCCTCGAACAGCAGCATCGGTATTTTTGTGGTAGACCATGCCCCGATAAAAATCAATACATTGGAAAACTTAACGCCTTTTTTCATCAGAACGGCTGCAACCGGGAAGGCTCCGTAAAGCGGTCCGGCTGCCGCTGAACCAATCAAAAATGCAAGAACGATCCCTTTTAAGCCAGACCCTTTCCCCATATATTTGATCATGATTTCCCGCGGTACCCAGACATCCAAAAGACCCAACAAAATAAAAATAGGCGGCAGCACCAAGAGCATTTCTTTGATCGAATAGACGGAGATTTGGGCCGCCTTCTCGCCCAGGGTGTGGTTGACTAGATACAGAATGACAAACCCTGTCAGGACAATTAAGAATCCCCTGTACCTTTTCAAGATTGTACGCATTTAACCCACCACCGTTCCGATGATAAAAGCAACCAAAAAAGAAAAGAAAAAGGCCAGCACATTTCTCCAGACGGTGATCTTTTTGCCGAAATACTTGATTTCAACCGGGATGGTGATCACACCGACCATCATTAACGTGGAAACAAACGCGCCAATCTGCATATACCCCGCCCCGGCTTCGAGCAGCATTCCCGCTGTTTGAAAGGCGATAAAACCCGGGATCAGCACAACTGCACCGACCACGGCCCCAAGCACCACACCGAACCAACCGGAATCAGCGCCGACCACTTGCGAGATCACCTGGGCATCCAATACAGCCAACAACACACCAACCAATAACATAATCATCAAAAGCTGTGGCAGAATATTTTCAAACGATTTCCAAGCTTTTTTCAAAGACAGCATGGTTTTCTTTTTGTCTTTCCAAAAAGAAAACCCAAGCAAAAGAAAGGCAAGGACATATAAAATTAGATTGGCCATATTCTGCCCCCTACAGTAAAAGATACCCCAAAATATTAAACAGATAACCGATCACAATGATCCCTGCCGCAACAACACCGATAAATATGCCTAAAAGCCTCATTTTAATCACTTTTTTCAGCATGATCATGGAAGGCAGCGAAAGCGCTGTCACGGCCATCATGAAAGAAAGCGCTGTTCCCAGACCGACCCCTTTTAAGACAAGAGCCTCGGCTATGGGCAAAGTCCCGAAAATATCGGCGTACATGGGAATGCCGATTGCTATCGCCACGAGCACGGAGTACCACTTATCCTGACCCAAAACGGCAGAAATGATTTCATCTGGGATCCAATTATGAATCAGCGCGCCGATCCCCACACCGATGAGGATAAAAAGCCATACCCGCTTTACGATAGCCACAACCTGGTCACGGGCAAAGACCATCCGGTCCCGTCTTGTCAGCTGCTCTTGTTCCATTTCCAAAATCTTATTGTTAAAGACAAAGGGCTCGACATACTGTTCCAGTTTTGCTTTACCGATCAAAGTACCGCAGATAACAGCCAGGATGACGCCAACCACCACATAGGCAATGGCGATCTTCCAGTTAAAAATGCTTGCCAAAAGCAAAAGGGACGCCAGATCCACAAGCGGGGAGGAAATCAAAAAAGAAAAAGTGACGCCGAGCGGTAGCCCTGCATTGGTAAAACCGATAAAAAGCGGAATTGAGGAGCAGGAACAAAACGGCGTAACGGTTCCCAAGAGAGCGCCTAAGGTATTGGCACTAACACCCTTGTATTTGCCAAGAATTTTTTTGGTCCGCTCCGGTGGAAAATAACTTTGAATATAAGAAATAACAAAGATCAAAACAGCCAGCAAAATAAAGATCTTGATTACATCGTAGATAAAAAACTGCAAACTTCCGCCCAACCTGGCGGTAATATCCAGCCCAAAGACATTGCCGACCAACCAGGTTACCGCATCGGAAAGCCATTGCATTTTTAAGATTTGATTATTTAAAAACTCCAGAATTGCCATTTATTCGTCTCCTAACACTCACAGGCTATTTGCTTTTGCATGGAGTTGTTGTTGATATAACTCCCGCACCAATCGCTAATAGCAGCAAAAGTATTTTGTCTTAGCGAATACCGCATCCAGGCCCCGTCTTTTCTGCAATTTATCAGTCCGCAATCCGCTAAAATCTTCATATGATACGATAAGGTCGGCTGCGTGATCTCAAACCGCTCCAATATCTTGCAGGCACAAAGCTCTCCACCTTGCAGCATAGCAAGAATTTCCAGCCTCGTTTCGTCAGCTAAAGCTTTAAAAATTTGAACAAAATCGCAGACTGCTTCATAACTCTCTGACATTTTATACCACCTCCACCCGTTCTATGCCAAGAATATAGATAATTTTCTATATGTTCAGTATATGCATCATATAGAAAATTGTCAATATGCATAAAAAAATTAATTGTATTTTTTGTACCAACTCCTAAAAACATACAACCGATTTTAAAACTTATCTACAAGCAAACAAAAAAAGGGCTTTCGCCCTTTTTTTCTTAATGGTTTTTTGTAATTATTCTTGCCCCACGTTGTTATCTTCCTCTTCCTCATCCTTGGAGAGCACTTTGGCCATATCAACAACGTAGTCGCCCTCACCCAGTTTGATCACACGGACCCCCTGCGCATAACGCCCCTGCTCGGAAATATCATCCACATTGATGCGGATGATGATGCCATCACGGGAGATGATCATGATCTCATCCCCGGGCCGTACCAGCTCGATGGCGGTCAGGTTACCTGTTTTTTCATTGCAACGCATGGCATAGACACCCTTGCCGCCGCGGTTGGTCTGACGGAAATAATCTAAAGGCGTGCGCTTGCCATAGCCGTTTTCGCTCACAACCAAAAGCTCGCCGTGTTCCTGTACAGAATCCATACTGACCACATAATCGCCTTCATCCAAACGAATACCGCGAACACCGCGCGTCGCTCTGCCCATCGGACGAACGCCTGATTCCATAAAGCGGATGGCAGCGCCGTGAGCCGTGGAAAGCATCATCTCTTCTTCACCGTTGGTCAGCTTAACGCCGATCAGATCATCATCCTCATCCAGATTGATGGCAATCAAGCCATCTTTTCTGGGAGAATCGTATTCCGAAAGCACGCTCTTTTTGACCACGCCGCGGGCGGTGGCCATAAACAGGAATAAATCCTCGGAATATTCCCTGACAGGGATTACAGCCGTTACCCTGTCTTCACCGGACAGAGACAGCAGATTGACAATAGCCGTGCCTTTGGCCTGACGCCCGGATTCCGGAATCTCGTGTACTTTTAGACGGTACGCTTTGCCTTTTCTCGTAAAGACCATCAGGTAATGATGCGTTGTGGTGATGAATAGCTGCTCCACAAAGTCTTCCGTCTTGGTCGTCATGGCCGTGACGCCCCTGCCGCCGCGTTTTTGCTGACGATAGGTATTGGCATTGAGCCGCTTGATATACCCGCTGTTGGTAATCGTGATCACCATATCTTCTTCGGCAATCAGGTCCTCATCTGTCAACTCGCTGTCATCTCTTACGATGATGGTGCGACGTGGATCACCGTATTTTGCCTGTAGTTTAATCAGTTCGTCTTTAATAATGTACAAAACCAGCTTTTCATTTTGCAATACTTCGGTCAGATAAGCGATGGTTTTAATCAATTCTTTATATTCTTCTTCCAGCTTTTCGCGTTCCAAACCGGTCAGGGCACGCAAACGCATTTCTAAAATAGCCTGAGCCTGACGTTCGGAAAGATGAAAACGCTCCATCAGATTTATTCTCGCTTCTTCCGTCGAGGAAGCAGCGCGGATGGTAGCCACGACTTCATCAATAAAATCCAGCGCGATTTTTAAACCTTCGACAATATGAGCACGGTCCTGCGCCTTGTTCAGATCAAAACGGCTGCGGCGCACGATGATCTCTTTTTGATGCTCGATGTACGCCTCAAGGATTTCCAGTAAATTCAGCACCTTAGGCACACCGTTGACCAAAGCCAGCATATTGATGCCGAAAGAGGTCTGTAAAGCCGTATGCTTATACAACTGGTTTAATATAACACTGGCGTTGGCTTCTTTTTTAACCTCAATCACCACGCGCATGCCGTCCTTGTCGCTCTCGTCACGCAGCCCGACGATGCCTTCCACCTTTTTTTCGTGCACCAGATCGGCAATCTTTTCGATCAGGTTGGCTTTGTTGACCTGATAAGGCAACTCCGTCACAAGGATACGCTGCTTGCCGTTTTCCATCTGCTCGATAACCACTCTGGCTCTGATTTTGACGGCACCACGCCCTGTCTGATAAGCTTGGCGGATACCTTCTGTACCTAAAATCAGCCCCGCTGTCGGAAAATCGGGACCATGGATGACCTTATTCAGGTCCTCAATCGATACGGCGGGATTATCAATCAGCATCACGATTCCGTCAACCAGTTCCGTCAGATTGTGCGGCGGAATGTTGGTCGCCATACCGACAGCAATACCGGAAGAACCGTTTAAAAGCAGTTGCGGCAGTTTGGAAGGCAAAACGGAAGGTTCTTTTTCACTGCCGTCATAGTTCTCGACAAAATCAACGGTATCTTTATTCAGATCCGTCATCAGTTCCAAGGCAAATTTTTGCAAGCGGACTTCCGTATAACGCATGGCAGCCGCCGAATCTCCGTCTACGGAACCAAAGTTGCCCTGGCCGTCCACCAACAGATAGCGGATGGAAAAATCCTGCGCCATACGCACAAGAGCGTCATAAACGGAACTATCGCCGTGGGGATGGTATTTACCCAGAACGTCCCCGACAATGCGGGCCGATTTTTTATGGGGTTTATCGGGCATAATGCCCTGCTCATACATAGAATAAAGAATGCGGCGGTGTACGGGTTTAAGTCCGTCCCGCACATCAGGTAAGGCGCGTCCCACAATGACGCTCATGGCATAATCGATATAGGAATCCTTCATTTCTGTTTCAATATTTCTGTTTATGACCTTGCCATTGATATAATCCAAAAAACTCTCCTCCTAATCCAGGCGATTTAACTCAAATTAAATATCCAGGTTTTTGACGTATTTGGCATTTTCGTGAATAAAATCCCGCCGTGGCTCCACCTTGTCCCCCATCAAAATGGTGAACATTTCTTCGGCAAGCATGGCGTCTTCTAAAGATACACGCAATATGGTGCGGTTTTCTGGATTCATGGTGGTCTCCCACAACTGATTATAGTTCATTTCCCCAAGGCCTTTGTAACGGCCAACGTCATAATGCTTCTTTTCCGCATTATTCATAAAATTGTTCAATTCGTCGTCGTTATAGCAATAGTGCAGTTCCTTCCCGCCTTTGCCCTTGACGCAATAAAGCGGAGGCTGCGCGATATAGACATAGCCCGCCTCCAATAAAGGCCGCATATAACGGAAGAAGAAGGTCAACAAGAGCGTACGAATATGCGCTCCGTCAACGTCGGCATCGGTCATGATCACCAATTTGTGGTAGCGGGCCTTGGTGATGTCAAAATCATCGGAAATACCCGTGCCCATGGCAGTAATCATGGCGCGGATCTCCTCGTTGGCCAATACCTTGTCCAAGCGCGCTTTTTCTACATTGATGATTTTGCCACGCAAAGGTAAGATCGCCTGCGTTCTTCTGTCTCTGCCCTGCTTGGCAGAACCTCCCGCCGAGTCACCTTCCACAATAAAGAGCTCGGACAAAGCAGGGTCCGTCACCGTACAATCGGCAAGCTTGCCGGGCAAAGAGGTCTTTTCCAACGCGCTTTGACGGCGCGTCAGCTCGCGCGCCTTTCTGGCCGCTTCTCTGGCTCGAGCTGCTTGCACAGTCTTTTCAAGGATCTTGCGCGTAAACTGCGGTTTTTCTTCCAAAAAGGTACCGACACCCTCACCAACAATGGAGTCGACAATACTACGTACTTCCGTATTGCCTAATTTGGTTTTGGTCTGCCCTTCAAACTGAGGCTCTTCCACCTTAATGCTGAGCACAGCTGTGATGCCCTCACGAATGTCTTCACCGGAAAGATTGGGGTTATTGTCTTTTAAGATGTTTAATTTGCGGGCATACTCATTGACAATCCTCGTCAGAGCAGCTTTAAAGCCGACTTCATGCGTGCCGCCTTCCTGCGTATGGATGTTATTGACATAAGAAAAGATGTTTTCCATGTAGGTGTCATTGTACTGGATACCGACCTCTACCTGAACACGGTCTTTCTCTCCCTCAAAATAGATGATGGGGTGTAAAACATCCTTATTTTTATTTAAATATTTGACAAAGTCCGAGACACCGCCATCGTATTGAAACACCGTCTGCGTTGCGGCTTCTTCCCTGTTATCATTGAGAAGAATCTTGAGACCTTTATTTAAAAAAGCCAATTCACGCAAACGGGAGGACAAGATTTCTTTGGAATAGACCGTTTCTTCAAAAACCTCCGCATCAGGAACAAAAGACAGCGTGGTGCCTGTATGGTCAGCCAAACCGACCTGCCGCAGATCGTATTGGGGGATGCCGCGTTTATACTCCTGCTGATACAAAAATCCGTCCCGGGCAATCTTGATTTCTAACCAGGAAGAAAGCGCGTTGACTACGCTCATGCCCACGCCGTGTAAACCGCCGGAAACTTTGTATCCGCCGCCACCAAATTTACCGCCGGCATGCAACATCGTCAAAGCCGCTTCCGCAGCCGACTTGCCGGTTTTTTCGTGAATATCGACAGGGATTCCGCGGCCGTTATCCTCCACGGTAATGCTGTTATCGGGATTGATGGTCACCTTGATGGTGTTGCAAAATCCTGCCAACGCTTCATCAATACTATTATCCACGATCTCATAAACCAAGTGATGCAACCCGCGGCTTCCGGTTGAGCCGATATACATACCTGGACGCCGTCTTACACCTTCCAGACCTTCCAATATCTGGATCTGACTGGCGTCATAACCGTTCCCGCCGTTATTGTTGTTTTCCGTAGCCAAATTTTCCCCTCCGCTCATGTTTAAATGCAGATAAATCGAATCTATATGAATTATTTTAACACAATATAGCTCGCTTTTCAAGCAAAACTCTTTATAATTCTACTATATATATGTAATAATATTCTGTCAAAGAGAGTCAGGGATCGACAAAAGGATTTTTGTGATCGAAAGAGAACTCTTGATTAGTTAAAGGAGTGAAAATCTATGGCAAATATTTTATCCGGCAAGGATGTGGCCCTTGCTTTAAAAGAAAAAACAGCCCGTCTGGTAGACAATTTGCACAAGACGGGGAAAATCCCTACCCTGGCTGTGATCCGCGTCGGAGAACGCCCCGATGACCTTTATTATCAACAGGGGTTGGGAAAAACATGTCAAGCGACAAACGTAAGCTTCCGCATCATTGCCCTTCCGGAGCAAACCGGACAAAAGAATCTGGAAGCGGCTATTTTAAAAGCCGCCGGGGATGATTTGATTGACGGCATTTTGCTCTTTTGCCCCCTGCCCAAAAACTTAGATGAAAAGAAAGCGCGCAGCCTCATCCCCATGAAAAAAGACGTGGATTCCCTCACGCAAACCTCCGCCGCTGCTGTGTTTACAGGCGAGCAAAACGGATTCGCCCCCTGCACAGCCGATGCCGTGATGGAGATCCTTGCACATTATGAAATCGAGTTAACCGGCAAAAATGTCACCGTCGTAGGCCGCTCGCTCGTGGTGGGCAAACCGCTTGCTATGCTGCTGTTAGGCAAGAACGCCACCGTGACCATCTGCCATTCCAAAACCAAAGATTTGCCTAATGTCTGCCAAAAAGCAGATATCCTGATTGCAGCCATCGGCCGCGCCAGGATGATCGACGATACTTTTGTCAGCCCTGGGCAGATCGTTATCGACGTGGGCATCAATGCCGACCCGCAAAACGAAGGCAAAATCTACGGCGATGTAGACTTTGCCAAGGTTGAGCCAATCTGCGCCGCCATCACGCCCGTTCCCGGAGGGGTTGGCACGACCACCAGCGCCGTGCTTTGCTATCATACGGTTTTAGCCGCAACAAGGAAATCCGAAGCCGGTGCCTCGTAATGACCGGAAAAGAAAATCCCCGCGTCCGTGTGGCGTTTTTTCATTTAGAAGACCCTGCTTTGGGAGAACAGATCGGGTATGATCTTAAAATCTGCAGCGATGATGCCACGTTAGCGGATTATCTGACTGCCCTGGAGGCATTTGCCGCCGAAAATTTGAGCGATTGCCTGGGTTGCGACGGCTGCTGCCATGAGCGCGCGCCTCTGACATCCCTTGATATCCCCACTTTGGCCCTACTGTTACCCGATAGCAATTTTCCCGCGCACCAGGTTGCCGAAAACTTCACTCAGATTATCCACAACTCCGATGGCGCAATCGATATCACGATCAAACGCAAAGCCAACGGTGCCTGCGCTTTTTTGGATGAAACAAACAAATGCTGTGCCATCCATCAAAACCGCCCGTTTGTCTGCCGTAGCCATTTTTGCATTCCAAAATCGCCGCAGGCTCAAGGTTTGCGCAGTGTCATCGCCAACTTTGGGACTGACGAATTCATTCGATTTCTTATAGAAGAAGAAGCGCAAGGGGCTTCTCCCGTATTGCCTCAAAATATTGACAAAAAAGACTATCCACCCACGGCCTTAGACAAAAAAATATGCTTCGATGAGGTTGTTTTACACCAAATCCTTCCACCGGAGCTTTGGCAACGGTTGCGCCAAAAATAAGTTTCTGTCTTTTAACCGCAAGAGCTATCTATCATAACAAAAAACCGTTCATAATAGCTGCTGTCTGACCATAAAAACAAAAAGGAAACGTATTTTAAACCGCTCCCAATTGTTTTAATCGTATAAAAATTCAAATCTATGGGGGAAACAAAACTATGGAAACAAAGACAAATAAACAAGTCATCGTAAGCGCTCAGGCTCCCGCCGCCATCGGCCCCTATTCTCAAGCCATCTTAAGCGACGGCCTGATCTTTGCCAGCGGGCAGCTCGGTATGGATACCAACAAGGTCTTCCCCAAATCAACGGCTGACCAGACACGCCAATCGTTAGAAAACGTCAAGGCTATCCTTAAAGAGGCCGGCTGTACTATGCAGGATGTTGTTAAAACGACCATTTTTATCACGGATATGAATGATTTCGGTGCCGTCAACGCCGTTTACGGCGAATATTTTCAATCACCTTATCCTGCGCGCAGCTGCATTGCCGTCAAAGCGCTGCCGCTCGGCGCACAAGTAGAAATCGAGGTCATCGCAAGAGCATAGTTTTAAAGGTGCGGCAACACTGGCTTGGACTTAAAGCGTCCCATCACTTCGCTGGTTTCGCTGATCATGACAAAAGCACCCGGGTCGGCAGTGCGAACGATCTCTTTCAAGCTCGAGATTTCAAAACGGCTGACCACGCAAAACAGAATATGCTTATCGGCGTGGCTGTAACCGCCTTCGCCTTTGAGCATGGTAACACCACGTCCCAGGTTATGAAGAAGCATCTGAGAGATCTCCTCGCCTTTGGTAGTAATGATCATAGCGTTGCGCTTGCGGTTAAACCCTTCCAAAATCTGATTAAAGACATAGGATGTGACATAGATGCTTACCATGGTGTACATGCCGCGTTCCAAACCAAAAACCAACGCTGCGGCCAATACGACAACTATGTTGCCGATAAAAATAACGCTGCTGACGCTCACATCCCATTTTTGTTTAAGGATGATGCCCACAATATCCATCCCGCCGCCGGAACCATGTGCCTTAACGATCAAACCGATAGCGATACCGATGATCAACCCACCGAAAAGGCAGGATAAGAGAACATCCTTCTGATAGACGGGGAAAAAATCTTCCAAAGTCAAAAGCATGGTGATCTGTATCGCCATCGTAAAAAGCGTATATACTACAAAGCGAAGATTTAATTGCCGGTGAGCCCAAATCATTAAGGGGATATTGATCAAAAGCACATAAATGCCCATCGGCAGGAGGGGAAAAAAATGATTGCACAAAATAGCCAAACCCCATACCCCGCCCGCCAACAAATCGTTGGGTACGATAAAAATATAAAATCCGGCTACACCAATAAAAGAACCCAGAATTAATATCAGCAAATTACGAACATGTTTGCCGGGGGGCGTATTTTTAAAAAATTTACTTCCTTTTAATACGACCATACTCTATCACCTTTCTAAAAAGAAGTTTAATTATTGTTCTCAAAATATCTTTCTCATATTATAACATAATCCAATCAATTATTCGTAAAATGTTTTTATCCGAATCATTAAAGCAAAGGAAGCCTGATTATGTTCCCGATTGTACACCATTATATGAATTTGCAAACTCAAAGCAAAGTCGACCCATTCATGATGCTAGGATCGCTTTACCCCGACCTGTCGAGCATATCAAAGATTGACCGGGACCTCTCGCATCAAATGGGCGATGACTTTTATCAGTGGTGCAAACAAAAAGCTCCGGAAGCCAAGACCCTCGCGCAGGGGGTTATTTCGCATGGCAGTCGGCCACCCGGTATTGATTATTATGCCGATGAATACTGGCCCGGCGGTAAAAAAGGCTGGTGCTTTCAAAAAGGCATGCCCTGGATGGCGAAGGTGGCAGAAACAACCCATCTGTCTTCAGATCTAATTTGGTGGAAAGCGCATAACTTTGTTGAGATCTCATTAGAGCTGATCACTGTCGCACAAAATCCGCAGCTTCCTGACGAACTGGTTCAGGCAACAGCCAATGAAGTGACCGTTAAAGAAACGGCTGAACTACTCTGTGCCTATTGGCGGGAAAAAGGACTGGAGACAAAGCCTGCTCAAATCATCGAAGCATATAAACGCGCACCGCAACTGTATGCCTTAGATCAGCCCGACCCTTTGCATATGGCGCAAAAGCAGTACGAAGGCTTTATCCGCCGCGATCTCACCCATCAAGCCGATATTGGGGCCATGGCCGAGCTTTTAGCAATCATGAGCCTTGAGTTGGTCGAAGATTATAACCCCTTTATGAACAAATTAAAACTGCTCCTTTTGCAAACCATGGATCACTATAAGAACAAAGCTGTTTCTCAATAATCCATCACGAATAACATAAAATGCCACTTTACGACTTCATTATAATGAAGTCGTATTTTTTAAAAGTTTTTATTTTTACCTACTTGACAAAAGATATAACTTATTGTATTATTGTGTTAATGTATTAAGCGTCTAATACAATCATACAGTCAAGTTAAACGAAAAAAGAGAAAATCCAATCTTTAGACAAGGAGGCAAACTATGCAGTGGCAATTTATTAACGACATCCCGATCTATCAACAGATCATAGACAAAATCAAACGCTCTGTGCTTGCCGGCGATTATCCGCCCGGTGGAAGATTGCCGTCGGTTCGGGATATGGCAGCAACGGCCGGAGTCAACCCCAATACCATGCAGCGCGCATTAAGCGAGTTGGAAAAAGAAAACCTGATTTTTGTACAAAGAACAAATGGACGTTTTGTAACGGAGGATAAAACCATGATTGCAAATTTAAGAAAACAAATAGCCGAAAATGAAATCAACCGCTTCATCCTCAACATGAATAATCTCGGCTACCAAAAAGCAGAGCTCATCGATTTGATGCAAAGTATCATAAAGGAGATGGGAACATGTCAGTAATACTGGAAACTCATTCACTCACCAAACGCTTCGGCAATAAAACCGCTCTTTTTGATGTCAACATCCAATTAAAAAACGGTCGCATCATCGGACTTTTGGGACCCAACGGTAGCGGTAAGACAACACTCTTAAAATTAGCCAATGGCCTTTTGCAGCCCACCGAAGGCAAAATACTCATCAACAATGAGTCCCCGGGCATAGAAAGCAAAAAAATCGTTTCCTACTTACCGGAACGTACGTATCTTAACAATTGGATGAAGGTCAAAGATATCATTTCGTTCTTTACCGATTTTTATGATAACTTTGATCCACAAAAAGCGCAGGATATGCTCAAACGGTTGGATATTGACCCGCAGGATAAAGTTGCAACCCTATCCAAAGGTACCAAAGAGAAGGTACAGCTGATTCTCGTGATGTCACGTAACGCCGACCTTTACCTACTTGACGAACCAATCGGCGGGGTTGACCCGGCAGCCCGGGATTATATCCTCAACACCATCCTCAACAATTATAACGAGGAAGCAACGATCCTCATTTCCACCCATCTAATTCAGGACGTCGAGAGGATCTTTGACGATATCATCTTTTTATCCAAAGGTAACGTCGTCTTAAGCGGAAGCGTTGATGATATTCGGGCAGAAAAGGGTTGTTCCATAGACAACTTATTCAGGGAGGTATTCAAATGCTAGGAAAATTATTAAAATATGAGTTCAAAGCCACAGCCCGCACGCTTCTTCCTTTATATGCCGCTTTGCTGATCATCTCTGTTATCAGTAACCTGCTTTTGCATAGTGATTTTCAAATCGCCTCGGTAATCAGTATTACCGTATTTGGCGCGCTGCTGATGGCGGTATTTATCGTTACACTAATCCTTATGATCCAGCGCTTTTATAGAAATCTTTTATCGGATGAAGGGTATTTGATGTTCACCCTGCCCGTTAAAACCAACCGCTTGATTTTTTCCAAAATGATCGTTACTTTTGTGTGGTTTTTAATTGCCGGGATCGTCGGTGGTATCTCCGGTTTGTTGTTAGGTTGGAATAGCTCTTTCTGGGGAGAACTTCGAGAAATTTGGCCGCAGATCACCGCCGCGTTTTCTCAGCTCACAGGAGACCAAATAGGGTTTATCATAAATTGTCTTTTATTTGTCATCCTGGGGTCGATCCTTTTCATTCTCATGGTCTATACGGCGATCTCCGTCAGCCAACTACCGATCTTTCATAAGCACCGCAAACTGTTCTCTTTCGGTACGTTCATCGCTATTTTAATCCTTATGCAGATCATCTTGTCGATTATCTTCCCGGAAACATGCACGGTTGCCACATCCGGTATCAATCAATTAATGTTGCTGAACAATATTCTTATGGCTGTCGCCGATGTACTCCTCTTTATTGCCACCAACTATATCCTGAGTAAAAAACTAAACCTGGAATAATAAAAAAAGATACCCAAAAAGGGGGTAGGGGTCTGATTAATAGACGGAACCCTGACCCCCTAAATAATTTTATTGATTTTCATATATCATAAATAAATTATATGTAAATTTCTTAAAAAAAGGTTGAAAATTAACTATCCGTCTGTTATAATAAATTCATGGTCGTTATTCTTTTTAATAGATAACGATTGATAAAATAATCTATAGATACCCCCATTCCATAATTGATTTTTATAATTTTACATTCCAACCAACCAACCTACCTACCATAATAAAAAGAAGCGTTTTTCCGGCGCTTCTTTTTATGTCTGCAAAAATAACTGCACTTTCTTTACAACAAACATACGCTCACCTAACAATCAGGATATATTTATCATTTAAGATGTATCTGACTGAACCTGCCGTAGTAAACGATAACCATAGAAAAGAAGGGTAAATGCATCTTATATTGAATATTTATTGACCGAAGAGAGTATCTATTTTTAAGGGGGGATGTAATTTGTTAACAAAAAAACAGAATAACCGGATCATAACCTTTCTCTTGATCATAGCATTCATAGTATTGATATCGGTGCCAGTACTGGCAGACACAAATGGAGACTTCAATACGAACTTAAACATATTAGAAGAAGGACAAACGGTAGATGGATTGGGTTCGTTTTTCGCGAATTTAGTTTATGTGAACGGAACCGTAAACGGGACGACGTTTACAGCCGGCAGAGAAGTTCAAATCAACGGAACGATCAACGGTGATTTATTTGTCATGGCTCAGACAGTTACTATCAACGGAACAATCAACGGCAACATCTATGCTGCCGGGCAAGAGGTCAAAATAACATCAAACGCCACCGGAGATGTTTTTTTAGCCGGCGAATCCCTGACAATCGCTCAAGAATCGGCAATCGGTCGTGATTTATGCGCGGCAGGAAGGCAAATCTTTCTAAGCGGTAACGTCGAGCGTCAATTCTTTGGCGCGGCAAGAAATATAACCATCAGCGGAAAAATCGGCCGAGATGCCCAGATCGCCACTGAAACGCTCATCTTGGCACCGGAAGCCATCATCACCGGCGATCTCAACTACAAAAGCTCAAATCAAGCAACCATCGCATCCGGGGCTACTATCGGCGGCAAAACCGATTGGACGTATATCCCACCCACTAAAGAGCGGAAAGATAAATCCATCGCTTGGGTAATCTTTTCCCTTTTATTAAAGGTTGCGGCTGCCATGATCGTCTGGTTTATCCTCCTCAAACTTTGGCCCGCCCTTTGGTCCGGACTTGGCCAAACCGTCCAAAAACACCCGTTTAAAAGCATCGGGGTCGGGGTTTTAGTATTTCTTTTAACGCCGATCGCATTCGTCCTCCTTATGATTACCGTCGTTGGAATCCCGCTGGGATTTATCGCTATCTTTACCTATGGAACCTTCCTCTATCTAGCAAAAATCATGGTTGCAGTCTGGGGCAGCACTCTGTTGGCAAAAAAATTCAACTGGGCAAAGAAACATAAAGGAGTCTGGTCGGTTGCTTTATGTTTACTGGCTTTGCAACTTTTATTTAAGATCCCCATCCTGTGTGTTGTGGTTTGGTTAGCCGTTGCCTTTATCGGGCTGGGAGCGCCGATTTTATCCAAAAGAGCAAACCGGCAAAAACTTGATGAGTAAAAGACATAAAAAGGGAGTCCCCAAAAAATGGGCACCTCCCGACCGAATAGACAAATAAGAAAGTACCCGATCGCAGAATATCATTGGATGATGTAAGCTGGCACCGTATGAAAAACGGAGCCAGCTTTCTTTTAACCTGAATGCCTCAAAATTGTAGAAGTATATATGCCCATCGACAAGCCGAAGCGCCTCGGAAATGGGCTTTATCTTTCGGCGGTAGACACCTTCCGTTTTAAGGATGCTAAAGAAATTTTCTGCGGAAGCGTTGTCCAAAGCGTTACATCCCTTGATACACCTTTCTTTTGCCACTGGTTAAACCGACAGATGCAACTTCTTATCTGTGTTTTACTCAGACCAAACAAGTTTGCTATTTCCTGTCGCGTTTTCCCCTCTCGCCACATACGGGTTATATCGTTCTTAAGCCCTTTTAAACACATGTGTATATTTTCTGTTCATCTTAAATACCCCCTGTTGTAGTTATTATCCTACGACAAGGGGTGTTTTTTCAATCTGCATTTTCGGAGGCAGTTCAACATGGGAGGCTTCTTTTTGATCATAGTTGATAAAAAAACTACATCAACAGACCCGGTAAAAAAGTTACAATTTGCGGGAAAATCATCAACAACGCAATGCAGACAAATATGGCGCCTAAAAACGGCCAAATTCCCTTAAATATCGTTTCTAAAGGAATATCGGGAGCAACGCCTTTAATCACATAAACATTCATTCCCACCGGGGGGGTAATCACTCCCATAGCCACAACCATCACCACAATAACCCCAAACCAAATCGGATCATACCCCAAATTATTAACCACAATCGGGTAAAAAATGGGGACCGTCAACAGTACCAATGCAAGCGCATCAATAAAACAACCCAAAATCAGATAGATAATAAGAACCAGCCCCATGATGGCAAAAGGAGGCAAAGGAAGCGTGCCAACCCAGTTTGCCAGTTCAAAGGGAACTCTGCTGATGGCCATAAACCTTCCGAAAATCACAGCACCGGCGATCATAAACATGATCATTGCGGATGTTCTTGTTGTATCAATTAAAGATTTTTTTATTTTTTCCCAATTTAATCTTTTTTCTAGAAGACCGATCAGCAATACACCGCCTGCTCCCACTGCACCAGCCTCCGTCGGAGTAAACCAACCGGCGAAAAGACCTCCGATGGAAAGAAAAAAGACCATCAATGCTTCAAAGAACCCACCCCGCAGCGCGCCGAACCGCTCTTTCCAAGTTGATTTAGCACCAGCCGGAGCAATCCCCGGATTACGCCTCGCCAAAATGTAGATTACAGCCATATATAAAAACATCAACAACAACCCGGGTAAAATTCCCGCCATAAATAAAGCCCCAATAGATTGTTCCGTGGCTGTGCCGTATAAGATAAAGATTACGCTGGGCGGAATCAATACGCCTAATACGCCCCCTGCCGCGATGCTTGCCGTCGATAAGGACTTATCATAATGGTATTTATCCATTTCCGGAAGGGCGATCGCCGCCATGGTAGCCGCCGTCGCTGTATTTGAACCGCAAATCGCTCCAAATACGGCGCAAGTGGCCTGGGTGGCGATCGCCAGCCCACCCGGCAAATGTCCCATCATTCTATAAGCAAAAACATAAAGGCTGGTGCCGATTCCCGAATAATAGGCCAAAAAACCCATCCAAACAAACATCACGATGACACTTAAAGAATAGGATGTTAAATTATTGAACACTTCTTTTGCCACCATATTAAATGCAGTCGGTACGGATGTCAGGATGGAAAATCCGGCAAAACCCACAATCGACATTGCAAAAGCAATCGGCATTCGCAATACCAATAAGACAAAAAAGACTGCCACCCCAATCAACCCTATTGAAAATGTGCTCATTATAACGCCCTCTTGATTTTATTTGCCGCCTGAAGCGCTTGGCAAGAAACAATAACCTTATAAAACACAGCCAAAGAGAGCGCAAAAACACCTACGGCAACCATAAAGATAAACGGATAGATTGGTATTTCTGCAGTAAGCGAAACCGAACCGTTCAGTTTCATTGATAGACCGTAAGCCATAAGGTACCACCCTACTGCAAACATAAAGACAGAAGCAAGCAAATTCACAAAAATTGCCACAATTGACTGGGTATTAAGGGAGAGGCGATCTACAACAAAACTCACAGCAATATGGCCATCCTGCAAAAAGCAGTGTGCCAACGCGAAACCGATGCCCAAAGCAGTCAAAAATCCGACCATCTCATACGTACCCATAATCGGATGGTTAAATGCTGTCCGAGTGATGATGTTGGCAATAATCAGCAGCATAACACCGGCAAAACAGAGCCCTGCCAATCGATCCAGAACCATACAAAACTTTTTCAGCGCCTTTGTCAACCGTTCCAATTTTCATTACCTCCGGGTATTATTGATGCTCTTGATTGTATTGATCGGCAAGATCCAGCACGGTATTGAGGATTTCATCCCCGTCAAGACCGTTTTGGTTCATTTGCTCGACAAAGTCGTTCTGAACCGGTGCTACCAATTCGATCCATCTTTCTTGCTCTTCCTGCGGAAGCGTAATGGTTTCCATTCCGTTATCTTCAACCGCATATTTTAATGCCGACTCATTTTGTTTGTCCCATAAACCGATTGCGACTTCGTTAAAGAATTTTTCGTTTATTTGTTCGATAGCCGCCTGGTCCTCGGCACTGATCGAATTCCACTTATCCAGATTAATTGTAATATAGAACAAGGTGTTGTACAGGAAGGGAGTATACGTAATATAATCCGTTACTTCCGCCTGCTTCCAACCTTGCAAAACTTCAATCGGACCCAGGTTTCCTTTGACTACCCCTTTTGACAACGATTCATAAGCTTCGGATTGTGCCATGGCAACCGGAGTAGCGCCCAAAGTGGTGAGTGTTTTAGCGCTTAATCCTGTTGCTCTAATTTCCAACCCTTGCAAATCCTCCAATGTGCGGACAGGTACTTTGGTGTACAAGTCTCCCGGGCCGGTTGTAAACACCATCATCAATTTTGTATCCTGAATCTCTGTGGGATTCAACTCTTTGATTCCTGCCCAAGCAACTTCACTTGCTGATTTGGAATTGGCATAAATGATACCCGGTAATTCAAACACCTCTAATACCGGGAACCTGCCGCGGTTATAAGAAAAACAAGATAGTCCAATGTCCGTAATTCCATTAACAACCCCGTCATAAATTGCATCTGCCTGTAAAAGAGACTGCCCCGGATAACTGGTTATAATCACTCTTCCTTCCGTTGCCTCTTCGATTGCCGCTGCCCATGGCTGAATCAAATCCACTTCAGCCGGGTGTGTAGCCGGGAAAAAATGAGCCAGTTTCAATTCTACCGGTTCTGTCACCACTGCGGTTGAAGTTGTTTCCGATTGCCCGCAGCCCGCTAAAAGAACAACACTTAATACCATAAAGACCATTAAAACGATTATTCTTGCTGATTTTTCTTTTTTCATCTGCTTCATCTCCTTTTCCAATAAAAAAACTCCCTGGTAGGAGTTGAGAAAAACGGACAATGCCAAATGTCTGTGCCTTAAAGTCACAGAATATCTTAACATCATGATTATGTCCTACCGTTTTACTAACCCTACAATTTTAAAACCCTGATTGCCCTGATCTGTGTTACCTTACTACCGTTTTACATCATAATACCAAATTACATATATTTAAAATGCAAACCGTAAAAAATCTGCACTATTATATAATATACTATCTTAATAAAAAATTCCACATTTTTTTATAAGGAGATGGCAAATATTTTACAATTTAATTAAATCTTAAAGAGTATTAATAAACAAGCTTATTTTGTTTTTTATACTCTTGATAAAGAGTAAGGATTCCTTCATTTTGAATCTCCTTAACCTTTAATATAAGTTCCTCTCCCCGTAAATGGCGATAAATCAGATCATCCCGAAAACCTATTTTTGCGGCCTCTTTGGCAGAGGCCGCAAAATAGACTTCCTTGATATTCGCCCAAATAATTGATGCAAGGCACATGGGGCAAGGCTCGCCCGTCGTATAAATAACACAACCGGAAAGATCAAAGGTCTGTAATTTTTCACTAGCCCTGCGAATAGCCAAGACTTCTGCATGTGCCGTAGGATCGTTAGATGATAACACTTCATTGCAGGCTTTACTGAGAATCTGGTCATCCTTCACGATCACAGCACCGAAAGGCCCGCCCTTTCCGGCTTGTATCCCTTTTTTTGCTTCTTCTATGGCTAACTGAATATACGGGTTCATGTTTCATAGCCTCCTCAATGATCACCTGTCATGTTCCGGTGTATTTTTAAAATCCACATCCGCTTTGCTTTAATGGCAACTCCTAATGCCTGTTTTTACAATATGCCATATCCCTATTTTCTGCGCAGGATCATAGCAATAAAATTCATATATTTCCCCGCGCCGGCACTCATGGCTTTTCGGTCGTTTACCGCATATTCATTGTCAGATTGGAGCCAGTCGTTCCAACACTCGTCGAAGCCAGACATCTCTTTGATTAAGATAATTTCAACATCCTCCGTTACTGCAATAATCTGTCGCCAATATGGAATATCATGCAAGGTCTCAATATTCTCCGCACTCCAGGACAGAAGCATTTCTGCGGGAATATTGTCGTGAATGTCCTTCTTCAAGCCGGGAACGGTGATCAGGAGATATCCGCCGTGTTTAATGAGCGGAAGCAGGTGCTTGCCAAGATATTCTTTGTCCAAACCGAAGAAGTTATATGAATCCACACAGATCGCCGTATCAAAGAATTCTTCCGCAAAAGGCAGATCATGCGCTTCTGCCTTGATTGGGATGATCTCTTGCGAGGTAAAACCCATCTCATCGAATCGCTTTTTATTATCGGTGGGAGATATCCATAAGTCGGCGGCAAAAACCCTGGCATGGTATTCCTTTGCCACAAAAATCGAGGTGACGCCACGACCACAGCCGAGGTCAAGGACCGTATCCGTGGGTGCTATTGAATGGAACGAAATCAGTTCCTCCAGCAGTTTAGCAGGATTAGGCCCCATAATATTGTTTTTGATAAAGTTTTTATCGTATTTTTCGGATTTTATATATTTCATAATCTTTATTCCTTTCAAATCTTTTATACAAAAAAAGAGCGTAGTTATAAACTATGCCCAAATAGTCGCATTATATATCGAGTACTATTTGTCACAGTTCTGTATAAAACATAATTACATAAGAAAACAAAGCAATTTTCATCGCCTGGAATATTCCTATGCAATTAAGTGTTCTTTACAGAACAATATCCAAACAGACACATCCTTATTAATAATATAAATATAATATCATTCGCATATTAGATTGTCAATCAAGTGAACATACGAAAATTAACCTTCATATACAAAATAAGAACTTCTTGCCATACAAACAGCTTAAAAGGGTTTGTTTCTGTATAAGCTTTAGGTAAAAAAAGGCGTCTTGCAAAAACAAGACGCCTTGGTATTAGCCGAATCATATGATCGCAGTCTTTTTATATAATTTGAATCTTTTTACCTTTTGGATCCCCCTTGAAATGCTCAACAAGATGCTCCCATGCTTCTAGCCCTATATCACTATTATAGTATAAGGGTACTTCATTTAAATGGGCCAAAGCTATTTTACCCGTAACAAGCGGGTCGTCATTCGTTACATTGGTAGCCGAATCGACTATTCCATGCTCCAATTCAATATTAATTCCTTCCAGGTATTCCTCCGGTGTAAACGTTACCTTGTCAAAGTTCACACCTAAGCGTTTAGCGATATCAACTGCCTCGGATAATGTAAATTTTTTCATGGAATCCTCCTCTTTGACACATCATTTTTTATTTTAATATTTAATAAATTTTTCTCCGGGAGTACCGCAGATAAAGCATCTTTCCGGAACAGAGGTTTCAATATTACCACAAATAGGGCAGAGGTAATAAAAAATTTCTTCCGACTGGTCGAAATTTTCCAGGGCTTCTTGATAAAGCTTCGCGTGAACCTGCTCTGCTTTCATCGCATACGTAAATATCATTACCGCCGCTTTATTCCCTTCCTCTTCGGCTACCTTAACAAAATCAGGATACATATCTTGGTATTCGTGAGTCTCACCTTCAACGGCATCCTTGAGATTGTCTGTTGTGGTGCTTACTTTTCCGGCAATCTCAAACTCTTTCAGGGCGTGTAGGGTTTCGGCATCTGATGCTGCTTTGAATAATTTTGCCACATTTTGTTTGCCCTCTTTTTCTGCCTTTTTAGCGTAAGCCAGATATTTACGGTTTGCCTGTGATTCTCCGGCAAAAGCTTCCATCAGGTTATCAATCGTTTTGTTTGCGCTCATTACTATCTCCTCCTCAAGTTTTGGATACGATGACTCTTAAAATTTATGTCTACCCTTTCATTTTAATATTATAACAGGATTTGGATATTTTATAAATAATTGATTTTATTTCCAAATAAGATGACTCGTTTTTTATATCAAATAGAAAAAAGCCTTCTATCAAAAAGTTTAATAGAAGGCTTCAAAAGGAGAAAATCCTGATGTTGATAGTTGATCAAATTAAAGGAAAACCAACATTATCGGGATATGGATACAGGTTCGGCAGAAGCACACCCATCAACACCTTCGCCTAAAGCCTGATTTTGCTAAGATATGATAAGTTTATCCCTAAATCAGCTCGCTCATAATAATTAAAATCATTGGGTTTACAAATTATTCTTGCATCTTCTTGTCTTTCATGGCACGCCAGATGCGCTCCGATGTTAAGGGAATGACATTCAAACGCACCCCACAGGCGCGGTAAATGGCATTGGCAATAGCCGGAGCCGTCGGGGCAATCCCCGGCTCACCCAGTCCTTTGGCGCCATACGGGCCGTCACGGTGCGGGGCTATCTCTACAAAACCAACCTCCATCTGCGGACAATCCAAAGAAGTCGCTATTTTATAATCAGTAAAGGAGTCATTGAGCAGACGGCCTTTGGCATCAAAGTGCATTTCTTCATACAATGCGATGCCCGATCCTTGAGAGATCGACCCCTCCAGCTGTCCTTCAGCCGTCATAGGGTTGATGATTTTGCCTGCGTCGTGCGCGGCGACCATACGGGCCAATTCCACCTCTCCGGTTTCGGGGTCCACATAAACTTCGGCACCCTGACCGCCAAACATCCAGAAGGCGGAGTTGCGCTTGCCTTGTCCGGTCTCCGGATCGGGGTCGGTGGCGTCCTTGATCGTGAATACGCCATACCCGTTGACAGCCAGCGGATAAGGAATATTAAAGCAAAGCTCACCATACCCTTGCGCCAATTCAGGATGATCTTGGGGGTAGATATTGCCTTCTTTTAAGACGACCTCCTGTTTGGATACGCCAAAGCGTTCGCAAGCCAGATCGAGCAGTTGCCGTTTGGCGTCCTCGGCGGCAAGTTTCACGGCATTACCGTCAAAGAACGTGGACTTGCTGGCAGCCGTTTCCCAGGAATAGGGCGTGGAAAACGTATCCGCAGGTACCGCGTAAATGGTTTCCGGCGGGATGTCCAAAACTTCTGCCACAATCTGAGTCATAACCGTCCTGCTACCCTGCCCGATCTCCGAGACGGCGTGGAGCAAAGTAACACTGTTATCCATATTGATCTTGACGATGGCGGAACAAGTAACCGTATGCATGGAAAATTTTTGCACATAAGCCGAACCACGGCCATACAGCTTGCCTTCCACTTCTTCAAGCGTGCTTCGGGAAAACATCTCTTTTACTTTTTTCTGGCAGTCGGTAACGCCGACGCTGTGCAGGGTATCGCCTGTCGCGTGCAGGTCACCTTCCTGATAAAAGTTGATCTGCCGCATCTCATCGGCGTCGATACCGAGGCGCTCGGCAATCATATCAATTTGCTGTTCCTGGCAAGTAGAGGTTTCCGCCACACCAAAACCCCGAAAAGCGCCTCCGGCCGGTTTGTTGGTATAAAGTGAATAGGAATCAACTTTAACATTCTGGATATTGTAAGGACCGGCAGCGGTAAAACCGGAGCAGGTCGCAATAGAAACGCCATAATCATTAAAAGCGCCGCCATCCCATAAACACTCGATTTCACGCGCGATGATGCGGCCATTATTCTTAACTCCTGTCTTCAGCTTCATCACAAGCCCCTGCCGGACAAAAGTATTGATATATTCTTCGCTGCGGTCAAACACCAGTTTGACCGGACGGTGTGTTTTTAAGGCTAACGGTACAGCGCAAATTTCTTGCTTGGCAATAATTTTGGCGCCAAAACCGCCGCCAATTCCTGTGGTGTGGACACATATTTTGTTGCAGGGGATGCCAAAAGCTGCCGAGATCATATGCTGCACCAAAAAAGGGCCTTGGGTATTGGAATGAAGCGTAATGCGGTCGCCTGCCTCAACATGAGCAACGCAGGCATGCGTCTCCATAGGGGAATGTTGAATCATAGGCACACGAAAAGTATCTTCGAAGATATGGTCCGATTCGGCAAAACCCTTCTCGACATCGCCGTGACGCAACTTAAAGTGATTGCTGATATTGGTACCCTCTTTGGGATAACAGATTCCTTCAATCCAATCATAATTCATCAAATCGGGATGCAAGATAACCGCATCTTCTCTGATGGCGTCTTCCACACTTAATACAGCCGGAAGCTCTTCATAGTCGACCTCGATCAATTCGAGCGCTTTTTCGGCTATTTGAGCTGTCTCCGCGGCCACAGCGGCTACAATATCCCCGACAAAAAGCACACGGTCGGTGGCAAAGATATGCGTATCGTTGAGATAGCAGCCAACCAAGATATCATAGTCTTTACCGGTAACCACGGCGGCTACCCCCGGCAGTTTTTCTGCCCTGGATACATTTATGCTTTTAATCCGGGCATGCGCATAGGGACTATGCAAGCATTTAGCGATCAATTGACCCGGCAGCTCGATATCAGCACCGAACTTTAGACTTCCGGTAACCTTTTCATAACCATCAACGCGTAAAACACGCTGTCCGATATACTTATACTCTTTTGAGTTGATCTCATCAATTTTGTCAGCACAAATTACATGCTGGCCAGTACGATTGGGATTATTCAAGGGTTTCCCTCCTTTACGGTCATCTTAAGCTGATTTCAACCCTAAAAACCTAATTTGGCCGTCCAAACCGTTTTGTCCATTTCTCCAACCTTTTTTCCGTTTTTAATGGTCGTTCTTTTACCCGGAATCATGCGATAAATATCCACAATGTTCTTTGCAGAATGAATAACCAGGTCAGCCGGCGCGCCAACCATTACGCCGCCTTGATCACGGTTCATGGTTTTGGCAGCACGATTTGTGATCATGTTAAAAGACTCCTCCACCTCGGCGTTGGTGCGCATCCCGCCGCTTAAGCAAGTCATTAAACCTAAGAGAACGGGGTCCATACCATTAAAACGGTACCAAATATCAAACATGTTATCCAAGCCGGACGCAACATTGACACCGGCATCCAACAATTCCAAGATTCTTGAAGAGCCGCGGTTAGAGGGCGTACGTTTCTCTCCACCCAGCATCTGCAGGTTGGCAATCGGCAGCACCACGACCTGGATTTCCGCCTGAGCCAGTTTGTCAATGACCCGTTTTGCCTCATCATCCTCATAGATCGCCAAAGCATTGCAATGCCCCGCACAGACCCTGCCTTGATAACCGCGCTCTATGGTGATGTCGGCAAGTTTTTCTAATGTTCTGAACCGTTTCCGGTCTGTATAGTCACAATGACAATCGACGTTTACATCAAACTCTTCCGCAATATCAAAAATAGTCTTGATATGGGTCTCCTGATATGTTTCCGTGGTTTCAAACTCCGGAAGGCCACCCACATATTTTGCGCCCATACGCAATGCCTGGCGGATCAGCTCCGGCGCTTGGGGATCACTGACGATCCCTTCCTGTGGGAAAGCGATTGCCTCAACCGTAATCAGGTCCTTATACTCCTCGGCCGCAGCCAAAACTCCCTCCATGGAGACAAGCCCCGTGGCATAATCCACATCGCACTGCGCCTTCATGGCGCCTATCCCATGCGCAACCGCCATGTCCAAAGCAACCATCGCCCTGCTTTTTACATCCTCTACGGTAAAATGCGATTTCACTTTATGCGCTTTTCCAAATGCGTCTGCAAACTTAACGGCACCAAAAAGCTGTCTGCTCATGGTTTTATCTAAATGGAAATGGGCGTCTGTAAACGAGGGCGAAACATAACCGCCCGCCGCATCAATCGTTTGGGAGGCAGTCAATGTGCCGGCATCTGCTATTGCTGCGATAACGCCATTTACAATACCGATATCAACAAGTTCCTCCCTGCCTTTTATACAAGCATCTTTTATTAACAAATTGATTTCTTTGACCATTTTATCTTTTTCCTTTTTTATATATTTTGGGTGAACCTAGCAAAGGGCAATGATGAGACGGGTGAAATCCGACGGCCTCACCCGTCTCATAAATCCTATAATATTTGTTTGTGTGTTTTGGGCGGCATCATGACACCCGGTCGGGGTAACTGCCATTTTTGAATTGGGGTAACGGGAAAGCGAATATATTCATCGCGGTCAAACTCCAATATGAAGACATGCTGACGGCTAACGGCTAAAATACTCTTCATATCGCTGATCAAAACAAAAAATCAAGTTAATTCAATTAAGATCAAACTGTTGGCAACGTTTATAAGCCTGGCATACTCCAGATCACAAGCGCTACACACAAAGCAATAATAATGAGAGAGCCAAAATGTTCAACCATCCTAATCCGTTTTCGCTGCCCAAGACTACTATTTTCGGATCAAATCTTTACAGAGATTGATATGTTTTTTTATTAAATAACTTGTTGGCTACCAGATAAACGATCGAAGTCACAATAACCGTAGCATAGATCGCACCCATTGAGTTCATAATAAAGGATAAATTGAGGGCAACGAAATAGAAGGCTACGCCAAGGCACCAGGACACGATTGCGATCCAGTTGATGCCATGACTATACCAGAATGCACCGCCTACTTTTGCCGCCTGGCTCCAATCGTAATTTCTCTTCTTGATGACGTAGAAGTCGATAATCATGATGGCAAGCAACGGAGCAAAGATGAGCCCGATATAGACCAAAAAATACGTAAAGGCGCCATAAAAGCTGCCAATCGCAACAGGAATGAGCGAAAACAGAAGCGTCAGGACAGAAGTTCCCCAAAGCGCTTTCTTTTCACTCAACTTGGGGAAGATATTGGTCGCGGACATACCGGCAGCATAGATATTGATACAGTTGGTGGTCGTAGTCGCAAAGATCAGAATCAAAAACGCCACCCAACCAAGGCCTAAAGAGCCGACGATACTGGAGGGGTCGGACATATTGGGATCAAAAACGCCGTTGGCGATCGCATTGGCTACCACGCCGAACATACCGATGATCGCAAACCAGAAGAGAGCGAAGTTTGCGCCGATCATCGGCGCTATGGTAGATGCCGACTTGGTCTTGGTATAACGGGTAAACTCAGCGATAGCCGGAATCCAGCCAAAGCTGAAAGCAACCATCATATCCATCGCAGAACCAAAAGGAATTCTGGAATCAGCGGCGGGAGCCCAGTTAAAAATATCCGCAAGAGGATACGTTTTCAAGATAACAACCGTTTCCCAAATTAACAGACCGAATAAGAGAATGACCGCTATCCGTTGAGCGTATTTAATGGAATAAGAACCGCCCAACACCGTCATCAGAATCTGCAGGATACTGCAAATCACGACGCCGATAACCATAACCCACCAGGAGCCTGGCTCGCCGTAAGCCGGCCATCCGAACGCCATGTTGAATAAGAAGCTCAACGAGATTGCCGCGATAAAGGTATTGATGGCGCACCAGCCCATAAACTGGATGGAGTTTAAAACCGAAGGAAGAATGGATCCTCTAATACCAAAAGAAGCGCGTGTCAGCCCCATTGTTGTGGTACCAACCTTATAACCCATGTATCCGATTAGCGCCATGACCGCATAGGCAATCGGATTGGCGATCAGGATGACCCCTAAACCCCCTAAAACGCCCGCTGCGGCCACACAGCCGCCGGTATACCAGGATGACGTATTGGCATTTGCACCAAGCCAGGTTGCCACCATGTCCCAAAAGCTATAGTGCCGCCCTGCCTGCGGAACGGCTTCTTCTACCGAATATTCCCGTAATGCTTCTGCCGAATGATTGCTGTTATCCACCATAGAAAATATCCCTCCTTAATAAAATTATAATGAATTCCGTGTTTAAATAAAGACAAAAAGTTTTATTTATCAAAAAACAGTTATAATTAGTCTGACAAATGCTATTAAAAAAAATAATTCCGTGGTATTGTGCGGATAACCAACTAATTATGTATGGCCTTTTTATCTTAAACTTTGAATCCTCAAAATAAAACGTGTTTTCCTGCAGGCTTTCTATTGTCCGTAATCTAAAAGAAAACGAACAACAGAAAACCTGTGGAAGTTGAAGGATGTTTGTATGACAGACATTTTATATTAACATTATAAACCGTATATCGGAATCAACAGCAATAGGCAAAAATAACAAAAGATGAACTTAAGGTTCATCTTTTTCCCATTCAATTTTTCCCGAGAAAAAGGATAACGCAATTAAATATCCAATTGTACTGTTATTCCAAATTATACCGTAATTCTAAATAATCTTGTTGTTTTGCAGCATTACAGGAAGGAATTTTATCAATGAAAATCGGCACATTCGCCAAAAAATTTAATTTAAACATCAGCGCCGTCCGGTTTTATGTTAATACAGGCCTGCTTACACCTAACAAAGTTGGTAGTCAATATAAATTTAATGAAGAATGCATCGACGATATGAAAAAAATTCTTGAATATAAACAATGCCATTTCTCTTTGGAAGAAATCGAACTACTTTTCTTTATGAGAAAAACATCCAATTTTCAAGACAAGATCGTATTGGACATCTGCCGCAACATCCTGGAAAACAAAAGAAATCAACTCACTGCCGAAAAAAATAATTTAGTCCATTTCATTAAAGAAATCGATCAAGAAATTACCAACCTTCCCATATGTACTCCCGTTGGTATGACTGAAGAAGGCGTTCCCTTTTCGATCATCCCTTACCTTTATTGTCCCATCTGTCAGAAGCCTTTAAAACTGGATTTTGCCTCTCTTGCCAATAATGGTATCCAAAAAGGGGTGCTCTCCTGTCCTTGTGGTTACACCGCAACCATTGCGGACGGGATTATCCTTTGTCGTGATTATACCGAAGATTCCCCGTTAAAAGCCTATGAAAACATCGAATCGGTAACGGCTTGGAAAGAACACTTCAGCAGTACCTACCGTATGCTGATGAAAAAAACGTATATCTGGATGTATAACCAGATCGCAAACCAGCTTGACATGACCCGCTATATTATGGCCGGTCCCTTTACCTATAACTTTATCCTGGAATATATTGAAAAATTAGCCCAAAACAATATCCTTATTATTTTTGACCCCTCCTTAAAACGAATCCATAAAATCAAACAATATATCCCTGCTTATAACAAAAATATCGTTTACATCGCCGGTTCTCCCCAAGAGTTGCCGATCAAAAACGGCACTGTGGATATATTTATTGACGACTACTCAACAACCAATTCGCTTTATACCTATAACACTTTTTCTACGGAATACATTGGACCGCTTTTAAAAGAATCTGCCGATGTCACGGGCATCTTTAACAACTATCAGCATGCGCCCAATATGATCCAAAACTTTAAAAAACTGCATCCCGGTTTTGAACCGGAAAAGATGAGCTTGAGCAAATTGAAATATCAATGGTCCTTGCGGGATGTAACCATAATCAAAGAAAAACGCATCGGCACAACAACCGTAGAGTCTGATAGAGTCAACTACACACAAAATTCGATTGGCGAAATGCTGGATGTTTATGGTTACCATGCCAAAAAAGGGGCCTCTAAAAAAGAGACATAAAAAACACTAGACACAAAGCCCTCGCAAAACAATTACGTGAATACAAGCATATACACTTAAAAGATTATAAAAGAGAGAGTCCACAGGACTCTCTCTTTGTTTGTTGTTAATCTAAATCATCTGGTTTATGGAGTAGTAATATCCGTAACCATCCCACCACCTACGATAATAAAGACATAGGCGAGAGTGAAATCAATAGGGTGGTCGGTAGTGATACAGACAAGCGGGGTCACTTCATCATCAATGTCGTAAATATCAGCTTCGCTAATCTTGCCGTCTTCAATAACATAAAACACGGTGTCGTCATTCGTGGAGAAATTTATACTCCCATCACTGACAATGAAAGATGCCGCGCTTACGTCTTCGGCAGCGATGTCAAAGATTATCTCCTCACCCAACCCTGCCTCATCGTAACTTACATTATTACCGGAATCAACAGAAACGATAACATCATCCGAATCGATCGTCAGCACTCCGTGGGATAGTGTATAGGCAAAAAATGCGACATCGGCATAAGCCGCATAGTTGGTACTCGTAGTGTACTCGTAGCCATCCAGGAGGGTCGCATACCAGTCGCCGCTGCGGTATTCGACATTATCGATAACACCATAAACATTAAAGGTAGTAATATCCGTAACGGTGCCGCCACCTACAATAATAAAGACATACGCAAGAGTGAAATCAATAGGGTGGTCGGTAGTGATACAGACAAGCGGGGTCACTTCATCCTCGATGTCATTGATACTGCCTATACTAATCTTGCCGTCTTCAATGACATAAAACACGGTGTCGTCATTCGTGGAGAAATTTATACTCCCATCACTGACAATGAAAGATGCCGCTTCCGCGCTTACGTCTTCGGCAGCGATGTCAAAGATTATCTCCTCACCCAACCCCGCCGCATCGTAGCTGACATTATTACTGGAATCAACAGAAACGATAACGTCATCCGAATTAATCGTCAGCACCCCGTGGAAAATCGTGAAGGCAACAAATGCAACATCGGCATAAGCCGCATAGTTGCAATCTGTAGTGTATTCGTAGCCGTCCAATAGGGCCGCGTACCAACCCTCGCCGCTGCGGTATTCGACAGAATCAATGATGCCATATCTGGCGGAACAATTAAAAGTGCTCGCAACTGCCGCTACGGAAGTCGCCTGGCTGGCTTGAGCGGCGGCCTTAACGGTAACCGTATTATCCGTGCCCCCGCTCAAAGTGCCAAAGTTACTAACAACAACTACCGTATCGCTGACTCTTGTGAATACGGGACAGCTTTCACCGATTATAATGGGGGCTGCAAAAACGGTGCTGTCCGTTCCTGCAAAGATAAAATCGTTGGCCGTGATTGGCCCCGTTTTAAAGGTACCACCCGTTAAGGTAATGGTCAGTTTATCATGATCCGCCTCCGTAACAAAGGCTGATGACGTCACATTATTTATAACCGTCGCCGTCACACTGCAGGTCGCTTTATATGTCCTCAAACCTTCTACTACTTTAGCCGTGATTGTCGCAGTCGCCGGGCCCGTCGCTGTGATCTGCGCTCCGTGACGTCCGCCGCCCATAGCTCCCGTCGATACAACCTGGATATTCGTATTGCTGCTGCTCCAGACAACTGTCTGGTTGATCGCATATGATGGGTTGATCTGGACGCTGATCGCCTCCGGCGCTGCCGTCGTCATGGACAGCGTCGTCTTACTCATCGTCAACGATGTCACCTTTGAAGTGCTGACCGTCACAGTACGCGTCCCTTTGACTCCGTTGGCCGCCGTCGCCGTGATCACCGTCGTTCCGGCGCTAACCCCCGTTACTTTGCCGTTAGCGTCCACTGTCGCCACTGCCGGCTTGCTACTCGTCCACACCACGCTCTTATCTGTCGCCGCCACCGGCAATACCGTTGCCGTCAAAGTCGCTTCCTGACGACCGATGATCGTCACGCTCGTGGGGGCAATCGTCACGGAGGTCACCGGTACCTGTACATCTACTTCGCAGGTAGCCCAAATTTGCGCATCGAATCCCGACGTTGCCGTGATCTCCACGCTGCCTTCCGTCAAGCCCGTTACCACGCCTGTACTGCTTACCGTGGCAACCGTCTCATTGCTCGAACTCCAACTCACGCTCTTATCCGAAGCGTCCGTCGGCACGATTGTCGCTGTCAATGTCAGCGGCGTTCCGTAATAAACGACGGCTTCCGTCTTATTTAAAGTAATGCCGCTCACCGGCTGGATATCTACCGTTACTGCACATTCCGCCAGCTTGGTCGCATCAGCCGTGCTGGTTACCGTAATCGTAGCCGTTCCCTCGCCCACTGCCGTCACCAAACCGGTTGCGCTCACTGTCGCCACATTTGCGTTTGTCGTCGTCCAGGTCAACGTCTGCACTGCGTTCGATGGGCTTACCGTTGCCAACAGCGTCTCCGCCGATCCTTTATGGATCGTCGTTTCCGTTTTGTTCAAAACCACCGAGCTGACCGGTACCGTCGCCGTCACCACGCAGGTTGCCCTATACGTAGTTAAACCTTCTACTACTTTAGCGGTGATGGTGCCCGTAGCGGGTCCCGTCGCTGTGATCTGCGCTCCGT
>DIFD01000012.1 GCA_002418965.1 Peptococcaceae bacterium UBA5757 | reverse complement strand
CCCCCAGCTCAGGTGCAAATTGGATTTTAGTTTAGTATGCATTTACTAACATTATAATTGGTGCTATTTTGAGAGGCACATCATCTAGATATATAATAAAAAGAGCATAGGAGATGATATTTTGAAATATAAAGTTGTTTATTTTACAAGAACTGGCAATAGTAGACGGGTGGCCGAAAAAATAGCAAATATACTTTTCTTAGAGGCTTTAGAAATTAGAGATAATATGAATTGGAAGGGTGTTTTCGGATTTATTAAAGGTGGATATTATGCTTCAACTAACAAAAATGTTGTAATAATAATTTCTGAAAATTTAGATGATGCAGAGGAACTAATTGTAGTAACGCCATTATGGGCGGGCAAAGTAGCCCCAACCATTAACACTTTTCTAAAGACCAAAGCATTAAAAAAGGTGCATTTAGTTGTAACTTCTGGCAGTAGTTATTTAAAAGACCGATCATACTACAAATCAGTTACTGATATCATCAAGAGCAAAAATAACGAGGATGCTGTTATCGATGATTTTACAGATAAAATAAGATTGGATTAAGTAGCAGCGGACAATGCCGGGCGAACTCTAGTTTTAAAACAAACATAATAAGGAACTTGATGAAACCTGACATTTATATTTAATTGTTTAGATTTGGGATTATTGATTTTGTAATCATAATGAAGATACAAATTTAAAAAGTCCTTACAACACCCCCGGCATTACCAACTCATGGAGCAGTACTGTGTTTGATGGCATCTTGAGGTCTCCCATGAGGATGGCGGGGTAGATGGAACGCTTGCCGAAGCGGGAGCGGATGATGTCAATCGTTTCTTCCAGGTGCTCGCGGCGTTCCCGTTGGGCAAGGTCGTCAAAAATACTGAGCTGTTGCGGACGGGTTCTGGACACTAAGTTGATAGCCCGGACTGTCAGCGCACGGATAGGGAGCCGCCAGGAATAGTTGGATTCGAATAAAAAATAGGCTTTTTTAGCTAGCTCCATCGGGCTTTGGGTAGCAATCTCAATCTGCGCCTGATACTGTCTATATCCCAACGTATTGTCCTTGACCGAAAGCTGTACGCCTCGGGCCAAGAGGCCATTGACGCGCAATTTGTGCCCGATGTCCTGCGAGAGTTCCAGGATCACCTTCCAGACTTCCGTATTGTTTTGCAGGTCGCTGATACAGGTAATGCCGTGCCCGATGGACTTGACCGGTGTCTGGAAGTCCTCCGGCATGACCTGGGAGGTATCAGAGCCTTTTGCGAAGACCCATAACTGCACCCCGTTTTTGCCGAAATGCCGCTGCATGAAATCAGGGCCTGCCTTAACGATATCGCCGATGGTATCCACACGGTAGCTTTTGAGTTTTTTGACTGTTGCCCTCCCTGCATAAAGCAGTTCGCTAACAGGCAGGCGCCAGACCGTTTCCTTGAAGTTGCTTTGATCGATTACGGTTACGGCGTCAGGTTTTTTTAGGTCGGAGCCCAGCTTGGCAAAGATCTTGTTGAACGATACGCCGATGCTGACCGTCATGCCCAATTCTTCGCGAACCGTTTTGCGGATCTCTTCGGCGAGTTCCAATCCCGTGGTTTGGCCGCCGCTCACATCCAACCAGCATTCGTCCATGCCGTAAGGCTCTACCTGGTTGGTGTAGCGTAAATAAATATCTCGTACCAGCTTTGAGTATTTGAGATATTGGTCGTATTGTGGCGGCAGGGTGATGAGATTAGGACAGACCAGTTTCGCCTGCCAGTTGACCATGCCGGTTTTGACGCCGGCTTTTTTTGCGGACTCCGACTTGGCCAAAACGATGCCGTGACGGTCTTTGGTACTGCCGCAGACTGCCACCGCCTTGCCGCGCAATTCGGGGTTGAGCATCATCTCGACGGAGGCATAAAAGCAGTTTAAATCGCTGTGTAAAATCACGCGGTTGCTTTGCATTTGGCCTCATCCTTCCTGCATAAAACTTCCATTGTAACGCCTCTTGACAAAGGAACAAAAAGGAAGTAATATGAAAATATCTTCACTAAACTTCATATTTATCGTAGCAATTACAGGAAGTTATGTCAAGGAAGTTTGGAAGTTTTATGAAGTTTATTTCTACCCTCTTGAGAAAGGAAAGAATACGATGAAGACATTTGCGGATAAAGTAAAAGAGTCGCGTGAGACCTTGGGCTTGAGCCAGGGAGCGCTGGCGGAAAAAGTCAATGTTTCCCAACGGTCCATCACGGCGTATGAAACGGGTTCTGCCAAGCCGCGCGGAACCACGGCCAGAAAGCTTGCCCATGCATTGAACGTATCTCTGGATTATCTTTTGAACGATGAAACCGAAGACCCCAAAAGCGGGATCGAAAAAGATTCCTATCTCGCCAATATTCATGATTTATATGGTGCGCGCGGGGAAGAAGAGGCAAAGGCTCTGCTCGATCAGAATATGGCGCTCTTTGCCGGTGGCGGCTTGTCGCAGGAGGCCAAAGATGCTTTCTTTGAATCCATTATGACCGCATACGTGACCTGTAAAGAAGAAGCCCGCAAAACCTATGGACATAAGAATACCGAGAAATAAAAAAGCCGCCTTCTTTTAAGCGGCAGACAGAGGGTCTTGATTGATGTCGATTCATTACATCTCAAAAGAAGTAAAAAGAATTCAAAATAAATATCGGGAGAAAGATCCGTATATGCTTTGCCGCGCCCTGAATATCTCTTTGGTTACTTTGCCGATGGGGTTAGGCAGCGAAGCCTGCAAAGGGTTCTATCTGTTGCAGTCCAGAAAACAGGCGATCGTAATCAACAGTGATTTGTCGGAAGAACTGCAGTGCATCATCCTCATGCACGAGATCGGGCATGCCGTGTTGCACCGGAACGCCTCGGGTATCAAGGCGTTCCATGATTTTGCGCTCTTCGACGAATCGTCTGTTTATGAGTATGAGGCCAATATCTTTGCGGCCGACTATCTGATGGACGATGAGGAAGTGATCAGTCTTTTGAATGATGATATCTCTTTTTTCGGTGCGGCAAGCCGCCTAAATGTTCCTGCGGAACTGCTTGATTTTAAGTTTCGTGTCCTGAAGCGGAAGGGCTATAAAGTGATCGATCCGCCGCTGATGGCAAGTGCTGATTTCTTAAAAGATGTGACTTGATTGGGTGATATAAGATGGAAAAGATAAAAGTATATGTAGATGTGGCCGTCCATTTTGACCGGGACGGCAGCATGATGCCGGTATCCATTACCTGGGAAGACGGGCGTAAATATAGCGTCGATCAGGTTACAGACATCCGCCCCGCTGCCGCTATGAGGGCAGGGGGACAGGGCGACCGCTATACCGTACGGGTTTCGGGCCGGGAAAGCTACTTGTTTTTTGAAAGGAATGCAAGTCTTACGGGCAATAATATCGGCAGATGGTTTATGGAGCGGAAGCAGCTGAAGAACTGATAGCGTTCTGAAAGGGGTGTTCTTATGTGCGGACGGTATTATCTGGATCCCGGTGAAGAAGATCCTCAGGTGCAGGAGCTTTTGGAAAAGGTAAAGCAAAAATACAAGGATACGCCCGAATTGGCTCAGATGAAGACGGGAGAGATATTCCCGACGGAGATAGTCCCCGTGATTACGGTTGACTCTCCGCAGCTGATGCAATGGGGATTCTCCCGTTTTGACGGCAAGGGTGAGATCATCAACGCGAGGTTGGAGACCGTATCTGAGAAACCAATGTTCCGCAAAGCTTTTTTTGAACACCGTTGTCTGATTCCCGCTAGTTACTTTTTTGAGTGGGAGAAGAAGGGGATGGTAAAACAGAAATACGCATTGGGATCGAATGGGCTCATCTATCTGGCTGGGCTATACCGTATGGAAAAGGATACAACTATTCCCCGATTTGTCATCCTCACGCGTCCTGCTGCTCAGGAAATCGCTTTTATCCATGACCGCATCCCCGTAATCTTACCGAAAGAGATGCACGAAGCCTGGTTCTCCGGACCGATGGAAGAAAAAGATGTCTTAGCGCGCTCGACGGAGCGTTTAGAGTATAGGGCAGTATAAGAAAAGGACAGTTTATTATACTTAGCTATATGGATATTGAGACTAAAGGGGGTTAATAAGATGACAGACAGATATATCAAAAATATGGATTTTGAAGCTGTATTATCTTTAGAGAGTATGGTAAGTTACCAGCCGGGGCAGATAGTTAGTAAAACACTGGCACAAAATAAGGCTCTGAGTATAACACTGTTTGCGTTTGCCAAAGGTGAGGAAATCAGTACACACGCCTCTGATGGGGATGCATTGGTTATTGCTCTTGACGGTGAGGGAGAAATAACGATCGATGGTGAAAAGCATGTTCTCCATAAAGGAGAGACAATTATCATGCCATCAAAGAAACCACATGCAGTATTTGCTACCGAGCAATTTAAAATGTTTTTGATTGTTGTGTTTCCGTCATAAATATTGTTTCGTATCTGAACTTAGCTTGTCGGATAATATTTGAGGCCTCAGCAGATTTTTGGAATTTTTCAGGGTACAAAAATTAAGAAAGGTTGATCGGAATGGATAATCAAAAAAGTACTCAAGACATACCGGTTATTTGTGATCTGGATCTGACAAGGTATCTCGGAAAGTGGTATGAAATAGCCCGTTTGCCGCACAAGTTTGAAGACGGGTTGGAAAACGTAACTGCCACCTACCGGCTTCAGGATGATGGTAAGATCGAAGTGCTTAATGAAGGCATAAAGGATGGAGAAAGCAAAAAAGCCAAAGGGGTTGCCTGGGTGCCCGACTCCAATTGTACGGGAAGACTGTTTGTCCGTTTCTTTTGGCCGTTTAAAAGCGAATACAAAGTTATTCAACTTGATGAAAAGGATTATACCTATGCAGTGGTAACAAGCAGAACCAAAGACTATTTATGGATTTTAAGCAGGGAACCGCATATCAGCGATGAACTTTATGAGGATTTGATTACATATGTTTCTTCCTTAGGCTTCGATCGGTCAAAAATAATTAATGTAAAACAATAAAACCTCAAATATGTATTTTTTAAATTCCGGTTATATAAATTGCTTCATCTATATCGTGTTATAACTCTTTCCGAGCCAAGAGTGGGATTAGTAAATAGTTGCAATCATCGGTTAGACGATGATTGTCCATTATAATGTCAACAACGTAATTCAAAACCCGAATAACAGTATGGTTTGTTGCCGTGTTTTACCTGTGCTATACGTGCCAAAATAAATCGATTAAACCCGCACGATTGTATTTGATCCTGCGGGTTTTTTGTGATTTACCTATAAAAACCCGTCTTCTAACTCTGGCTCTATGTATAATGGAGTGGGTGAACCGGATAGACCCCTAAAAGAACGCAAATGTTTAACGGTGAAAAAGGAGTCAATGATGATAATTGATAATGATAGTTGATAAGGATAAAGATATAAAGTATAATAAAATAAAGAATATTCGAATATGTTGCAATAATTTGCAATGGGAAGCATTTCTAAGAATATATCTTTTTTATTTTAACACTTTATCTACATAGGATAGGTTCTTTTGTGTGAAAGTTTATATTGGAATATAGTGGTTGCCTGAACAGGAGGTGATCTTTTTCGATTACATCGAGAATTGGGAACAAGCTATGACATGGTTAGTTCTTTTTGCGGTTTTGTTCTCCATGATTTCAGGTAAAATCAGATATGATCTAACGGCCTTCGGAGGACTTTTATTACTTGGTGTTTTGGGATTAAAAGAGCCATCCGACCTTTTTTCGGGTTTTTCTTCCCCGGCTCTTTTTACGATTATTTCAGTGCTTGTTATGAGCGCTGGAATTGTAGAGTCGGGGCTTTTTTCTGGTTTTGGGAAAAAAATTGCGGTTAGAGCACATAAGCATCAAAACCAGATATTTGCATTATTTATTTCAACTGGTTTGCTTTCGGCGTTTATGAATAATGTTGGTGCTATTGGTATTATTTTACCGACGGCTAAAAGAATGGCACAGAGGGCAAAAATCCCTCAAGCTGTTTTTGGCATTCCCATTGTATATGCCTCCATACTCGGGGGTTCTATAACGCTCATCGGTACGGCTTCTAATTTGATTGTTGCAACATATCGTCTTGACGCCTTTGGTGAGTCATTCCGAATGTTTGACTTTTCATTTCATGGACTTGCCATGTTGTTTTCCGGGATTTTTGTCCTTTTTATTTGTCATATCTGCGGTTTTCGGCCTATAGAAAATTTGAAATTAAATAATAACATCCGCAAGACAGAGGAAAAAGAAACAATAGCTGACAATGCAATACCAAGAGACCGAAAAAAAAGTCTTATTATTCTGTTTACTCTTATTCCAATTATTATCCTTACAGGGGTTGGGGTTATCCATCCTTCTATTGCGTTTGGGATCATAACGATCATTTGGATTTTTTCTGGGGTTTTAGCGTATAAAACTGCACTAAAAAATATAAATATACCAATAATTATATTTTTGGGTAGTATGTTTGGGATATCAGATGTACTTAAAGAAACGGGCGCACTTAATGCCGCAGTTAACATAATAACCCCTGTCTTCTCATTGCTTCCACCCTTTTTGTTGATACTGGTATTTCTTTTTGTCACTGCCGTTTTTGCTAATATACTGGACAATTCTGTGTCTGCTGTTTTAATGGCTCCCGTTGCAGTAGCATTATGGGGTACGGGGATTGTCCCTTTTGGGGTGGATGCTCTTCTGATGGCTGTCGCCGCAGGGGCGAGCCTTGGTTTAGTAATACCCACGCATCAAGCAACAATTGTTGTAATGAACAGCATGAATTTTCCGCGAAAAAGCTTTATCACAACCGGAGCCATTATTGCTCTTCTGGCTGGGATTTTCGCTGCTTTTATCATTTATATGGTATGGCGCTGAAAATAAAATCAAAGAATTGGAGGCAGAAGCTTATGGAATTTAAACAAATTTATACTCCGGGACTTGCACACTGCTCATATATTGTTGGGGGAAAAACGGCCTGCGTTGTGATAGACCCCGCCAGGGAAGTTCAACAGTATATAGCAATTGCGGACTCATTGGGTCTGCCAATCAAAGGGATCATTGAAACCCATCTTCATGCAGATTTTTTATCGGGGCATCTGGAGCTGGGCGAGTTAACAGGGGCAGCAATATATATTACCGAAAAGGCAAATGCGGAGTTTGAACATTATGCCGTTAAGGATGAGGAAGAAATTCAGATCGACACGTTGCTTATAAAAATGCTGGATACTCCCGGCCATACGCCGGAGTGCTCAGTATATATTGTTTCTGATCTTGAAAGGGGTAAAGAGCCGATTTTGGCTTTCACAGGAGATACCCTTTTGGTGGGGGATGCGGGAAGGCCAGACTTGTTTCCAGATATGAAAGAAGAGTTAGCTGCAAAACTGTACATGAGTCTTCGCAGACTGGAAAAGCTGGGAGATAATATTGAGCTATACCCGGCGCACGGTGCAGGCTCTCTTTGCGGTAAATCTCTCTCCTCCAAGCTTTCCTCTACAATCGGCACAGAAAAGATGCATAATGCAGCTTTATTAAAACACCCTGGAAAGGAATTTATAAGAAGCTTTCTGGAAGAAATGCCTGAGGCGCCGGATCATTTTTCCCGCTGCTCTGAGATCAACAGAAAAGGAGCGCCTTCAATATCAAAACTCAAATCCCCGATTGGATACTCGCCGGAGGCGTTTTTAAATCTCAGCAGACAAGGTTTTGTCGTAGTTGATACCCGTGATCAGCTTGCATTTGGGGCAGCGCATGTGCCCGGTGCATATGGGCTTAGCCTAAAGGGTAATTTTGCGACTTTTTCCGGTTGGGTTTTGCCCCCCGATAAACCGATTCTTTTAGTTTTGGAAGACATGAAGGATATGCCTGCCGTTCTTAAATCCCTTTACAGCGTTGGGCTTGACAATGTGGCTGGTTATCTTGAGGGGGGCATGTCGGCCTATGCTGCAAGCGGCCTTGAAACAGCAAGATTCGAAAGTATTTCAGTAAAGGAAGCAGAGGAACTTTATGAAAAAGGAGAAATTGTTTTTGTTGATACCAGGCTGAAAAGTGAATGGGACCTTGGACATATTAAATGCTCTTTTCACATTCCCGCGCCGGATGTAAGGAAAATGTACCAGACCCTGGAGGGGGATAAGCCAGTGGCGTTTATATGCAATTCAGGCAACAGATCGCTTCTGGCAGCTAGTTTAATGCTGAACTTGAGCAGCAACAAAAATATTATCAATGTAATCGGAGGCACTACAGCCTGGAAAAATCTTGGTTATCAAACAGTAACGGAAGGGGATGAGAGTTGTGAGCTTCCTGTTCGTTGATCTTTGGCCGTGGTGGCTTGGTGGTATAGCCATCGGGATATTGATACCTTTGATGTATTATTTTTTAAATACTGCCCTGGGTGTATCGACAGGATACGGTAACTTTCTGAAAATCATCGCACCGGCTACAAAGCTGAAGTGGCTGAATTCAGATACCTATAAAAACAGGTTCAACTGGAGGTTTATTTTTATTATCGGCATTATTATCGGCGCTTTTTTGTCCGCCCGTACTTCCGGCATGCCGATACTAACATCGGAAATGGGTCTGTTTACAGAAGAGCTCAGCTGGAGCCATGTTTCTTATGTCATTTGGTTTTTTGCCGGAGGTGTTTTACTGGGTTTTGGTGCCCGTTTGGCAAACGGTTGTACCTCCGGGCACAGCATACATGGGATTGCAACATTGCAAAAATCAAGCCTTGTGGCAACCATATTTTTCCTTGCTTTTGGGACAATAACTACTTTTTTGATTAAACTTTTTGTGTTGGGAGGTAGTTAAATGATAAGGAGTTTTGGTTATCTCTTAGCCGGGATTTTCTTTGGTTTTGCACTGAGTCGCTCCGGTGCTTCAGATTATAATTTTATCCATTATATGTTCACGGGTGAAAATTTTAAACTTGCTTTATTAATGGCAACAGCCATTGTCATTGGAGTAATAGGCATGATGATTCTTAAAGCACTAGGGAACAAGGATGTTCATGGTCGGGATATCAAAATAAACAGAAAGCCCCTCAACAAATATACCGTAATCGGTGGAATTCTGTTTGGTATCGGATGGGCTGTTTCGGGAGCTTGTCCGGGAACCGTTTTGGCACAGATTGGCGAAGGCAAAGTATTGGGATTGGTTACCTTCCTGGGGATGTTGTTTGGAACGTATATATATGCTTTAATGGCCGAAAACAAACCGCTACTGTGAGATTTGTATATTTGTAATAAAGTTTTAATCTAACGAATTAAAGGGGTTGATAAAGTTGTATCAATACGATATGGCGATCATTGGTAGCGGGGCTGGATTGATGGTGATGGAGGCTGCTTTGGCAAAAGGAATGAAGTGCGCTTTAATCGAAAAGTCAAAAATCGGTGGTACATGCCTTACAAAGGGTTGTATCCCGTCTAAAATGCTTGTGTATCCGGCAGATATGATTCGGGAAACACAAACTACAAGCAGGATAGGACTGGAATTTTGTGAACCCGTAATAGACTGGGAAACCATTGCCAAAAGAATGTGGCAACAAATCAATTTCAGCGATAAGATAAAAGCAAATTTAATTAGTACAGAGAACCTAACGGTTTTTGGCGGAACAGGTGAATTCACAAGCCCGGGTACCATGAAAGTTAAATATGATGATGGCACATATTCAGAAGAATTTACAGCAGAACGTTTTATTGTTGCCGCGGGCGCCCGTTCTTTTATCCCTCAGATAAATGGCTTGGATGAAACAGGTTTTATCACTTCTGAAACTTTTTTTGGGGAAAAATTTCCTGATAAACCGTGGGAAAGCCTTGCCATTATAGGCGGAGGCGCAATTGGTGTTGAATTTGCCCATATCTTTTCGGCTTTTGGAACCCGAGTGACGCTGGTGGAAACGAAACCACATATAATCTCGACAGAGGAAGAAGAGATTAGTGATTTTGTTGAGAAGCGGTTCAAGGAAAATGATGTTGAAATTATAACAGGCGGCAGAATCGTATCGGTTAATAAAAGTGGAGACAAAAAAATATTACTTGTGGAAAATTTCAAAGGCCGCAAAACCGTGTCGGTGGATGAAATTTTTATTTCTTCCGGTATTCAATCTAACGGTGACCTTCTACAGCTAGACCATGCTAAAATAGAAACGGATTCCAGAGGATGGATCGTTACCAATAATTATCTTGAGTCCTCCCAAAAAAATATTTGGGCGCTCGGAGATATAAACGGGAAGTTTCAGTTTAGGCACAAGGCTAACTACGAAGCAGGTATTCTTATCAATAACTTGTTTGGGGATGGGGAGAAAAAACAAGCAAATTACGGTATGGTTCCATGGGCTATTTTTACTTGGCCTCAGGTTGCTCATGTAGGTCTGACAGAAAAAGAGGCTACAGAGAGGGGTTACAAGGTATTCATTGGGAGGAATTTCTATTCCGATGTAGCGGGTGGCATTGCAATGGGATTTCGGCATGGGGCCGGGGACAATGGATTTGTGAAGATTATTGCTGCAGAAGACAAAAAAATCATCGGGGTCCATATCGTTGGTCCAAATGCTGCAATTCTGGTACAACCATTTGTTTATCTGATGATTTCAGGGTATCAGTGCAAATGTACTCAAATTAAGGAAAAGCTAGATAAATCTGAACATCAGTATAATACTAAAGAGGTTTGTCCTCAGATTGGAACTTATCTACCGATTGCGGACTCCATGGTTATACATCCCTCTCTCAGCGAATTAACTGCATGGGCAATTGACAATATCGATTGGAATTGATCAAATCCCCCGATTTTGATGTAATTATTTGATTGGAACCTTATCACTTTTTCGGAGTCAAAAAAATTGACTCATATGCATAGAAAGGGTGGTGGGGTTCCTCATTTTTACCATAGACAAGTCAGTAAAAAGAATATTGAGCATTGAATAACGAAGGTATTCCTTTTTGAACAGTAAGGTTTGTAATTCGTTAAATCTAGTCAATTAATAAGAAAGATGACGTAGTGGAAAGTTCTTCAGGTGAGCATAAAAACAGCCAAGTATCTTGTTATTTCCAGCCCCAGAATGTGTGATTTGAGCCCGAAACTTAGGAGTGGAAAACAGCAGTAAAAAGTCCTGTAACCTACAAGCTGATGTTTATTTGATGTTTAGCTAGATAAGAGATTACCAGAGATAACGTTAAATTACCATAAATACATGCTTAGATAATCTTAGATTACCAGGGATTATTATAAAAGGTTAAAGATCATATGAAGCCCATCTGCTTACTCATAACCCGAAGGTCGTAGGTTCAAGTCCTGCCTCCGCAACCAAAGAAAGTCCCTGCTATCTATAATGATGGCAGGGACTTTTTGTTGTCTAAAATAGGCCAAAACCTCCGACCCAGCAGGTTATTCTGTGATCTGCTTAGAAAAAACCGTTTTCTAACTCTATTTTTGTGTCCAAAATTGGGGGTTGACCCAATTCCAATTTGCTGCCGTTATTGGATTGAAGTTGGCCTACCTCTTTGAGAAGATGATTAACAAATGCTTGCTGAACCTCGCTGAGTTTTTGATTCGTCTTGTTAATCAAGTACAATCTCCACTTGCACTCCTCATCAAATATAGGTTTAACCACAATGTCCTCCATAAAAATATCTTCGGCAATAAAATCAACGGTAAACGCTAAAGCATTATACTTTTTGCAAAATTTATAGGCCATAATCGCCTCGGTGATATAGTAAACGATATTCGGAGTGAACCCTGCTTTTTTGCAGCAAGCCATTATATTATGATAAGCGGCGAACTCATCCGTGTACATGATCATAGGTTCATCCTTTAAATCGGAAAATTCAATTTTTTCTTTTGCCGCCAGGGGGTTATTCTTGTTGATCAGCAACACTAAATTGTGACTGGATAAAAAACGCTCCTCCAATCCCTTTCTTTTGTAAGGGCCGACAGAGATGCCGATAAAATCGTCTTTCGTGGCGATCATATCCTGGATACGTAAATCGGTGCCGTCGATAATATTCAAGGTGGTCTCCGGGTACATCATTTGAAAATCACTGAATATTGAAGGATTTAAAGCACCGGGAACGCCCAGGGAACAAGCCAGATTCAAGGTTCCGGAAATCTGTTTGTTCAGCTTTCCAATGCTTTGGTTCATGGCGTATATGTTATCTACAATGTTTTGGGCGTATGGTTTAATGGCCTCTCCATATTTTGTTAGATGGATGCCATTTTTACCACGCTCAAAAAGCTGTATATCAAGATCATGTTCAAGGTTTATTAAAGCCTTGCCTAACCCCTGAGGAGAAATATAGAGGGATTTTGCCGCTTTGCGAATTGAACCGTCTTTACATACTTGTAAAAAAAACGCAAACTCTCTTCCATACATCTCTCTCACCTCAGTTTGCAAGATCAATTATACAAACGCATTGTTTTCACATGTAAACGAATTGTTGTATAAGAACCGGACATCAACCGTGGTATAATTATAATAGTAGTATAATTATAATTTTATCAGAATAATGCATCATGTCAAGGGATAAATGCTATTATACGCATGAATCAAGGATGATCGTGGAACGAATTAGTTATACTTTTTTGTAAAAAAATTTCTTAAACAGGCGCTGCGTTTACCCGATGCGTTGGGCTGCAGAAGGACAAAGAATAAGTGGGGCATGGCCATAATGGAATAGGCGCGACTGACTGCCGTGCCTTTGACCATAATTATTATTAAAGGAGGCATTGGTATGGCTAAGAACTTGTTGGATTTTACCGGCCAGGTGGTACTGATTACCGGTGGCAGATCAGGTATTGGACAGGCGACGGCAGTGGCTTTCGCGGAGCAAGGCGCGAAAGTGGTCATTGCCGGGCGCAGTCATGCCACAGAAACTCTGGCTAAGATCAAAGAGGTCGGCGGCGAGGGAATCTTTATCAAGACAGATGTCAGTGTTTCTTCCGATGTGCAGAATCTCATTAATGAAATCGTCGAAAAGTATGGCCGTTTGGATGCGGCTTTTAATAATTCAGGCCTGTTTCCGGTCATGAATGATCTAATCAATCAAACAGAAGAGGATTTTCAGACCATTATCGATGTGGACCTAAAAGGCGTGTTCCTCTGCATGAAATACCAAATCCCCGTGATGCTTAAGCAAAAAACCGGTGGCGCAATTATTAACTGCGGCTCGGTAGTAAGCGTTGCGGCGGATCCCGGTATGGCTCCCTATGTGGCGGCAAAGCATGGCGTGGCCGGTCTTACCAAAGCAGCGGGCATCGAATACATCAAGGATAATGTTCGCATCAATATGTTGGCGCCCGGCTTCACAGCCACAGAAATGACTGCCGGCTGGCTGGCAGATCCCGTGTTTTGCGAAATGGTCAAAGGTTTCAACTTCGCCCACCGTTGGGCCGAACCGAAAGAGATCTCCGGTTTAGTACTGTTTTTGGCTTCGCCGATGGCTTCTTTCATCGCAGGCTCGGTCTTTGTGGTGGACGCAGGTCAAACCGCACATTAATGCTTAATTGATGAAGGAGAATCTTATGAAAGTCGTCGTAATATTTAAATGGTGCAGAAATCCACAGGATGCTTTAGTAGGTGCAAGCGGAAACGTCGATTGGCCGGGAGTGAAAATGTCGGCAAACGATGATGACCCGGCGGTTATGGACATAGCCAAAGTCCTCGCCGGTGACGATGAAATCGTGGCCCTGACCATTGGCGATGGCGATATTGCCTGGGCAGCCGCCCGTGGCGCCGCGAGTACAGTAGTGGTTACCGATGCCCTTACCGATGTGAACAGCACGGCAACAGGAGCAGTGCTTGCCGCTGCGATTAAGCGCATTGAGGATGTTGGGGTAGTAATCATCGGCGATTCGGCTTGGGACTATGGCATTGTTTCCGCATTTGTGGGGCAACTTGGCTGGCCGGCAATGGCTGCTGTTACTTCTGCCGAGTTGGATCAGGGCAGCCTGCATGTGACGTGCAAGATGGGCGGTGTATCACATGTGCTGGAAATTAAAACACCGGTGGTACTTGCGGTCATGGCAACGCAAACTGAGCAATCTGAGCCGAGTATGAAGCAGGTTCTTATGGCGCGCAAAAAGCCGGTAGAAAAAATCACCATAGCCGATCTTGGTTTTTCTCCAAACTTTGCCGAGGTGACTTCTCTACGGACGCGCTTCCCGGATACACCGCCTGCGATCCTCTATGACGGGGCTGATCCCGCATCAGCATGCAAACAGCTAATGGCAGCGCTCCATAATGACGGCGTGTTGTAAATGTTTCGTGAACATGGTTTAAGAGTCTATAAAGATCAGGAGAAGTGCAAATGAATATGAACAGTTTGATGATTATTACGGATCAACGCCGTGTTGGAGGTATGCTTAACGCGGTCAAAGCCCTGGGCGGTCCAATCACGGCGGCGGTGGTTGGCCCGCGCTCCTTGGCGGATACCGTATCAGCATGGGGTTTTGAACGGGTACTCTGCCTGGAACCTGCCCAAGGCGTGCCGGCGGAAGCCTATAGCGCGCAGGTGGCTGAAGTAGCTGCCGCCATCGCTCCCCGGCTATTGCTGGCATCGGACGCGGCTTCGAGCCGGATGTTGCTTGCTGCCGCCGCAGCAAAGTTGAATGCCAATGTCATCGGCGCTGTTCGCGCCTTGTCCGTCGACGGTGATGCCATTGTAATCAGCCGGTCTACGGCAGATGATAAAGTTTTGGAAGACATTGAAGCCGCGGGTAGCGTAGCCGGGATTTTCAGCGGGGCCGATGTGGATGTAATAACTACACAGCCTGTTTCAGTTGAACAAATTGCCGCCGATAGCAGCACAAACATGCGGCTGATCGGCGTCGTTGAGTCGGAAGGCGGCAACGGCATGTTGACCGCTGCCCGGGTCGTTGGCGTTGGTGCGGGTTTGGCGGCCAAGGATGATTTGAAGCTGATCGAGGAATTGGCTGCTGCTGCGCGTGCTGAAATAGGTTGCTCTTTACCGGTTTGCGAAGATTTGCGTTGGCTGTCCGAACATAGAGTCATCGGGTCGTCCCACAGCCAGGTTTCGCCTGAACTGTATATTGCCTTAGGTATTTCCGGTCAGCCGCAGCATATGACTGGCGTACGGGATGCCAAAATCGTTGTCGCCATCAACAATGACCCGGAAGCCAGGGTATTCAAGTTCTGCAACTACGGTATTATTGGTGATTTGTACAAAATTGTTCCCGCCTTGATTTCAGCATTTAAGAACATGAATGGATGATTTTGCTGTATAGCTAAAAAAACGGATGAAATAGAAAGGAGCTAAATTATGAGTAAGTACGTATTTGATACCGAGTATGATCTTGTCGTAGTTGGTGGCGGCGCTTCCGGCAAAATGGCAGCCTACATCGCCAAAAAGGAGGGCGACTTGAACGTTGCTCTTCTAGAAAAGATGGAAAAAACTGGCGGCTCTTCTATTTACGCCGAAGGCCAGGCCGCGTTTAATTCCATTGAGCAGCAAGAGCGAAAAACTCCCCCAAAAGAAACCGGTACGGCTTTTGACCATTATCCCACATACAAGGAAGGTTATGACCGCTACATGGACTACAGTCATCAGCGTGCAAACCCGGATGTGGTTCGTATGCAGGTTTACAACACAGCAGAGACCATTGAGATCATGAGAGGTTTAGGCATCAAATACACCGGTGTGATGATTTATGCCTATGAGCAACAAAATGAGCTCAATACCTTCCACCGCCCGGACGGCCTGGGAGAGCATATGCAGGAAGTATTGCTGCGTGCTACCACCAACGCCGGCGTGGATATCTTTACTTCGACTCCGGCCAAAAGGATCCTGATGGAAGACGGAAAAGTAGTGGGGATCGAAGCTTTGGACTCGGATGGTAATAAGTTGACGATCGGCTGCAAAGCTGTTATTTTGGCCAGCGGCGGCTACGGTAACAATCCCGAAATGGTTAGCAGATATTCCGCATGGCAACATCGCGTGGCCTTTTATACCTATCAGTGTGTAGAACTCCAGAATACCGGCGACGGCCTAAAAATGGCGCTTGAATGCGGCGCAGACACCGATAACCTCGGCGCTTTGATGATGGTTCCCTGCGCTCGTGGGAAACAGTTGACAGCGCATACCAACGCGGCGGGATCGCAACCCATTTTGTGGGTTGACAGATTCGGCAAACGCTGCGCCAATGAAGAAATGGCCCTGAGCTTTATGAACGCCGGCGCCTGCGTGGCAAAACAGCCTCAAGGAATCGTGTATGCCATCTTGGATGCTGACACGGTACAGTATTTAACAGAAGACGGTTCCGATATCGGACTGGGTGACTTCATCGAGTTTAAGCAGAAACTGACCCGTCTGCAAACAGAACTTGACCAGGATGTCGCCGATGGTGTTGCGTGGAAAGGCGATACGGCGGAGGAATTGGCTGAAGCCATCGGCATCGACCCCGCAACCTTCGCCGCGACAGTGGCCGAGTATAACAGCTATTGCGACAAGGGTGAGGATCCGCTGTTCTTCAAGAGCAAGAAATATTTGCGTCCTGTCCGTAAGGCGCCGTTATATGCGATCAACATGGCTCCCTCCATATTGGTATCCACCGGCGGAATCCGCGTGAACGGAGATCTGCAGGTAACGAATATCAACTACGAGCCGATTCCCGGATTATATGCGGTAGGCCTGGAGGCCAGCGGTCTTTACGGCGACAACTATAATCTGGACGTTCCCGGTACTGCGAACGGATTTGCCCATGCTTCCGGCCGCGTGGCGGCACGTCACGTCATCAAAACGCTCAAAGGCTAACAGCTGATCCGGTGGGGCGGATGACCCAGATCATGCCGCCCTACCGGATTATATAGCAGTCGGGCGCCTCTATTCGTTTATTTACTGAATGAACGGGGTAAATTTGTTATAGGTAAAAAGATAGTTTTCCAGTTATGAAGTTGGAGGTTAAAAGGATGAGCGAGGAACGGTTTGATTGCATCATCGTGGGCGGTGGCCTGGCAGGTTTGACGGCCGCGTATGTGTTGGCCGGCGAAGGCCAGGAAGTACTGCTGGTAGAAAAAGGTAATTACAGCGGCGCCAAAAACATGACCGGCGGCCGCTTATATGGGCACAGTCTGGAGAAAGTGATTGCGGATTTCGCCGCCAGCGCCCCGGTAGAGCGTAAAGTCGTAAAAGAGCGCCTCTCTCGTGGGGTAGGGGACGATATGGTAACAGTGGAGTATGACAGTGCCGGTTTAGCCTGTCCATTCGGTGAATCCTACACCGTGTTGAGAGGAAAATTTGATCGATGGCTGGCCGACCAGGCAGAAGAGCAGGGGGCCATGCTGATCTACGGAGTACGGGTGGATAGCCTTCTGGAAGAAAACGGCAAAGTATTCGGCGTGGTTGCGGGTGACGAGGAGATGGAAGCGAATGTCGTGATTTTGGCCGACGGAGCCAACTCTCTCCTGGCGCAAAATCTTGGCTATAAAGCGCCTCCTCAGATAAATCAGGCGACTGTGGGCGTCAAGGAAGTCATCGGGCTTTCAGAAGAGATCATCAATGAGCGATTTAATCTGGCTTCCGGCGAAGGTTTGGCTTGGTTATTTTATGGTAATGGCGAGGATCAGGTATATGATGCCTTTCTCTACACCAATACGGACAGCGTATCCATTGGTGTGACGATGATGCTGGGAGAGATTGATCATACCCAAAACTCTGTGCCACAAATGCTGGAAGATTTTAAAAACAATTCGAAAATTGCACCCCTTTTGGAAGGTGGCCGCCTGATGGAATATTCGGCTCATCTGATCCCGGAAGGCGGGGAAAATATGCTGCCAAAACTTTATGGCGACGGGATCATCTTGGTCGGTGATGCGGCAGCGCTTTGCGCCAATCTGGGCTTTACGTTGCGGGGTATGGATCTGGCGGTAGAATCGGGGTTACTTGCAGCCAAAACGGTACTTGCGGCCCAAGAACAAGGAGATTTTTCAGCCGACACACTCTGTGCCTATGAAAAAGCTCTGCAAGAGAGCTTTGTTTTAGCCTGCGTAAAGGGCGGAGAATCCTGCCTTGCGGCAGTGAAGGCAGGCGGCTATGAGGAAGACCCGATCAGCGCATTTAACACCGCAATGGGTGAAGCGGGTATAAAGTAAAAGGAGGCGACAAAATGGCCGCTAAAGTTAATGTTGCAGAGAAGTTGGGTGTGAACAAATTCAATACCGATGAAAAAAACAGCCATATCGATGTGGATAAGGGATACGCGGATAAAAAAGAAGTGGACCGGGTGTTGCGGGCTTGTCCTGCTGCGATCTATACACTGGATGACAACGGTACCTTGTTTTTCGATTATCTTGGTTGCTTGGAATGCGGCACCTGCAAGGTGCTAAGTGAGGGTAAGCTGGTGAAAAGCTGGAATTATCCGGTTGGCACCAAGGGGATTGAATACCGTTTAGGTTGATAGGAGTGAAAAAATGAAGCTTTTAGTATGTGTCAAACAAGTTCCGGATACCACAGAAATCCGCATCGACCCGGAAACCAATACGCTGATCCGGGCGGGCGTTCCCAGTATCGTCAATCCCTTCGACACCTATGCCTTAGAGGTTGCGGCGCGGATTAAGGATGAATGTGGTGGTAGTATTACTGTGATTTCTATGGGGCCGCAGCAAGCCAAGAATGCGTTGACGGAGTGCCTGGGAGTTGGTGCGGACAAGGCGTATCTGGTCAGTGACCGTGTATTTGGCGGCTCGGATACCCTGGCAACCAGTTACATCCTCTCCGGCGCCATCCGTGCAGTAGAGGCAAAAGAAGGCCCCTTTGATGTGATTTTTTGCGGTAAGCAAGCGATTGACGGCGATACGGCTCAAGTTGGACCGGAGATCGCTGAGCATCTCGATCTGCCTCAGGTGACATACGCAGTGGAGGTTACGGCAAAAGAGGGCAGTATTGTGGCAAAGCGGGAAAACGACGACGGTTACGCGCTGATTGAGATGCAAACACCTTGTTTGGTAACTGTGACAAAACCGGCTTTCGATCCGCGCGTGCCGACCATCAAGTCTAAGCTGGCGGCAAAGAAGGCGGAAATTGCCATCATTACCTCGGAAGATATGGAGCTCGATATCAGTCGTTGCGGGCTCAAAGGTTCCCCCACCAAGGTAAAAAAAACCTTTACTCCTCAGGTGAAAAAGGGCGGCCTGCGGATTGTAGCGGAAGATGGCGCAGCAGCCGGCGTTAAACTGGCCGGGCTGTTGGTTGACGCCAAAGTCATATGAGGAGGCTACCGTGATGAACAAGGATTTATGGGTTTACGTGGAAGACGCTCAAGACCGGCCCAAAAATGTGGGTCTGGAACTGCTGAGCGGTCCGGGGCGCAGATTAGCGGAAATACAGGGAGGGCAGCTTTGTGCAGTGGTCATAAGTGACACCACATCCGAAACCGTGAAAGCGGCCGTATCCTATGGGGCGGATAAAGTATATGTGGTAGAAGGTCCGGAATACAAAGACTACACAACTGATGCCTATACGCATGCCTTTTGTGAATTAGTAAAAAAATACCAGCCGACCAGCATCCTGATTGGCGCTACGGTCGACGGCCGTGACCTCGGTCCGCGCCTGGCCTGCCGCTTAAAGACGGGTCTGACGGCGGACTGTACAAAACTGGATATCGATGAGGCCAGCGGCAATGTGGCCTGGACACGCCCGGCTTTTGGCGGTAATATTATGGCTACCATCCTTTGCCCGGATCACCGGCCACAGATCGGCACAGTGCGGCCCGGGGTGTTCAAACTCAAGGCCGAACCGGATTTTGTTCGCCAAGCTGAGATCATCTGGGAGGATATCCATGTGGTGCCGGAACAGATACGCACCAAGATTTTGCAAACAATTCGCGAGGCAGCCGATGAAATGGTTGACCTGGAAGGCGCGGAAATCATCGTTGCCGGCGGACGCGGACTGGGCAAAGCGGAGAATTTTTTCTATGTGCGGGAGTTGGCGGAAGCCCTGGGAGCCACAGTGGGCTCGTCACGAGCAGCTGTGGACGCGGGCTGGATCTCTCATGTGCATCAAGTGGGGCAAACCGGCAAGACAGTAGGGCCAAAGCTGTACATTGCCTGTGGAATATCAGGTGCAGTGCAGCATTTAGTTGGCATAGGCGGCGCGGATAAAATTGTGGCGATCAACAAGGATCCGGAGGCGCCCATCTTCAATATCGCGGATTATTCCATTGTGGGAGATTTGTTCCAAGTGTTACCGGCTATGACCGCGGAAATCAAGAGACTAAAAAACCAAAAATAAACGGCAGATTTCCTGCAATCCGCCTTTTTTTCGCAAATCAAAGCATTGGAACCTTATCACTTTTTCGGAGTCAAAAAAGTTGACTCATATGCATAGAAAGGGTGATGAGTGATGCCAAGTCTAAACAGTAAATACACAAACGAATTTCGGGAAAGAACAATAAAGTACATAGTCGACAGTAATAAAGCTGCTACAAGCGTAGGAGAGGAACTTGGTGTTGACAAAAATACGATCTGCAGATGGATGCGGGACTATCGACGGAAGAACAAACTGCCCAGCTTCCAGGAAGAGCAGGATATCAGGGGTAAAACATCAAAAGATAGCAAAGCTCAGATCATAAGGATGAAAGCAGACAAAAGAAGGATCGAAGAACTCGAGGAGGAGGTCCAAATCCTAAAAAAAGCTCTGCACATCTTCATGCAAGTACCAAAATGAAGTACGAATTTATCGATAGTCATCGCTCGGATTATCGGTTGGTGAGGATGTGCAAAGTTCTGGTCGTGAGCGCAAGCGGGTATTACACCTGGAAGAGGCGGGAACCGAAACCAAGAGAATTGGAAGATCTGAAGATAGTTAAATGCATGTTGGACATCCATGAAAAGAATTACAGAAGCTACGGTGGGGTAAAGATGAAAAGATCGCTTGAAAAGCAAGGCGTCTGTGTCAGTCTAAGCCGCATATACAGGCTTATGCACCAGCATGGGATCTATACAGTACATCGCTATAAACATCGGCCGATATCGAGGGGACAAGCTGAGGTATTGTTCAAGGAAAATATACTTGACCGTCAGTTCAATCCCGAAAAGCCAAACAGCGCTTGGGTAGGCGATATAACTTACATCAAAACGAGGGAAGGGTGGGCCTATCTTGCCGTTGTGCTTGATCTTTTCAACCGTGAGATCATTGGCTGGGCGATGAGCCGCAAGCCTGATACGGAACTCGTTATCAGAGCAATGTCCCACGCTCTTGTAGGCAGGAACAGCCCAAAGGACGTTCTTTTTCACAGTGACCGCGGATGCCAGTATCGCAGTAAACGTTATCAGAAATACCTTGAGCAGAATCACCTTACAGGCAGCATGAGTAGGAAGGGGAACCCCTTTGATAATTCATGCTGTGAGCGCTTTTTTGCGATTTTGAAGAAAGAATGGATATGTTTCAAAAGATATGCTAACCTTAAAAGTGTGGAATCCAGTGTATTTGAATATATTGAAGTATTTTACAACAGAAGGCGTATGCATTCTTCACTGGGATATCTTAGCCCTAGGCAATACCTCGAAAAATATCTTCGGGCAAATGCCGCATAAATGATGATTGGGTACACATACGTAACTCAATTTCCGATTCCGAAAAATGCATAATGGTCCAAATTTCAACCAAAATAAAAAACGGCGCAAAAGCCGTTTTTTATTTTGGTTGAAATTGTAAAATGAAGTGCGCCACCCACAAAGGGTAAAAAAATAGCCCACAATGGAACATCCGTGTAGAATAAAGTCGTTCATACACCATTCGACGGAGGCAACATTATGAGCTATCATCATCTTACCACATACGAACGAGGCCGCATAGAGACACTGCACAGATTGGGCTATTTCAACAGAAAGATTGCTTTATCGTTAGGACGACATCGTTCCTGTATCGACAGGAAAATTAAACGCAACACCGTAGCAATGGCCTATCAAGCAGAAATTGCTGGGCAAAATTATAGCAATCGTAGAATGCACTCTAGGCCGAAAGGTAAATGGCGCAGTGGCCTAGACAGCATTATCGAGAAAAAGCTACGAGAAACATGGTCGCCAGAGCAGATTGCAAGCACCGTCACCTTGAGAAAATCCGCTTCAAAACTATCTACAACCGGCTCTATCAAGGCAAGCGTAAAAACCCAGCTAAAAATCGAGGTAAATTTGCTGTTGGTGCACTGATTTCGAGCCGCCCCAAGGAAGTGAAAAGCAGGGAAACCTTCGGGCATTGGGAACTGGATACGAGGGTATCCAGCCGTGGTAAGAGTAAGGGTTGCTCAGCCACTTTTGTAGAGAGAAAAAGCCGGTTGTATACTGCCTTGAAAATACCAGATCGAACCGCCGATTTTATGAAAAAGGCTATTTGTCAGCTTTACAGAAGCTTACCCGCAGGAGCATTCAAAACAGGCACTACGGACCGTGGTAAGGAGTTTGCCTGCTACCACTCCATTGCAACCAAACTTGGATTACCGCTATACTTTGCAGACCCTTATTCCTCATGGCAACGTGGGAGTAATGAGAATTCTAACGGTCTACTTCGTGAGTTCTACCCTAAGAAAACAAACCTTACTTTGGTTAAACAACAGGACTTAATCCACAACCTCTTCTTGATCAACAGCAGACCAAGAAAGTGTTTGGGCTGGAAATCGCCCATTCAAGTTTTTCTACACGAAGTGGCGCACTTGACTTGACAATTCATCTTTAAGCCTAAATNNATTTAGGCTTAAAGATGAATTGTCAGATCTTCACGCATGTCTTTATTATATTCACAAAGATATAATAATAGTTCACAAAATAATTTAAATATTTTTGTGTACTATTAATATATCTTTTAAACAATTAATTAATTATTATGAATATAGTAGTATTATGTGATAGTAGAAGTCGTTTTAAACAAACAAGGGTTTTACAGGCAGAATGCCTGTATGTTTCTTTAGATAATTCATCAATGCACCTGACTTAAATGTCAGATAAAAAAATCTCGAAAGGGTGACCGATATGCCCTCAAGTGACGAGACCTATGGCCGGACAATTATTAAGCACGGTATGGTGCTCACGATGGACAGCCAGATGACTATCCATGATGACGGTATGGTGGTTATTGAGGGCGACAGGATCGTCGCCGTGGGTAACTGTCGGGATCTATCGGAGCAGTATCGCCAGGCCGACCGGAAAATTGATGCCGGGGGCAAGGCAGTGCTGCCCGGGCTGGTGAACCTGCATTTCCACACCGGCGTCTACCGGGGGTTTTGCGATCACCTGCCGCTGATGCAAGCCCTGATGGACTATTGGTACCCGGTAATCAGGACCCTGTCGCCGGAGGAGGCATACTGGGCGGCGCTGTGCAGCTACAGTGAGGCCATCCGTTCGGGTACCACTACGGTTAACGACATGTTTCGCCAGATGCAGGCCTGCGGTGACGCCGCGGACGCCATCGGCATCCGGGCTGTGTTGTGCTGCGATATCGCAGACAGCGAACACGGGTTGGACACCCTGACCGATAATGAACTGCTCTACCGCGCCAAGCACGGCAGCGCCGACGGCCGGGTCGAGGTCTATGTGGGCGTCGAGTGGATGCCTCTCTCTTCCAAGGAGCTATTGGTGGGTGTGCGGGAGCTAGCCAACAAGCTGCACACGGGAATTCATATCCACCTGAACGAGTCTCAGGGTGAAGTGGAGGAAAGTTTGAAAAGATTTGGCCGCCGGCCGACGGAATTTGCTTACGACTGCGGTATTCTGGGTCCGGACTGCGTCGCTGCCCACTGTGTCTGGCTGTCGGACGCCGAGATTGCCCTGATGCGGGAGACGGGTACGCATATCTCCCACAACCCGGTTTCCAACGCCAAGCTAGGCAACGGTGTGGCTCGGCTGCCGGACATCGTCCGGGCCGGTATCAACGTGGGTCTGGGGCATGATGCGGTGGAATCCAATAACAGCGCCGACCTATTCGAGACAATGAAGTGGGCTTCCCTGGTGCACCGGGCCACCCATGTCGATGCCAGTCTGTTCCCGCCGCGGGAGGTGCTGGCTATGGCCACCAGGAACGGCTCCAAGGCCTTAAAGCACAATACCGGCAGCCTGGAGGTTGGCAAGAAGGCCGACCTGATATTGATTAACCTGAAGAACGAGCACTATACACCGCTTGTATTAGGCGACCAGACCAATATTTACTCGCATCTGATCTTTGCCGCCAACGGCGCCGACGTGGTCACCAGCATCATAGATGGCCGCGTGGTCATGGAAGATCGGAAGCTGACCCTGGTGGATCAGGATGAGGTGTTTGCCAAGGCCGGCGAGGCCTTCCGCAGCGTGCTGAAGCGGATTTAATGCAATAGCAGGGTGTGGCGTTTATTGTTACAACAGGAGGGATGGGCATGACACATAAAATGGGAATTTGTTACGATGACATCTTTATGCAGCACGATACCGGACCGGGGAACATCTACTTCCGCTTGGAAAACCTGCTGGAACCGGAAACGTTTATCGAAAGTCGCTTACGGGCGTGCCAGATGAAAAAAATAATGCAGGCCTCCGGTATTATGGCGGAACTGATAGCCATCCCCTTCGGCAGCGCATCTTTGGAACAGCTTGGCTATGTCCATAGGCTTGAGTATATCCGGTATATACGGGAAACCTGCCAGCAGGGCGGCGGAGACGCCGGCAACGGCACCACACCAATGGACAGCACCTCCTTTGAGGTAGCCAGCCGTGGGGCCGGGGCGGCGCTGGCGGCGGTCGATGCGGTCATGGACGGGGATGTATCCAGCGTTTACTGCCTTGTCCGGCCGCCGGGGCACCACGCCCTGCCGGATTTTGGCATGGGGTTCTGCATTTTTAATAACGGCGCCTTAGCCGCCACCCACGCTCTAAAACAGCATGCCCTCTGCCGGGTGATGATTATCGACTGGGATTCTCACCACGGCAACGGGACTCAGGCGATTTTCTGGAAATCACCCCAGGTGCTGACCGTTTCTCTGCACCAGGACGGTATGTACCCGCAAGATTCCGGCAGGATCGAGGAAGCCGGCGAGGGGGACGGACTGGGCTACAACGTCAATATCCCCCTGCCCGCCGGGACCGGCAACGAGGGCTACAGGTATGCCTTTGAAAGAGTCATCGAGCCGCTGGCTGACTGGTATCGCCCGGAACTGGTGATTGCCGCCTCTGGCCAGGACGCCTCAATCTTCGACCCGCTGGCCCGCCTGTCCTTGACCATGGCCGGATTCCGTATGCTGGGAGAAAAGACCGCGCAAATTGCCCGGCGCTATGCCAACGGCCGGCTGGTCCTGACCCAAGAGGGCGGTTACAACACCACCTACGGACCTTTCTGCTGCGCGGCTACCATTGAAGCGGTGGCGGGACTGGAACACCAGCTGGCGGATCCTTTTGAAATGGACCAGGTGCCGGCTCAGCGGCTGACCAGGGAGCAAATAGAAGTAGTGGAGACCGTGGCTTTGGTTGCGCGGCGCAACCTGGGATTAGCGAGTCTATGAGCGCCCGGCTGCAGGTTACGGTGATATATTGGGCTATGACCAAACCAAAGATATAGCATCTAAAAGGGGTAGGGCTATGGCCGTCAACGTCGATTGGGGAAATATCAGGGAATGGGATAAAAAATACATAATCAAGTGTTGAACTGCCACTGACGAGTACAGGTGGATTTCGGTGGCACGCACCGAGAACGAACGATTACCTAAAAAGAACAGCCTCGGTCTACGCGACTATTAAGGATGTTCTGGGCCGCCTCGGGTTTGTCTGGGGCCTGTACAGCACGGATACAAGGCTGCGCTGGCCAACATACTCGTCGAGGATGTGCTGGCCGGCCAAGGTGCTGTTTGTGGATACTTCCGGCGTACGACGGAAGTATCCAGTATGATCATTCGGCTTTTCACCGGCAAGGGTGCACATCGCCCCCGCAAGCATTCTCACAAGGTCATTACCGCTGTGGCCGGGGCCGGAGCCGGGGCCGGAGCCGGGGCCGGAGCCGTGGTCTTAAACCGCCTGTACTGGGGCCGTTATTACCTGTTCAGTGCGGATGGGTTTGTGCGGCAGGTGTCCTGCCAGGTCTGTACTAATACCTTCGTCTGCCAACCCCCGTTCTGTTACCACTGCTCCCTCGGACACGCTTACCTGGAATGCAAGCATGCCGGCAAACAGCTCTCCTGCGTGTTGAACACCGGAAGGCTCATCATAAACCACGGCTTGGGTCAGGTGGCCGGTATGTTACATGGAACTGTCGGAATTTTTTAGCCGGGGAGGTGAGGATGCTTCAATAATGCATGGTTAAAATTGGCCTTATTTTCAGAACTCGATCTTCTAGGAATATTAAGGGGGTGTAATAATGAGTAATTACATGGGAATTGAACCTGTTAAGCCGGAGGACCGTAACATGACAGGCTTTGATGCAGCGCTGCTATGGATCGGAGCTGCTATCGGCCTGGGCGAAATCTTTGCCGGGTCTTACGTGGCCGGCCTGGGATTTGGGATTGGCATCGTGGCCCTCTTCGTCGGCAAGATAATCGGCGGCCTGCCGATGTACGCAACTTCACTTATTGGCTCGCGAGAGGGTATTCCGGGGATGGTTTCCACCCGGCCTTCGTTTGGTGTGCTGGGGTCATACTTCCCCAGTGTCCTCAACGCCTTGCAACTGATCGGTTGGACCGCGGTAATGGTGGTCCTGGGGGGCCAGGCCTGCCAGGTGGTAGCCGAGTCTTTGGGCATTTTTGATAACTTCTTTTTCTGGACAGCTTTAATTGGCGTGCTCTGCACCATCAATGCCATATTGGGCCACAACTTCTGGAAGTGGTTTCAGCGGTTTGCGGTGGCAATTACGGTAATTGTCTCCCTTGTCATGACCATTGTTGTTTTCCAACACTACAGTTTTTCGGAATTGCTGGCTATGCCGGCTCCCGGCGGTATATCCTTCATAGTCGCTGTGGATATCGTCATTGCCATGAGCTTATCCTGGGTGCCGCTGGTGGCTGACTACTCCCGCTACGGTAAAAATCCCAAGCGAACCGCCCATGGCATGTACTGGGGCTACTGGATCGCCAGCTTATGGATGCAGTTTGTGGGATTTTTGGTAGCCACTGCGACCGGTATGGCCAGCGCTGACCCGATAGCTCTGATGACCGGCCTGGGCCTGGGCATCATTGCCGTAATGGTGATTCTCTTTTCTACCATTACCACTGCCTTCCTGGATATTTTCTCCACTGGCGTAGCGGCTAAAAACTTCCTGCCCATGATCAAAGAGCGCACCTTGGTGTTTTGGGGCGGTATCATCGGGACTGCGGTCGCCCTTTTTTTCCCCATTATCGTCAACTACCAGAACTTCCTGCTCATTATCGGCGCCGTTTTTGTGCCCCTGGAGGCCATAGTGATCGTCGACTACTTCCTGATCCGCAAGAAGGTGCAGTTCGACGCTCTGTTCGAGAAAAAAGGTCTCTACTGGTACACCGGCGGTTTCAACATCGTGGCCTATGTGGCTTTAATCGTTGGCTTCATCATCTACCAGGTTGCCTATTATGGCTGGTGGCCCACTGGGTCTTCCATCCCCAGTTTCATCATCACCGGTGTTCTTTACTACATCATCGCCAAGGTAGCTATGCCCAGTCACTTCGCCGGGTCGCGGAAGGATTCGGCAACCGGGTCGCAGAATATCTCAGCATAAGTAAACGAAGCCTTTGTTGGAGGGAGAGTGGTTAATTTGCCAGGTGACAATAAGGTAAAGAACCGAATAGTAATCAAGAACGGCGTCCTCCTGGTCATGGACGACGCCTGGACCCTATACGACGACGGGATGGTGGTCATCGAGGACGACAAGATCGCAGCCATCGGTCCGACCAGCGACCTGGCGCCCAAGTACCCCCAGGCTGACCGGGTAATTGACGCTCGGGGCAAGGCGGTGATGCCGGGGCTGGTCAACCTGCACTTTCATTCCGGCATCGGCAAGGGATATTGCGACCACCTACCGTTGATGGAGTACCTGATGACCGCCTGGTATCCACTGACCAGAAACGTCTCCTCGCAGGAGGCCTACTGGGCAGCGATGTGCAGCTACAGCGAGGCCATCCGTTCCGGGGCCACCACCGTCAACGACCAGTGGCGCCAGATGGAGGCCTGCGGCGACGCGGCCGAGGCCATTGGCATGAGGGCGGTACTCTGCTGCGACGTGGCCGACGACGAGCATCAGCTGGATTCCCTGGCGGACAACGAACGACTTTACCAGGCCAAACACGGCAGAGCCAACGGCCGCATTGAGGTCTATGTGGGCATCGAGTGGCTGCCGCTGTCGTCCAGAAAGCTGTTGGTTGGGGCACGGGATCTGGCCAACAAACTGCAGACCGGCATCCATATCCACCTGAACGAGTCCCTGAGTGAGGTGCAGGAGAGCCTGCGGTTGTTCGGCCGTCGGCCAACGGAATTCGCCTACGATTGCGGCATCCTGGGGTCGGACTGCGTCGCCGCCCACTGCGTCTGGCTGTCGGACGCGGAGATCGCCCTGATGCGGGAAACGGGCACCAACATTTCCCACAACCCCGCTTCCAACGCCAAGCTGGGCAACGGCATCGCCCGGGTGCCGGAGATGGTCAGGGCCGGCATCAACGTCGGCGTGGGGCACGACGCAGCCGAATGCAACAACAGTGTGGACCTGTTCTCCACTATGAAATTCGCCTCCCTGATCCACCGGGCCAACCGGGTGGACGCCAGCCTGTTCCCGCCACAGGAAGTGCTGGCTATGGCCACCAAGAACGGCTCCAAGGCCTTAAAGCACAACACTGGCAGCCTAGAAGTTGGCAAGAAGGCCGACCTGATATTGATTAACCTGAAGAACGAGCACTTTACCCCCCTGGTGCTGGGTGAGCAAACCAACATCTACTCCCACCTGCTCTTCGCCGCCAACGGCGCCGATGTGCATACCAGCATCATCGACGGCCGGGTGGTGATGGAGGACCGCCGGCTGACCATGGTGGACCAGGACGAGGTGTTTGCCAAGGCCAACGAGGCCTTTCATACTTTGCTCAAACGCATCTAGGATCCCGTTCAACCCATCAGTTTGCAGGTTCTCCCATCCGCTAGCATGCTAGCGGATGGGAGAACCAAAAATAAAGGACCAAAAATCAAGCCAACTTCAGGATGTCGGTTTAATACCCGTTGCATGTATAATAAGAAGTGTTGCTATGAGGAAGGGTCTGCAATAAAAAACAATAGAAGGAGGATTAGTAAATGGCATTCATGGATCGGGTTTGGTCAAAAACAATGGAAGTGGTACGGAGTGAAGTTCAACAGTCCTACTTACAAGAGCTGGCAGCAGGCACATTGCCAATAGAAAAGTTCAGGTATCAAATAAAACAGAACTATAAGTACCTTTTAGAGTATTCCAAAGTCTTTGCTTTAGCTATCGCAAAATCGCCTGATTTTAGGACAATGGTGAGATTCCATAATATTCTCGATGAGGCTATGGAACACGAAGTGCCTTTTTATCACAAGTATTACCAAGAAAAATTAAACATCGAGCCTCATGAACTGGACAGTGTTATTATGGATAGCATGAACCGGGCTTATACCTCCCACGAAAGGGCCTGCGCTTGGGAAGGTGGTCTGGCGGAACTGGTCATTTCCGTGTTACCATGTGCCGTCTGTTATAGGGAGCAAGTAAAGCTGTTGGATCCACTTTGTAAATTGCCAAAAGGGCATCCATACCGTGAATGGATCGACATGTACCTAGGCGAAGTTTATATCAAAGCGGTAGAAGAAACCATAGAGTTAGCGAACGAATTAGCGGAAAATAAGACGGAATTGGAATTAAAAAAACTAGAAGAAATTTATCTTGCGAGTTGTATGTATGAATTACTTTCCTGGGACATGTATTATAATATGAAATTTTGGCCATTACCTCAGTTATTTAAGGGGCTTTCTTAAGGCTATAAAATAGTAAAGCGAAGCCTCTGTGGAGTGCCGCCCAATCTTTGTACCAGTTTTAATGTTAGTAAAATAATGATAAACTAACAAAAAAGGAGCTGGAGAAGATGGCAAAGAAAAATTACACAACGGAGCAGATCATCATAAAATTACGGTAAATCGAGGTGCTCCGCGGATAAGGGAAACGGCAGTACTCTTATGATCTAACAAAACGTCCGGCCTATCAGAATGATTGTTACCCGTACTTGCAAATGTCGTATCAACATTGAGCCATCTTTTCTCATCCGGGTAATAGACTTGATTCCTATGGAGTAATCATAAAAACTGCAATAGAAACTAAGCAGAAACAAAAATATCAAACCATGCAAACTGATTTCGGGAGCTGCCATATACTGGATTATTATACATTTTTCGGAATCGGAAATTGAATTGCGTATGTGTACCCAATCATCATTTATGCGGCATTTGCCCGAAGATATTTTTCGAGGTATTGCCTGGGGCTAAGATATCCCAGTGAAGAATGCATACGCCATCTGTTGTAAAATACTTCAATATATCCAAATACACTGGATTCCACACCCATAAGGTTAGCATATCTTTTGAAATATATCCATTCCATTATTAAAGTCGCGAAAAAACTTTCAACGCATGAATTGTCAAACGGATTGCCTTTCCGGCTCATGCTTCCGGTAATATGATTTTGCTCAAGGTATTTCTGATAACGTTTACTGCGATACTGGCATCCGCGGTTGCTGTGAAAGAGAACGTATTTGGGGCTGTTCCTGCCTACAAGAGCGTGGGACATTGCTCTGATAACGAGTTCCGTATCAGGCTTGCGGCTCATCGCCCAGCCAATGATCTCACGGTTGAAAAGATCAAGCACAACGGCAAGATAGGCCCACCCTTCCCTCGTTTTGATGTAAGTTATATCGCCTACCCAAGCGCTGTTTGGCTTTTCGGGATTGAACTGACGGTCAAGTATATTCTCCTTGAACAATACCTCGGCTTGCCCCTCGTCGATATCGGCCGATGCTTATAGCAATGCACTGTATATATCCCATGCGGGTGCATAAGCCTGTATATCATGGTTCAACCTGCTTTAATCGAACGCTGCAATGAAGGGATGAATGACAGTCTTATTAATGGACGGTTAAAGCCCAAAGTTCCATTGTCAAAGCAATTAATCCTATCAACGTAGCTTAGGCAAGAGAATAAATACAGCATGTCTGGCTGACATGCTGTATCCACAAATCTTATTGTATTAGATTCCAACTATTTTCATAATAGTTGGTTTTTGTATCTTGTTATTCTATTACATTTTCCATCATTCTCATCAAGATGGCAGCAACCTGTGCGCGTGTAGCCTTGCCCTGAGGTTCGAGTTTGCCACCGTCTCCTTCAATCAGTCCGCTTCCGCAAGCCCACTTTAGAGCTGATAAAGCATACTCTGATATATCAGTCGTGTCATCATAAGAAAGGATATTGAGGCTTGAGCTCGTATCATATCCCATGAGGTTTGCGTAATTATGGAGTATTACTGCTAATTGTTCGCGGGTGATGCTGGCGTCGGGCATGAATAATCCTCCGCCCATGCCACTTACGATACCTTCTTCCGCCGTCCAGGCCACCGCTGGGGCATACCAGGAGCCATTGGCTACGTCGCTGAAGCCGCTATTCCCCGCTGTTGGCTGACCGACCATTCTCCATAAGATGGTTACCACCATGCCCCGGGTAGTAGCGTCATTAGGACCAAAGGCAGTGGCTGTAATTCCGTTCAGCATGCTATGCTGATTGGTATATGCTATCGCATCGTAATACCAGTCATTTTTTACTACGTCGCTAAAGGGGTTTATCCAGATTGAAGCTTCTTGATATCCGACGACATAATAAGATAAGTGATCGGTAACGAAAGTGACCGTGCGCGTCACTATATCATAGCTGCAATGTATCTCCTCCAGCTCGCCGTTTTCTTTCAAACACCATATAGCGATATGATCTGCATCCTCGCCTTCTTTCAGGGTATAAGGGATGGTTGCCGTCAGCTCTCCGCCCAAATCCGAAACCCGTTCGCCACCGGCTAAAACCGTAATCTCATAAACCTGATTGTCTCCTGCTTTTTTCTGTTGGTCTTGATTTAGTTCAGATTTATCTACCTTCTTACCCGTGATGGCGATAGCACCACCCTTTGCTTTCTCCTGTAGCGCTGCTAGCGTATCTTGATCAAAATTAAGGACAATCTCCGGGAAGCCGACAGTCAAATATTTGGTTTTAAAAATGGCGTTATCAGAAGGCAAAATCAATTGTTTGGCTTGGGATATCCCGCTTAAATCAAAATTCAGACCTTTTTCTGTCAACCCCATATTAAGAAGATCATTGATGATCTTTTGGGTTATATTGGCATATATCGTACTACCCACCGCATTGTATGGGAGCAGGATAGATTTGCCGCCGACTTTAACATTAGCAGAGGTCCCTCCTCCGCTGGCGCTGCCACCGCCACCGCCGCCTCCACCAGACGTAGTGCTGATTACCTGCTGACTAAGTGGCGTACTGGTGCAGTCAGCGTAAATTTCATTACCGGCATATTCCGCTGTGATCGAATGAGAACCGAGAGTCATAGAATAATAGGTAGGAAATATCGCATTCCCATCCGTAATCGCTATCTTTCCGACCCACATCCCGTTATCATAAAAATCAATACTGCCAACAGTAGTAAGTGGATTGATAGCCGCCGTAAAGGTAACCGTTGCACCCAGGCTGGATGGATTTAGACTGCTGGTCAGCGTAATGTCAGTGGGAACCTTAGTAATGACTTGTGCCACCACATTGGAATCCCCGGACGCATAATAGCTGTCTCCCTGATAAGTTGCCTTAATCGAGTGTGTTCCTAAGATCAAATCACTGGTTGTCAGAACGGCAAGGCCACCCACTATATCTATCGTGTCAATTAAGCTTTCGCCGTCATAAAATTCTACCGCGCCACTGGCGTCAACCGGATCAACTGTTGCCGTAAATGCCACCTCCGCACCGATAGGAGCAGAATTTTGGCTGCTGTCCAAGGTGATGATAGTATGCAGTTTATTAACTGTCTGCATTAAATCATCCGATGTGGATGGCGCATAAAACTCATCACCCAGATATTCTGCCCGTAGCGTGTGTGTTTCCGGCAACAAAGAATCGATATCAAATGTTGCATAGCCATCGTTAAGTGTCGCTGTACCCAATAAGACGTCTCCGTCAAAAAATTTTACCGATCCTGCCGCTGTATTACTATCAAGCTCCGCGGTTAAAGTCACCTCATCACCCCAGGTTGAAGGATTTTTACTGCTCTCAAGACTGAGTTCTGTGACAATGCGGACAGGTAAATAAAAATAGAGATTTGTATCATTATCCCCATGGCCTTTGCCGGTATAATTATAAACATAAGAATAATCGTGAGGAGTGCTTCTGGTCACGGTTAATTGGATCGTTACCGGTTCCGGATCTTCTTCCGCTACAGAATCCTCCATAATGCGACAATCGAGTAACTCGGTTCCGTTTGTTATAACGCCCGTACCCTTTGCTCCACCGCTGCCCCCTATATCATCGGAATTATTCCCGCTGGCCTTGATGGAGCCGCCGGTAATCGTTACAGTACCGCCGGCGCTGTTAAATCCGGCTCCGATACCAGCACCGTTAGTGCCGCCTACAGCCGTAACCGTCCCGTTGCTGATCGTAACCGTCCCGCCGAGCCCATAAGCGCCACCGCCAATACCGGCACTGTAGGAACCGCCGGAAGCAGTAATATTGCCCCCTGTAATGGTAACTGTTCCACCTGCTTTTTCACGTCCGCCGCCAATACCGGCAGCGTCAGCCCCGCCCCGGGCAATGACTTCTCCTCCGCTGATATTCACTGTTCCTCCAACCTGCAGATAACCGCCGCCGATGCCAGCGGCATATTGGCCACCCTCGGCCTGAACATAACCGTCTTTGATAGTCAAAGTACCGACAACCCCAAATTGGCCACCATAACCGCCGCCGCCGATACCGGCGCCCCATCCGCTTCCGTAAGCCTCCACGTGGCCGTCGTTAATGACCACTTCCGCACCGGATCCCCAGTAACCGCCACCAATACCGGCGCTGTATTGTCCCCCGGTAGCTGTGACGGTACCATCATTAACCGTCAATGTACCGCCATCTGTTATGACATTGGGTACTCCGGGTGATATCGATGATTCACCGCCGCCGATGCCTGCTCCATGGGAGCCGCCGTTAGCCGTTACGGTTCCGCCGTCAATGGTTACATCGGCGCCGTTGTTCCTCCAGCCACCACCAATACCGGCTCCTCCGCCACTACCACCTGTAACGGTAACAGTTCCATTAATAATATGGACCGTTCCTGAATTCACAGTTGTGATTGAATTGGCACCGCTGCCGATGCCGGCTGCACCTCCGCCTCCGTTGGCTCTAACAGTACCGTTTTCAATCACAACATCAGCACCGGAACCATAATCGCCACCTCCGATACCCGCGCCTGAGCCACCGCCATTGGCTGTCAGGTTACCGCCGCGAATCCTCACAGTACCACCTGAACCAACGTGCCCGCCGCCGATACCCGCTGCACCATTACCGCCAGTAGCTGTGACGATGCCAGCGTCTATGAAGACAGACCCGTTGCTGCTATAACACCCGCCACCGATACCGGCACCAAGTTCACCGCCGGTAGCGTTGACAGTACCGCCGTTGATATTTGTTACTCCCGCATCCACGTTTGTAGCGCTTTCATCACCCACACCGCCACCGATCCCTGCTCCCTGATAACCGCCGGTAGCCGTCACTGTGCCTCCATTGACAGTCACTAATCCGCCATCACCACCGGCTGAAACATATTGGTTATTTAAAAACACATTTCCGCCGCCGCCGATGCCCGCTGCACCAAGACCGCCTATGGCGGTAACAGTGCCGCTATTAATGGTTACCGAACCGCCTGCTGCCCCACCTTCTCCGCCAATACCGGACCCCCTATTACCTCCGGTAGCCGTCAATGAACCGTGCATAAAAGGATCTTCGGCAATCACCAAATTATCATTTCCCTGATTCTTTAAGCCGGGTTGCCCAATTTTATCATCAGACATGCCTCCGCTTTTCAAGATATTTGTTCCTTTCAGGTATACCGTAACGTTTGCCCCACTGTCAAAAGCACACTTCCCGGCAATTTGAGATACATCAATTGATACATTGTCCAGGGTTATACGAACCGGATCATTGGTATCAACAGTGATTGTATTTACCGTGGTGGAACCTGTGACATTATATTCCCCCCCGGACGAAATCACCAGATTCCCATCCGTACCGATATTCCAACCAATTTCCACCGCTCTGGCAATCCCGGTGCCAAAAAAATCATTTGTCAGTATCAGTCCATTAGATAACAACATGCTCAAACAGGAGATTGTTAGAATTAAGATCGCTTTCTGACATATTCGCTGCAGCTTCATACTTATTTTTCCTCCCTCAATGATTTTTGATTATCTTTCAAAACCTCATGAATTCACGGTATGCTATCTATATTAGTATGGGCCCTCATGAGGAATATAGACAATTGTACCAGTCAATTGACGTGCAGGCGTATGCCAATCTATCCTGACCGTTAGGATACGAATACCGCTTGCCTTTTACCCTGACGGTTTAAAATTCGTCAAGATCCACCAAACCATTAGTGGATAGATATCAGGCTTAGCCCCGTATTCTATATAACATGGTGGTTGTTGTTTTCAATGGTAAGGGCATAATTCATCGCTGGAGTTTTAAATACAAAAAACCGGCTATAATATATTATGGCCGGTTACGCTTTGGCTCCAGCAGGTCTAAGCGTCCAGTTAAGACCCACATTCATTGCTACCATATCAATGTTATTTTTCGTTACTAGCCAAAGAAAATCCTGTAAATATTTCAAAATAAATGGGAAATATTGGATAGGAAAGGTTTTTGTTGAGTGCCTTTTAAAATTTATATGTGGACTAAAATTGTGTATTTATGCGCATTCGCCATTTTTATACTTGTGATAATACTGGATTATGAGCAGAAAGGGAAACCCCTTTGATAACTCATGCGTTGAAAGTTTTTTCGCGACTTTAATAATGGAATGGATATATTTCAAAAGATATGCTAACCTTTAAAGTGTTGAATCCGGTGTATTTGAATATATTGAAGTATTTTACAACAGAAGGCGTGTGCATTCTTCACTGGGATATCTTAGCCCCAGAAAATCCTTAAAATAGTTGATTAATTAAACTCAATTAATCAGCCACCCGGATAATCTTTTGAGCCTGAAAATGCGTTATTTGAACCCGAAACTCAGAGGTTGAAACCAGTAGTAAAAAGGCATCAAACCTCCAATCTGCTGCTCTTTTGATGTTTACGCAGGCTTGAAATGGTATGAGATTAACGCAAAAGATGCAGCATAATTATAAGATAAGTTGCTGTTTGTTTGATTTAAACAATTATCGATATTATTACAAAATTATGGTAGAATTTTATTAAATAGATTGAAATAGAAGTATTTAGGTTTGTTCTAGGGTTTCTAAAGAAACTATTCTTCTGGGGGTATAAAAATAAAAAGATGTTCACAGTAAATTGGGGGCAGATCAAGCGCTAACAGTCATAGGGTGATGTAACTACCCTGGATAAATACAGATGACCACTTATTCGTTTATGAAGGAAAGGATATTTTTATGATTAATGAAATACTACAGTATAATAAGACTTTTGTTGAAAACAAAGAATATGAAGAGTATGTTACTAGTAAATATCCAGATAAAAAAATAGCCGTTATCTCCTGTATGGACACAAGATTGACCGAACTATTGCCTGCCGCTCTGGGACTTAAAAATGGGGATGCTAAATTTATTAAAAATGCAGGAGGAATCATTTCACATCCCTATGGAAGTGTAATTCGGAGCCTTTTAATTGGGATTTATGAATTGCAGATACAAGAGATTTTGGTTATTGGTCATACGGATTGTGGGGCTATGCATATAGACAGTCATAAAATATTAAAAAAAATGCAAATACAAGGAATAGCAAAAAAAGATATTGAAATGTTAAAATCTTGCGGCATTAACTTTGAATCATGGCTAGGCGGTTTTGCAGATTTGGAACATTCTATTAAGGCTTCTGTAAATCTGATACGTAACCATCCTTTGATTCCGGATGGTATAATGGTACATGGATTAGTGATAGATTCGGTAACGGGGGAGTTGACAAAGGTAATTTGAACTAAGGCAGATCTTATGCCAATTAGAATCCAGCCTTTCATCTATTCAAGATTATAAGGCATTATTGAGGGGCATGCTTTTAGAGCAATATAATTATTTGACAGCTCCGTCGCATAAGTAGAAGTTTACACCCAATCAGAAAATAGATGTTAGATTAACATTGACTCGTTGTTATATTACTTTTGGGGAGTTGGGAAATACGGGAGAGGCGTGGTTTAAACCGAATCCTTGTTATTTGATAACATTTACAGGCAGATGTTTATTGGATGTTTATGGGTATTATAAATCGCTATAAATGGTTAAAGGTTAGTAAAAAGGATTGTGTAAAAAATTAAAGTTAAACAGCGTTTATTATAGATCGTTAAAGGTTATATAAATTGCTTATTCTTCCTCTATATTATTTGTATGTGTGACATTATTCGAGAAGGCTTTTGGGTGATCGTTCTAAGATGAACAAAGTTATTCTTTGTTTAAGGCTATCTAGATAGCCTTAAACAGATGTAAAGACAACAGATTAAAGACTATTAACATATATTAATAGTATCCTAAATTGTTTGGTAGAATCAACGAATAAAAAGAATTAAATATATATTTCGAAAAGCGAGATAATAACTTAACAGAAGTAGTTTTTAAATTATGTTATAATTATAGATGTAATAGGGTTTAAAGCATAATAAGCAGGGTTTATCTAATATAGTATAAATGCTTAGGCAATATAGCCATATTATTTCTCGGTTGTTACCTTAGTAATATGATGTTATAATCACACCAATAATTAAAATTTCAGATTTAAATGTGGATAAGACATGGGGGGGGTAATAGAATGGTTAAATTTAAAAGAGTGTTGGTTGCCAACAGAGGGGAAATTGCAATTAGAGTATTTAGGGCTTGTAAAGAGCTGGGGATCAGAACGGTTGCTATTTACTCAAATGAGGACAAGTATTCTCTGTTCAGAACCAAAGCAGATGAATCTTATCAAATAGGAGAAGGGAAGGGCCCTGTTGATGCTTATCTCAATATAGAGGAAATTATTAATCTTGCGGTCAAGAAGGGTGTAGATGCGATTCATCCAGGATATGGGTTTCTGTCAGAAAACCCTGAATTTGCAAAGCGGTGTGAACAGGAAGGAATAGAATTTATTGGCCCCACGTCTGAAATGATGGCAAAGATGGGCGATAAGATTAAATGCAAGGATGTTGCCAGGGGACTTGGCGTACCTATTATCGTAGGATATGACGGGAATATTAAAACTGTTGAAGAGGCAAAAAAGCATGCGGCAGAATGTGGGTATCCGCTAATATTCAAGGCTGCTGCCGGCGGAGGAGGCCGAGGAATGCGGATCGTTCGAAAGGAGAGCGATCTGGAGGATGCTTTTTTAAGTGCAAAAAATGAGGCAAAAAAAGCATTTGGGATTGACCATATCTTTATGGAAAAGTTTGTGGAAAACCCCAAACATATCGAAGTACAAGTCGTGGGAGACAAGTATGGCAATATTGTGCATATGTTTGAAAGGGATTGTTCTATCCAAAGAAGATATCAGAAAATCGTGGAGTTTGCCCCTGCCTTTTCTGTTCCTCAGGAAATAAGAAACAACATACATGAAGATGCCATGAAGATTGCAAAAGCTGTTCAATACAGGAGCGCAGGAACACTCGAATTTTTGGTAGATAAGCAAGGAAACCATTATTTTATTGAAATGAACCCTAGGATTCAGGTTGAACACACAGTTACAGAAATGATTACTGGCATTGATATTGTACAGGCTCAAGTATTAATCGCACAAGGATATGCATTGAATTCTCCTGAAATTGGGATACATTCACAAGAGGATATTAAAATCAACGGATACTCTATACAATGCAGGATTACTACAGAGGATCCCTCTAATAATTTCGCTCCCGATACGGGGAAAATCGAGTCCTATCGTACAGGTTCCGGATTTGGGATCAGGCTTGACGGGGGTAATGGTTTTACAGGAGCCATAATCAGTCCTTATTACGATAGTCTTCTTGTTAAAAACATCTCTTGGTCTAGGAATTTTCATGACGCAATCAAAAAATCGATCCGCTCTATAAGCGAGTCTTATATTACCGGGGTTAAAACCAATATTGGATTTGTGGTTAACATCCTCAATCATCCGACGTTCATGAGCGGTGAATGTAACACGGGTTTTATTGAAGAGAACCCTGAATTATTCTCGCTTATCAATAAAACGGATACGGAAAGCAGAGTGCTGAAATATTTAGGCGATATCGTAGTGAATGAAACTCAGGGTGTTAAGGAGCAATATGACGTTCCAAAGATCCCTAAAATAAACGAGGACTCTTTAAGCAACCTAAGGGGGACAAAGCAGATCCTTGATAGTCAGGGCGCCGCCGGGCTGATGCAATGGGTTAAAGATCAAAAAAAGGTTCTTCTTACGGACACAACAATGAGGGACGCCCATCAGTCTCTTATGGCGACAAGGGTAAGATCCAAAGATATGATCAAGATCGCCAAAGCGACCTCAGTTTATGGCAAGGATTTATTTTCCCTTGAAATGTGGGGAGGGGCTACTTTTGATGTGGCGTACAGGTTCCTCAAAGAATCTCCGTGGGTAAGGTTGGAGGAGCTGCGCAACAGGATCCCGAACATTCTATTTCAGATGCTGTTGCGGGGGCCCAATGCAGTCGGATACAAAAATTACCCGGATAATGTCATCAGAGGATTCATCAAGGAATCGGCTGCCTCCGGTATAGATGTTTTTAGGATATTTGATTCTATGAATGAGATCAGAGGAATGGAGATTTCCATAGACGAGGTCATGAATAATGGCAAGATTGCCGAAGCATGTATGTGTTACACCGGGAATATCCTTGATAGCAGGAGAGAAAAGTTTAGCTTGGACTACTATGTGAAACTGGCCAAAGATATAGAAAAGACAGGGGCGCAGATATTGGGCATCAAGGACATGTCATCTCTTCTGAAACCTTATGCAGCGTCTAAGCTGATCAGTGTCTTAAAAAATGAGATCGGGATTCCCATTCATCTTCATACCCACGATACGACCGGGAATGGGGTTGCAACTGTTCTGATGGCCATCGAAGCGGGAGTAGATATTGTTGATACAGCTATAAACAGCATGTCTGGTCTTACCAGCCAGCCTGCTTTGAACTCTGTGGCGGCCGCTCTCAGAAATCTGGAAAGAGACCCTTTATTAGATACAGATGGCCTGCAAAAGCTTTCCGACTACTGGGAATCCGTAAGACCTGTATACAGTAAGTATGAGTCAGGGTTGAAGTCCAATTCGGCCGAAATATACAAATATGAGATACCGGGAGGCCAATACTCCAATTTAAAACCGCAAGTGGAAAGCTTCGGGCTAGGGCATAAATTTAATGAGATCAAAGAGATGTACAAGGTTGTTAATGAGATGTTGGGCGATATTATTAAAGTTACCCCGACCTCAAAAATGGTAGGAGATTTTGCTATATTTATGGTCCAAAATGATTTGACCCCCGAAAATATTTTCCAGAAGGCCGCGAATATGGCATTCCCGGATTCTGTCGTGTCTTATTTTAAGGGCATGATCGGTCAGCCTTTGGGCGGTTTTCCTGTAAAGCTCCAAAAACTTGTTTTGAGAGGAGAAAAGGCTATCACGGTAAGGCCGGGAGAAATGCTACCGGATGAAGACTTTGATCGCATTGAAAAGCTTTTAAAAGATAAATATAATTTAATTCCTACCCCAAAAGAGATTTTGAGCTATGCGCTATACCCGGAAGTGTTTGAAGGGTATCTAAAAAACTTTGCCGAATACGGTGATTTAAGTTGGCTTGGTAGTGATGTATTCTTTCATGGCCTTTCCGAAGGAGAGATAATCGAAGCTGAGGTCGGAGAAGGCAATAGCATGATGGTCAAGCTATTAACCATCAGTAACCCCGACTTTGAGGGGTATAGGACTCTTGTTTTTGAGGTCAACAGGAATAGAAGAGAAATCAAAATCAAGGACAAAAATTATGTCGATATCAACTCAGTCAGAAAATCCGGGGAATACAGCAAAGTTGAAATGGTCGATCCCGAGAATAAAAATGAGATCGGATCTCCGATACCGGGCAGCATTGGGATGTTAATGGTGAAGGAAGGAGACAAGGTGACGGAGGGACAACCGCTAGTTGTTGTAGAAGCCATGAAGATGGAGACTAAGGTAACAAGCCCTATGTCTGGACTTATTAAGTCCATTTATATCAAGGAAGGTCAGGAGGTCAAGGCTGGCGAGCTACTTCTTATCATTAAATAAATTCTTAATATTTTGCTGAATAAAACCCACAAGCTGATGTTTATCTGCATCAGAGATTGCCATAAATAATAAGAAATCGCCGGAAGTCACGGGGTTTGATAACCCCAGATTACCGGCGATTATTGTATATTGTCAGAGGTTACATTAAGTAACGGCCTTCCCTCATAACCCCAAGTATGGTTAGAAGGTTTAAAAGCCCAAGGGATAATCAAAGATATTGGCTTTTCATTTCATGGCAGTAAGTCGGACTTTGAGCAGATCGTAAAAGCGTATCCATGGGATTTCTGCCAGATTCAATATAATTATTTGGATGAAAATAACCAGGCGACAAAGTCAGGATTGTTGGTTGCAGCAAGTTTGGGAATTCCGGTCATCGTTATGGAACCGCTCAGAGGTGGCAAGTTGGTAACCCATTTGCCTGAAAAGGTAAAGAAGACATTTGAAGGCTATAATGCAAGCCGTTTACCTACCGAATGAGCATTGCGTTGGGTTTGGAATCACCCTCAGGTGACACTGCTGCTGTCAGGTATGAGCGACGAAGCGCAAGTAGCAGAAAACATCCGCATCGCGGGTGAAGCAAAACCTGATTCCCTTACACCAGAAGAACTAAATGTTTTTGAACAGGTAAAAGCAGTTTTAAGAGAAAAAACCAAGATTCCCTGTACCGGTTGCGGTTATTGTATGCCTTGCCCGGCTGGGGTGGATATACCGGGCTGCTTTTCTTGCTATAATGACAAGTATTTAATCAAGGACAGGGGATCTCAGCTTAAATATATGCAAATCCTGTGAGGCAATGCGGTAAATGCGAGAGTCATTGCCCTTAAAAAATAACCATTTGCGAACAGCTGAAAATTGTCAGTAAAGAAATAGAGGGCATGTTCTATAAACCCATAGTTGGTATAGTCCGAAGATTGTTAAGGATTAAAAATAGCCGGCGATGTTTTAGAGGTGGTCTTTTATGGTGATTTCCATCGGGCTTTGAGTAGCGATGACAAGTTGCGCCGTATACCACCTAAAAGCCGGGGAGTTGTCCTTGACTGTGATTTGCACTCCATGCGTGTAGGTTCAAGTCCTGCATCCATAAGCAAAGAAAAGTCCTGTAGAAATATTGTTTGCAGGACTTTTTATTTTGATTAAAATAGGCTGATGTTTTCATGCAGGTATTGCCCAATTTTTGCTACCGGCTGAATCATGGCAATTTCGCAAGACATATCACATTCGGTGTTTATTTCCTCGCTTATCCGGATGGGACTTCTTGATCAAACAATCGCAATACTATGGTTGAAGGCACTTGAATACGGATGCACGCATAACACCCAATCCCATAGTGGCGAACCCCTCGTAATGAATAAATATAAGTATATCATTCAAGAGTGAAGTGTGATATACTAACGTCAGAAGATTAAGAAAATTCAAAAAAATCAGAAGTATGGTATAATCATATCAGAAGATTAAGAATATTCAAAAATATAAACTAAAGAGCATTTAAACGATTTAGTTACGCTGTGGCCAAGTCGATTTTTGACACAAAAATTGGATTCTCGCTGCAACCAATATGAATGAGCCATCATTCATGAAAATAATTATACATTCATTTATAGTATGGTCTAAAGTTCAAAAGGGAGAGTTGGCGATAAAAACAAATGAGGAAAACGAAAGGAATGATTATAAAAATGGAAAAACGTGATTTATATTTAGAAAAAACCAATGCCCAGATGGAGCAATATAATGCTAAATTAGCAGGGATACGTGCCAAGGCTAATGAGGTTAATGTGGATGTGAAACTGGAATATCTTAATCAAGTGGAGAAGCTTGAGGCTAAAAGGGACGGTTTGAAGGAAAAATATGAGCAACTTGCGAAGGCCGGCGAAAGCTCCTGGGCAGATATGAAAAAAGGAACTGAAAATGCACTGAATGAGCTTAAGGAAGCATTTTCTAAAGCAACAGAAAATTTTAAATAATCCCCAGAGAATATATAAAAAATTGTTTTAGTCTTCAATTAGTAAAGAATAATTCTCACATAGGCTAAAAGAGGAGGATTTTTATGGAAGAGATCTATTTACAGGCAATAGCCAGAACGAAACAACCGGGAAAATTCAGACAAAGCGGTTTTGTTCCCGGTGTGTTTTACGGAGATAATTTTGCCGGGGCAACTTTGGTAAACTTTGAGACATCAGCTTTAAAAAAAGTTTTTACCATCCATGGCTCTAATGCAAAGACATGGATTAAGTTTAACAATAAGAAGAAGTTCGGGTTTATTAAAGAAGTGCAAAAAGATCCTGTGTCAGGTAATATTATTCATATAGATTTTCAGATCGTCTCAAAAGACCAGGAGGTCAAACTTCAGATTCCTATTGTCTTTAACGGTGAGGAAGATTTGCAGCAAAGACAATTGCAGCTGCAGGTATACAAATCCGAGATAAATGTTTTGGGGAAGATGGATTTGATGCTTGACGCCATATATTTCGATGTATCAGAAAAGAAGTTGGGTGACGCGATCACTTTGAACGATTTTGCTTTGGACAAGCAGCTAAAGGTGAGTGAAAAAGAAGATACAGTCTACGCAAGAATCATTAACTTAAAGAATCAGCATCTTGATACGGTTGTTGAAACTGAACCGAGCGAAGAGCCAAAATAGAACAGCAATAAGGTAAGCGTCTAAGAAAAAGCAAGTAATTAAGAAAAAACGTTAGATGATAGAGAGAGATGTAAACAATGGAACAAATGACTAAAAAAACAGAGATATTCAATACCAAACAGGAAAGCCGTACTGCACAACGTATTATATACGCCATTTTCGGTCTAATCGAAGCTATCCTGGCCTTTCGCTTGATCTTCAAACTGCTGGGGGCAAACCCAGATAATGGTTTTGTGCATAGCATATATGCTGTCAGTCAGTTTTTTGTTGGAATCTTCGAAGGTATTTTCCCCAGGATCACGGTCTTTGAGCCTGCAACCCTGATTGCGATGGTGGTCATCGCCCTGATTGCCTGGGTTGTGCTAAAGCTGATCAAGCCGCGCATCGGCAACTATTCTGAAAAAACCGAATACACGGGTCATGACAATCAGACAAAATAATTATTAATCAAGCAAGCTCCTCATTTATGCCAAAGTTAAGGTTCATTTATCCGGCAAGTAGAACTCGTTCAAAATAGTATTATGAAGGGGTATAAACTGTGTAATGGATAGTTGACATTTTTCCGGTAAGTCGCATGGCTTCAGGGGTAGTTACTACGAATGCTTTTAATAAGTTTATGCACGCTCTTTTAGTAATAGCAGTTATCGTAGTTTTATTAAAATTACCTTAAGGCAAAAAATTGTTTCAGCGGATGCTTAATTCTTCCGGCCGGTAGAGTCAAAGATGTTGCTGATGGACAGCTTAGCATCTTTTGCCCAGGAGTACTGCCTTTAGAGACAGCTTGGCGAGACATATGTAGATACTAGGATAGCACCCTGAGTAACATAAAACAAAGGAGTGGGCACCATGAAAATTACCAAGAAGGTTTGGATGATATTGCTGGCAATCTGGCTCATTTTAGGTGGCATCATGCAATTGGTTAGTATTCCAATTCCTGCAATGATAATGGCTGTCATAGCTATTGCTACCGGGGTTCTGATTCTTATCAACAAATAAGCCTTTTGGTTTAATCCAAAGATTAGTTTTTAATCATAATAAATTTAATGGGCAAAATGAGGTAATTATCTTTGCTGATAATGCGATTCTGCTTAGGGGAAAATGTCTGGTCTATGGCATGTGCAAACTGTTTTATATCTTTTGTTTAAAATAGAAAAAGCTTCTAAAGAGTAGTCTTTAGAAAGAAAAAATATACTTTAATAAGGGGGAAAAAATATGAAGAAGCTATTAGTAGTACTTATTGCTATAGTTATGATCTTCGGTTTTGCCACAACGGCGTTGGCAGCAGATACATTAAACAGCGCTTATCCTGATTTTAGTGGCCAGGACCAAACGGTACAGGACGCTTTCATGAAACTGACCGCGCTTGACGTCTTCGATGGTTATTTGGATGGGACAATCCGTCCCAACAGTAACATCACCAGGGCGGAGTTTGCAAAAATCACCTGCGTGCTTGCGGGTATGCAAGATTCTGCAAACATTTTAATCAACAATCCTTCCAAGTACAGTGATGTTGCGAAGGGTGCATGGTACACCGGGTGGATCAATCTGGCAACCAGCCAGGGTTTCATCAAGGGTTATCCGGATGGTACCTATAAGCCCAACAGCAATATCTCAATGCAGGAAGCATTGACCGTTTTGCTGCGTATTGCCGGCTACACGGACAATCTGGTTGGTCCTTGGCCCTTGGACTACATTGCACAGGGCGGTAAACTCGGCATTACCGATGATGTGTCTTTCTCTGGTGCCGCAGCAGCAACCCGCGCTTCCGTTGCAGTGATGGCGGCCAATTTATTGGATGTCAATGTTGTTTACTGGGATGCCGACAAAGCAAGACATGTTGAGGATCTCAATTCCGATGACGAAACGATGACCGTTTTGCAGGACAGATTCGGTGGTTATACTGATGATGTCACAATTGAGGGTTGGGGCTTCGATGATTTTGCGGATCAAGAACTGTATATTGACTCTAATGCAACCAATGACGAATTAGCCACAAAATACTGGATTTCCAATGGTTATGTGATCAATACCTTGGGCAATGCCCAAGCCACTCTGATTTACAATAGTGATGACGAAATCGTTTACATCGATGTTACATCCACCACAGTTTATTCCGATGATGTAACCATCGTTGGTTCTGTCACCAGTATTGAAGTTGACGGCAAAACCGTTAAACTTGCAGACGATGTTGTCGCTCCTTCTGCAGGAGATTATACCGCTGCCAAGGTTTACTATAATGAAGATGGCAAAGTCTATTTAGTGCAAAACCTTGCAGGACTGGGAACTACCCCTGCAGTCTTCAAAAAATATAATACGAATACAAACAGGCTGGAAGTTTATGCCGGCGCTGGTTCCTCCAACATCTCCATTGCTGATAAAGATGTTGCCTTCTTAAAAGCGGGCTATTTCATTACAGCCAGCAATTTGAAAGATGGAGATATTCTCAATGCAGTACCAGCCGCCAATGGTTCCGACCTAACCTTTATCGTAACTTCCTTTAAGGTAGGCGAACTGAGCAAAGCTACGGCAACTAAATTAACGATTGCCGGCACAGGCTTGGTTTGGGTAAATAATGCTGTTACAGCAAACGCTTCTTACTTTAGCGATGATCAGATGGCAACAGACTTTGTAGCTTTATCCATGGAAGCGTTGGATAGCGCCTATGGCACCAACGTAAAATACGCATCCAAATTACTCAACCCATATGATCTTGATCTGGTTGTATTTACCGGTGAAGATGCCACCAATACGCTCTATGGTATCGTAACAGATATCAAAGCCAATATTGACGGTGCTGTTTCCGGACTTACAGTTTTGGGTGCGGACGGCGAAGAAGTTGATTATACCATAGTCAAAGGTGACGATCCTCGCCCCGTTTACGCCCAGTTCTCTGTAATATCAGCAGCCAATTTAAATGATGTCACATTCGGTTCCTACATTGAAGCCAAAGTATCCGAAAATGGCACCATTGATACCGATGATATCACCATGCTGGTCGATCCTACTACGGCTGGCTTGGCAGCAGCACCCGGTGATACAGTTGTTGATTCCGGCGTAAACGACATCAACAGCAATCGTATCAATCTTGATGGTGTTTACTACACCCTTACGAATGACACCTTGGTGTTCCAGACCACGACTGACATTAATGGATTTGATGACGCAGAAGTCATTGACGTTGCAGACCTTAAAGCAGCTGATGCGATTACCGGTGATGTGCTTGCATTTGTTGAAAATGGTGTAGTCGGCCAGATCTTTATGCTTGACACTGACCTCAACAGCGCCTCTGCCTTTGGTGTTGTAGATGATGTGGAATATCGCAGTGGTAAATGGTATGCAACCCTATTGGGCGGCAGTGAATACACCACAAACAGCAGTTTTGCAGCTTATGTGGATACACAATTTGTGATGTACGCTGTTTCCGGTGGCGAATTGTCGATTGTTGACACGATTGTCGAAGTCGACGGAACTGTATTGACCATAGATGGCACCTCTTTGGGTGACAACGATTTGGTTGCCAATGGTAACGCACCATATACTGCGTCAGTTGTAAACGAATCCAATCCGATTATTACGATTAATGGAGTCAATTATACAACCACTAATGACACCGTATTCTATGTAATCGATGACGGCGAAATCACCGTAGGCGACATCTATGATTATGATGATGACACCAGTTACGGTTTGTTTGCCATCACAACGGATGACGGAATTGCATATGCGAATTTACAGTATGTGTTCATTGTCAATTTCACACCTACCGTATAATTAAAACATCTAGTTTCATTTAATCTTTAACACAAAAAGAGCCCTTCGGGGCTCTTTTTGTGTTTAGGGTTTTATGCTTTTTATGATAACTGGAAATCAGGTATTTGTATGATTATATTTTATTGTTTAATTTGGGGGAAAATACAAATAATAGAATATCAATGATCTAAGCAAAGTGAAGCAAGATTCATTTACGGAAGGATTAGATTGGGTGGTAGTTATCCGGAGGGGAATTTTCGATCATACAGGCGTATTACTATGCTTGAAGGCGCTTAAATCCCGATACGCGCATAACGGGAAAAGAATAATTCCTCAATCTTACCACAGCGCCCCTTTTGTGAATAAATATAAAGATATCATTCAAGCCGAAAGTGTGCTATAATGATATCAGAAGATTTAGAACATTTAAACAACTTATTAAAAGTTAATCTAGTCGACTTGCTCGCATAGCGTACAAGTCGTATTGCTGACCCTAAAAGCCCAATATTTGTATTGTTTCATATGAATGAGTTTACATTCATATGAAACAATATTCATCGGCAAATGAATTTGGATTGGTTTCGTCAACAAATATTGTAAAAAATTCAGAAAATTAAAAAATTTCGAAACCGAGTTAGGAGCAATTATGAAAAAGAAGGATCTTATCCGCTTATCAGCGACAAAAATTATGGCGGAAGAGGGATTTTACAAGACAAAGGTTCAGGCGATTGCCGACGATGCCGAAGTCGCTGTTGGGACTGTGTATATATACTTTAAAAACAAAGACGAAATTCTTGATTATATATTTGAGTCTCAGCATAAAAGAATTGTTTCCTTTAGTGAAAAACTTGAAAAAAAGGATATGCCGCCCTTAGATAAGATAAAAAAAATATTAGAATTCCACTTTGAAGAATTAAAGAATAACCCGGACTTGGCAAAGGTCTTATCTCAGGAAGGCGGAGGCGTACTCGAAAAGAAATTGGATGGGATGCAGAAGGATTCATTTGGGGTGCCGGAAATATTCCACAAAATGCTGGATGAGTCAAAACAAAAAGGGCAAATCAGGGATATCGATACCGAGATTTTTGGTTCAGTAATCTTTTTTGTTGGAAGAGATACCGCCTATTTGATGCAAGTTAAGGATAGAAACGACAAGCAATATAAAGATTTTGAAGAAATCATCACATTTATTATTAACGGTATCAAAAAATAACTTAATTGGATATAGACATGGTTTATGCTCGACGTAAGATAAACCAAAGAATACGATAAAAAGGATACTCTATACCGATGCAAGTCGTACCACAGACCCCAAAAGCTCGGTTATCTATTATTTTATATGAATGAGTTCTCATTCATATAAAATAATATTCATTAGGAGAAGGGTATCGGGGTGGCAGTGGCATGAAGGGGATGGAAAGTATGCTAATTAACAAAGGATGGCCCAAATATACAGCTGTAATTCTAATTTTGATCTTAATACCATTTTGCGCGCTCACTTTTCCCGGGGAAGAAAAAACCTATGCCAGTAGTGATGAAATACCAATTAATACTGTTGTCGTCGATGTGAATGATTACGAAGTACCTATCTATGAAACACCTTTCTCAGAAACCACACAGCGTGATATCGGGAAACTGTGTGAAGAAAACCATTTGTCCTATGAGTTGGTTTTGGCAATTTTTCACATAGAAGATATTCAGGACATGAAAATGGATGATCTTAAAATAGAAATAGAAAGATTGGCTTACCTTAGGGACTATTGGGCCAATCTGGACTATCCGGATGAGTCGGTCTATTACCTGATGTTACTGTCAATACAAAGAGGAATTGAGGGGTGCCGCAGTTATACAGAAGATCATGGTTCTTATGACCAGGACCCTTATGTAAAAGAAGTTATGGAATATAAATACTATCTTGAGCAAAGTCTTGCGATATAATCACAAGTTAATAAACGATAGAAGTCAAACCTCGATTTTGGCGGTATCACCAAAAAATTCCCGGATCGGGGTTAAAGGAGATTAAATGAGCTTAAGTGCGTTATTTAGTCACGATATTATTGTTTGGGTAATCCTGCCAATCCTTATATTTATTGGAGGACTGACATATGTAAGCTTTGGGACATTGCGCATCATTTTTGTTGCCAGAGGGAAGCGGCTTTTATCAACTCTGTTGGGGTTCATCGAGGTATCCATATGGTTGATCGCGATTAGTCAAATTATGACAAACGTAAGCAATATTGCAGCTTATCTAGCCTATGCCGCAGGATTTGCGGCAGGCAACTATGTTGGTATTCTGATAGAAGAAAAAATGGCAATTGGTAATCTGGTGGTTCGGATCATCCTTACAGAAAGTGACGAAGGATTAAAGAATAAATTAGCCGCAGACGGCTTTGGGGTCACTGTAGTGGATGCCGAGGGGGTTCACGGAAAAGTTAAGATGATATTTACGGTTGTCAGACGCAAAGATCTGGGAAAGGTCGAAAGGATTATTAAGGAATCCCATTCCAGCGCATTTTATTCCGTGGAAGATGCCCGTCATGTGGTCGAGGGTGTTTTCCCAAAACTAAAGACACCAAAGTGATGAAATACGGTCGTCAACCCACGAAGAACTTATTTTACAGATGTCGGCAACCGGGGTAAATCGCTTGATAAAGCATTAAAGAAAGAATGCCTGCGATATTGCTGAAAAATAGATTTTGAATGGAATTGTTTAAATCAAAAAAGTTAGGATGATGAAAGATGTTGTGGACGATTGCGATAATTTTGATCATTTTATGGTTGCTTGGGATTGTTACTTCGGTCACCATGGGCGGATTTATACATATTCTAATCGTGGTTGCTATTATTGTGGTTTTGATAAGGATAATTAAAGGCAGATGACTCTTTTAACTTTGGCCCATTTGATGTGGGTTATCAAATCTTTCCTGTAGATTTTGTGATGAGTAGAAGCAAAAGAATCCTTGGATGAGCATTGTAGTGATTGTAGGTGTAGCAACCGAAATGTTATTTTGATCTAGAATGAGGAATAAAAACGGGAAGATTTTTAAGAAAAAGGCGTAACAACTGTAGAAACTATCAAGGTGTGAGAACATAAAAAGTTGAGAATCGGGAAAACAGACGATAGAAAGGACTGAATAGTTTATGAAAACATTTAAGAAGAATCGATTTATGTTATTACCATTAATAGTTTTAATGGCCGGTGTGATTGCAGTGCCTACTATGAGTATAGCAGCCCAAGAGACAGTTGACCTTGGAACAACCTCTATCTTTGCGGTTTTGGCTGGTACGACAATCACGAACACCGGATCTACCACGATTGACGGAAATACGCCTGAAGGTGGTGGAAATGTCGGTCTGTATCCAGGCACGGCATTCACCGGACAGGGGCCGGGGGCAGATGAGGTAACAATGACGGGGTGGACGGTTTATTTGTCTGACCTCGCCGGTGTCGCAAGTATGGCTAAGGACGATTTGGTAACCGCTTATGACGATGCCGCCGGAAGAACGCCTGCCACTACCATTGCTGCTGAGCTTGGTGGGCAAACCTTGACTCCCGGCACTTACTTTTCGGCTTCCGGCTTCGAGATAACCGGCACGCTCACGTTAGACGCCGAGGGGGACCCCAATGCGGTCTTCGTATTTCAGACCGGCGACTCCACGCTTATTACAGCAGATGCCATTACTGTCGGAGTTAGCAACAGTGACGTTGTCCTCATCAACAGTGCTCGATTCTGCCGAGTTTTTTGGCAGGTTGGAAGCTCTGCTACCTTAGGGACATACTCTAATTTTGTAGGACACATTTTCGCTATGCAATCCATCACAGCTAAGACAGGTGCGACGGTAGAAGGACAGCTTTTAGCGCGAAATGGCGCAGTCACGCTAGACACCAATACCATCACCAATGGGTTTTGTAAGACCATAACAAGCAGTAGTGGGGGAGGGAGTTCATCCCGGATCTATCCGCCACTCATCAACGTAATAAAAACACCAGACCCGTTGGCTTTGACTTTGGGTGAGGGCTTAGTTACGTACACTTATAAAGTAACCAACCCCGGTCAAGTCACCTTAAGTGATGTGAGTGTCAGCGATGACAAGATCAGTACTGTTAACTATGTTTCCGGTGATGTCAACGATGACAACCTGCTCCAAACCAGTGAAACATGGATCTATACCGGCAAGATGACTCTTATTGAAACCACGACGAACACAGCTACGGCCGAAGGTAGCGCAAATGGTTTGACAGCTACCGATATCGCATACGCTACAGTTGTTGTGACTCCTGCTGTTGTCGTCTACCCACCGCTCATAAACGTAATAAAAACACCAGACCCGTTGGCTTTGGCTTCGGGTGGGGGCTCGGTTACATACACCTATAAAGTAACCAACCCCGGTAAGGTCACATTAAGTGATGTGAGTGTCATTGATAATAAAGTCAGCCCTGTGTATTATGTTTCCGGTGACGTCAATGCGGACAACCTGCTCCAAACCAGTGAAACATGGATATACACTGGTAAGGCGACTCTCACTGAAACCACGACGAACACCGCAACGGCCAAAGGCAGTGCAAATGGCATGACGGCTGTGGATCTTACATATGTCACAGTTATTGTACCCCCATCTGTGGTGGTCACAGAGACTGTTACAGGCGGGCAGCTTCCGCCGACATCCACCCCTTTATATGAGTTCTTCCTTCTTAGCGCTGTGTTAATGCTGCTTGGAGTTGTGGGCTGGAGAAGTAGGAAACAGTAATGAATAAATTAGAATTATCAGCGGACAAGTTTTCCCTGGTCACTATCCTATCCCTGGGATTCATGGTCTTGGGGATAGGATGTGCTTCTTGGGCAATTTTTAGTATCTGGGCGCAACCTGATTATTCTATCAATGCCAACCTCGATTCTGACAGAATATTCTCAACGGAGCATACTGTAGAAGGCATATCGGAAATCCCCCTTGTCTTAACCGTACCGGATAAACCGCTTTACTCCGTATATCCTGAGGAGGGTGACAATATTGGAAGCCTAACGATTCCGGCTTTACAGTTAGAACTGCCCATCATTCAGGGAACCGGAGCCAATGAGTTAAAGAAAGGTGTAGGGCACTTTGCTCAAAGCGTACTGCCTGGAGAAGAAGACAATTGTGTCTTTTCCGGACATCGCGAGACAGTCTTCAGACAAATAGGCGATCTAAAGATAGGCGATCAACTGATTGTGCAAACATCGGCCGGTACATTTATCTATGAGGTAAGTGGCACACGGATCGTTCATGCAGATGATAAAACAGTGATTGTGCCTACCGATCATGCCGTTCTGACGCTAACAACTTGCTATCCCTTTAATACTCCGGGTTATTTCCCGGATCGCTATATTGTCTCTGCAGATTTAATACAAAGTAAATTAACCCTATGATTGATGTAAAGAAAAATGACATTATAGATAAAAAAAGATAATGTAGATGACAAGTAAGCAGTATTTACCATAATTATATTTTGCAAGGTGGAACTTATTAATGGCCATAATAAAGGAAGGGTGGTTAATATGTAATGGATAATCATGATTGTATTGATAATTTTTTGGATTATGGGTTTCATTCACGGCTATAGGAGGATCGTTAACTTCTTGCGGTTTTCCTTTAAAAAAATTAATTGGGGTTTATCCGTAAAACATCAAAAAGTATTGCTGTGAGGTCTATTTAGTACAACTAGCAGTTCTATTCGGCAGTAGGATTATAATTACGTATGTATGATTAACGGGCAACTTGAAATAGTGATGATTTATGAATAATCTTTGCATTTAGAAAGGAGAGGTTTGTATGGGTAGAGGTTTGGGTATTGTAGGCGTAATAGTGGTTGTTCTTTTAGTCCTTTGGTTTCTGAAAATAATTTAGCAATCAAATTGAAGTTTTGATAGGGCACACCGTAACAATGTTTGTTTATAACTAAAAAATGAGGAGGTTATTATCATGATGATAAAAGATTTAATAGAATCGGCAGGTAAGGAAAAAAGGAAGCAAGAGAGAGTTAAAGTAGTACGGAAGGTTGTTGTGGGAATGAGTGTCGTAGCTGTTGCGGGTGTAGCAACAGGAATTCTTTTAGCCCCCAAGTCGGGAAAGGAAACGAGAGAAGACTTGAAGATAAAAGCGGTAAAAACGATACAAAATATCAAGAGCACAGTTCGGGAGAAGGCAGAGGCAGTAAAGGATTCCGCGACTCATGCTGAGCAGGAAATAGGCAATGTCATCAAAGATGTTCATGAAAAAACGGAAGTTGTAAAGAAGGACATTAAGGACGGTTCCCATGAAATCAAACAGGGCATACATAAAGCTGCAGAAAATATTTCTAGGAATCATAAAGAATGATCATTCAATTTACGTTACAAGATCTAATGATTTTTCTGGTTTGTGTATTCGCAATCGCAGTTGGAATATTGCTATTCAATGTTCTTTGGCATATCAAAAAGGGAGTAGGCGTCTGGAGGACTTTGCTAGAAACGAATAAGGAAAATATTAATAAAACGATCAGAACGATGCCGGGGATTTTTGAGAACGTGGAACATATAAGCGTTAATGTCAGGGAGACTACGGATAAGCTCAAAGTCTCGGTTCCGATGATTATACAAGAAGTGGAGTGTATTACCAGTACAGCGAAAGGAAGCGTTGAATTAGCTGGTGTTGCGATTGAAACGATGGGTTTGGAAATTAATGAAACTATTGTGGCTTTCAAGCAAGGCACCTCTGGTTTTATTGATTATTTTCATATCCTTGAAGAAGTCTTGCTACTCATATATCGCACTTTTTCTTCCAGAAAGTAGAATGTAATGGACAACCTTGATCCAGAAAAGATGACAAAGAACGATTAAGCTTTAGGTAAAAGGCAGAGATTCTAGCTCAAAGATTTCTTATAAAAAACAATGAATCGGATGCAGTATAAGTTGCATTGGTTTGAGTATTGCAAAAGGTTGGACTTTGTAGAAGCGCTTTATTTTTAAGAAGCAGTGAGATAAACAATGTTTTCAGTTGCTTATCTATTCAATAATTTGTCGACTGGGCGCTAAATGCCCGTCTCCATATTATTGATCACAAAGGGAGGGATAATTGGATGCAGAAAAACAGAAAGATTGATGTTGGAATCGGTTTTGCAACGGGGAGAAAAAGTTTTCAAAAGGTCTTGAGAACCAACATATCTACCTTGAAAGAATCAGGTTTGGTGGATAATAGTAAAATAAGTTTAAATCTATTTGTTAAGTATGATCTTAATTATCATAAAACAAAAATAACAGATTACACCAATGTACACCCGGAATTATCCGCGCAGATTGATAGCAGTCATTTTATTGGGAGCAACGCTATACAAGAAGACACTGACTATTTAGTCCGAGAAAAAGTCGTCAATATTAATGAAGCACGTATGATATTTGGTGGGGGATATGCGGCCAACCGTAATGCTGTGTTATATAATGCTATTAAGCATAATATGGATTATTTGATTTTTATGGATGATGATGAATACCCGCTGGCTGTGACCTATACACGCAAAACTGCAATTTGGGGAGGGCAGCAGGTTCTGTTAAAGCATCTTGAATATATTGGACAAGCAGATATCACCCATGGCTATCATTGTGGTTATATATCGCCTATCCCGTATCTTGAATTTAATGAAATGATGACTGAAGAAGATTTTCGTTCTTTTATCCAAGCGATCAGCAATGACATCATTGACTGGGATACCTTGCAGTCCGTAATGAAAGATGGCGGGGTGACCTATGCGGATACAAATATCCTAACCAGCAATGATGCTGCAGAGGTGCAGGAAGTGAATCATGCCAAATTCATCTCTGGCGCTAATCTGGGTATAAATCTTAACGATCCTCGCCGTATTTTTCCATTTTACAATCCACCAGGAGCCAGAGGGGAAGACACCATATTAAGTACCTGTTTAAGTGAACGTAAGGTTTTACATGTGCCATGCTATACATTCCATGATGGATTTTCTACCTATAATCATCTATTAGAAGGTGTTCTTCCTGTCCACTTGAAGTGTATCAAAGCTGATAGCGAAAAGGTTATTACTCGCTTTTACCAGGCCTGTGTGGGGTGGATTCGTTATAAACCATTGTTGCTCTATATCACACAACCGGAGCATTATGAGAAAAATATAAAAGATATGCGCCAACAGCTTAAAAAGACATTGCCAAAACTTTGCGCCTATTTTGAGTATCCGGATTTTACTAATATTTTAAGTGAATTGGAGAAGTACCATAAAAATGTCGAGAAACATTATCTTGAATTTCTTGAGACACAACGAATTTGGGCAAAAATCATGGAACACTTTATATATCAACCGTTTATAAATCGTGTGGCAGCCTCTGAAAATAGTTTTCCCGTTGCAAAAACCTATTATTGGAACTACAAGAGAGCGAATCAGAGCTGTGGATTTGGGAAGCAGAAAATGGTATGAATAAATGATATGAGTTATAAATAAAAAAAGCTATCATGAGCGTACGTTCCTTGGTTATGGTCTATTTCCGAGGGTTATAGTCTTTAAAATAAGAGTGATCGCTTGCTTACGGTTTTGTTTGTGGAACCGGTTCCGTAAACCCATTGTTCAGCCAAAATGGAGGTCTTTGCTTGAAATAAAACAATTGGATTCTTGTTCAGAAAGCAGCATTTATTAACTATTATAATATAAAAGTGGAGGGATTAGTATGTTATGGACAGTTGTGGTTATACTCCTAATATTATGGCTTCTCGGTCTTTTTACTGCTACCGGTGGTGCGTTAATTCACGTTCTTTTGGTAATAGCCCTGGTTGTGATTATATTCCAGTTAATTAAAGGTAGAAGATAATAAACGATTTAATTGACCTATCACCACATGGTTTCTAATGACGAATTCTAATAAAAGTTGGCGTGAAATATCAAAAAGGTATTTCGTTCCAACTTTTATTTCAATAATTAATATCTATGAGAAGCTCATAAACAGCGAGAAAAAGTGTAACAGTATATTTAAATATTTACGAAGAAATAGGTACTGTTTTATTATAAAAAAGAGAGGAATAAATAACGACAAATGGTCACAAGTGCTAGCCTAAATAACTATAGACTACCTGAGATTACCTGAGATTACCTGAGATTACCTTAGATTACCAGAGATGGCAATAGGCAACTATCTTCCCACATAACCCGGAATCCGCCTAGCGGTTTGTCGAATACGACGAGGGATGTTTCTTTGACATCACCCTAAGCTATATTGTATGATTATGACAGAAGCGATACCTGATAAAGAAGCCCCCGCAACCAATTCTTAAAACGGGAAGCCGCTGGTTTTCTTCGACCATTTTGAAATCTCTTTTATGAAATCGTCTTCAACTGACAGGGTGTTAACATCTCAACTGAAAGGAGTACAGAAATGCATGCTAGATTAGGATATATTATGGCTGCTATAGTCAGCTTAGGGATACTTGTTTCAGGCTGCTCAGGTGGAATGACTAACACGGGCGGCGAGGGCGAGGCATTTCAATTCCAAGGGATTCTATTACATGAGAATAGCATCCTGATTACCGAATCGACAGGGCAGCAACTGCCTGAAGGGCAGCTGATCTCGCTAAACTTTCCGGAAGGGATAGCCGTACCTTCTGTAGGAAGCCTCTATAGTTATGAAATAGACTCTGCTTTGGCCGAATCCTGGCCCCCACAGGGCAGGGCTAAAAAGATAGAAGAGATCCGATCCTTAGCTGGTCATACCGTAATATCTTTCGATACTGGCGAAGCTATTCTGCAGCATTTGCCTCAGAACGCACATCTCATTGATGTCAGAACGGCTGAAGAATATGAGGGCGGGCATATAAGTGGGGCACAAAACATATCCGTGGATCAAATTGCAACTGCAATTCTAATCGCTGTGCCTGAAAAGACGGACGTTATCATTGTATATTGTAGGAGCGGAAATCGCTCAGCTCAGGCAGGCAAAATGCTGGAGGAGCTGGGTTATAAGGTAATCCTTGACGCAGGCGGTATCATTGATTATAAGGGTGATCAGGTCAAAGGGCGTGAACCAGGCCTGTTGCCCGGACAGTTGTAATCTTGGTAAGAATCCATGAAGCGAAAGTTTATTCTCGCAGATGGGCTTTAAGTATTCAACGGTAGGCTAATCTGTTCTCAACTGCTATAATGTACACCCCTAATAATGGGCGTGTTTTACTGCGGCCATCTTGAACTGCTTGTCGTAGATTGCTCTTTTCATTATAATCTGACCACCTTTTCATTTGCTCTTAACTTGGTGTCCAGATTATTATACCACTTCCAACAGGGGGTATTTTCTCAATGTCCATTTTTCGGGGTCTGGCACATTAACAGGGGTTTTTGTTTATTCATCAATACAACTTTAAGAAATTATCCGGTATTGCTAAGATCGGAATACAAGAATAAACGAAAAGTGTAGACTTATCCGTACCGATCACATCAAAGAAACATCCTTATAAACTTTTCTGAAATGAAAGCCATAAATCGAGAATTTAACCGCTGCCGGGAACAGCTTGGGACTTTTAAATAATGACCAGGTAAGGAGTTTCCAGTAATAATAGCGTTCTTTGCCGAGTATCCCCAACCATACTATGGACTTTAAGAATGCCAAAATATTGATTAAATTTAAATTAGCCCGTTCTAATTTATCCACATCAAACCCTTTTAAAAAGTTCTGGACACGTTCATAATAATATTTTGGTGAATAAATGGTGGCAACGATATCTTGATAGCCCTTCACGAGCTGGCTCTTATCCATTTTGGGAGTAAAGTTCATGGTGAAGTTGGTATTGTCGCCGGAAAACTCATCTGTTATTCTGCCTTCCGCTAATAGCCGCTGGTAAAGATTGGTTCCCTTAGGAGCATTCAAGAGGCCGACCATTGCAGTAGTTATGCTGCTGTCCTGTATAAACTTGACCATCCGGTTAAATATGGAAGGGTTATCGTTATCAAATCCAACAATAAATCCACCCTGCACTACCAACCCAAATTGCTGGATCTTTTTAATGCAGAAAATCAGGTCACGGTTGATATTCTGGGTTTTTTTACATTCGCTAAGGCTGTTCTCATCAGGAGTTTCGATCCCGACAAAGACAGAATTAAAGCCGGCTTTTACCATCATCGTCATCAGATTATCATCGTCGGCAAGGTTGATGGATGCCTCCGTTAAAAATTGGAAGGGACGATCATGCTTTTCCATCCATTGGGTGACGGCAGGCAGAATATCGTCCTTTAATTTACTTTTGTTGCCGATAAAATTATCGTCAACAAAAAATACAGTACCCTTCCAGCCGGTTTTATAAATGGCGTCCATCTCTTGCAGAAGCTGGTCGGCATCTTTTGTGCGCGGCTTCTTACCGTAAAGAGACGTAATGTTGCAAAAATCGCAATTAAATGGGCAACCGCGAGAATACTGGATATTCAGGGAGGCATACTTTTTGACGTCAATGAGATGCCATTGTGGGACAGGCGTTGCACCCAAATCCGACCAGCTCGTAGTTGTATATAAATGTTTGGCATTGCCCTTTTCCAGGTCAGACAAAAAAGCAGGGATCGTGATTTCGCCCTCATTTAAAACAAGGTAGTCGATATCGTCAAATAATTCATATTCCAAGGTAAACAAGGGTCCGCCTGCAACCGTTTTTACACCCAGTTTCTTGCAGCGGTCGATCACCTCTCTGACAGAATCCTTCTGCACAACCATAGCGCTGATAAAGACATAATCGGCCCATAAGAGATACTGGTCCTTCAGCAACTCTACATTCATATCAATCAGTTTTTTTTCATAATGCTGTGGCAGGATCGCTGCAACTGTCAGCAATCCCAGCGGTGGGAAGGCTGCCTTTTTAGATATAAACCTCAGGGCATACTGGAAGCCCCAGTATGTAACCGGGGTTTTGGGATAAACGAGCAAAACTTTCATAGTATCCCTCCATACCGCTTTATCTGCGGTTGTATTTCTTTATTCAAAGAAAACTTGATCGGCAATAAATCTTCTATTTGGCCTTAACAGTGGTTCAATATCTCTTAATTGTTTTTTAATAAAATTAAAGTCAAACGAACGATATAAGTTTTATGTTTAATTTTAAACATAAATAAACATCTGCCAATGCCTACGTTATAGTGTGGCTATTTGCCGTTATCTTATACCATTTTTCTTCTTCGCAAACATCAAATAAACATCAACTTGTAGGTTTTAGCCAATTTTAGACAACAAAAAATCCCTGCCATCATTATAGATATCAGGGATTTTATTTGGTTGCGGAAGCAGAACTTGGACCTATGACCTTCGGGTTATGCATAAAATATTAAACTTCTTTCCCTTTATTCCGGAGAAGAAAAGCGTAATTAAAGGAATCAACCAGAGCATTCCAAGACGCTTCTATGATATTTTCTGAGACACCCACCGTATTCCAAGAATCGTACCCATTTGTCATTTCAATCAGAACCCGCACATTGGCCGCAGTTGCTTCCTGCTCATTCAGCACGCGAACCTTATAGTCCTTGAGATGGATATTTTTTATAAATGGATAATTCTCAACCAACGCCTTACGCAAGGCATTATCTAGGGCATTGACCGGGCCAACTCCCTCTGCTGCGGTATGCACAACCTTATCTCCAAATCTTACCTTAATGATAGCCTCATCTGTAAAGCATTCATCTGCCTTTTTTTCTATTATCAAGCGAAACGTTTCCAGTTGGAACATTTCTTGTGTCTGTCCAAACGCTTTTCGCAATAACAACTCCAGGGAGGCATCAGCACCTTCAAATTGATAACCCATATTTTCTAGGTCTTTAATTTGAACGATAAATTGTTGACTCTTCGCTGTTTCTTTAGTAATATCAATTCCCCATTCGCGAGCCTTGTAGAGCAAGCTACTCATTCCAGACACTTCGGAGATTAAAACCATTCTTTGATTGCCAACCACTTCCGGATGAATATGTTCATATGTGTTTACATCCTTAAGGATTGCCGAAACATGAATCCCTCCCTTATGGGCAAAGGCTGAATTCCCCACAAAGGGGAAGTCGTTACGGTGGGTTGCATTCGCGATCTCCGCAATATAATGCGAAACTTCCGTCAGCATACCCAAGTTCCCTAATGGCAGGCACTGTTTGTCCATCTTTAACTCTAAATTGGGAATGATTGAAAAAATATTGGCATTACCACAACGTTCTCCGTAACCATTGGCCGTCCCCTGAACTTGGGTAGCTCCGGATTTAACCGCCATCAAAGAATTTGCCACAGCTTGATCTCCGTCATTATGAGCGTGAATCGCTACAGGGACACTGAGCAGACCTACGATTTTCTGAGTTATTTCGTATATTTCATAAGCAAGGGTCCCACCGTTCGTATCACAAAGGGTTATCCAATTTGCCCCCGCCTTCTGGGCCGCAAGAACAACAGACTTCGCATATTCTGCATTACTCTTAAACCCGTCAAAAAAATGCTCCGCATCAAAGACAACCTCCCGCCCCTGTGCCTTCAAAAAAGCAACCGAGTCGGTAATCATGCGGAGGTTCTCTTCCAGCGTTGTCATTAGGGCCTTAGTTACGTGAAAATCCCAGCATTTACCTACAATAGTTACAACAGGGGCATCACATTTGATTAAATCCAACAAATTAGAATCTTCCTCAGTTTTGGAATCTGGACGGCACGTAAAGCCAAAGGCTGCAATCTTGGCTGTCTTCCATTGCATTTTTGCAGCCCGTCGGAAAAACTCAATATCTTTGGGATTAGAGATAGGGGCTCCGCCTTCAATATAATCGACCCCCAGCTCATCTAACTTAATGGCGATCTTAATTTTGTCTTCTAAACTTAAAGAGATTCCCTCTGCCTGGGCGCCATCTCTCAGGGTTGTATCATAAATATAAACCTTTTCCTTCAACGTAGAACCTCCTTATTCCCTGAAACAGGAGAAAACGGGCTATTCATTTATAACCGACAAAACCTTATCCGTCATCTGATCCGTATTTAATAGAATTTTGTCTTTTTCCATAATATCCCCAGTACGATAACCTTGTTCTAAAACCGTATTAACAGCCTGCTCTATTTCTTTTGCTTCCTTAATCAGGTTAAAGGAATACTCCAGCATCATCGCAGCCGAAAGAATGGTAGCCAATGGATTCGCTTTGTTTTGATTGGCAATATCCGGCGCGGATCCGTGCGAAGGCTCAAATAAAGCAACCTTTCCGCCAATCGATGCAGAAGGCAACATACCAAGCGAGCCGGTTAACATAGCCGCTTCATCGGATAAAATATCGCCAAACATGTTTTCTGTAACAATTACGTCAAACTGTCTGGGGTTGCGTATCAATTGCATGGCACAATTGTCAACATACATATTGCTCAATTCTACATCCGGGTACCTTTGGGCAACTTGTTTCGCAACATCTCTCCATAAACGGGATGATTCCAGGATATTATGCTTATCCACCGAGCAAACCTTTTTCTTCCGATTGCGAGCAATCTCGAAAGCCAAGGTTATAATACGATCAATTTCCTCCGTTGTATAAACCAAATGATCGGAGGCAATTTCCCCTGTCGGAGTCTTCTCCCGTTTTTTCTCCCCAAAATACAATCCTCCGGTTAACTCACGGATAACAACGCAGTCAACGCCTTCAATAACTTCCCTCTTTAAAGTGGAAGCATCTGCTAAGGGAGCGAACAAATGACATGGCCGAATATTGGCATAAAGTCCTAAGCCTTTACGCAATCCTAAAAGAGCACCGGCTTCAGGACGTAAAGCAACAGGCATTGTATCCCATTTTGGGCCCCCAACGGCGCCCAATAAGATTGCGTCGCTGTTCTTGCAAAGTGCTATTGTTTCGGGAGGAAGAGGATGCCCCGTCACATCAATGGCTGCCCCTCCTATTAATCCTTCGGTATAAGAAAATTGGTGGCCATACTTCTTGCCAATAGCATCCAAGACGCGAATTGCCTGAGGAATAATTTCTTGACCGATACCGTCTCCCGGCAATACTGCAATTTTATAAGCCATTATTGTTTAACACCCTTTCTTTTTAACGTATTCCAACAAACCGCCGGCTTTTATAATCTCTTGCATGAAGGGAGGCAAGGGTTTAGCTTGGTACGACCTTCCCGTAGTTAAATTAACGATAGTTCCCTGGTCTGCATCAACCTTGACCAAATCCCCTTCTTGGATACCATCTACAGCCTCGGGACTCTCAAAGATAGGCAATCCAATGTTAATGGAATTACGAAAAAAGATCCGGGCAAAAGTCTTGGCGATCACACAGGATACACCCGCCGCCTTGATACAGATCGGAGCATGCTCGCGAGAAGAACCACAGCCAAAGTTTTTATCCGCGATGATAATATCACCCATTTTAACTTTTTGGGAAAAGGTTGGGTCAGCATCCTCCATACAATGCTTAGCCAATTCCTCCGGAGATGTCGTATTTAAATAACGGGCAGGGATAATTGCATCTGTGTCAATATCTTTGCCAAATTTCCATATATATCCTTGAAATTCCACTTATTTAACCTCCTTAGGATGTATGATTCTTCCTGCAATTGCCGAAGCGGCAGCTACAGCAGGATTGCTCAAATAAACTTCACTCTCGGGGTGCCCCATTCGACCAACAAAATTGCGGTTGGTAGTTGATAAAGCACGTTCGCCCTTAGCCAAAATACCCATATGTCCGCCTAAGCAAGGACCACAGGTCGGGGTGGAAACAGCCACATTCGCATCAATAAAGATGTCCATTAAACCTTCCTGCATCGCTTGCTTATAAATGGCTTGAGTGCCTGGGAATATGATACAACGTACATTTTGATGTACTTTTTTACCTTTAAATACCGCTGCTGCTTGACGCAGATCCTCCATCCTCCCATTGGTGCAGGATCCGATAACGACCTGCTGGATTTCTATATTTCCGACCTTACTGACAGGACAAGTGTTTGACGGCAAGTGGGGTAAGGCAATCACCGGTTCCAGCTTTTCAACATCTATTTCGATAACGCGGGCATATTTGGCATCCGGATCGGATTGGTACGCTGTCCACGGACGCTTTACCCTGTCTTGAACATAAGCCTGAGTCGTTTTGTCTGGTGCAATGATCCCGTTTTTGCCACCGGCTTCAATAGCCATATTTGCCATTGTAAAACGTCCGTCCATCGAAAGCTTGTCAATCGCTTCACCGGTAAACTCCATTGCCTGATATAGAGCACCATCAACCCCGATCAGACCAATTGTATGTAAGATCAGATCCTTACCCGTTATATCAGCGGGTAACCGACCGCTATATATAAATTTAATGGTTTCAGGAACCTTAAACCATGCTTCGCCCGTTGCCATCGCCGCTGCTATATCCGTAGAACCCATTCCCGTAGCAAATGCACCAAGCGCACCATATGTACAAGTATGAGAATCCGCCCCAATAATCACATCACCGGGGGCCACAATTCCTTTTTCCGGCAAAAGACAATGTTCAATTCCCATTTCTCCTACATCATAAAAATGCGGCAGATGATGTTTACGGGCAAACTCTCGTATAATTTTAGCCTGTTCTGCTGATTTGATGTCTTTAGCAGGAACAAAATGGTCCAATACAAACACGATACGATCCGGATCAAAAATCTTATTCAGCCCTGAACGTTCAAACTCCTGAATTGCGACGGGAGCGGTTACATCATTGGCGAGTATAACATCTACCTTCGCTGTAACCAAATCTCCGGGTTCGATTCGATCCCTGCCAATATGGGCAGCAAGTATTTTTTCAGTAATTGTCATTCCCACATTAAATCTCTCCTTAAGTTTTAATTTCCGAGTTAATTGTTAAATCATTAAAAATATTTGGCAATACCTAAATAAGAATATTATTTATCTCCGTAAGAGAATAAGCCTACTCTTCATTATTAGTTCTTTGACGACATTAATAACAAACTCTTTTTTAAAAAATCTCAACATATATTAGATTATATTTAATTATTATATCATAAAGCTAGCCTTGACGTCATCCCCAATACTGAAATTTTTCTATCATAAAAAATGGGTTTTTTAAGTCTATTCTTTTATTCCATATGAATACCCAAACACATACCATCTAAGCTATTACCCGAAACCTATTTTTGATAAAACATAAAAGCCCCGTAAACATATCATTTACGGGGCTTTTATTTGATTGCGAAAGCAGAGATTGAACCTAAGGCCTTCTTATGGGCACCACTAATAGTTTGCCGTCATCTTTGTTTATCTGTGATTATTTAATCATACACCTGCAGCCATTTAACGTTATCAATGTTAATCTCTTATCACTGATGAAAGTGTAGCTCTACCTTCAATGATTACAAGACCTCTTTATTTTTAATATAGTAATGAACAATATGGGGGGTATTGGTTTTGCGTTTTTGTATTTCAAATTGCTTTAGAGAAGCGATAAGGGGAGTTAACTTTGCATACCCATAGTTTCTTGTATCAAAATCGGGATAGCGCTTACTGATTTTCTTTCCGACTACACCCAAATGTGCCCAGCCATCTTCGTCTGAATTATCCGTTACAATAATCTTTATAGCGTCAAGAAGTTCTTTTATATCTTCCATACCCACTTTGGGTGCCTCTGCTGGGGCCTCTTCCTTTTTTACCTTTTTATCGGTATCGGTTTTGTAAGTATCTGTGGGTATTGCCGCTAAAACTTCAAGATATTTAAACTTCTCGCAGGCCGCTATAAAGGGCTTCGGTGTTTTCTTTTCACCCATGCCAACAACATACATTCCGGCCTCTCTTAAGCGGGCAGCTAGTTTAGTAAAATCACTATCACTGGAAACAAGGCAAAATCCATCTACATTTTTTGAATAGAGTATATCCATTGCATCAATTATTAATGCCGCATCTGTCGCATTTTTACCTGTTGTATAACTATATTGCTGAATAGGGGTAATGGAATAATTAAGTAACACAAGTTTCCATGATGCAAGCTCTGGCCTTGTCCAATCTCCATAAATTCTTTTATAGGTAGGGATTCCGTGGTTAGAAATTTCATCAAAGATATATTTTATATACTTTTCCGACACATTATCAGCATCAATTAAAACTGCTATTTTTTTGTCATTTTCCATATTACACCACCCTTATCTTACTATATTATATTGCTTTAGATCTTGAGGTTTTATCAAACAACAAGCGTTTCCCGTTTAACCCGTATCTCTCCTGTTGCATATGAGCCAACTTTTTTGACTCCCCAAAAAGGTCCCACTATAGTACCTTTAAATATTACCATACAACGACAACATTATGCGCAGTTATTTAACAGGATATTTAAAGTACATCTTCGATGCATTTTCCAATATCATACTCGCATCTATAATAATATCATTTGTGCTTGTCTCTTCTTTTTCCTGCTTATCCTCCCAGACAGTTTTCAAATAATGCGTTGCTGTTCCACTTGCTTGATTCGTTGGATTTTCAAATTCAAGGATAACTCCTGTGGTTTCCAGATTGTCAATCCCATCGTCGTATACCACAACCCCTTTTGAGCTATCTATTGCCCTGCTCGATGTATACAAAGACACATTCCCGGTTGATGTAAAAGTAATCGATCTTGTTACAGTTGAATCTGCCCAGGCTTTCTCGAATAATGCGGGAACCTCCTGAGATCCAGTAGTAATTGTCGTTATAGTAACTGTATAGCTATAGGTTCCTGATCCATCAAGAAGCAGTGCTCTTTTGTCTGTTCCGATAACCGGAAGCTCAGTATTAGTTGTTAGTGTGATATAAAGATGAAAATTTTGGACATCATATTTGTACGCGGTACTCCATTCTCCATCTGATTTATTTTTCCCGCTTTCGGTTTCGGCAGCCCAGCTGCCGCTAAGGCTTACATCAATAATATTGTCCTTTGGAATTGATATGGGCTGTTGACTCAGCAGGTGTTCCAATGGCATTGGGAAGAAAATCTCAGGGTAATATGATTTGTATTCATCTTCTATTGATAAACCTGAAGTAATTTCTCCTGCTGACCTCGTTGTGACAAGTGTTTTCAGTCTATCTGCCTCCTCAGTGAGAACTATTTCAACAGATGGAGGCGTAACCTTGAATTCAATACTTTTTACCGGCTCGTCCTTGTCCATATCCGCATCAGGAGCGTAAATGTCAAGTTTTGTAGGTGAGCCGGCATACATATGTCCATAGAGGGTGAAGCTGGTGCTTAAACTGCCGTCATCCTTGAACTTGCCAGTCCAGTTGTCAATATCAGCTTTGTCGTTCAGTGTTGAGAATCTTGCCTGGTGCTTGGCATAGGTCTTCTTTGGATCTGTAACACTGAAGGAAACAACTTGATTCAGATAGTCTGAAAGAGCCTTGTACTCTGATCTTAGCTTGCTCTCGTTCTCCATATTGATCCTTAGGGCGATCTGCCTGAAAACCCCCGGCAAGACGTCATTATAAAGAGCAGACCTTCTTTCCTGGCTGATGCTACTTTGCAGATCCTGGTTTAGCCCCGCTCCACCACCGGTCCAAGCCATTTTCTCCCTCGCCTCGGTCATGTAATAATCTACTCCCAATTTGTTCGTTCCTGTCCAAAATTCATTGCAGTGGGCAGTTACTATCTTGTCGATTTCTACTTTAAGAGCTTCTTGGGTCATTTTTGGATCGCTGAACATGGGATAAAACGTTTTGTACCAGTAATCTGATCCCTTGAAGCCGTCTTCTCCCTTCCAGTAATAAATCGAATATGCATCTCTGTAAATATCGGCACGACCTTCCATAGCCGTAGTGCCAAACTTATTGATTGCATAATCCACAATTGCTACCGAAGCCATTCCAGCCGAAAGAACTGAATTGCTGAGCTTTGATACGACCTTCCCCATTATGTAGGTATAGGAGGTTTTTAAGCTTCCTACGACAGCATCGTTAATTCTGCCATTGTAAAGATTGTTTCCAACCTGAACAACTGACAACAACAGACCCACGCTCCCTAAATGGTCTCCTATCGTGGAAAGTACGTCATCTCCATAGGCCAGATATCCTGCGCTCTGGGAAATGTTCCCTAGAAAATCCCCACCAAGCTGAAGCGCATCTCCCGCTGCTCCCGCTCCTATTTCAATGCACTGTGATGCCGGAACTCCACCAATGGAATATTCCTCTATGGCAGCCAGGAAATCCTTGTCCTCTCCCGCACCATACAGATCGAGAAACTCGACTATAGCACGTCTTCTGCCCTCACCGGATACTGAAAATACGCCATATTTTGACAAATGGTCCGTTAAAATTACCACTGTGGAAGAAACTTCGTCATACATAAACGCAACCGGCTCCCACTGCCCAGTCTCCTCGTTTAGATAAGCCGCTCCCGGAACCTCTCCATCCGCCGGCTGCAGAGAAATTGCCAGCTGGATAACTCCGTCAACCTGAGAAACTCCGTCAAGCTTGAAGTCGTAGACCTTAAGCTTAATTACACTCTCCTCATCCAGCGCTGGCGCATTGGATACCTCATAAATACTGGCGTTGACATCGGAGGGAACTATTACCGGGTCAAGCCTCAGCTCAGCACCATCTGTGCTCAACACAAGATTCTCTTCATTCAGCACAGCCTCAGCCAAGAGCTTCTCACTCATCGCAGATCCTGTAGATCCACCGCTGCATCCTGTAAGGAGTAGTATTGTTGAGACCACAATGATCAAAGCAATAACTCTGTTTCTCAAAATTTGCAACCTCCTTTAGCTCCACACATATGTGTACTTTTTTTTTAACTTGTTAATAATCTGCCCCCAAGTTTTTGGTCAGACTTGTTGGACCGTTATGCATTTTTCGAAATCTAGAAATCAGTTGAGAATGTGTATCCAACCATCATTTATGCGGCATTTTCCCGAAGATATTTTTCAAGGATCGCCTGGGGCTAATATATCCCAATGAAGAATGCATACGCCTTCTGTTGTAAAATACTTCAATATATTCAAATACACAGGATTCAACACTTTTAAGGTTAGCATATCTTTTGAAATAAATCCATTCTTTCTTTATGATCACCTCCTGGGCTGTTCTTACGTACAAGAGTATGTGAAAGCGCTCTGATCATCAGCGCCGTATCAGGTCTGCAGCTCATCGCCCGACTAATGACCTCCCGGCTGAAAAGATTAAGCAAGACAGCAAGATAGGCCCATCCTTCCCGCGTTTTGATAAACTACGGCGGGGTAAAGATGAAAAGATTACTTGAGAAGCAAGGTATCTGTGTCAGCCTAAACCGTATGGGATAAATTTCGTAAATATCATAAAAATAGACAACAAAAAATCCTGATATCTTAATAGATGGCAGGATTTTTTTGTGGTTGCGAAGGCAGAACTTAAACCTAAGTGAGTCAATTATTTTAGCTCCGAAAAAGTAAGAAGGTGCCAGGAAAAATTGTGGCGTTTGTATGCAAGCCAGCAAACTTGTTTTTAAACCATAAGCCACACCTAATAGTCCCGAATGTATCAAAGCCTGTCCCACCAAAGCTTTACATAATAGACATCAGAAATAAAATCAATATCCCAGCAAAACCTCAAAATTTTGCTGGGATAATATTTGTTATATACGTGGAATAACCCGACATTTTCTTGATCTTAAACCCAATTTCTTTTGTATTATTTCGTAAACAAATCCTCAATAAAACTTGGCTCAAATCATTTCCATTAATTTTCGATTGGTCTTCAACCAATTTTTTTGCTCGGTGTAGGTTGGCAATATTGACTTTACGCTAAGCCAAAAATCCTTACTATGGTTTTTATGTTCAATATGACAAAGCTCATGAACAACAACATAATCAATGACTGAATAAGGGCACATAACAAGTCGCCACGCAAAGCTTAAATTATTATTGTAACTGCATGAGCCCCATCGGGTTTTCGCTTCAGAGATTTTAATCCTCCCGGGTTCTACTCCCATAACTTTAGCATATTTATCGGTGCGTTTAAGCAATAGAATAATGGCCTTTTCTCTTAGCCAATCGACAACCATCTCTTTCGAATTCTTATCGTCCGGAATCAATATTTTATTGCCATCTAGTACGATTTGCTTTCCATCTAAAATATCAATGATATACTCGTTACCAAGAAAAACCAAGGTTTCTCCGGCAGCTATTGTCATTGATAGATGTTTCTCGTCAAACGCTTTTACGGCCGAACATTTCTTTTTGATCCACATTTGTTTTTTTTCAACAAATGCCCTTATTTCAGAATCACCGACAACATATGGTGCCCGAACGATTAATTCACCCGAACTGTTGATGATTAAAGCGATTGATTTTCTTTTCGTACGAATAACTTGCTTTGGCACAATCACAGTGTTCTACCTCTATATCAGGATGATTTTATTTTCTTTTGGTAGACTATCTAACGTTTGACGATTTTAACCGCAAGGCAGCAATTGACTTTTTAAAACCGGCATAGAGATCAGGTCGTACGGCGAGCCGTTTTTTAACAACTACCTCAAAATAACCACCACTACCCCATTGTTATTTGCTATCCTGCGGTCGTAGCCTTCTAAGTCCCGGCAGATGTCCAACATAGACCTCTTGTTATTTATCCAATCTTCACCGCCAACAAACATCCTTACGATGCCTCGCATAGAATTATCATCCAGGCATTTTCTTACAGCCAACTTGATTCCACCACCTATGCCCGTCGAACCATAACCATGGATAACGATAACAGCTTTATACCCACTCTTCTTATATGTAGTTAAGGCATTTTTCATATTCTGGATGGCGACAGATACAGAGGGACTGCCATATTCTAAATTGAGCTCTACTACTTTATTACCGGTCATAAAAAACTCCATCCCATTTCTCTATGAGAATACTTCGACCCTTTATTATTCCAGCTGATAAAGTCAAATTCCTTGAATCATCCTTTTATTACCAAAAAATATCAAATAAACACTGCTTATAGATTTTTAGGGTAACAGTATATACTGCCTAAAATTGGCATTAGTCATCACCCTTTCTATGCATATGTGGAAGTGGTATAATAATCTGGACACCAAGTTAAGAGCAAATGAAAAGGTGGTCAGATTATAACGAAAAGAGCAATCTACGACAAGCACTTCAAGATGGCCGCAGTAAAACACGCCCAGAACGTGGATCAGTCTGTCAGTGAAGTTGCCAAAGATTTGGGCATCAGCGGAACTACTCTGCGCCGTTGGATCAATGAATATGACGAATATGGGGAAAGTGCATTTCCGGGTCACGGAAATGCACTTTTTAACTCTACATACGAGATCAAAAAGTTACAAAAACAGATAGACGAGCTGAAGACGGAGAACGAAATATTAAAAAAACTCCAGGCCTTCTTGAAGAAAAAGAATGCGTAAGGTTTCTGTTTCTCAAAGAGAACCAAAACAAATACAACATCAAGAAGGCCTGTAAGATTTTAAAAATCTCACGCTCCGGTTACTATGATTTTTTGCAGCGTAAAAAGAGCAAAAGAGCCGTAGAGAACGAAGCCTTGACGGAAATGATCGAGGATATATTCCATGAGAACAAGAGCAGGTATGGTGCCAGACGGATTCAGCTTGTTCTTGAGCAGCAGGGTGTTAAAGTTAATCCCAAAAGAGTGTCTAAACTTATGAGTGAGCATGGCCTGATTGCCAAGGGTACACGCAAAGTCTATCGCAAACCTCAAAAAGGCAAACCATATGAAGCAAAGGAAAACATTCTCAATCGTGTGTTTACGGCCAAAGAACGTAACAAGGTCTGGGTCGGAGACATTACATATATACCCACAAAGCAAGGCTTCCTTTACCTGGCTGTATTTATTGACATCTATTCACGGAAAGTTACCGGCTGGGCAATGGATACCCGGCTGCGCGACACATTGGTTCTTTCGGCTCTGAATCAGGCAATTAGCCGGGAGCATCCAGGGGAAGGACTGCTTGTTCATACGGATCGCGGTTCGCAATACACTTTACAACGGTTTCAAGCATTGTTGATGCGCTATGGCTTTCGGCAGAGCATGAGCCGCAAAGGCAATCCTTATGATAATGCAATCATGGAGTCTTTTTGCCGTACTTTAAAAAGAGAGCTTGTTCAAGACACCAATTACGACAATCCCGAACAAGCTCGTCAGGACATATTCAGATATATTGAACTCTACTACAACACAAAGCAGATCCATTCAGCCCTCGGGTGGCTCAGTCCCATCCAATTTGAAGCCCAGATTTCCTAAAAAATCTTATCTTTGTGTCCAGTTTTTCTTGACTCTTCCAATAGGGCACTTTCTTATTTGTCTATTCGATCGGGAGCAGTCCAGGATGAAGGGGTTTTTTGTTTTGTCGGGAATGTTCATCATGCTTGCAAGGGCAGAAGATTAAATAAGCGAATGATGACGCAGACATTGATTAATGCTTTTAGGGCAGAGTGTACAGCTGTAAAATATGATATACTATCTTTAAAACATATGCACATGATATTTAGGAAAGGAATACTTGCTATCATGAATTTTGAAATGCTTGGATTGAGTGAAAATATCATAAAAGGTCTCGCCATGCAGGGTATTATCACACCTACTGCCGTGCAAGAGCAAGCTATACCGCAAATAATTGAAAACAAAAATCTTGTCATACAGTCAGAAACAGGATCAGGCAAGACGCTTGCGTATCTGCTTCCCATCTATGTGGGACAACCCCTTCCCCTCCGTATGATGCAGGTTATCGTAATCGTGCCAACGCATGAGCTTGCAATGCAGGTTCATCACCAGGTTGAAACACTTTCAATAAATTCCGGGATTACACTCAAATCAATCGTGATATTTGGCGAGGTGAACATTAAATCTCAGATTGAAAGATTAAGAGAAAAACCTCAAATTATTATTGGCACAACAGGCAGGATCATTGAGCTAATTAAGCAGAAAAAGATTACTGCTCATACGATTAAAACCATTGTCATAGACGAGGCCGACAAAATGCTCAAAAAGGAGAATATCGAAGGGGTCAAAGCCATTGTTAAAGCAACTATGCGTGATACGCAAATAATCATGTTATCGGCCAGTATTTCTGATACAACATTTAGAATAGCGGCAGAAATTGCAAAAAATCCGGAAATCATTAAAACAAATCAAGTCCTGAAGATACCGGAGAATATTGAACACAGGTATATTGTTGTTGAGGAAAGAGATAAAATAGATACACTGCGAAAGCTTGTCTTTATCTTAAAGCCAAATCGTACCATTGCTTTTATTAATGATGTAGATGAAATTGAAGTTGCCACCTCTAAGCTGAAGTATCATCATCTTAACGCTGAGAGTATTCAAGGCGCAAAGACAAAAGAGGTTCGCAAGAATGTAATGGCCGATTTTGCAAGTGGGAAGTTACAATTACTGATTGCTACAGACATCGCAGCAAGAGGTCTTCACATCGAGGATATTGAGATTATATTTAGCCTAAGTATCCCAGGTGATCCCCTCGATTATCTTCATCGCTCCGGAAGAACCGGTCGCGGTAGCGCGCCGGGATTGTCCATATCCATCATTACAGAACGTGAACTACCTCTAATAAAAAAATATCAAAACGCTTTTGGTATAAGCATAATGGAGATACAGATGCGCGAAGGACAAGTAATTGAGGGAAAAAAAGCCTAAGCTTTTTATGTGGTTTACGGGGCATACGAGTGTGGTGGCTGATCGGAAGGGGAAATGGGTCAAAAAATATTCTAGGTGTGGTTTATAGATGGGTAACCATGATATATTGATAAGATTAAGATAGATTGGCAAGATGAACAGAAAAAAGGCAAGCGTTAAGGATGTGTGCTTGCCCAAGTGATTACAGTTTTTGAGTCTTATTGTTGGTGGGATAAGCAATACAAAGTAAGCATCGTGTTGCTATCATGCGGATAGATCGGATTATTCGTACATGATAGGGTTAGCTTTTTCTTTGTGTTTTGCTTTTCCCTGTATCTCCGGAACAGGTGGCACCTCATTTTTGGGGAAGTGGTTTTTATGATTGCTTTCTGTTCCGTGGGGGTCTTTGGGATCAGGACGCCTCATACCTGCCTTAGCCATTTGAATTCCTCCTAAACATCATTTTTTTTGATAGATGTCTTATTGGTGTTTATATCACCTTTCAAGTATTCCAAAGTCGGATATAAATTATAAATAATTTTGCTAGTGGAAGCCTATCACTTTTGTATATAAGTTTTTTCTTTATATACAAAAATAAATAGGTATTAAAACTGTTTTTAAATTATAGGAGGATAAAGGGTTTGATTACTGAAATTTTACTTATTATTGTCATCTTTAACCAAAAATCATTTAATCATGTATAAGGGTCTATAGTAACGCTAAAGCGGCATTAAAAAACAACCGGAGAGGTTTGACCTGCTCCGGTTGTATGTTCCCAAATAGTATAAATGGTATTTAACAGCGCCAATGCAATACAAAAAAAGCGTTAGAAACTAATTACTAAATAAACTTAAAGAACACTATTTAAACTCAACATAATACTAATTATCACTAACTATTACTAAATTAACCTAAAGAATATTAATTAAATTCACATAAAACTAAGAACACTACTTTGGTTAGTACGGCACTGGCGCCGCAAACACCATTATTATAATAACACACATGCGCCCGATTGTCAACAAAAATATAATGTATATTGATATTCCGGTGAAGTGTAAGGAGGGGAACCTTATCACTTTTGTGGAGTCAAGATAGTTGACTCATATTGGAGGTGATATAATTTGGTGGACACATAGTTAAGAAAATTTAGTAGTTTGGAGGTGTGTCCATGCCCAGAAGGAGATTTGATTGGCAATATAAAATAGCAGCGATTCAATTAGTGCTTCAAGAGGGCAGAACAGTTGCCGGAGTTGCGAAGGAACTTGGAATTCACGAAAACACACTCTACAGATGGATCATTGAATACGAAACAAGAGGGGAAAACGCCTTTCCCGGTAACGGCAGTCCGGTGGCTAAATTTGAGGAACATAAGGGGAGATATGGCAGCAAACGGATAGTGATGGCTCTTAAAGACAAAAACATCATTACCAATCGTATACGAGTCAGAAAATTGATGGTTAAGATAAATTTGCGCGCTATGAGTAGCTGCAAGAAATATCGTCATTATGGCAAGAATCTGGCATATGCATTAACTGACAACCTGCTTAATTAAGTATTCGTAACAGACACCAAAAATAAGATTTGGTCGGGAGATATTACATATATACCAACGCAAAAATCCTTTTTGTAATTGGCAGTCTTTATAGATGTATTCACCAGAAAAGTGCTAGGCTGGGCTATGGATACCCACTTAAAAGAAAAGCTGAGCATTTCCGCATTTACGCAGGCGATAAACCGTGAGAATCCCGAACCTGGGTTGGTAGTGCATACAGACAGAGGCCCGCAATATACCAGCGACGAATTTCTTCAGACTGTGAAAAAACATGGCGGGATCTCAAGCATGGGCTGCAAAGGGAACCCGTATGATAATGCTTTGATGAATCGTTCTACAGAACATGCAAAATGTAAGTATTTAAATATATTGAGCTATATTACAATACAAAGAGAAAACACTCATCCATTGGTTATATGACTCCTGTCTAATTTGAAAAACCTATTTCCTCAAATTAACTTAACTTTTTGTCCACAAAATACTTGCCCTTTCAATCTTAGTCTTTGTAAAAGAGTCCCAAATTGACATTTGGGACTCTTTTTGACTTCTTTTAAGAGCGGGGGGTTATTATATTGACTACCATACAATATAGAAGATACAATATGATTATAAATAGAAATTGGCATTTTGCTTCGTCTGTTTTTTGGGGAAAGGACATAGAAAATGTACAAATTAAATGCTTCTATTAAGTGTCAGGCGAAAGAAAAAATATTGGTCGAAAGCTTTCGCAACATAACAGGAATTGATTGTACGGTTATTTACTTAGAAGAAAACCAGACCTTTGATTCATATGTTTTGGAAAGGGTAGATTGTTGTTTTTTCCGTCTGAGCGTATCGTTGGAATCCGGCTTAGAGAATGTCATCAGAGTTATGGATTCAATTTCCAAACCGTATGTATTTTTTTGTCCGGGTATGTTTATGTTTTGCGCGGTGGAAGCAGTAACGACGGATAATAATCGTATTATTTTTTTCGGCGGACCAATTAATACTGAAAGTGCGGACATCATTATTAAAGAGAAACAAAATACTTTGATGATGGGTAAAATCAGCGAAGAGATGCGAAACTGTAGTAAGAAATGTCCTTGTGTTTCTTTTGCAAATGCACAATATGCAACGCAGTTGTTATATAATATCGTAAAATATAGCTACCCTGCAGATATAGAACAAATGCAACCGGATACGGAGAATATACTGTGCTGTTTTAAACCGGAATCTAATATGAGCCCAAATGAAGACTTTCCTGAACAGATATTCGATGCGATCGATGATAAAAAGAGAATTATTAAAACCATTGCTTTTGTTAATAAAACCATTGACGAGATCCTGAAATATATTGCAGCAGAAGATTATCTTTTAGCAAAAGATTGTTTTGAAAAACTAATTACACAGCCTTTTTACAAAGAAATAGGGATGACAGCAAAAGGCCATATTGTAGGATTGTTTTGCGAGCTTTGGCAACATATTGTTGCGTCGGGTGATTTTGTTATTACAAAAGAAATTTTCCTTGTATATAGTAATTTTCTTGATCATATATCAAAGATCCAAGATAAAGCTTTATTATATTCGATAACAATGCATTATTTTAGCAATATATATATTGAACTTATAAATACTTATCAAGGAAATGATTTAGATTCAATAGCAGGGAAAACAAAAGAGTATATAAAAAAGAACTGCTTAATGGATATCAGTGTGAATACGATTGCCAACGACCTAAATTTTGACGTCAGCTATCTTTGTCGTGCATTTAAGACCGAAACGGGAACGACCATTAAGCATTATATCAATACCTGTCGAATACTGCTTGCTGCCGAAATCATGCTAAATAAAGAAAAATCGCTAGCTGATGTCGCCAGGGAAGTCGGGTTTAACGACTTTCAGTTGTTTCAACAATATTTTAAAAATCATTTTGCCGTTACCCCTTCTGAATATCGAATGTTTTTTGATGATATAGTTGTAAAATAGCTACAAGATAACCATCAATTATAAATATTTTAGAAAGACGACAACTTAATCCATTAAGCTATCGGTATATTGATCCCCTTCTTTTCTTGACTTTCGGTGGGACAAATTTTGTTACTTCCGTAGAAAAAATCAAAGAGGGGAGGTACCCTTTAATTTTTTGCGCCTTTTTTTAGCAAAGCTCCGTGCCAATCTCTTGATGATGATGTGTGGAAAGATTTTACTATGCTATAACGCAATGTTTTTCTAATGCCAGCAGTCTTATCATCCATAAGATGAATTCTAATCTATTTAAAGAACAAAAAGACTGGACGACTGGGATTGGGATGAAGAGCACTTGGATTTGTTTTGAGTTTAATTAAAAGGGGAGGTGGATTGTAGGAAGTATCATTTGGTTTTAGTTTTTCTTCTTTACGGGAAGGTTGTATTTTCCAATAACTTCTTCCAAATAATCCGCTTTATCCGTGAACTGCTTATTAATGATTCTGCAAGCATCAGAGGGTGCAACTAACTTGGCATTCGGGTACGCGTTTTTAAACACGGCGGCGGCTAAATAATGATCCAGATGCGCATGGATGACAAAGATGGTTGTCAGATTCAGGTCCCTTTGGTGAATCTCAGCAAGCACTAGTTCTGCTTGGGACAACGTCCATTGGCAGCCTAAGAGAGCGCATTCTTCCTTGCCCATAACGATAACGAAAGGTACTTCAAAACCGCACTTTTTCACTGAAATAAGTTAAAGTACTGAGGTCCGTTTGCAGTCAGAAATTCAACCTGCCCCGTAAAGAAGAAAAACTAAAACCGAATGATAATGGCTATGAATTGGAAGGAGACAAGATTGAAATCACTGGGGTTTGTATTGAAGCATGGAAGAAACTATTTTAGTAATTATTGAAAGTGAGGTATTATGATGGAAAATCAAAATGGTGTCTCTAAGTATGCCAAGGGATACGAAGGAAAGATGGTGGTCATCTTATTCTGTGTCTTTGGTTTTGTTATGTTGGATAGGCAAGCCTTAAATTTCTTGAGTGTTTTCGTATTGGATGACTTAGGGATTAATACGGCACAGTTTGGCTTTATTCTGTCCGGTTTTGCCTTTACTTGGGCGATTTCTGGATATTTGGGTGGTTGGCTTTCCGATAAATTTTACAATAAAAAGAGACTTTTTCTGGGAGTGATGATCCTTTTATTCTCCGTTTTCTCGTTTTCTACAGGCTTAGCAAAAGGCTATGTTAGCTTATTTGCTATCCGTCTGATCATGGGTATATTTGAAGGACCCACGCTTCCTCTTGCTCAATCGATCTTGATTGCCCAATCGTCTCCGAAACGCCGTGGTATGAACATGGGTTTGATTCAAGGCACGGCTCCGTCCCTTTTTGCGGTTGTTTTCGGACCGATTGTTTTGGTCGCTTTGGCTCAAGCATTTAACTGGAGAATGACATTCTTCTTAACGATCATCCCAGGACTTATCCTAGTATTATTTATTTTTAAGACTTTAAAAGAGCCATATCCGGACAAAAAGAAACCTGAAGTAGAAGCTGCGGAAAGGGTCTCCCCACTTGTCGTCTTTAAAAACCGGAACGCTCTCATATCTTTTATTATGAGTCCATTCTATATTGGCTGGTATATGTTGCTCGTCTGTTTCGCTCCTTTGTTTCTCGTAACCGTAAAAGGTTTAACTCCTACGACGATGAGTTTGGTTATCGCGGCTATGGGTGCCGGCGGCGTTGTTTGGGGCGTTGTAGTCCCTGCCCTTTCTGATAAATTTGGGCGCAAACCGATTTTTTTAATCTTTAGCATTTTTTCAGTTGTTACTCCTATAGGGTTGCTTTATGTCCCCGGATCATCCGTTTGGTTGATTGCTATTCTCGTATTTGTCGGCTTTAGTGGCGTTGGATGCCATCCGATGTATATGTCCACGATTCCTTCCGAATCCGTTGGTTTAAAAGCTGCCGGGACCGCTATCGGTACCATCATGGCTTTCGGCGAGTTGGGGGGCGGCGTTGTAGGTACTGCAATTGCCGGTATCTTGGGTCAGACATATGGTCTTCAGTCGATCCTGGTGTTAGACCTTGGCATGGCCATAGTTTGTTTTGTACTTGGTATATTCTACTATGAAACCGCACCCGCTATTTTAGCTAAGAGAGCAGGAAACCAAGAGGCAGTTGCTTAAGGAGGGTTCTTTAAGACTTGTTTTTGATAGTTCAGGTGTACTACTAAGATAATCTTTTTAAGTACATCTGACCTATCATCTGTTTAATAATAGCTGTGTACTTGTAACATGAAAATGGGAGTCCAGAGATAAGCATTACACAAGATATTGCTCAGGCAGTGCGCAAATTAATATGTTATTCCATTATTTAAAATCAAATAGCTATGATTTTAATAGTCAACCACTATAAAACAAAGGAGAAAATGCAAATGATACCAAAAATTGAGATTTCGGATGAAATGAGAGCCCGGATTATCGACAAAGCCGGACATATGGGGGATGAAGTAGGGGCGGTATTATGGGCTTGCTGTCCTGCCACTTATGTGGCCATATGTGAAGCATTTAAGTCGGAAGGAATCGAACTGTTCCCCCCCGACGTGCAAGAAATGATAACCCAGGGAATGATGGGGCTGCATGGCGGCGTAGGCATGACCGGCGTTGGCACTTGCGGAGCGGTTACCGCGGCTACGTTTGTTATCAGCTATGTTGTTGGGGTCACGAAAGAAGACCTTGCCAAAGATGGGAATGTCAATTATGCCCCCTCGATTCCGGCAGTGCAATCCGTAATAGGTGGGTTTGAAGAAGATTATGGAGCGATTGATTGCCTTAGAGTTCGTTATAACAGGGTTCAGAGGGCTTATGATCTTACCGACCCCGATGCCAGGCTCATGGAAATACTCTTTTCCGTGATGGAAAATGAAAAATGCGGCATGGCACATCCCAGTTATGACTGTGGACGTGATCAGTGCCCGCCAGTAAGGGGCGCGCGCTATGCTTGTGATGAAATTTGCGATCTTTTGAATATGGAGCCTGCAGAACGCTTAGTGCTTCCCGAACACCTGAGAGGAATCGGGCCTCAGGAGATGGGTCCCAAGGTGGAAAAGGTAGCTGCTCTCATGAAAGAATTAGGCGTAACCCGTCCTAAATCAAAAATTTCATATCGCGAATACAGAAGACTCAAGCAAGAAGGGAAACAAGCCGTTATAGATTCCAGAATATGTGGCACATGCGGCGTTCCCGACAAGGACAAGTAAACAACATCCGATAAAAGATAAATCTGAAACTTTCAAGGGTTGATTAACCCAAAGGAAAGCATATTTATGGTTTGGTTTATATCTATAGTCAGAAAGAGTGGTTTTCGTGGTTCAAAATAGCGGATGTATATTGGTGGCTATAAGTACATAAGAGGCAGGTTTTATTTTACAAAACACATATTAATCGGGAAGACAATTGTCTTCCCGATTTTTTAATTTGAGAGAGATATAATATGATTTTATAAAAAAGAGAGGTTTTATTATTTATGTTGATGTAAATAATTATTAACGTATGTAGTTGATATTCTGGTCTTGGGGACGGGGGGCACAAACAAAACCATTAAAGAACTGACACGTGCGCAAAATCTCATACTGATAGCAAGTGATGCCCAATAAGAAGTAAGTCAAAACCCCGCCATAAGACGGGGTTTTATTTCCCCGGGTGCAATTTTATTGCATTGCCCACCAGCTTTCACCTTCATTGAACAATTCAATTTCCCGGCCGTTGATTCTGCAGCGCCACCTTACTGCACCATCAATTAGCTTAAGGCCCTTGACGGGGTTAAAAATTACCGTCCCTTCATCATCATCTTCATATGTCAGCAGGCGCGGAACCAATCCGATTTTGTAAATAAGTTCTGTTGTGACTTGTAGCGGTATTTTTTGCAGAATCCTTTGGGGTTTCTTTCTGAGTGATTTAGTCATGGGCATTTGCCTCCTTAACGAACATTTGTTCGCACTCCTTATTATAGAGCCGCACAAGTGAAATGTAAAGAAAAAACAATCAAAATTTTCATAATTACTTAATGGCCACCTACAGTTTCAATAAAAAAAGGATATCACAATAGAATATCAGGCAAAACATATTGCCTACAACTGCCGGAGGCTTCCCATGTGGCAAATTGCGGCTGTTTATTTAGGAGCGGGCAAAGATGTATAATGCCAAAAAAGACTCCGAAAAATTCGGAGTCTTTATGAATTCTTTATTAAGTTCTACTAAGATGGCGGGTTTCTATCAGATATTAACTCTACAATTCTTTATTTGTCTCTTCCTGTACCCTTTTAGGTGGTTTCGGGCCAAAATATTGAAACAAAGTAGTCTCTATCATGCCATTATAGAGTTTACGTCGTTTGTCGGCTTTCTTGCCAAAAATCCACTCGAACTCAGGATGGCTGGTAATAATACTATAGGACCAGGTATCCAGCCGTTTCATTGCCACACTCATCTCTTTATAAAGAATTTGTACGGATGTTTTATCCTCCATGCGTTCACCATAAGGAGGATTAGTAACAATAAAGCCATACTTTTCACTGCTTTGCAAATCCCTAATATCACGCTGCTGAAAGTGAATGTATTTTTCTACCCCGGCCAATCTTGCGTTTTCTCTGGCGTTTTGCAGCGCATGCGGATCAATATCATAGCCTTGCACTAAAAATTGCCTGTCCCGCTTTTCTTGTGACTTAAATTCTTCTCGTGCAGTATCCCACTTGTCCTTGCCAATGAATTCCCAGATTTCAGCCCCAAAACTTCTATGAATGCCGGGAGCGATATTTAACCCCTTTAAGGCGGCTTCAATCGTAATCGTACCGCTACCGCACATTGGGTCAATCAAAAAACGATCCCAATGCCACGGGGTTAAATCCAGCATAGCCGCGGCAAGTGTCTCCTTAATAGGCGCGATATTACTGTTTTTACGATAGCCCCTTTTATGCAAATTATCGCCGCTGGTATCCATATAAAGGCTAAAGACGTCTTTATTTACAAAAACATGTATCGGGTAGCGCACTCCGGTTTCCGCAAAACGATCTATCTTATATTTTAGTTTAAGCTTTTCCACGACGGCCTTTTTAACAATCGCTTGAATATCAGAGGTGCTAAACAATACCGATTTCAGTGAAGTAGCCTTTGCTACAGGAAAATCGGCATCTATGGGGATATAATCACCCCAGGCAAGATCCTTGGTCTTTTCAAAAAGTTCATCAAAAGTGACTGCTTCAAATTCGCCCACTTTCAGCAGAACACGCTCCGCGGTACGCAATCCTATATTTGACCGGGCAATAGCCAGCTCATCACCAAAATAATCTACCCTGCCATCTGTGGTTTTGGCTATTTCATAGCCCAAGTTTTTAATTTCCCTGTTGACAATGGCTTCCACGCCAAAATTACAGGGTATCGTTAAAAGCAATTTTGTCATGTTTTCTCCTTCTCGGTATTGAATAAATATGGTCATAGTTTGATTATATCACGGGTAGATATGTATTTCCGACAGTTTTTATAAAAAATAATAGTAATATTTTAGCCTCTGTATGTTTATAAAGTGCAGAGCAGGCACTTGGGCAAGGATATATCCAAGCTAGTGTCGAATCATAAGTCGAATGTCTATTTTTTAAAAATGATTGATAGGGATAAAAAAATTGATTTTATCGGTATCCGGACCATTTTGTGCCTTTGACTTTCATACGGGTTGCCTTTTCTAAGTTTAGAAAATTATTTATCATATAAGTGAGGAAAAATGAACAACACGCAACTGACATATATAGCAGGTGCTCCGGATCAGGGTGCTTTTCTGCGGGATATTCTGTCCGATAAACTGCTCTTATCCCATTCTCTTGTCGTACAGCTAAAATGCCTGCACAAAATAAGAGTGAATGGGTCTTGGGCTCGTACGAACTATCGCATCAATGCGGGGGATATGGTCACGATTGACCTGGACTTTGCCGAGGAGAACAAAATCATACCGGAGCGGATTCCCCTGGATATTGTTTACGAAGACGAGGACTTTTTGGTGGTGAACAAGCCTGCCGGTATGTCCACTCACCCATCCCGAATGGGTGGCACCCGTACCCTTGCTAACGCAGTCACTTATTACTGGCAGGGAGTGGGGAGAGGCACGCTGTTTCGCCCTATCAACCGCCTGGATAGGGACACTTCCGGCCTGGTTCTGATCGGGAACAGTCAGTTTGCGCACCAGGGCATATTCAGGCAGCAGAAAGGCTGCACCATCGAGCGGCAGTATATATCTTTGGTTGAAGGTGAAATGGCAAAGGACAACGATCGGATCGACCAACCAATCGCCCGACCGGATGAAAAAAAGCGTCGGAGGACAGTGGATTCTGCTGGGCAGAGAGCGGTTACCTATTATCAGGTGCTTGAGAGATATGCGGGACACACCCTCTTAAGGTTAAGACTGGAGACGGGGCGTACCCATCAGATCAGGGTGCATTTGAGCTTTCTCGGGTACCCTATCTGCGGCGACCTTTTGTATGGGTGTGCCTCAGCATTGATCAATCGCCAAGCGCTGCATGCCGACAGGCTACGCTTTACCCATCCCCGCAGCGGCAAAGAAATACTATTGGAGGCTCCCTTGCCTGTGGACTTTCGGAAGGCTATTGACCATCTGGCAAAAAAGAGATAAGTATTTGACAGGTTTGCCGGTCAGGCAGGAAGTACACAGGGAAACGGTTGGTTAAGAAGAGGTTTGAGATAATAAAGGATGTATCGGAGTTATTAAGGAATCAGTCACAAAGCGTTGTACTTTGTGCATATCATTTTAAAGGATGAAGCGATGAGTAAGCAATTATACATAACAGAAAAACCGTCTGTTGCAAGCAGTTTTGCAAGTGTACTGGGTGTGCAGATTTCATCAACAGATAGAGGCAGGGGTTATGCCGAAACAGAAAATGCCATCATCACATGGTGTTTCGGGCATCTTGTGACAATGGCATATCCGGAGGTCTATAATCAAGAGTATAAGTCATGGCGCGTGGAGCATCTACCCATCATCCCCAAAGAATATAAATATGTTGTCATAGACAATAAAGGGACTGCAAAGCAGTTTGACGTGATCAAATCAATGATGTGCAGGAAAGATGTGGATCTAATCTATGCCTGTACCGATAGTGGACGAGAGGGTGAGTACATTTTTCGCTTGGTCTATCATCAGAGTGGCTCAGAAAAGCCGGCAAAAAGGGTCTGGATCTCTTCTCAGACGGAAGATGCTGTCAGAAAGGGAATCCAAGAAGCAAAGAGTATCGGTGAGTACGATTCTCTTTCAGAAGCTGCCTATTGCAGAGCAAAAGAGGATTGGCTCTTTGGAATGAATTTTAGCAGGATGTATACTTGTCAATACGGCAAAAAACTATCATCTGTCCTAAAAGAAGAAAAATCTTCCGTTATACCCGTTGGCAGAGTGATGACTTGTGTATTGGGTTTAATTGTTGACAGGGAGCTGGAAATCAGAAATTTTGTTCCACAGACTCATTATGGAGTTACCGCAAACTTTATCTCGAAAGACAGCGGTGTTTCCTATAAAGGCAAGTGGCAACAAAAGAAAGCAGACAAAAATCTTGAAGAGGATTCGGAAAACGAAGATCGATACATCAGCAAAGAGGAAGCAGAGGAGATTATAAAAAAGTTGCAGGGGATTGAGGCTACGGTCAAAAAGGTAGAGATAAAGGTAAAGAAGGAGCAAGCTCCTTTGCTTTTTAATCTTGCCGAGTTGCAATCGGAGGCAAATAAAAAATTTAAACTTTCTGTAAATCGAACGCTGGAAATTGCCCAGAATCTCTATGAGAAAAAGATGATATCTTATCCCAGAACCGATAGTAGGGTGCTTTCTACGGATGTTATTCCCGAGTTGCCGAAGGTTCTCAACGGCTTATACGGCAATGCTGATTTTAAAGAATATGTATTGAAGATTAAAGAATTCGGAAAGCTTTGTATTGATCAGAAAACAAAACGATATGTGGATAATCAAAAGGTTACAGACCACTACGCGATTATTCCGACCTATGTGACTACTGAACTATCTAAGCTGGATGAAGACACGAGAAATATTTATTGTCTGATTGTCAAAAGGTTTCTGGCTATTTTTTATCCTCCGGCAGAGTACAATACGGTAAAGGTTGAGACAGCAATAGGCGCTGAAACATTTGTTACAAATTCCAAAACATTGAATGTACCGGGATGGAAAGAGATTTATGAGGTTACTTCTTTAAGTAAGGAAGAATTGTCAGATTCCCCGATTCAAAAGCTGATCAAGAAAGAAAAGTGCGATGTAACAAGCTTTGATCTGGAGGAAAAAGAAACCAAGCCTCCGTCTCGATTTACCGACGGATCGTTAATCATCACAATGGAAAAAGCGGGAAAGTATATCGAAAACGAGGAGCTTAGAGAGCAGTTAAAAACATGCGGCATTGGCACTTCCGCTACCCGTGCGGGAATTATCAAAAAGCTGGTAGATATCGGACATATTAAAATTAACGATAAAACTCAAATCGTTACGCCGGAGCCAAAAGGGGAGGCTATTGTGGAACTGGTTCGCCAGACGGCAAAGGAATTGTTAAATCCCATCCTTACCGCCAGTTGGGAAAAGGGCCTATATATGATCGAAAATCATGAGATCACATCCGAGGTTTTTGAGGAAAAATTGAGCAAATATATAACGAAGACCATTGAAAAGATCAAAAGAACGGAATATAATTGCAATAAAACAAATCATGCATAAATCGGCTTGGTGGAGTGAGCTTTAAGCTTGTTTCGGTTTTAATCTTAGTTGGGAGAAATAAATATGACGGAAAAAGAAAAAATGTTGGCGGGCAAATTTTATAAAACCGCAGATGTGGAATTAAGCAAAATGCGTGATGATGCGAGGGCTTTGACTGAGAAATTTAACAATACGTCCATTTTAGATAAGGCGGAACGTGTAAAGTTGCTGAAACAATTGTTTGGCACAACCGGGGATGAAATTTTAATCGAACCAACATTCAACTGTGATTATGGTTGTCATATTCATGTTGGTAATAATTTTTTTGCAAACTATAACTGTGTTATTTTAGACGTTGCTGAAGTTAGGATTGGAAAGAATTGTTATCTCGGCCCACAGGTTGGGATCTATACCGCGACGCATCCCATAAATGCAAGTGAACGCTATAATGGTCTTGGGCTTGGGAAACCAATTACTATTGGGGACAATTGCTGGATTGGCGGACATGCTGTCATTAATCCGGGTGTTTGTTTAGGGAATAATGTTGTTGTGGGTTCAGGGGCAGTGGTTACAAAAAGTTTTGGGGATGATGTTGTTCTTGCGGGTAATCCCGCAATAGTATTAAAGAGGATCACTGTCCGCAAAAAATAACATCTGTCTTTTATGCAATATATTTGTTCTTACTATAGTAATGCAGTGTATTTTGTGATACAATAATCTGCGTATGTTTTTATAAATTGAAAATTTGAGGTTAAAAATGATAATCGTTTCGAATCTAAGCTTAAGTTTCAGCGGCACCACTTTGTTTTCCAATACAAATCTTAAATTTACTCCGGATAACTGTTATGGCATAATAGGGGCAAACGGTGCCGGTAAATCGACTTTTTTAAAAATATTATCCGGAGAGCTGGAATCGTCTACCGGTGAAATTGTTATTCCCCAGGACAACCGCATGTCGGTCTTAAAGCAGGATCATTATGCCTTTGATGAATTCACAGTGCTGGACACGATCATTATGGGAAATCCGCGTTTATATGAAGTGATGCGTCAAAAAGACGAGGTATATGCAAGGGAAAATTTTTCGGATGCGGACGGTATGCTGGCAGCCGAGCTGGAGGGCGAATTTGCCGAGTTGAATGGTTGGGAAGCAGAGTCTGAGGCCTCCCGATTGCTGAAAGGCCTGGGAATTGATGCCGAAGTGCTTTTGACGCCAATGAGCCAGCTGGATGGCAAAAGCAAGGTCAAGATTTTGCTGGCGCAGGCACTTTTTGGTTCCCCCGATATTATACTTTTGGATGAGCCGACAAATAATCTCGATATCGCATCGATTGAGTGGTTGGAAAATTTTCTACTTGAGTTTGCGGGAACGGTGATCGTTGTCTCGCATGACAGACATTTTTTGAATACTGTTTGCACCCATATTGTGGATATAGACTATTCTAAAATCCAAGTATATGTGGGCAATTACGATTTTTGGTACGAGTCCAGCCAGCTGATACAAAAGATGAAACGCGACCAGAACAAAAAGAGTGAGGAAAAGGCAAAGGAGCTTCAGAGCTTCATCGCCAGGTTTTCTGCCAATAAATCAAAGGCAAAACAGGCTACCTCACGCAAAAAGTTGCTTGAAAAGCTAACCTTTGATGATTTGCCGGAGTCCTCACGTAAGTACCCCTATGTAGGATTTCAGATGGACAGGGAACCGGGCAAGGAGATTTTAACCGTAGAGGGTCTCTGCAAGGCCATCAACGGAGAACAGGTGCTAAAAGATGTCTCATTTAGGGTTAATAAAGGAGACAAAATCGCTTTTGTGGGAGAAAACGAAACGGCGAACACCACCTTATTTCAAATACTTATGGGAGAGCTGGAGCCGGACGCGGGCTCGTTCAAGTGGGGAGTAAGCACATCACAATCCTATTTCCCCAAGGACAGTACTACATTCTTTGCCGATTGCGATTTGAGCGTATTAAGATGGTTGGCGCAGTATTCCAAAGATGTCACCGAGACCTATCTGCGCGGTTTCTTGGGGCGGATGCTGTTTTCGGGTGACGATGTCATGAAGCCCGTATGCGTGCTCTCCGGTGGCGAGAGGGTGCGTTGCATGTTATCGCGGATGATGCTTTTTGGTGCGAATAGCCTGGTTATGGATCAGCCAACCAATCATCTGGATCTGGAGTCGATCACCGCTGTCAATAACGGTCTTGTGGATTTTAAAGGCGTGCTGCTCTTTTCTTCACACGACCATGAATTTATTCAAACAATTGCCAACAGAATCATCGAGCTCAAAGAGGAAGGCTGCATCGATCGGGTTTCCAGCTTCGATGAATACCTGGAGTTTGCCAAGGCGTCTGTTTAAACCTACTAATATAATAGGTGCTTAGTGCTAAAGGCTAGGGAGGAGCAAATGCGTATACTAATTGATGCGGATGGCTGTCCGGTAGTGGATATTGCTGTCAGGATAGCCAAAGAGAACAATATAGAGTGCCTGATCCTTTGCGATACCGCTCACTTTTTTAATAAAGAGGGAGCAACCACGATCATTGTCTCTCAGGGAGCGGATAGTGTGGATTTTAAGCTTGTTAATATGCTTCAAAATGGTGATATTGTCATCACCCAGGATTATGGTCTGGCGGCGATGTGCCTTGCCCGCAAGGCGATCCCCATCAGTCAGGACGGGATGGTTTTTGATCAGGATAACATCGATGCGCTCTTACTTGCAAGGCATACGGCTAAGAAGATCCGCAATGCAGGTGGTCGACTAAAAGGCAATGCAAAAAGAATCGTGGCCCAAGATGTTGCTTTTGCAGAAAAATTGAAGAAGATAATAACTACAAATTAATTTTTTCGCATGATTTGCAATAAAATTAGAATATAATTTGATATAAAAGCCATAATATTGATGGGCACGGTTTTTGTGCCCATAGGATAATTTAACAAGCAAGGATTTAGTAAGAATGGGAGATGATTTGCATGAACAGACCTTATTTCGAACCCATAATGATCCGGGCTGTTTATTATTAGTGAAATATGGGGTTGGTTAAGTCGGACTGCTTTATTTCTCAGATGAAAATTAAATGCGAGCTTGGGAAGACAGGGATTCTGATAGAATCCCTGTTCTTCTGATTTTAATCATTTTTTCTCTAATTGTTAAGAGATAACATAGTCGTTTATACGGAGTATAGGTTAAGCGTTGAGAAATTGCATATCACATTGTGAGAGGGTGAATATTGAATTACAGCTGAACGGACAAAAAAGAAAAGACGGCCCATTTGGGGACCGCCTTTTCTTTTAAGTATTCAAATTGATACTGTTGGCAACTAAGAAGCGATTATTCGCCCCAATTTGCTCCGGCGCTGGCACAAGCAGCTCCGTTTGGGTCTACGATACATGCGCCACCGTCAAGAGTCATAACGGATCCGGTCATATAGGAGGACTCGTCGCTTGCCAAAAACACTGCGGCTCCGTTCATTTCATCGGAAGCGGCAGCACGGGCGATCGGTAAGAATTTTGTAAGAACAGCTAACGCACCGTCGGCATCCGTGCCGATCGCCTTGCCAAATCCGGTCATGGCATGACGCAGCATTTCAGTTGCGACGGCACCAGGGCAGATGACATTGCAGCGGATATTATTGCGGCCGTAATCCAGTGCAATCGCCTGGGATAAACCGATTAACCCCGCTTTGGAAGCGGTGTAAGCCGGCATGGCCGGGATGCAACGTACACCGGCCAGCGAAGAGATATTAATAATGGAACCGCCTCCATTTTTGATCATATAGGGGATTGCGGATTTCATCATAAAAAGAGGACCGGTAAGATTGATATCAAGTACTTTGTGCCATTGTTCCGGAGTAATATCTACGGCTGTGGCTGCAGGGTCGACGGCTGCGTTATTGACCAGGATGTCTATTTTACCGCCAAATTTAACGGTCGCGTCAACCATTGCCTGTGCGTCTTCCAATTTAGAAACGTCACCGGATACGGCAAGCGCGGATCCGGCGGGCAGACCGGCTACTACCTCTTCCAATAATTCCTTACGACGCCCGGTAATAACTACTTTTGCTCCTTCTTCAACGAAACGCTTGGCGAACTCAGCACCAATTCCTGTTCCTCCACCTGTGATAAGCGCTACTTTTCCATTTAATTTACCCATTTTTTTCTCCTTTCGTTTTTTCAGTATTTAATATAATCATACCATGAATTATATGGCAGAACCCTAATTAAAAACACTTTCGAAGAAGGTTTAATCAGAGGAAAAGCTTGATGACCCATATTGTTTTATATATTGTCCTCATTGTATCCATGAAAGGAGATAGTTGCCAAGGAGATTATTAACTTGATCAGGGGGAATCTGTCAGGTATTTTGATCAAGATATTCATTTGGCAGAATCTAAATCTGTTTTATTATGAAACAAGAGTTGGTGTTTTTTGTTTGGTAGAGCAAAGCACTCATGAACGGAGGAGTGTTTTGGGTGATACAACCTTTAAAGCGCCGGTAGGACAGGCTTCGGCACATTTTTGGCAGTCTTTGCAGTAGGTAATAGTGGCCGGGTTATTGAATTCCGCCTTGATAACCGTATCGAACCCCTTGTCTACTAAGCCGAGGATGCTTTTTTCAGCGACTTCATCGCAAACGCGGACGCATAGATTGCAAAGGATGCACTTGCCTTGATCGCGTTCGATGCTAACGAGGCTATCTTCGATGAAGGACGGATGTTTTTCACCTTTCAGGCGCGCGACATCCAGGTCGTAGCAATTAGCATAGTCAATCAGCTTGCAATCCGCATAATCATGGCAACCGCATTCCAGACAGCGGGCCGCTTCTTTACGGGCTTGTTCTTCAATTAAGCCGCAATTGACTTCGTTGAAATCCTTGTTGCGTTCCTCTGCCGGACGGGTGGGCATCTTAATCCGGGTTTGCTTTTGGCGGTCGACAAACATTTCCGGAGTCACTTCTTTTTCGGACACATATGGCTTTTTGTAGGGGATTTCAATACCGTGTAAATAAGTGTCAATCACTCCGGCAGCCTTATGGGCTTCGCCGATGGCGGTGATGGCTATGTCCGCGCCGTTATTGGTGGCGTCGCCTACGGCAAATACGCTATCAAGAGAGGTGCGGAATGTTTTTTCATCCGCGCAGATATTGCCCCAGCGGTTTTGCTGTAAATCTTCAAAACCATCGATGTTGATCTTTTGGCCGATGGCGGCGATTACTGTGTCCATGGGCAGGGTTTCGAATTTGCCTTCAACAGGAATAGGAGAACGGCGGCCGCTAGCATCAGGTTCGCCTAACTGCATAATCTGCAGATTGATTTCTTTGACCTTGCCGTTCTCGCCGATAATCTCAGCAGGATTGGTAAGGAAGCGGAAGATTACGCCTTCTTCTTTAGCTTCTTCAATCTCTATGTCATCGGCAGGGGATTCCGCTTGAGTCCGGCGGTAGATGATATAAACCCGCTTCGCGCCCAGACGTACCGCTGTGCGGCAGGCGTCCATAGCCGTATTGCCGCCGCCGACTACGGCGACATTATCGCCGATTGTGGGACGTTCGCCCAGGGCAACTTCGCGCAGAAAATCAATGCCCCCCATAACACCTTGGAGTTCTTCGCCGGGGCAACCAATCTTACTGCTTTTCCAGGCGCCGATAGCTACTAAAACCGCGTCGTTTTCTGCTTTTAATTCCATAAAGGAGATGTCCTTGCCGACGTTCACATTATTGTGCATCACTACGCCTAAGTCGGCGATTTCTGTGATCTCCGCGTCCAGGATTTTTTTCGGCAGACGGTATTCGGGAATACCATAACGCAACATGCCGCCCATCCGAGGCATGGCGTCATAAATGGTGACCGCATGACCTTTACTGCCAAGAAAATAGGCCGCAGTGAGTCCGCCGGGACCGCCGCCGACAATCGCTACTTTTTTGCCGCTTGCTGGCATTACTTCGGGTTTATAAGGGTTATCTGAGGCAAGAACCCGGTCTGCAGCAAAATATTTCAGATGAGCGATAGAAATGGGTTCTTCTACCAGCTTGCGACGGCAGGCTGTTTCACAGGGATGGGGGCAGATGCGACCTATGGAGGCCGGAAGGGGGAGTTTATCTTTTATGATTTTTACCGCTTGATAATCATTGCCCAGGGCGATCTGTTTAAGATATCCCTGGCAATCGGTACCGGCGGGGCAGTTGAGTGTACAGGGACCGAGGCAGTCGCCCTCATGGTCGCTCATCAGTAGTTCCAGGGCAACCTTACGCGATTGGCGGTTACGGGGCGAGTCAGTATGGATAACCATACCGTCTGTCGCTAAAGTTGCGCAGGAGCGCAACAGCTTGGAACTGCCTTCTACTTCCACCGTGCAGAGTCCGCAGGCACCGTAGGACTTTAGCCTGGGGTCATAGCATAAATTTGGGATGGCGATGCCATTGTCGGTAGCAATTTGGAGGATAGTTTGGCCGCTTTGGGCGGTAACACTCTTACCGTCGATGGTTAGGTTAATTGTCTGCATGTCTGCTTCCTCCTTCTATGCTGATTGCCGCAAAACGGCATAGGTCGACACACTGACCGCATTTGATACAGGCATCTTGGTCGATGGTATGCAATTTCTTTGCTTCGCCATGAATGGCGCCTGTTGGGCATTTTCTGGCACAAAGGGTGCAGCCTGTACATTTATCGGCTAAGATTGCATAAACCAGCAGTTCAGTGCATTCCTTGGCCGGACATTCTTTATCAACGATATGAGCTTCGTATTCGTCACGGAAGTAGTTTAAAGTAGTCAGCACAGGATTTGGCGCGCTCTGGCCCAGTCCGCAGAGAGAGCCGTCCTTGATCGCATAGCTTAGCTCTTCCAAGAGCTCAATGTCGCCTTCTTTGCCTTTACCTTCAGTGATGCGGGATAGAATCTCCAGCATTCTTTTGGTGCCAAGACGGCAATGGGTGCATTTGCCGCAGGATTCCTTTGCCGTAAAATCAAGGAAGAATTTGGCCATATTGACCATACAGGTGCTTGAGTCCATAACGACCATACCGCCGGAGCCCATGATCGCACCGGTGGCATTGAGCGCTTTATAATCTATGGTTGTATCGAGAAGCGACGCCGGGAGGCAGCCTCCGGAAGGACCGCCTATTTGTACGGCTTTAAATTCCTTATCTTTGCGGATACCTCCGCCTATGTCAAAGATTATTTCACGCAATGTCATGCCCATAGGCACCTCTACCAGGCCTCCGCGTTTGATTTTGCCGGTTAATGCAAAGACCTTGGTGCCTTTGCTGCCTTCCGTACCTAAAGCGGCAAATTTTTTACCGCCGTTGTTGATAATCCAGGCTATGTTAGCGAATGTTTCTACGTTATTGATATTGGAAGGTTTGCCATTGTAGCCGTATTCGGCGGGGAAGGGGGGTTTAAGGCGAGGCATGCCGCGTTTGCCTTCCAGGGATTCCAGCATAGCCGTTTCTTCGCCGCAAACGAAGGCACCGGCGCCGGCTTTGATGCGTATATTGCAGGAAAAACCGCTGCCGAGAATATTCTGTCCAAGGAAGCCTTTATCGAGCGCCTGTTTGATGGCATCTTCAAGGACAATGATGGCCAGTGGGTATTCGGCGCGTACATAAACCATGGCGTCCTGTGCACCGATGGCATATGCGGCGATCAGCATGCCTTCGATAAGGCTATGAGGGTCGCCTTCGATGACTGCCCGGTCCATATAAGCGCCGGGGTCACCCTCGTCGGCGTTACAGATCATGTATTTAGTATTGCTGGGAGCTTTTCTGGCGGCATCCCATTTAAACCAGGTGGGAAAACCAGCACCGCCGCGTCCGGCCAGGCCAGAAATTTTTATTTCTTCAATTACTTCTTCCGGCATCATGCTTTTCAGGACTTTTTGTAAGGCTTGATAACCATCGCTGGCAAGGTAATCGTTAATGTCCGTGGGGTCTATGACGCCGCAATGCTGTAGGGCTATCCTCGTTTGCTTTTTGAGGAAGTCCGCGTTTTCAGGGGTGATGCAAAGGGGGGCAAGGCGATCGGGATTATTTTCCCGCAGAGCCTGTACGATCAACGCAACGTCTTTTACGCGGACATTGCCCATACGGTGGAGTAGATTTTTTTTGTCGTCGTAGATATCTACTATGGGTTCCAAAAAACACATGCCAATGCAGCCGGTTACACCTACGGTGAAGTCGTCGTCTGTCTTTTTTATGGCGCAAATAGCCTGATAAACATCTTTGGCACCGGCGGCAATGCCGCAGCTGCCCATACCTACTACAATTCGCATGTTTTTTGCCCCCTTTTACGGAAGTCATTCAATATTTTGATCGTCTTTTCAGGGGTAAGATAACCGTATGTTTCGCCGTCAATCATCATTACCGGCGAAAGGCTGCAACAACCAAGGCAGGCGACATTCTTTATGGTAAAGAGGCCGTCAGGCGTGGTTTCGCCGTCCTTGATCTTTAATTCTTCACAGATGGCTTTTTCTATACGCTGCGAGCCGTTGACATGGCAGGCAGTTCCCTGGCAGAGCATGATTAGGTATTTGCCGACTGGCTGAAAATTAAACTGGTTATAGAAGGTGGCAACGCCCATGACTTTCGCGGGGGTGCTTCCGATACGGGCTGCTATATGATAGATAACATCCACCGGTAGATAACCGTAAATCTCCTGCGTTTTTTGTAAAATGGTGATCGTGTTGCTGGAAGTGTTTCCGTACTCCAGGAGCACATCTTTGATGAGGCTAAGGTCATTGTTCATTTTGCATTTGCAATCATTCATAAGTTTAACTGCATCCCTCCTAGTTTTATATTGGATTAAAGATATGTTTCTATTATAACAGCCTGGGACACAGAAATAAATACCCACCGCAACATAGAAATATACAGTCCAAGAATTTGAACTGTATATTACAACGTTAGCATAATGGACTCGAAGCTATTGGTATTTTGTTGTAAAAAAGTTCCTTTAACAGAGTCATGCCTGAGTTTAATACAGGCTAATTAAAATAACCTGTATTAAACCGGCAATATTATTAATTTATTTGGTCAATTTTTCCGGGTTCAACGTTCTTAAGTAGGTTCCGCATAAGTTCTTTGGATTAATAGCTTCTCTTATTTTATACTGATAAGCATAAACCCAAGGTTGCGGAGCTTTTACGAACATTTCATCATGTTCTTCCTGAGTGTAGCTGTATCCGTTCATATGTCGTACATCTGAATTCCATCTGCAGAAATCAGGACCGAACGAATATTTATTTTGGAATTTTTGATTTCCCTCTACGAATTCACATGTTCCGCGGGTAGATTCTTTATCATAGGCATCAAAGTTTGTAAAGAATTCCCAACCCGTGGCGCCACCGCCACCCATTCCGGATAGGCAGCCCATTGCAGAGTCACCACCGTTAGCGACAATGTCAGTATGTTCGACTTCCCATTTTCTCTTCATAGCAATGGCATCTTCAGCTACCTGTATTGCTTTCCAAATGTTCCCGGATAAACCGAATGTACCTTCATAAGCGCCGCACATAACATAGTTCAGATTTTTATGGCCTAATCTTGTCAAGTATAACAGCGCATAGTCATGCAGGCCTTTTTCAAGCATCATTTCATTTTTCCAGCCGCCGGTTTGCTCAAGAATATAGTCAATGGCTTTTTCTTTATATTCTAAGTCTTTTTTCGAGAAACCTGCAATAATTACTTGATAATCATGCTTCATGCTTGCATTTTCTTTGATGATTCTTTCATCTTTTACCAATTCTTGCAGATCGCAAAGTTGTTTTGTTTCATCCGAGACGATATTTAACACTGCGCCTTTTAAGTTTCTCCCGAACATGTTGAATTGTCTATGGCCGGAATAAGCAATATCACTTTCATAGAAATATTGAATACTGCGTGCCCAAGATTCCCAATTCGGGAAGCAGAGTGTATAACACTTAAAGTTATCCCATTCAGCTTTATAGGCAGGGGCTTTGCCATAAGTGGGGAAGTCGGCCGGGCCGGGCCACGGATGCATTCTTAATGCCAGCTTCGTACAAACACCCAATGTGCCGGCTGTTCCGAAAATACCTCTCAGTAATCCTCTTTGACTTGGACCAGGACCTTCGCCACAGAACCAGCCATCGCCGGAACCCAGCGATCCCGTTCTGAGTACTTCTCCATTTGGAAGAACCACTTCCAGCCCAAGGATATTTTCCGGGCCGGACCCCATAGAGATTGAATTCGGGCCGAATGCGATCCAAGAGAAAGCATTTGCCAATGCCGAGCTACTACATCCTACGCCGGGGATATTAAGGTTTAAACCTAATTTCATAGCTTCCGCTTGAACCGTTGCGGCAATAGCAAAAGGCTCAACGATTGCAGTCATGTTCTTAGCATCAAATTGTACACTCTTCATTCTTCTCATGTCAATCTGAAGGCCATAGTCGCTACCGATATAACCCATAGTTGACCAGAAAGTGGTTGATGCTTTAAACTCTATATCATATTTATTACAAACTTGAACGATATTTTGCACTTCTTCTGTGCTCCCCGGCAAAATTACAGCCTGCGGAAGCGGTGTCCAGTGTTCGGATGGACCATAATGTGCTGAGCCTTGGGCCGGGATATTTCTGTATGTTTCACATACGCCTATATCTTCGGAAACGTTTCTTTTTCCTACAATATCTTCAAGTGCTTGGTATATTTCTCTAGAAAAAGCCATTTATTTAGCCTCCCTTCAAATTGCTTGCTGTACGAGTTCAATGATATCTAAGACTTCAATCTTATTACCATCTTCATCAACAGCATTAACAAAGTTATCTTTACACCACGGACAAGCAGTTACCAATGCGTCTGCGCCAGTAGCGTTTGCTTCTGTGATTCTTTCACCGGCAGTCCAAGCGGAAAATTCCGGATTGCTTTCGCTGCATCCGCCGCCGGCGCCGCAGCACCAGGAATATTCACGAATTCTTTCCATTTCTACCAGTTTTACGCCGGGGATGGCTTCGAGGATACGGCGGGGAGCGTCATAGATCCCGTAAATGCCATTGTATCTCGGTCTTCTTGGCTCCCAAATCTGAATCTGGTTGTATATTTTCTTTTCTTTTCCTTCCCACGGAACGTACTCTTCACCTAATCTGCCAAGGTGGCAAGGATCATGATAGGTGACTGTCAGCGGAACGGTCTTGGTGAATTTAATTTTGCCTTCGGTGATCAATTTATCGATATATTCGACAATGTGGAGGACTTCGATATCCAAACCTCTCTTGGCATAGAGACGTTTGAAGGTGTAATAGCCATCAGAACAAAGGGTTACAATGGTTTTTACGCCTGCTTTTTTGAAAGCCTTGATATTGGCGTCGGCGCTTTCTTCAAATTCTTTAAAAAAGCCCATCTGATAGGCGCGTCCGGCGCAGCAGTTGTCTGCCGCACCCAGATAACCCAAATCTACGCCAGCACTTTGAAGCAATTTAACAGCAGATTGCGCTACTTTTTGCAGTTTGGGATCATAACTGTACTTGCATCCGGCAAAGAACGCAACTTCACCTTTTTCTTTAAATAAATCTTTTAGATTCAAATCTTTTGCCCAATCCGTACGATTGGCTTTTTTGGTTCCCGGAATCATGCAGTGTTCTTTTTTAAGGTTTTCAATAACAGGCTTTTGCCCTTCCAATATCTTACCATTTTCCACAGCGTAAGCTTTTAGCTCAATGTTGTGCTCCAATGGTTCGAGATTGTATCTAGTAACCTTACATGCAATATCGCAAAAACCACACGATGTGCAGGAATGAATTGCCTCTGTGACAGTATCGTTAAGCTCTGCTCTACCGTCAAGCAGGCTTTGAGCTAATTGAAAACGTCCACGAGCTGAATAAGTCATAAAGTTGTGATATCCGATGCTTGGACAGTTTTCGCCAAATCGTATGCTTTTTATTTTTTCAAATGGAACAAATTTACATCCAGCACAAGTGCTGCAACGTTCCATCATCGCTCTGTAATCTTTTAAAGCCATCTTATTTATCCTCCTTTTCTTGTATTTATTTTAACGTAAGTTTTCCTGGATTCATAATGTTATTGGGATCGAAAATATCTTTCATTTTCTTTAAGATATTATAGGATTGGGCGTCTTTATTAAGCTGGATAGTAGCCCAGATATCATATGGTCTTGCAAAGAATCCGCCAAGTTTGGACATTTCTTTGCTTGCGGCAATATATAATTTTTTGACTTTCGCAGCTTCTTTTAAATTTGCATCATTGTAAGGCAGGTTGAATTCCAGATGGACAGAAGTTCCCATATGCTGCGGCTGGATATAGACCCCGATATCTTCAGATGGATATCCTGCTTCAACAGCCAGCTCATACATCGCTTCTATAAATATAGGGGTTCTATCCAATGTTGTAATGAAGAATATATCCTGGAACGAACCTTTAGCGGTTTCTTTCCAATAAGCATCTCCGGAAGGGGTAATAGATTTTTCTAACACATCATCTCCGACAGCACCCGGGACTTTGGGGAACAGATTGACACCAGTTTGTTTGGCATAATCCATGATATCGGATTCTTGAGCGCTTACTCTCATTTCGGGAAGTAAGATATCTCCGGAGATCCCGACTGCGGCCACCCAATTGGGCAATACTTTTTTCAGCTCAGCGATTTCTTCTGCAGTTTTAGCCATTAAACTCGCAAGATATGCTTTATTCATAACATAAAGTTTATCGCCATGTCTTGCCCAGATAACTTTATAAACGAAGTCTTCTAAATCCGTGGATTTTTTAGCAGGTGCTAAAAACATCTTTTTGATAGTCGGAAGCAACTCGCATCTTACTGATGCCCAGGTCACGATCCCCATACTTCCTTGGGCTTGAGTGACCATTCTCAGCATATCGGTATTATTGGGGCCATTCGAGGTGACTTGCCATTTTTCTTGCTCCCATTGTTTTTCTAAATCTTTGGGGCCATTACCAGCTTCACCGGTGTAGATCTGGTTTCCGTCTCCAAAGGTGACTTCCGTACATCTCACTGGCTCGGTATAGTTGAATTGATGTAAGCAATTGAGTCTCGGTTCTATTTCTAAAACGCTTGTTAATACGGACTTAGTTGCTCTCGGCCTGATTGAAGTTGAAAGTGTCATACCTTCTTTTGCTAATGCTTCTTGAAGTTGACCGTAGGTTACGCCCGGCTCAATAATAGCCATTCTCTGCTGACGGTTTATGTTGATGATTTTGTTCATTCCACTTAAATCAACGATAATAGCTCCGGGAACACTGGGAACAGTGTCACCTTTATAATGTGGCCCACCGGAACTAACGGGGATTAAAGGAGTTTTGGTTTCATTAGCCCATTTGACGAGATTTTGGACTTGTTGCGCATCATTTACTTTTACATAAAATTTGGGTTTTAGATGCGGAGCAAAACTTTTGTCTTTTGCGAAAGACTCCAAAAGTTTCTGATCTTCTGAAAAATTGTCTTTGCCGACTATATTAATCAGATCATCCTTCATAAATATACACCACCTTACCTTATTATATTTATTAAATATTTATTAAATATTTGCATTAAGTTTTTTGCGACATTGGCCGCTCTTTTGTTCAGTGAACGTATTCAGTATAAAAGATAGCGTATTATTTGTCAATATCAAAAACATGTTTTAAAGCAAAAAAAACCCCCGAATATGCCTATGTGTCGAGAAAAGGGGGGTGGGGAAGGAAAATATTGTCGTATATTTATAAATGCAATGCAAGACTAAAGTGAATGTTATGTATCACTATTGTTTTGACATTATTTGTTCTTTTAAATTTATATGGTTATATCATTTTTTATAGAAACATATGGTTGAGTTTTTTCAGTTTTAAATATAATACCCAACAACTCAAAATTAAATACCATTCTCTCCTCGAGGTCATATGCTGCAAAATTAAGACACCAGTCATAAATGGTTCCCCTTGCCACAGTGAAGAGGAATTCCGCAATGTCTTCGGTAGACATGCTGGCTATGATTTGGTTTTTTTCTTGTGCTTCTCTGATTAAGTCCCGTAGTAATTTGTGCGGATATCTTTCTTTATCGGTAAAAAGTTTGTTTTGAGTGTTATAAAGCTTTCTGATGGCATCATATCCCTGTTTTTTATCCCAAATTGCATATGCTTCGAAGAAAGCAATGATTTTATCAAATTTTGCATTTTCTTTTATTAACAGAGGTGTAACTTTTTTTTCAAAGTACGCGTCGAATGCCTTATATTTTTCATAGAAAATATCGTCTTTTGATTTAAAATACAGGTAAAACGCACCTACAGAAACGCCTGCTTTTTTGCTGATCTGACTGATGGTTGTTTTTTCAAAACCTTGTTTATTCATTAGTTCAACTGCTACATTATAGATCTTCTTTTTTGTTCTTGCGGCTTGTGCTTGCCGGGATGTTATTTTTTTAGCTATCATTGATGTCTCCTTAAGCGTCTTTTGTTATCTTATAAGTATTCTAATAAATATTGTGTTAATTGTCAATTATTTGGGGACATCTGACTATAGTCATTCAGTGAATTGTTTGCTTGATTTTATTATAATGGTTATTGTAATAAAATTCAATAGTGAGATAAATAATAAAAATTAAAAATATATTGAATTATTGGCACATATTTCCCTAAATATATTGACAAGTTAAATCTGTCATTATATACTTAACACACAACTGGTTTCACTGAATGCGTTCAGAATATTGTCTTAAGAAAGTATGGTCTTAAGAGAATATTTGATTTTATTAATAGTCATATTTAAAGTCGAAAAACTTAATTAAGGGAGGTAGCAAGTATGTCTGCTGGATGTTTTGATTCATGGCCCAGGACATTAATATGTGGATCTGGGTCCTCAAAGACTTTGGGTGATAAGATTAAATCTATGGGCAAAAGCAAGGTAATTGTCATTACGGATGAGGTAATGAAGGATTTCCCGATGGTAACGGATATGGTTGCAAGGTTTAATTCCGAAGGGTTGACAGCAACTTTATTCGGGGGAATAGGCCCCAACCCAACCGACACTCAGGTTATGGCTTGTGTTGAACAAATGAAAAAAGATCAGCCGGAAGTGATCGTATGTATCGGCGGCGGAAGCCCCATCGATGCCGCGAAAGCTGCCAACGTCGTTTATACGCATGGTGGCGAAGTTGAAGAATATGATATCGCCATTGGTGGTATCATGAGAATAACCCCTAAGCTTTTACCCTTTATTTGTATTCCTACGACTGCCGGAACCGGCTCGGAAGTTACCAATGTTGGCGTTATCACCAACACGAAGAAACATCTGAAATACGGCGTTCTCAGTCCCCTTTTGGTTCCCGATATCAGTGTCCTTGATGCGGAACTGACCATTTCTTTGCCTGCCAAGGTGACGGCTAATACGGGTGTTGACGTTTTAACGCATGCCATTGAATCCTATGTTTCTTGCCATGGATTTACGGTATCCGAAGGTTTAGCCTATAAGGCCATTAAAATGGTTGCCAAATACTTAAACACTGCCGTTCATGACGGTAAAAATCTTGAAGCCCGTGAGAATATGCTCGAAGCCTCGATGATGGCCGGTATTGCCTTCAACTTTAACGGTTTAGGACTTACCCATCAGATGGCACATCAGCTGAGTGCATACTTTGATCTGCCGCATGGTTTGGCCAACGCCATCCTCTTGCCGCATGTTATGAGATTCAATCTGGATGCTGCTCCTGAAAAGTTTGCTGCTGTCGCAGAAGCCTTGGGCGCTGACATCAACCATATGTCTGTAGAAGAAGCTGCGAAAAAATCCATTGAATTAGTAGAAAAACTTTGTAAAGAAGTCGGCATTCCGAAATATCTGGATGAAGTTGGCGTAACCAAAGACAAAGTCGCGGCAATGGCCCAAACAGCTCTTGCTGACCCCGTAGGTCATGGCAATCCCAAACAAACAACACTCGCCGAATGTGAACAGGTTTTCTTGAACGCTTTTAAAAACTAAAAGCCTTAGAAAAGTACATGATCGGAGGCTTGAACAAATGATCGGTAAAATTGAGATCTCGGATGAAAAGAGAGCGCGAATTATCGACAAAGCCGGACATTTGGGAGACGAAGTAGGTGTAGTACTATGGGCTTGCTGTCCTGCCACTTTTGTCGCCATATGCGAAGCATTTAAGTCGGAGGGAATTGAACTGTTCTCCCCCGAAACACAAGAAATAATAACCCAGGGAATGATGGGTTTACATGGCGGTGTTGCCATGACCGGTGTCGGTACTTGTGGAGCGGTTACCGCGGCTACGTTTGTGATTAGCTATGTTGTTGGTGTCACGAAAGAAGACCTTGCCAAAGACGGGAATGTCAATTATGCACCCTCGATTCCGGCAGTTCAATCTGTAATTGGCGGGTTTGAAGAAGATTATGGAGCGATTGATTGCCTTAAAGTTCGCTATAACAGGGTTCAAAGGGCTTATGATCTCACAGACCCCGATGCCAGGATCATGGAAATACTCTTTTCCGTGATGGAAAATGAAAAATGCGGTATGGGACATCCCAGTTTTAAGTGTGGACGTGATCAGTGCCCGCCAGTAAGAGGCGCGCGCTATGCTTGCGATGAAATCTGCGATCTGTTAAATATGGAACCGGAAGAACGCAAAGTGATTCCCGAACATCTTAGGGGAATAGGGCCTCAGGAGATTGGTCCTAAGGTGGAAAAGGTCGCTGCTCTCATGAAAGAATTGGGTTTATGCCGTCCTAAATCAAAAATTTCATATCGCGAGTACAGAAAGCTTAAGCAAGAAGGGAAACAAGCCGTTATAGATTCCAGAATATGTGGCACATGCGGCGTTCCCGACAAGGACAAGTAAGCAAAATCATACTGGTGGATATATCCGCAAGCTTTCAAGGGCTGATTTGTAAAGGAAAAACAGACACATATAAAGATTTAATTTATAAAGGCTATTGCATATAAATTAAATTAACGCAGAATATGAATATCTAGAGTCAGAAAGGATGGTTTTTGTGGTAAAAGAAGCAAAGATGTATATTAATGGACAATGGGTAGACGCTTTGTCCGGAGAAACTTTTGATGATTTTTGCCCATACACAGGGGAATTGTATGCAAAAGTAGCCAAGGGTGGTGTGGCAGATGTTGACAGAGTAATGGCTGCCGCCTATGATGCGAGGAAAGTATGGGCCAACACCCTGCCTCTTACCCGTTCGCAGATCATGTCCAAAGCCGCAACGCTCATGTGGGAAAAGAAAGATGAATTCATTGATCTTTTGATCCATGAAAGTGGCAGTGCTGTTGGCAAAGCCGAATGGGAAGTTTTCCAGACGGCCAATGTGCTTCAGTTCGCTGCGGAAGACGCCAAACGTATTTATGGCGAAACCTATCATAACGAACCCTGGAAAGTATCCATGACTTGGAGAAAACCGAGAGGAACCGTCGTGGCGATTTCTCCTTGGAACTTCCCCATGGTTTTGGCTATGTACAAGATCGCTTATGGTCTTGCCACCGGTAATACCGTCGTTTTAAAACCGGCTAGTGAAACCCCGCTTGTTTGCTTGAAGTTTGCTGAGATATTCGAAGAAGCTGGTCTCCCTGCGGGTGCTTTCAATATTATCACCGGCCCCGGAAGCGTTTTGGGTGACGCTCTGATTGATGATAAGAGAACTTCCTTCGTGGCAATTACCGGCGAAACCGTAACCGGCCGCAAGGTTGCGCAAAGATGCGCTGCTCAACTGAAACAATACACCTTGGAACTCGGCGGTAAAAACCCAATGATCGTTCTTAAGGATGCCAATATTGATTATGCTGTTAAGCTGGCGGCTTTCAGCGCTTACCTCCATCAGGGTGAAATCTGTATGTCCGTTGACAAAGTCATCGTGGAAAGAGAAATCGTCAAAGAATTTACAGAAAAATTTGTTGGCTTGGTTTCTCATCTGCCGGTTGGCGATCCTGCGGATCCCGGAACATTCATTGGTCCTGTGATCAGCGACAGGCAAGCACAATCTATTGATGCCCATGTCAAAGACGCCGTAGCCAAAGGTGCTACATTGCTTACTGGCGGTACCTATGAAGGCAGACTTTATCAGCCTACCGTTCTTACGGATATTACGCCCGATATGAAGATCTATGCTGAAGAAACTTTTGGACCGGTAACTTCAATTTATGCTGTGGATAGTATAGACGAAGCTTTAAGGATCGCAAACGATTCCGAATACGGCCTTTCTTCCGCAGTGGTTACCAAGAATCTTGAGAACGCTTTGTATGTTGCCGAAAATCTCGAAGCCGGCATGGTACATGTTAATGACAGTTCCGTTGACGCTAACGAAGCAGCTCCTTTCGGCGGCGTAAAAGGCAGCGGTATCGGTCGTGAAGGTGGACAATATTCCATTAACGAATACACCGAAGTTAAATGGGTTACCATTCTCAAACAAGACAAGCAATTACCTTTTTAGGTAATTGCTTTAATTTGGGCTAAATACAGATAGACAATTAATAGTCTTAATTGTCTATCTGTAAAACCTATTAAATTTACATAATCGAAATAAATAATTAAAGGTAACACCTGCCAAATGGGGGAGGTCCTTCTGAATAATCCGAATGCCATTATCCCCAATTGGTTTATTTTAAAGCAAAAACAGCTAAATGCATCTTGAATGCTTTAAGAAGGTTGTTTTTTTGCTGCCTTCCGCAATTATATTATAATGATACTTAATTTAGTGAAGAATAAAAAGCTTAGAACTTATGAAATATATTTCATGGGATGTATTTATTAAGCAAGATCCAATACGTACGGTATATGCTGGGATTAGAATGAGTAATTTGAATTGAGTGTGCGCATTGGGTTTTACTTAAGAAAGGGAGGTGGATTAGAGAAAGCATTGTAGTAACTTAAGAAAACACCTACATTGCTTTGTTTGGACGTCTCAATTGTTTTTGCACCTAATTATTATTTTTTAAGGGGAGGTCTATATTATGGAGTACAGGCTTAACAAGAATGCCAATCAAGAACTCAGCACCTTGACCATGATCAGTGATGAGAGCGGTTTTGAGGTCGCTTCCGTTATCGTTTTCGGTAAGGAAGAATGCGCTCTTTTGGACTGCCAATGGACGAAGTCCCAAGCAGAACTAGTGCTTGCTGAGATTCACCAAAGGAATCTGGATCTGAAAACCATCTTTGTCAGCCATGCGCATCCGGATCATTATTTAGCCGCCGCGGTGTTTAAAAATGCGTACCCGAATGCCAAGTTGGTTGCACCCTCTGATGCCTGCAGAATTATTAATAAACAGTTTACGGATAAAGCGGATTATTGGGAAGAAGTTATTGGAAAACACAATGTGCCCCGCGAAGAAATAAAATTAGTACCCAATGATACCGGCTTTGAAGTTGAAGGTCAAAAGGTCGAAATCATCCCGGAAGTTATGGGCGACTGGAAATACAATTCGCTCGTTTGGATTCCTTCGATCAAAACCGTATACGGTACCGACATTCTCTTCAGTCAGGCACATCCTTTCACCTGTGAACTCACTCCCGACGAGCTTGAAGCATGGTATGTAGACCTTGACAAGATCTTAGCATTGGGCGCTGACACGATCATTCCGGGTCATGCAAAACCGGGCATGCCTTTCGATGAACGCTCTGTTTACTTCACAAAAGACTACATCAGAGCCACGCAAGAAGTCTTGAAAACCAAGCATACCGTAGCGGACTTCTATTTCGAAATGATCCAAAGATTCCCCGCCGCCAATCTCTTGATCAGCAATGATATGAACGCTAACGTATACAAAGGCACAAGAGAATTTGACTTTAGAGATGACGGAATAGATCCTAAGGCGATAGCGAAAGAACTAGACAAGTAAAAACTTCATAATTACATAATTCATAACAAAAGCCCCTGGTCTTTATGGCACAAGATCTGAAATTTAGATAATATTTATACCATAAACTCATTTATAAAAGTTGATAAACTTTATTAAATCCCGGGGGTTTTTATATTGAAGCACGGGAGAAATTATATTAATATTTGAAAGTGAGGTATTGTGATGGAAAATCAAAGAACGTATCCCAAAGGGTATGAAGCTAAGATGGTAATCATCTTATGTTTTGTATTCGGTTTTGTTATGATGGACAGACAGGCCATCAGTTTGCTGAGCGTGTTCCTGGTAGATGATTTGGGACTCACGACTGCACAGTTCGGTTTCGTCATGTCCGGTTTCGCGATTACATGGGCTATTTCCGGTTACCTGGGCGGTTTCCTTTCCGACAAATTCTACAACCATAAGAGACTTGTTTTGGGCCTCTCGGTCTTATTGTTCTCCATATTTTCGTTTACCACAGGGTTGGCAAAAGGCTATATGAGCTTGTTGATCATCCGTGTGATCATGGGGCTTTTTGAAGGGCCCGCTCTCCCAACATCGCAATCGATCATGGTTGCACAGTCGACACCTTCCCGCCGTGGTGCCAACATGGGTATCATGCAAGGTACGGCTCCGTCCTTGTTCGCGATTGTTATCGCCCCGATCGTTTTGGTCGCTTTGGCTGGAGCTTTTAACTGGAGAGTGACATTCTTCTTCACGATTATCCCCGGACTTATCTTAGTATTCTTCATCTTCAAGACCTTGAAAGAGCCATATCCGGATAAAAAACCGCCGGAACTTGAAAAAGCAGAAAAAGTTTCCCCGGTTGTCGTCTTTAAAAACCGCAACTCTCTTCTGTCTTTTATCATGAGCCCCTTTTACATTGGTTGGTACATCCTGATTGTTTCCTTTACGCCTTTGTTCCTCGTTACCGTAAAAGGATTCACCCCCACACAAATGAGCTTTATTGTTGCGGCATTGGGCGCCGGCGGTGTTTTCTGGGGCGTTGTTGTTCCGGCTATCTCCGACAGATGGGGCCGCAAACGCACCTTCATATTATTCTGCTTTATTTCCATGGTTGCTCCGTTAGCGATGATCTACGTTCCCTCCTCTCAAGTTTTCCTGCTGTGTTTCCTCCTGTTCCTCGGCTTCTGCGGCGTTGGTTGCCATCCGCTTTACATGTCCACCATCCCGTCCGAATCCGTTGGTCTGAAATATGCCGGTACCGCTGTCGGTACCATTATGGCTTTCGGTGAAATCGGCGGGGGCTTTGTTGGTGTCGCTATCGCCGGTATCCTCGGTGGCAAATATGGCTTGGGCGCAGTTATGTGGCTCGCCGCCGGCTTTGCCTTAGTTACCTGGTTGCTCTCTTTCGGTTACTATGAAACCGCACCCAATGTTTTAGCAAAGAGAGCAGCAAAACAGGAAGTCGCTTAATTCAATTTTGTGCAAACGCTATCTACAATAATTGATGGCAAAACTCTTTAGCTAACAAAGAAAAATTAATAAAATAGATGGCGTGTTAACAAGCGTAATGTTTTTTAACATGCCATCTATTATTATCCGGCAATCATAGTGATTGTATATGAATAACAGAATGTGTTGCGTATTTACACTGAAGATGTTAAGTAAATACTACAAAAGATGGATTGATTTATGAAACGCATATTATTATTACCGAATTTTATAAAGCCTCGCACAGCAGCGCTTTTACAAAGGGTTTGCAAAATCCTGCAATCTTATGGTTTAATTGCTGTAGCGCTTTTAAGCGACCGTGCTTTTTGGGAAGAGGCAGGGATCACTACCGTAGGATATACATCGATGATGACTTTGGATGCGGTAAAAAAACTGTGATCTCCTTGTTGCTATAGGCGGGGACGGTACTATGATCCGTAACGCCTATTTTAGTGCGCTGGGAGGGCGACCGTTAGTCGGAATCAATACAGGTAATTTGGGGTTTCTAACACAGATCGACCCGGATCATCTGGAGAATGATTTAGAGTGTATTGTCAATGACATTTTTTAAATTGAGGAGCGTATAGCTCTTTCGGCAAGCTGGGGTAATAATAAAAAAATAGAATTTGCACTAAACGATATTGTTATCGCCAAGCCGTTTAATTGTAAACTAGCCGCTATTGCCGTATTTTGTGATGGTGAATTGGTTGAAAGGTATCGGGCGGACGGGCTTATTATATCTACCTCTACAGGCTCGACTGCTTATGCTCTCTCTGCCGGTGGTCCGGTTATGGATGGTACGCTCTCGTCAATCAGCGTGATACCCCTTTATCCTCAGACCGGTATGCATAATCCGCTTATCTTCAGCAGTGAAAGAACCCTTTCAGTATGTTGAAGTTCCAGTGATATGCATGTGATAAGCGATGGAAATACACAAGGGATTTTAGCAAAAGAAGATGCGATAACAGTGCTACGGTCTTCTTATAACGCCAATTTTTTAAAATTCGGAAACAAATGGAAGATCGAAAAATTACAGCGAAAAATAATTTCTTTAACGGAATAAGAATAAATTTATGGTTTTTTCGTCCCTAATAAAGGGAGTGCTTTCTTACCAATAGAGTTGTCTTTTATACTTTATACGGTTGTTTGGAAGGAACCTATAAGCGGATTGCCGTCCAAGACAGGGAAGAAATAAAGCTCCAGAATCACGTTTTTGACAGCCAAGAGTCGGAAGATCTGTGTGAGGCACTAGCCTAAAGGATTATTAAATTCGGTTATCTACTTATAACCCTAAGGTTAGGGGTTCGAACCCTCTCTTTATAGCCAGTTTTATCATGTGTATTGCATAAGCAATACACATTTTTGTTTTTGTATAAAGAATCTATTTCATTATACAAAAATTATCTAAAGTTTATTCAGGTTTATTCCATACTTAATCTTGTTTGCCGCATCTAGTCGAAATGAGAGGGATTTTGTCGATAATTATTACCCCAAGCTGGCAATGTTTATGCTATAATTAAAAACAAGAACAACATGGGAGTAAAATTATGCCAAAATCATCGGACCAAAACAAAAGTCTCTTTACTCAGCGGATATCCTTTGGGAAAAAACCGCTGAATCTTATACTATTAATGCTCCTCAGATGATAGGAGAGTTGGAATATTACGGTTTATAACTGGAACGGGAACTCTCTATTATGATCTGGGGGATTACTTTTTTATGGACTGGATATCTAATGCATAAAGATAAATTTGATTATATTCTTACTTAATTTAATATAAAATTTTTCCCCGAAAACATTATGGTTATCGGGTACCGTCAGTCTTTATTGCCGAACTGTAGTTTTAAGAAAAAAATATGAAAGAGTAAACTCTTAAAAAGAAGGAGCCTTGATTATGAAAAAGTTACTCGCATTTTTCCTATTAGTTGGACTTATCTTTATTTTTTCAGTTGGGTCTGTTGTGGCGGATACGATAAGCCTAACAACAAGTGAGGATACTTCTGTTACCGGAGAAGCAGAGGTTAATGAAGTTACTCAAGAGCTGACGGTTTATGATGTCTATGTTTTCGATGCTACGTCAGAGGAGGACTTATTGATCCCAATAGCAGATAATAGCAAAGAAATCGATTGTGTCTATATTGCCGATCGATTACTGGTAGCGGAGAATGATTATTCAATTATGGATGGCTCTATGCAAATAAAGTCGTCCTCACTTACTCGGTTCCCGGAGGGAACGGTGAAGCTAGCGCTTATTTTCATGGATGAAACCAGCTATTTAGCGGAAATTCAAATCAACGGATCATGCACACAAGCTAAACGGTCAGAAGATTTCTCCGCCTTTTCCACGCCTGGGACTTACGATGAGATTATCGAAGATGACAAAGGAACCTATGCGGCCAATGACGTTTTGGTTCAGTTTAAAAGCGGGTATCAATATTCAAATTCCGTTTTGATGGGTATAAACGGTGAGGTTGGAGCCGCAAGTCTTGAAAACATCAAAGGTAAGGATGGGCTCAGGTTGGTCAAACTGGCGGAAGGTGAAACAGTCGATGAAGTGCTGGAAATATATTTGAGTGATCCGGCTGTGGAAATTGCCGAACCGAATTATATATATTATCTGGACGCCATTCCCAACGATACGTACTATTCCTCTCTTTGGGGACTAAGTCAAAACAATGATAACGACATCGACGCCCCTGAGGCATGGGATATAACAACCGGATCTACAGGAGTAAAAGTTGCAATTATTGATACCGGCATCATGATGGCAACAGGTGGAGTATATTCTCAAAATGATCATGCTGACTTGTATAATAATTTATGGACGAACAGCAGCGGTTACCATGGTTATGACACTGCGTATGATGAGCCGTACCCAATCGACTGGGTCGGGCATGGAACGCATGTGGCCGGTATCGTAGGAGCAGTCGGCAATAATGGCATCGGCGTCGTTGGCGTCAACTGGAACGTCAAACTGATGGCGGTGGCTGTTTTTAGCTCCGATGATGAAGGAAATGTTGGAGCATATACTTCTGATATTATCGAAGGGATGTATTATGCAAGGGATAATGGAGCATCAATTGCCAACTTGTCGCTTGGTGGGTCGGGTTACTCAAGTACATTTCGCCAAGCGTTCCTTGATTGCCCTAACGTTTTGTTTGTTTGTGCGGCCGGCAACGGTGGGGATGACCAGATTGGTGATAATAATGATCTGACGCCTGAATATCCTGCCTCTTATGATTGCGCCAATATCATTTCCGTCGCGGCAACGGATTCAAGCGACGAGTTGGCCGATTTTTCTAATTATGGTGCTACCTCTGTTGATGTGGCTGCTCCGGGGGTGTCTATCTTAAGCACCTACTATAATGGGGGATATACATATATGGATGGGACGTCAATGGCCACTCCCTATGTGACCGGATTGGCGGCTTTGATCAAATCAGCCAATCCGTCCTATACGGTTGCGCAACTAAAACTGGCAATCATGAGCGGTGTTGACTTGGAGCCCTCTCTTTCGGGTAAAGTGGCCTCCGATGGACGTATCAATGCTAACATGGCATTTAAGGTTCCGACCTCCGTGACGATTGCCCCCACGAGCGTGACGATCATCGGTCGTCAGGAAGCGACTTTGACGGCAACGGTATTGCCGGTGGCGGCGACAGATAAGAGCGTGGTGTGGACGAGTAGCAAGCCGGCAGTGGCGAC
>DIFD01000011.1 GCA_002418965.1 Peptococcaceae bacterium UBA5757 | reverse complement strand
ACGTGGGCGGCACGACTTATGACCTCGCGATTACCATTGCGGGAACGCCAGTTGCTGGAGATCTGGTTCAATTCAGGGCAAGCAGAAAAGCCGATGACGCAACCAATGATACGTTGGATGTGGATGCCTACCTGATTGGGGTAATGGTATGGTATCCGGTGGGGTGATGAGATGGAACAGAATCCTGGAAAAGCAAACTTGATCAGTTGGTGGAAGTTCGACGAAACCAGTGGTACGCGCTACGATGCTCACGGAACAAATCATCTGACCGATGTAAATACAGTGTTGTACCAATTGGGGAAAATAGGCAATGCCGCCGATTTTGAATCTGCCAACAACGAATACCTGGAAATTGCCGACAACCCAAGTCTGTCTTTTGGCGACGAAAATATGACAATCGGCGTCTGGGTAAAGCTCGAAAGTTTCGCGTCTAACAGTCAAATATTAGGTAAGTGGGAGGTTGATAAACACGAATATCGAATTGATATAACAGTTACTACTGGAATCCCAAGGTTTATGGTTAGGGGTGGCGCTACTGAACATATAGTGTCTTGGGGCGCTGGGCTTTCGTTGGCTACATGGTATTTTGTTACAGCCTGGCACGATTCAGTGAATGATTTGATTGGAATATGCGTAAATAACGGAACGCCAGTTACAGTTGCTCATTCTACTGGTATTTCCGATAATTCCAGCGTTTTCAGATCCGGGGCTCTTAGTAGCGGGTCTGGAAATTATGATGGCTTGATAGACGAGGCATTTCTTTACCGTAGATTGTTAACCGCAGATGAAAGAACCTGGTTATATAACGGGGGCAGCGGCAGAACTTATGAAGAATTGGAAGTTATTGGCGTGGCGGGCGTATTTTTGTCGGATTATGGAGTGATGTGAGATGAAATATCTGGACTTTGAAATAAGAGGAATTGATGTCAGCCAGTACAATGGATTAATTGACTGGTCGAAGCTCCATGATACGCACTTTGTTGCGGTGCGGGTCGGCTACGGACGGGTAACAGATTCCAAGTTTGTTATTAACTGGTCAGGCTTGAAAGGCAAGGCGTATCGAATACCTTATTGGTATCTGGATTACTACTCCAATCACGACACAAATTCCTCAGCTATCGGAATTTCGGATATTGAGTGGGGCAGGATGCAGGCGGAGAAGTGCTGGAACTTATTGAAAGATGATAATGAAGGCTTACTTTTCCTTGACATTGAAAGCGCGTCCATCGCTCCGAGAGTGGAAACAGTATGGAAAAGGGTAGAGGTTATCGCGCAGGCGTTTTTTGACGAGTTCGACAAACTGAGCGGGCGGGTCAACGGAATCTATTGCTCGACATCAATGCTAAAACTCTTCAGCCCGCAATTCAGGAATCGACCACTATGGCTTGCGTGGTATACGAGCAATACGATACCGAATGTGCTTACCAGGATAAAGGATTACGGCTGGACAGGCAAGGCATTAATTTGGCAGTATGCGAGCAATGGGGACATTGATGATGATGGCATCGGAGACGGGCGCAGTTTTGGATTACCAGGTCCAACATTGGACTTGAACGCCTGGCTTGGATCGAAAGAGGAATATGAGCAGTTTACGGGCGGGGAGATACCTGAGGAAGAGGAGATAGATGAAATGGTGCAAAAAGTAAAAGTTCTTATTACCAACCTGCGCAGGCGGAGCGCGCCATCGTTGAACGCAACGATTCTGGGCTATGCGGTGAAGGACAAGATTTATCCGGTCAGCGAGGTTAGCGGGGATTGGCTGAACATTGGCGAGGGCTGGATTTACGGTTCGCCGGCGTATGTGGAGCGGATCACAGGGGAATTGACGTTGACACTTGAAGAGCGGGTAGCAAGACTTGAGAAAGTAGTATTCGGAGAATCACATGCCTTATAGATCAAAAGCACAAAGAGCCTATATGCACATCCATCATCCCAAAATAGCCAAGAAATGGGATAAAAAATATGGTACTGCCATTCATAAGAAAAAAGGCAGCAAGCGTGAAAGCAATTAATTCAACATCATAGGAGCAAACATGGTTAGTAAACCCGCAGATGACCTTAAAGACATTGATAAATCGTTATCCTATCGCGAAATGTTCAAACAAATTTTGAACATGATAAAAGATGACAGAAAAGACCGCGCCAGTGATCGCGGATTGTTAGAGAAATTTATCACAACACAACAAGCATTTAATGACAAAATAGACGTGCGGGTAAGGGCGCTTGAGGATAGCATGATTGAAACTAATTTGAATTTGAAGATTCTCAACAAGGAAAGTAAAAAATGGGATATTACCAATACAATCATAGCGGCTGCGGCGGCAATTGCGGCGGCTATTGGGATAACGGGCAGTTAACATCTTGAACCTTAACATTAATAGAGGCTTAAACCATGCGTGTACTAAAACGAAGATTCAGCGTTCCCAGTAGAAGTACAGAATTTACGATCGTGCCTATCGGGGATATACATATAGGCGCAAGGGCGTGTGACGAAGAAAGGCTGAAAAGGGTTATAGAGAGGGTTGAAAAGGACCCGAACGCATATTGGTATGGAATGGGTGATTACTGCGATTTTATTAACCTGCGCGATCCGAGAAGCAACACTGGAACTTTAGCGGACTGGATAGGCATAAAGGATATGGGCGACCTGGTTGCCGCGCAAAAAAACAGGTTCTTGGATTATGTAAAACCAATAGCCAAAAAATGTTTGGGTTTGATAGAAGGGAATCACGAAACAGCGATCCATAGATTTTATGAAAGAGACATTTATTCTGAGATCGTAAGCGAAGTAAAGAAAATGGCGGGCATGAAGCAGGAAGATCCGCTTGGTTTGGGATATTATGGGTGGAGTTTGCTTTATTTCAAAAGAGGCGTTCAGACCACAATGATAAAAATCAATCTGCATCATGGTTACGTTGGTGGTAAGCTCGCTGGTGCTAAAGCGCTTGAAATGCAACGATGGCTATGGTCGCACGATGCAGATGTAGTAGTGTTTGGGCATTCACATAATACATCTATACAAATAGAACAAACGGAGGGCGTGAACGAAGGCGGTGCTATGGTACTCAAAAAAAGATTTGGTGTTTATGGCGGTTCTTTCTTAAAAACCGTGAATGAGGATGGCGCGAGTACCTATTCAGAAATAAAGGGATATCTACCCCAGCCAATAGCCGGGGTAGAAATTATTATAAGACCAGGTGCTTTTGATTCTGCCGATAAATTGCGCTCAGAACCAATCAGGGTTATCACGGGTTCGTATTAGTGAATTCGTGACTTGAAATTGCAGGATTAATATGTTATTATCTTTAATAAGGTCGTATGGGTGTTGTAGGACAACCTGCCGTTTTAGTGCGGTGTGCGGTGTCCTGCTCTTTAAAAATTCGCGTGCGGTGTGGTAGGACACACAGAATAAAAGCTCTCCAAACCAGAGGTGGAACTGGGCGGCGCGGGAAAAAAACACATATGTGAGTTCATTTTAGCTCTCACAGAATCAGGTGCAAAACCTGACGCGCGAAGTCGTCAGACATGCCTAAACAGAAAAGCCCATGCGGTTGGGATGACGAACCCAGACCACATCCCCCTGGCTTGCTACCGGGCATGGTTCTCGGTGGGCGATCCGGTTATGCCGGAAGGAAAGCAAGCGGCATGTCAAAAGCTCCCCCAACGAGTCGCATAGCGTCTCGGCGGGGGAGCTTGTGTTTTCGGAGACAAACTCCGAGATTTCGGAACTGGTCATTATTAATATAAAACTGACCCGTTACGGAGTTTTGAAAGTTTATTATCAAAACAATCAACGCATTGATAATAAGATGCAATATATTATCAATATTGATAATATATTGCATCTTCATGTCAGTCAATCAGATATATATCAAGTTATATGTTGTAAATCCTAGCTTTTTCTAATATACCAACGATATACCATAATAGACAAAAAACAGAAGTTGCCTATATAAAACATCGATTTTACGATTGATTTACAAACACGCTGATTTTGTTTATGTTATCAGCGCCGACGTATTCATTAATGTACATAAAAATGTATACAAAGTGGCTTTAGTTATATACATCGCGGAAATCTTGTATACAAAATTATATGCCTATTAATGTAAACAAACCGCAATACGACACAAATATCATGTATTAAATTTGGCATATTTAGTACATGAGAGAAGCATCGTGTATTAAATATAAACAAAACGCCAAATGATACAATTATTCATACTATTGACGCTCAGTCTATAACCTGTGCTTATAGATGATTCGCCTATGAATTAGACCGGATCACCTATAAATTAGGTCATATCACCTAAAGGTCATATCACCTAAAATCACCATAGTCATAACCTAAATTTTAGGTAATCCTGCTTATCATAATCCTGTTTTCAAATTGTGATTATTATAAACTAGATGCATGCTAATCAAAAGCCACCCTGATCCAGGGTGGCTTGCGGATACATGCCCGGCATCGGTCATAACGCCAGGGCGGATACCGAATATAATTATACCATTTTTTACAGAAAACAGAATATTTTGTAAATTGCTGTTTTACAAAATTGCTTATTTTGTATCCTGGGGAATACACTTCAAAGCATATATCACAAGTTTTCTTAAGATTGTGCGGTTTTATGCCATGATTTTCTTAAGAAAAGAAATCTTAAAATTTCCCGAAAATGAAAAATATCTATTGACAAGCGTAACACGGGGTGGTAATATCATAGTAGATAAAACAAAGGAGGCTTATGGTCAAACAAAAGGTAAAAACTATATATGTTCCAGTAAGGATGGAGCCGGAATTAAAGGCTCTATTAGATACAGCCGCTGAGTATGAAGGAATAACGGTTTCCGAAGTGATAAGGCGGCTGATTGCATCCATCCCGGTCATTGGCAAGATAAAAGATGGTCAAATTGTCCTAGATGATCGCGCATTGGAGCTATTGAGAGAGGCGCGTAAGGAAAACAAAATCAGAGAAGAGGAGGACTGATAGATGGGCGTAGCAGTATTCGGTTGGTGCCTGCTATTCGTTGGATCAATAGTGGGATTGGTGCTCGAAAAATTAGGAGTACTTAAGGAGTGATTATGTACAACGAATATGCGCTGAAACAACGCGAAAGGCATGATCGCAGGGTTGGTAACTGGCACGACAAAATTGACAAAACAAACCCTATCCTCAAAGAAAAATATGAAGCGGCTTGTTTTGAAGTTGGCTTGCGTATGGAGGAGCGCACGCAGGCTTATGGTGTAAAGACGGCAGAAAATGAAGATGCGTACAACAATTTTGAGGATACTTATATCATACCAGCGATGAAAAAAGAATCTAAACTGCGACATCAATATTGGTGTCTGCATGAACATGCCATAGACGAAGGTGAATATCTTGTATGCCCAGATTGTGGATCAGTTAATTTTGGTCTTGGCTGGGATTCAATTGACTAAATTTAATTTGAGAAAGCGAGGAGAGAAAAATGACTGAACAGAAACAGGATTATGCAATTCAAGTACAACAGGGAAGTTATATTGCACCGGCTGTAACCGTGAAGGATGCGCTTATGCGCTACCAGGCAATGAAGGAATTTGTTGATGGCATTCTCAAACCGAAGGTGGATTATGGCATAATCCCCGGTACATCAGATAAACCGACTCTTCTTAAACCCGGCGCAGAAAAACTTGCATCATTCTTTGGTCTGCGACCCGTCTTTACGGTCAATGAGAGAATTGATGATTGGACAGGAGAAAGTCGCGGCGGAGAACCATTTTTCCTGCGGGATTACAAATGCCAATTATATCGCGCGGGAGAATTGATTGGCGAGGGATGCGGCTCATGTAATTCTTGGGAATCGAAATATCGCTATCGTAACGCTAACCGCAAATGCCCTGTTTGCGGCAAGGAAACAATCATCAAGGGAAAGGCTGAATATGGTGGTGGCTGGATATGCTTTGCCAAAAAAGGCGGTTGCGGGGCAAAATTTGATGCCAATGATCCGCAAATCACCGGGCAGGAAACCGGGAAGATAAAGAATCCTGACATCTTTGATCAGGTGAACACCATCGATAAGATGGCTCAGAAGCGGGCGTTGATCGCGGCGGTACTTATTGCCACCAACGCCTCGGACTATTTTACCCAGGACATTGAGGATTTTGTTGATGCCGAGTTTGCAGAGATGCACGAACAAGAAACAGAGCCGACCAAAGAAGCGAAAAAAGCAAAAACGCCGGAGCTTGATCTAACGCCAGTGCCATTTGACGGCGAATCGAAAATGAGCCTTGAATTAGCAGAGACAGAGGTGAATAGCAAGGGCGAAAAATACGGCGATATTCCGACCGATAAACTTACTCACATGTTCAACACAATGAGCAAGCTGGAAAACAAAACCGAGGATCATATCCGCAAGATGGAAGCGATCAAAACAATTTTGCAGGCGCGCGCAATGGATGCCGCCTGATTTCTCCTCCTGGAATCCCGGTCAATGCCTGATAAGCGCGGGGGAAACATGACCGGGATGAGGGTGGGAAACGGAGCAGGAGATGAAGCCTGAAATTGATCCTCAAGTATTACAGACGGTAAAGGCGGTTATGCTACGCCATATTGGTTCGGCAAACCGGATTTCATACGGTAGCTTGACGGCTCATATCTATGGGAGGGATACGGATAACAACCGTAGAAAACTCCGTGCGGTAATAAGTGATATCAACAGTGATATTACTAATGAGGTTGTGATCTGCTCAGACCGCACGGATGGCGGGCTGTTTATGAACGGATCCAGTGACGAGGACATTCAGAAACATGTGCAGTTCATTGGCGAAGAGGAAAGTCAGGCAATGAGCACGTTGCAGAAAATTCACGCCTATAAGATTAAGATTAATCGGCTGTACGGCTCAGAAGTGCTGAACCCTCTACCTGGACAGGGGAGGCTGTTGTGATCTTGACAGGCTGCGGCGATTGTGGTATGATTGGACGTGTCACGGATGCCGGGTTTTTGTCTTATATAGGCAACGCATCGCAAAACTTAATAGTTTTACGGCAACCAGTCCGCCTCACGAAACCCGACTATCTGTGACAAGAAGCATGGCGCGTGAGACGGACTGCTTGCGTTAAAGGATATGAAATGGATTTACAAAAAGTAGCTCAATCTAAAGTTCAATACGCTATAAGCAGTAACATATTAAAACGCCCAAATAGATGTGAAATCTGCGGAAAGATTTTTTCAAATGGCGAATGGCATATTGATGCCTGGAAAGATAAACCCTTTTTCTTAAAATATAAACAAGCAATGATCGTTGCTCATCATGAGAATTACAATAAGCCACTTGATGTTATTTGGGTTTGCCGTTCATGTCATAGCAAAATTCATAAGGGAAAAATAAATGTCCAGAAAAACATTCGTAAAAGTTAAGAGAGGAATATTATCCCCTGAGCATGTAAATAAAATTGGCGAGGCTATTTGGCTTTATCTTTATATTTTAGATCGCGCCGACTGGGAAACCGGAAAAATATATGACTGGAGAGATCAGCAAGCCGCAGATGAATTGGGCATTTATATCGGGACAATAAGAAATCAAAGGAAAAAACTTACAGGAAAATATATTGATTTTGTCGGGCATGGTCGTTGGTCTGAATTGACAATAAGAAAATGGGCTGATCCGCGCTCTAAAACAGGTGACCCAGACAGCAATCCAGATGATATTCCTGATAACATTCGTGATAACATCCCTGACAACCAGTTATCAAACACAGAAGGGATGCCTGATAATATACCTGATAATATGCCTGATAACATTCGTGATAATATGCTTGATAGTACATTATCACCCCTTCATATAATTAAGAATACAGATATCAGAAGTCAGATAATATATAAAGATACACAAATTTCACCAATGCAAAAATTGATCGAATCTATCACGGGGATAATGCCAAATAACCAGGCTGACATTGATGCCATTTCAGAAATAGAAGCACTTAATCCAACTGAGCAGGATATACTCGCTGGTTTTGAGTGGCTGAAAAATCAGGGTGTGAAACTCCGGCATTATTCATCGCTGGTAAATCCGATAAGCGTTTGCATGTCAAAGCGCACACAAAAACCAATGACCACGCTCGAAAAGAGCAAAGCAGCGATCATGCAGGCAATGGCAGAAATGGAAACCGAAGGAGCTGACAATGACATCTTCAAATAGTGTTTCAAAAATTATGGGTGTCATGGCGCATGCTTATCCGCGCTATGAATTATCGCCTAATTCTGTGAAATTATATAGTCAAATATTGGCAGATATACCAGTAGATATACTCGAAGCCGCCGCACTACAAATTATGGCAGAATCAAAGTTTTTTCCATCCATTGCAGAATGGCGTGAGATGGCTCACAAGTTGATGGTTGGAAAGTTACAAATACCATCGGCTTATGAGGCGTGGGAAGACGCGATGAAGCAAGTAAAGCGGTGCGGTGATTATTATAGATATACCTCAGGAAGGCAACCTGAGTATTCACATCCGCTCGTAGAAAAGGCGGTACAGATTATTGGTTATCATAACCTTGTCGAATCAGAAAACATTGTGGCTGACCGCGCTCATTTTTTCAAGATTTACGAATCCTTATTATCAAGGGCGGAAGAAGAGGCGCGGATGCTGCCTGAAGTTAAGGAGACAAGCAGGCGATATATTGATGGTATGCAGGAACTTAAATCATTATTGGGAGCGGGAAAATGAATGAATTGATTGATTTTCGCAATACATTGATTAAGGAGGATTTGATATTTTGGGAGAAAGGCGGGAGCGAGTTGTACTTGCAGACGGCGCAGGTGTATGCCGTAATTTCCATCGCCACTGAGTTACAGAACATCGCACACAAACTTGGCGGGATTGATACAGAAATACAGAACCTGCGCGGGAGGATGCCATGAGAGCGTTAAATTATAGCAAAACCCTGCGTGAACAGGCGCGCAACCGCGCCACAATTGCGGAGATGATAGACATAGATTCGTTCATTCTGGCACTCGATGACATTGATAACCTGGAATCTCTGCTGGCTGGGAAAGACCAGACCATCAACGAAATGTCAATAGAGTTACAACAAGCGAATGAAAGAATTGATTTTCTATTGCTGAAAGGGAATGAAAGATGATTGTTATATATGCTTGGGCTACTATCAAGAAAGTTCATGATCCACTTGCGACAGAACAACGCAAGATCACCTGGTGGAGAGGAATATTCCTTTTTGGATTCATTCCTCTAGCTGTCTGGGTTACCAGAGCAGAGTACAAATAAGTAGGGAAACATGCTCCTATTGAAGATTGCATTATTGTTTCTGGGAAGTAGTCTGATTATTCCTATCGACGACAAGGTCCTTTACGACAGTACTATGTATGAAGAATTTGACTACCATAAGCAAATGGATGAAAATGAGTATGAAAAACCTTTCCATCCTACCCTGGATGACTACTTTTCTGACAATGATATAAGATGGAACTTCTGCGGGGAAACGACTATCCTGAATGTTCTTGACTTCATGAGTATCAAAAAGTCAGGAGACCGCTCTGGTTTGAAGGTAGTTGATCTAGTCGAGTATTTTATTGATGAATCAGGCAATATGGTTTTAGCCTATAAGAATAATCCAGCGATCATTGATCCGAATGGGATGATGTCTTATACCTCCATTTATTGGATGGCAGACCGGATTGGAAAAGATACTGGATTATTGAACATGTCTCTGATTTATGGATCAAATGATTCTACATGGTACGACCCACTAAAAAAATCAGATATCAGCCAGGTTGTAGAGCAAATGAAAGACGTAATTGATGATGGAGGAGTCCTGATCGTAACGGGAGGAATCAATAACGAAGGAAAAGTTGCATATTATCATGCATTCATGGTAACCGATGTGCTGATGACTGCAGAAGATGATTTTGATATGCTGATTATAGATTCACTAGGGAAAGGAAAAAGAGGTTACTATGGATGGGTAACGGTAAGCGACTACATGGCTACGGAAAGTGATGAAAGAATTTACACTGGAATCAAAGAAATATATGGTGCGATACCTGTTACGAAGAATTATCAATACCACAAGGCCACAATAGATGAATCTAACAACACGGCTGAAAGAAAAATGCAATGACTAAAGATATTGAACAACTTATATACGACGACCGACCCATTGAGGCTATTGTGGGTAACACACTGACGATTCGTGTTGGTGAGGGCGGCGTGACCAGGATTGTGGCTTATGGGGAAAACGGGGTAATGGGATTGATGCCGTGGGCTGCTGTTTATAAGGGCGAGTTCCTATGGAAGAGGGTCGATCTAGCCGGTATGATGGTGATTTACAAAGAGAGTGCAGGCTGGTAAATGAGCGAAATGATGGATCTTGTAAAGAAGGTAAGTGAAAACATGGCGCAATACGTAGAGGAATTTGCTGCTGCATTTGCCAAGCGCACTGGACTTAACCCAACGGAAATAAAAATGGTTAGCGCAATTCGCGGCAACAAGCATGAAATCTGGTTTGAGCCATTTCCTGCTGATACAGATATCGAAATGTATCGAAGGCAACGCGACGATGCGCTGGCTGAGCTTTCTCGTCTAAAAGAAGAGAATCATGCTCTTGACCAGGTCAACCGCGATATTCAGACGGCGGCGGCTCATCTTGATGAAATACTTGAGGAACTTAATGTGCTTCATGAACGCACTCGATGGATACCAGTGAGTGAGAAATTGCCGGGGTACAACGACCGTGTCATAACACTAATAAAAGACGAAATATATGATGGGTTCATGCCTGGCGCAGAATATTGGATGTATCGCCCTGAATTGCCGGAGGAAAAATGAACAAAGAAACCGTAGAATTGAAACCATGCCCGTTTTGCGGGGGCAAAGCAGAAATTGAAGTTGATGGGATGTTTAGGTGGGTAGAATGCAAAAACGAGCATTGTGGCGCATCTGGGAAAGTATTCTCGTTTCTAGTTGATGCCGGAAATGCAAATAATATTGTGGCAAATAACTGGAACATCCGTCCCATAGAGGATGCGCTTCGTGACCGTGCCGAGAAAGCAGAGCGCGAACTGGCGGATGTACAAGAAATAAGCGAAGGGGGTGAAATTCAGAAATCTTTTGATCGCGTGGAATTCAACCGCTTGCTGGAAAAGTACGACGCGCTTAAAGGCGACAACAATGAGACAGCTTGATCTGTTATGCGGCAAATAACCAATTTTGAGAAAGGAAAAGAGGAGACATGAACACAAAGGAAAAATTAGACAAGATCACGGAGCTAGAAATTGCGCAGCGCGCAAAAGAAATGGAAAAGGAAAAACTTATTGACCAGATCCTCACGCCCGAAATCAAAGCAAAGATCGCTGACATCGAGGCTGAATTTGCAAAAGATAATCACCTTGCCGAAGAAATTGAGCGACTTACCGGCGAAGTTAAGAGTGAGGTATTGTCTGCCGGAGAGACGGTAAAGGGTCAGTATCTCATGGCGGTTTACAACAAGGGGCGCGTATCATGGGATACCAAAGCTCTCGATGGTTATGCCGCTGCGCATCCAGAGGTCGCGCAATTCAAGAAGATTGGCGAACCGTCCGTATCAATCAGAGGAATATAGGATACAAATGACAACTATCGAGTATAGTTTTTCGCTTGGCGATCTGGTGATGATAAAAGAACTCAAAGTAAACGGATATGTGATTGGTCTATTTACCGGGCAATATGGCAGCGAGTATGAGGTGGCTTATTTCTATGATGGAGACCTGAAGAAGGAATATCTTTTTGAAACGATGTTGGAGATGAAAAATAATTCTCGATCATCGTTTTCACCGGGTTAATTATGACGACTATAACAAGCTGCTAAAGCAGAAGCCGAGAAAGGAAGTTGAGGAATGAGTTTGGATTTTAAATTAGAATATGTTGACTATGATACGGGCGAAAATGCAAATGCGTATACGGCGAGTATTACACACAATCTTGGAAAGATGGCTGAAGAAGTGGGAATATATACTTTCTTGTGGCATCCAGATTCCATCGGGGATTTAAGCGCAAAAGATCTGATTGAGCCGTTAAAAATGGGATTGGAGTTGTTAAAAAGCAATCCTGATAAATACAAGGAATTTGATTCTCCAAACGGGTGGTGTACTTATGACGATTTTGTACCTTTCGTTGAGGAAGTTCTAAAGGCGTGTAAAAAATATCCGAACGCAAAAGTAAGGGCTTGGACATGACAACCATCACGCGCCTTACCAATGACAATGCCAATGAACGCCCTGTATATGCCCGCGTGTATATTGTCAAGAATGAGGCGGATGAAGCGAGGGTTATCCAGGATTACACGAACCGGTATCACCGCGTACCGGAGAATGTGATTGTATGGCGGAATATGATGTATGTGGAGGAGGAAAAATGAAATACAGCAAAGAGTTACATGATGTAGTTAGGAGAAACAAAGACGTAAAAGATATGTTTGTGATAAACGAGGGTGGCTATTTTAAGCAGTATAACATCGCTGAAATTGCACAAGCTCTGCTTGATGAAATTGAGCGATTATATGAACAAGCACGGTGGATTCCAGTATCAGAGAAATTACCGGAAATTGTTGAAGAAAACGGAATGACAAATTCGGTATTTGTAAAATATAACCCAAAATACGCCCCCGACTGTGGCTCAGAATACTCGGTTGTTACCACTTATTACCTTTCACTATATCCAGATCATTTTGAAAGTTGGAAATACCCAGAACCACCGGAGGAAAAATGAAATACAGCAAAGAGTTGCACGAACAATTACGGAAACGGTACAAAGATAGTGATCCTGCGTATGTTCAATGTCTGCTTGATGAGATTGAGCGTCTTCAGAATGAGCGCAGGTGGATTCCGGTGTCAGAGAGGTTGCCGGATATCGGTGTTGAGGTGCTTGTATTCGACGAACGCGGAGATATTATGATAGATGAACTATGCAGGTGGCAAAGCGAGTTGATTTGGGCGGATGATGATGATGGCGTTACCCATTGGATGCCTCGACCATTACCGCCAGAGGAGGAAAAATGATAGAGATAAACAAGACTCCAGAGGAATTGCGAGAAGAAAATCGCAGACTTCGTCTTGAACTGCATACGCTCCGCTTCAAAGAGTTGGCTGAACAACGGTTCATTTGGTGGATATGGAATGAGTACGCAAAGAGTGTCGAGAAATTGATTTATTCGATTGTCAATTCAACGACTTATGATACAAATGGCAAGGCAAAAATTGGAGTAGGCTCTATTCCTGAATATTCTTTTGACCTGATAAAGCGTGTTTATGAATATACGGAGCATATTTACGATGGTACTCTTTTGGATGTCGAAATCAGCATGGATGCAAAAGGTGGAATACGGGAAAATAAGCCAGAACCGTCAAATTCTGATGTTTCAGCGACAGAGAATGTTGTAAAAGATATTAAAACAGGTATAGAGAGGGTGAAAAAATGAGCAAATTGAAACCATGCCCGTTTTGCGGGTCAAGTGATGTCGAGATAATGGTTGATGGAATGTATTATTGGGTGGAATGTAATCATTGTCAAGCATCGACCAAAACCCGAATGTTCTTTAATGATACGGGAAATGTAAAAGATATTGTAGCTGAGGACTGGAATAAACGAGTTCATGACCCTGTTAAAATCGAGGGGCTTGAAGCAATCATTCGAGACTTGAAAATGTGGCTGTCAAAGTGGCAGAATGTTGCAAAAATATTAGCTCACGAGCTTGCAGAAGTAAACCCGAATGAATTTAGCTCGGCGCTTGTTTCCTATCACAATCTTTTAGATACTGAAGACAAGGAGGCGAAAAAAGATTATTGATTCAGTGAAATGGATTGTTTTAATGGATATTAAAACCGAGTATTCCGTTAAAAACACTAATCATGATTATTATAATCGTGATTCCTTAGCCGCCAACTAAAAAGGAGGAGGAAAAATGAACGAATTGTACTGGTACGACCATTTGGAGGCTGCGAACAAGAAATGCAGGCTGACCGGCGATGATGAAACATTTACCGCGGATGAGGTTGAAGCAATCTTTGGAGCGATTGAATCAAAGCACAATCAATATGAAAAAACCGTGCGTGCTATGACTATGGAAAGTGCCATGCTGAATGAAAGAATTATAGAATTGAACAAAAAGATTGCCCAGCGTGATGGTGTTATCCAAAAGCTAGAAGAGGAAAACAAGTTGCTGCGCAACCAGGTTGAACAACTGAGCACGATCAACGAGAGATATATGGCGGTTGTCAAGGCGCTTGTTGAGGACGGCGTGGACACAGGTTCGATTCTGTTTGGCAATGACGGCGCGGAAAAAGCCGCCGAGCGCATAATGCAGATTGCAGACCAGGCGCTCAATAAAATGTCAGAGAGCCGATCCCCGCACGACCAGGAAACTGCTGGATAGATAAGGTAAGAAATGAACGAATTATATTGGAGATTGTGATGACCCTATTTCCTGAATGGCAAGCTGACCATGCTAATGATGAGGTTATACCTCAGCGTGTTATAACGATGTTCAAGCGTTATGGCAGAGGCGAACCAGGCAAAACATGCAAGAATTGCAAGCATTTTTTTAGTTACCGTCACGGCAAAAGAGTTTTTTACAAGTGTGAACTATTTGGTATCTCGCGTAGCGAGGCAACTGATTGGCGGGGTAAATACCCTGCCTGCGGAAAATACGAAGAGAACACAATTTAATGATTATTAAAACGTCCGATTCTATTGAAAATGGAGGATAAAATGACAAGATATTATCATAATATTCGGTGTGATCATTGTGGTAAATTTATATCTAAAACCGCTGATTGGTATGTAAATTTCGGGTCTTATGGCGACACAAAACCACCCGATGAGATATTTCTGTGCGAGAAATGCCTCAAAAAGGAAATAGATTACTATCGTAAAGTTGGCAGAATGCCACATCATTATATCCATGCAAACTATGAAGAAGATCTGGCAAAAGAGCTTGGATTTGTAATTGACGAAAATTCCCCGTGGGGAGATTGGAGGAAAAATGAATAATGACACAGTACATTTTAGGGTTTTGCTAAAAAACGGCGATATACCAGACATAGAACAGATCGCTCAAAACTTTGAATGGGCGAAAAGCCTGATGTGGATGGATATGGAATGCTTTTTGATTGATGAGAACGGAAATGTGTACCTGTCTGACGAAATGGGTAGCTTTGTGTGGGCAGATCAGGACATGTTTAGAGTTGAGTTTCCAATTGAAGAAATGCTTAGAGTCGAACTTGCCCGCCGAGATGAACAACTTGAAGAAATGTACAATCAATATAGGGATACTGAAAACAACGCGCGCGCTATGATTGTGGAAAATACCATGCTTCATGAAAAAATTATAGAATTAAATAAAAAGATTGACCTTCATGATGACACTATCCACAAGCTGAAGGAGGAAAACGAACAATTAATTAGATCATTTTGCGAGTACGAGACTATTTGTACCAATGGCGAGGTTGGCGCTAGTGTATTAAACATGAAAAAACGGATTGACGAACTCGAAAACGATCTCGCCGACCGTGATGATACCATCAAGAAGCTGAACGAAAAATTACACGATGAGACGAGCCAACTTGAAATCGCGGCCGCCAGCATGCTATTTATCATCGTGTTTCTGGCTGGCGTCGTTGTCGGAATGGCGGTGATGTCATGAGCGAGAAAGCGGAGCATTTTGTTCTCTTGCTTGGCGGTAAAGAGCCAAGACTAATACGCCGCGATCGATTTTTACCCGAAATACATATTCCATCCCAGCCAGAATTTAATTTTCCATCAACAACGGACCTCGACCTCGGTAACTTCACTATAATAGAATATGAGACATATAAATTTGTCTGCACGCTGGATAACATTCTACTTTATAGACTCGATCAAAAATTTTAGGCGGAGCCATGAAATTCTTTGTGCCAGGCGACCCGGTTCCAAAACAATCATTCCGCTATTCCAGAACTGGCGGTTATACCGACCCGCGCATTACCGCCTGGCAGTCAACGATTGGCTATTTCGCTGAGCAGAATGGCGTAGAATTTCATAAGGGTCATGTGAAGGTAACTCTGTTATTCCTGCTGAAAGACCGCAGGCGGCGCGACAGCGACAATCTTTCTAAGGCTGTCCTAGACTCGCTGAATGGTATCGCCTGGCAGGATGACACTCAGGTGGTTGACCTGCATATTGTCAAGTCGCTAACGAGAGAATCACCAGGTGTATGGATTGAGATTGACAATGCTTAACTAGGAAAGGAGGTACAGGATGATTATTCAGGGTAATGCCCTTCATATCCCGTTGGCAGATCGTGGCGTGCAATGCGTCGTTACGTCTCCGCCTTATTATGGGTTGAGAAATTATGGAGTTTCTGGCCAACTTGGACTAGAATCAACACCCGATGAGTACGTGGCAAACATGGTTCAGGTATTTCGTGAGGTCAAGCGAGTGCTGAAAGATAATGGTGTTGCATGGTTAAACCTCGGCGACAGCTATGGTGGCAGCGGAATGGGATTATCCTATGCCGGATTTACGCAAGGTCCTAATGCAATTGATACAAGACCGTTGGATATGCGCCCTGCCGTAGGACACAAAAGAGGTAAATATAATAAACAGCTTTTGGGCATTCCATGGCGGGTCGCTTTTGCATTGCAGGAAGATGGATGGTATTTGAGGTCAGATATTATTTGGCAAAAACCCAATCCAATGCCGGAATCGGTTAAAGACCGACCAACCCGATCCCATGAATATGTGTTTCTGCTGACAAAATCCGCGCGGTATTATTACGATAACGAGGCAATATTTGAGCCGGCTAGTAAAACAAGTATTGATCGTATCAATTACGGCTGGAATTGCGACCGGGTAAATATAAGCCCTGACGGAAATGGATCTGTGCATACTGATAAAATGGGCGACAGATGGTTGAGTAAAAGGCGCGGTTTCAAAACGAAAGACCAGCTTCCAGATAACCAGCATCATGGGGCTGATATTCAATCAAGTCGTAAGCAAGATAACACAGGCAACTCAACCTATACCGGATTCAACGACAGATACCGAGACAATCACCCTGAAGGCTTACCCGCCCGTAATAAACGATCGGTTTGGACAATTTCAACACAACCAACAGCATTTGCGCATTTTGCCGTGATGCCCGAAAAACTTGTGGAGCCTTGCATCCTGGCGGGTAGTAAGCCGGGCGATATTATATTTGACCCGTTCGCTGGTTCAGGAACAGTTGAGAGAGTGGCAATTCGGTTAGGGCGGGAATCAATCGGGCTGGAACTTAATTTTAACTACATTGCTGATATAGCAAAGAGGCGCACCTCGCAGGTCCAAGTGCGCCTGCCAATTGATGGAGATTGAGGAGGCATCAGGAATGAATACCGGAATGATGTATGAGGCTGATTTAAAGCCATGCGAATGCGGTAGCCACCCAGTGATTATTCACCACTATGCTCACGGAGTGCCAAACCGCATGCACTATTTCGTGCAGTGTCCATCTTGTAAGGCAAGAACGCGAGAAAGGAAAGCGCCCGCCGGAGCGGTTGAGGATTGGAATGCCGGCATCAGGATTTATAGAACAAGAAAAGAAGAAAAGCCGGCAACCACAGAAAAGGATTAAAAATGGCTGATTTTGACACCATGCTTGATTTCTTTTCGCCGGAAACGGATTATGTTGATACGTATTGTTCTGTGTGCGGAGCTCCACTTTCCGTTCGCAAGAGGGGCACAAAGCGACCTCTTTGCGAGGACTGCAAGCGCGAGGCGCAACGGGACCTGAACCACAAGAAATACATGAAGCGGCATGATCCAACATTATGTTATCGCTATGGCGATCCAACAGTTGACCTGGTCGGAGCGATAATTCGGCAGGCTAAGAATGATCTGGAATGGCAGCGTAAACTCAGCAGTGATATGCAGGCGCTTGACATTGCGGAATGCGATGCGCGCGAATTTATTGAAGATGGCGGGATAGAATTATGGTTACGTGCGCTTGGGCTTGGAGTGCAGCCTAGTTTGGCGAAGAAATTGTGTATACGCGAGGAAAAATGACTAAAAAGAATTGGACCGGTATTGTTTTAATTTTGATACCATTTATTCTGACGATTGGTTTGACGATATACCAATTTGGTCTATTGGAAACTATTATCGGGTCCGTAATATTCATGATTATAATTATGTTTATAATGGCTGGTGCGCTTTTGCTTCGGGCGGACTAATGGCTAACACTATCCAACTATCACCACGTGAATTGCAGGTGATCATGGCAATAGCGAATGGTAAAACGGAAGACCAGATCGCAATTGACCTGAATATATCGCCACGTACGGTGAGGCGATATAAGAGCGATATCAAGCGTAAATGTGAAACTTATTCAATGCCTCATGCAGTTTATGTGGTAACTATGGCGGGATTAATAAACGAAAATGTCCTAAATTGACCACTTGTAATTTTAAAAATTATGGCTTATCCTGATAACAGGAATAGACTAATAGGAGATAACATGGACTTTTCGAATGCGATTGTAGCAGGAATACCTCTCGTTTTAGTTGTGATCGGATTGGTCGAATGGATCAAGCGGTTCGGTGTGCAGGGTGCGGCTTTGAATGTCGCATCTCTGCTTATCGGGCTTATTGCTGGGATTGCGTATCAAATATCATTTGCAATGCCCGGCGACTTCTCCGGCTGGTTCGGTGCGGCTATTTACGGTCTGGCACTCGGTCTTGTCGCTTCCGGTCTATACGATGCCGGAAAAAGCATCGCCTCAGGCGGCGGCGTAGGCTAGGCTTCATTTCTCCTCCTTTCCAGTCCGGCGGTCTGACAAATCCGGGAACTCATAGGCGAGTATGCTTGCGTGTTGCCCTCAGAGACCGCCGGATCGGAGCGGATGAATAATGACTGAAAAAGAACAGATAGCGATTGAATTTCCGGCAGAGATAAGAAAACTTGCGACTATGGCAGATTATTCTGCCAATTTGACGTTAAACATACCGGAGCCGTTCAAACCCGCCGTAATGGAGTGGTTCAGTAGGCGGCAAAATAAAATGGTACATATTGTGGCGGTGGTAGAAGATTCCAGTTAGCAGGCTAATAACAGGTATGATAACACGTCAAAAGGATGGTAAATTTGTAAAAGGTGTTAGCGGAAATCCAAATGGAAGACCGCGCAAAGAACGCGAAGAGCGCTTTTATGAAGTAGCTGTTTCTGCCGTTACGTTCAAAGATTGGCGTGAGATTATCGAAAGAGCAATCTATCAAGCTAAACGGGGCGACACTGCCGCCCGCAAATTCTTAGCCGATTATCTTATGGGAACGCCGGTACAAAAGACCGAAATATCAGGCAAGGATGGTGATATTGTAAAGATTTTGGTGTCTTTAAAGGATGATGAAAAATTACGAGATTGAGATAGACCCGAATATATTTAATTCAATCTATCTCCCGCACCTTAACAATCTATCACGAACACAAATATTTTATGGCGGGTCGTCCTCCGGTAAATCCGTGTTCATTGCGCAACGATGTATTTTGGACATAGTGAAGGGCGGACGCAATTACCTGGTATGTAGGCAGGTTGCGCGTACGATTAAAAACTCCGTATTTGCACAGATCACGCGGGTTATCAACGAATGGGGGCTTGGCGACTTATTTACGATCAATAAGTCCGATTACATCATAACTTGCGTGAATGGTTATCAGATTATATTTGTTGGGTTGGATGATGTTGAAAAGATTAAATCTATCGTTCCCGCTAAAGGAGCGTGGACGGATATCTGGATCGAGGAAGCAACGGAGATCGACAGAGCATCATTCAAACAGCTTGAAAAGCGACAACGCGGTGGCGATGATTCAATTCCAAAAAGGATTATGTTTTCATTCAACCCGGTATTAAAAATGATCTGGATTTACAAGGAATTTTTTGAGCATATTGGCTGGGCGGATGATCAAAAGGAATACAAAGATAATGATATATCTATCTTGCGAACGACTTATAGAGATAATAAATTTCTTACGCAAGACGATATTCTAAGATTAAAAAATGAAAAAGATAAATATTATTTTGATGTTTATTCTGAGGGTCTATGGGGTGTACTCGGCAATGTCATTTTCAAGAATTGGAGCATCGAGGATTTGAGCGGAATGCATGATCAATTTACCAATCACAAGAATGGGCTGGATTTTGGTTTTTCATCCGATCCGGCGGCAATAGCGGCAACGCATTATGATCGAAAGAATAAAACGATTTATTTTTATGATGAACTTTATGAAACGGAATTGACTAATGATGTATTGGCAAGAATTACGCTTGAAAAGATTGGTCGGCAATTAGTGGTATGCGATTCTGCAGAACCAAAGAGCATACAGGAATTGAGGGCGCATGGTGTAATGGCGGTGCCAGCAAAGAAAGGAAAGGATTCTATTCTTTATGGTATCCAATGGTTGCAACAGCAGAAAATAGTGATAGATAGCAGGTGCATTAATGCCAGGAATGAATTTTCGCAATACAAATGGCGCGAGGATTCAGCGGGGAACGCTTTACCAGTGCCAGTTGATAAGAATGACCATCTCATAAGCGCACTTCGTTATGCTTATGAAGATGAGGCGCTTCAGCCAGCAGTTCAGATCTACGATTCACCAATATAGGCGGAAATATGGGATTTATTGACACATTCAGAAATACATTAATTGATAGGCTTACAGATTTTTTGATACCGCCCGATCTATTGGCACGCCGAAGGGAATTAGCGGGCTATCGCAATTACCGTGCTGGCAAACAGGATAAACAGCTCAAAACCAAACCGCTTCAAATAGACGATAACATCATCATGAACTTTACCGGGCTTGTAATTGATCGTTCGGTAAGCATGCTATTTGGCAAGGGGCTGACTTTTGATTATGAGAGTGATGCGATCGAGGAGTATCTTGATAATGTATGGGCTGCCAATCGAAAAGAAATTCTACTTCACAAGATGGGATTGACAGGTGCAGAATCTGGTACATGGTATATCAAGATCATTCCTGATGGCAAGATATATCATGGCAAAACCTACCCGCGGCTTATTGTATTAGACCCGTTGCTTATGAGCATCGAGACTATGCCAGATGACATGGAAACAATCACTGGCTACAACATTACCTACATGATCAAGAAAGATGGTAAAGAAGTCGTATTTAGAGAGCGCACCTATTTTAACGAATCAGGCGCATGGCAGATAGACAATGGATATATGCAACATGATCGCTTCATTGTTGAAGAAGCGGCTATTTGGCAATATGATTTTCCACCGATCATACACGGAAAGAATTTGCCAACGATTGAAACGCCCTATGGCGATCCGGACGTCACTGCTGATGTGATCGAATTGCAGGATAGGATTAATCTTACAAGCTCAAATATTTCAAAGATTTTACGATTGCACGCACATCCTATTCTGGTTGGCAAGGGCTTTGCTGGACAAGGCGCGATTGATGTCGAGCCCGGAAAATTATTAAACACAACGGAAACGCAGGAAATTTATGCAGTAGAAATGCAGAGTGATCTTGCTTCATCTCAACAATATTTGATGACCATGAGACAATCGCTGTTTGACGTGACGCGCACAGTGGATATATCGAGCATATCTGACAAATTGGGCGCATTGACAAACTTTGGATTGCGCGTGCTCTACCAGGATGCTCTTGCAAAGAATGAGACAAAGAAACGATTATATGGTGATGCGATCCTAGAACTCAATCGCAGACTACTGATTTTGGCGGGAATGAGCGAGGATGAGGGGCAAATAGAATGGCCGGATCCGCTGCCAATAAGTGAACAGGAAGAGATCGCTGGATTGACATTCGATATTCAGAATGAATTAGTGAGCAAACAAACAATATCCGGCAAGCGTGGCTACAATTATGAGGCTGAAGCAGAACGGATTAATGCGGAGAAGGCGCAAGGAGACAATATTGGTGCGATATTGCTTCAGAATTTTAATAGGGGTACATAACTGGAAAGGAGGTAAAAATCAGGGACGGATTAAGTGTAAGGGTGCCGGTATCTGGGCAGATATCGGGCGATGAAGAAGAAAACGCGATGATCGAGGTAGTGAAAAGTCGCCACTGGGCTGGTGGCGCAAAAACTGCCGAATTTGAAAGGGCATTCGCGGATTTTCTCGGCTATAAACACGGGATATTCGTAAACTCTGGTTCTTCTGCTAACCTGCTTATGATAGGACAGCATGACTGGTCGTCAATTGTGCGGGTTTCGGGGTGTTCTTTCCCTACAACGGTCAATCCGATAATACAAAATGGTTTTACTCCCTACTTCGTGGATATCGAAATAGGTACATATCTGCCAAAATTCAGCGTCGATGTTGGCTGTCATTTTCTGGGCAATTGGTGCGAATCGGGTAAAATCGTTGATTCCTGTGATGGGATGTTTCCGGGCGAGGATACACGCACAGCGACATTCTCGTTTTACCCGGCGCACTTTATGAGTACAGGTGAAGGCGGGATGGTACTGACCAATGACACGACAGAGTACACGCGCCTGCGATCTATCCGTGACTGGGGGCGTGATTGCTGGTGCGAACCTGGTCATGATAATACATGTGGTCATCGTTTTGATTACAAAGTGGACGGAATATCTTATGATCATAAATATGTCTATTCCCACATTGGTTACAATCTAAAGGCGACTGATTTACAGGCAGCAGCCGGATTGGAACAACTCAAGAAATTGCCGCGCTTTCTGGAAATCAGACGCCGAAACTTCAAACGACTTTATGAGGGTATTAGGCACTTGGAAGACTTTTTCTATTTGCCAATTAGTGAGCGCGAGAATACGGCTTGGTTTGGTTTCCCGCTTACCATAAGGAAAACGGCGCCATTCAAGCGCCACGAAATCACGCATTATCTTGAGGATAGTGGAATAGCGACCAGGTTGATGTTTGGCGGAAATATTACCAGGCAGCCGGCTTATAAGAACATTGATTACATTGCAGACCCATTGCCGAATTGCGATATCGTCATGGAAAATGGATTTTGGGTTGGATGTTGGCATGGCTTGAATGATGAACAGATAGATTATACGATAGACAGGATAATTAACTTTGTATCCAAGTTCTGAAATTGATTTTATCCATAAAGAATCAAGTATATGGCAATTATTTAATAAGCGCATATTAATAACTGGCGGAACTGGCTTTGTAGGTTCATGGCTCACAGAATCCTTGCGCTATGTAACAAGTGTAACGAGTGTCGGGCGCGAATATTATGACGATGCGCTGAAGGGTAATTACGACCTGATATTTCACTGTGCACCCACTCCGATTGAACCGATTTTAGCTTGTGCTTATCGCAACGGCGCAAAAATATTGTTTACATCATCTGGCGTGGTTTATGGACCACTCACAACAAGGGCAAAGGAAAGCGATCCCACAAACCCAAAGACACAATACGCATTAGAAAAAGTTAGGAGCGAAATTCTTCTCAAAAATTCAGGCTTGGATTACGTTATTGCCAGGATGTTCACTTTTGCAGGTCAAGGAATGCGGGACAAGTTTGCGATAACAGCTTTTGTCAAAGCGGCGCGAGAGGGCAAGCCTATCAATGTATTTGGAGATGGAAAATCAATCCGCTCTTATCTATATGCAGCTGACCTTGCATTATGGCTGATTACATTAATGATCGACGGGAAAGGAATTTACAACGTGGGAAGTGAAAGGGAAATAAGCTTTTATGAACTGGCAGAGACTGTCAGTGATATGAGTATTCCGCGCACGCCAATCATAATGACAAAGCCGGACTTCATAGAGCCATCACGCTATTACGTGCCAGATTGTGCAAAAGCGCATGAATTGGGATTGAAGCAGAATTACAGCCTTGAATACGCCATTAAGAGAATGTATGAAACTATCTGATTATGTGATTGACTTTATCAGCAACTACACAAAGCGCATTTTCCTTGTGGTGGGCGGCGGAGCGATGCATCTCAATGATTCGCTTGGCAATAATAAGAAAATTGAATATACCGCGATGCTTCATGAACAGGGCGCTGCCTATGCAGCCTGCGGATATGGACAAGTCACGAATAAACTCGGTGTATGTATGGTCACAACAGGTCCAGGTGGCACGAATGCAGTAACAGGAGTATTAGCAGCATGGATGGATTCGATACCTGTTCTGTTTATCAGCGGGCAGGTACAAACTTACCAAATGATTGGTACAAGCGGACTGCGCTATAAAGGCAGCCAGGAAGCGGATATTGTAAGCATCGTTTCACCAATCACAAAATATGCGGTAACAGTCACAGAACCTTCACAAATCAGATGGATATTAGGGCGAGCGATACATGAGGCGCAAACGGGGCGCAAGGGGCCGGTGTGGGTTGACATTCCGCTTGATGTTCAGGCTGCTGATATCGAGCCAGATAAACTTGAATCTTTTTCGGTTGACTATAATGAATGGCAGGAATGGCAAGAAAATGAAGACATTCGTTATGGCGTGGAACAGATCGAGCAGGCATTGATCGGCGCGAATAAACCTGTTATAATTGCTGGCGGGGGTATTATCGCTGCCAAAGCAGAGGATGATTTTCACAAGCTGATTGAAAAGCTGAAATGCCCGGTGCTGTTGACCTGGAAGTCAATAGGGCTTATGAGTGACAATCATCCACTTTATTGCGGGCGACCAGGTGCAATAGGACAGCGAGCAGCGAACAAAATACAGCAAAGCGCGGATGTATTGATTGTTCTGGGCGCACAGATGAATTATGACCAGGTAGCGTATCAACTTGAATTGGTTGCACCGGGCGCGCGCAAATTCGTGGTAGATATCGATCCTGCTGAACTGGCAAAATATCCTGGAGATTGGATTTGCATCAAGGCTGATCTAAAGCAATTCATTAAGCGATTGAAAGTTGGCGGTGAATATGCCTCATGGCTGAAAGAGTGCAAAAAGCTGAATAAGGACAATCCGGTGATCGAATGATAAACAACTATCACCTTATTGATGTATTATCTGATTTGTGCAAAAGCGATGATGTTATTTCGCCCGGAGCGTCCAGTCATTGTGCAACACATACCTATCAGGCTTGGCGGGTAAAATACGGGCAGGTATTTACTTTTCTTGGCGCTATGGGAGCAATGGGAACGGGAATACCAACTGCAATTGGGGCGTGCCTTGCAAGTGGTAGAAAGCGGACTATCTGTGTTAATGGTGATGGTGGTTTTCAGCTCAATATTCAAGAGTTGGAAGTAGTAAGGCGGCTTGCTCTACCTATCAAATTCTTTGTACTGAATAATGGCGGTTACGGGGCGATCATGAATACACAGCGTAAATATTTCGATGGTCATTATGTTGGCTCGAATGAACAAAGTGGATTGACCTTGCCAGATATACGCGCGGTTGCCGAAGCCTATGGAATTAAGACATATATCATTGAGCTTGAAGAGGATATTAGATCAGTATGCAAACAAGCGCTATCCGATAGCCTTCCATGTGTAACAGAAGTCGTTATTAGTGATGAACAGGAAACGGTAATGCGAGTTGAATCAAAGATTGTAGATGGTAATCCAGTATCAATGCGATTCGAGGATGTATGAGTGATATTCAATCACAGGACATCATAACATTGGCAAAACAAATGCAAGCTGCGATAGCGCGCAATGATGAAAAAGCGCTCAAGCAGATCATTAATGCTTATGGTACGATGTACCGGCGATTACAGGATAAGATTGATGTGCTCACATTGCAGATTGCAAAAATGGATGTACCAACAAAGGTGGCGGTTAAAAAACTTGAATCCTATAAAACGCTCATTAATTCTATAAATCAAGAACTCATCAATTTTCAGGGATACGCCAAAACGGTGATGCAGCAGGCGGCAAGCGATGCAGTCAAGATGGGCATTGCCAATGCAAAAATACTTACTTATGCAGGTAATCCGGCTGTAATTGCAGGGTGGAATACACTGAATCCGGCTGCTATAGAAACTTTATTTGGATTTTTTAGTGATGGAAGCGCACTAATGAAGCGGTTGGAAACATTAGCACCCAGTAATGCGCAAAATGTAGCCAACACAATCCTTGACAATATCGCGCTTGGTAAAAACCCAAAGACTATCGCAGGACTGATTCGGGGTTCACTTGGTGGCGGATTGACTGACGCCTTACGAATGACGCGCACGGTGCAATTATATTCCTACCGCGAGGCGAATAGAGCAAGCTATATAGCGAATTCTGACGTGGTACAGGGATGGTACTGGATGAGCGCGCTTGATAGCAATAGCTGCATGGCTTGTATTGCGATGCATGGGACATTTCATAAGCTAGATGAAACGCTAAATGACCACCATAATGGAATGTGTACGATGATTCCAGCGGTAATAGGAGCGGGTAATCCGCTCGGCACAACGGGCGAAAAATGGTTCAAGAGCTTGCCTGAAGATCAACAGCGGACATATATGGGCAAGGGGAAATTTGAAGCATGGAAGGAGGGTAAATTCGAATTTGGCGATTTAGTGAGCACGCATAAAGATGATGTTTATGGAGAAATGAGGGGCGAGACGCCTCTAAAGGAATTAATAAAAAATGGCTAGAACAAAAGCAATAAAGAATGAATCATCTATCGAACCCGTAAGTGATTTATGGGCGAGGGAATTTATCAATTCAGGAGAGGCCAAGATGGCAGAAGAAACGAAAGACAAAGCACCCGTGATGGATGCAAAAGCAGAACCAGTTGTAGAAAATCCTGTTGAACAGGAACCTGAAACGATCGAGTCGTTAAAGGCAAAATTGGCGGAATCAGAACGCAAGGCGAAGAACAAGGAAGAAGAAGCGGCGCGGCATTTCAACAAACTACAAAAGTTTGAAGCAGATGAAAAGAAACGGCAAGAAGCCGAACTTTCCGAACTCGAAAAAGCGAACAAAAAAGCTGCTGAACTCGAAGCAGAAAACAAAAAACTACGCACCGATTCACTCAAAATACAGATCGCCGCAAAGATCGGAATACCAGATGCTTTAGCGCTCCGGCTGCAAGGCGAGACGCCTGAACAGATCGAAGAGGATGCAAAGACCATTCTGGCAACTTTACCAAAACCAGCAGCCATCAATCCTACCAATCCAGCGGGTGGTTCGCCACAGCAGGAATCGGAAAAGGAAAGGAGAGCGCGGCTGGGAATTTAACACAGGAGGTAGCTTATGGGCTACAACGTATGGAGCGATGTTTCAGGCATCGCAAATAAAATTCAAGAGGATGCTTACTTCGTTATGCGCGAAGTCAGCACTATGCAGGGACTGATTAAAACTTTCAATGATGCGCAGGGAATGAATCCGCGCATTGGGTATGAATATAACCAGGGTACTGCTCAGGAAGTCTCGGACGCTGATGATCTGACCTCTTCCTCGTTTACCCCTTCAGCGGGTCAAACACTGACCCCGAAGGAAATCGGTCTGCAGTTCTTTGTTTCTGATGCGCGTGCGCGCTCAGAATTACCGGAGAATATCATGACCGATGCCTCACGCGAGCTGGGTCTCGCGGCTGCCGATAAAGTTGAATCAGACCTGATTGGTTTGCTCAATGACTTGACTGGCGGGACTGTTGGTACCGCAGGCACTGCCATTGTTTGGGGTCACGTATCGGCTGCTATTGCACGTGCGCGCAGCGCTAATAAATCAAATGCTGTACCGCTGGCATGCGTGATTCATGGTTATCAATGGCAGGTACTGGCAAAGGCAGCTTCTGTGGCTGGTTCTTCTTCAGTCGCACAGGCTGCTGGTTTCACTGAGGAAATGACCCGGCGCGGATTCGTCTCGAATTTCATGGGCGTTCCAATGTACCAGGTCTATGCCGCTGCTGATACTGATGGTGATTTCTATGGAGGCGTGTTCCCACGGGATGCCATTGCCATTGATTGGCGCAAGCCGATCACCATTGAGATCGAACGTGACGCCTCACGGCGCGGATATGAGATCAACATGTCCGCTATCTATGCTGTTGGTCTATGGCGTCCGGCGCTGGGTATTACCCTTGTCGCTGACGCTACTGCACCGACGGTATAAGGAGATATGACATGAATCACTTCTCATCTTCGTTTGTACTTGGACCAGGCACGATTGCGGTTGGCACAACCGTTTATCCATTCTGCAAAGCTCCGGCTGATGCAAAAGGTGGCGGTTTCACCATTACTGAAGCATTCGCAGTCAGTTCAGCGGCTCTCGCTGCTGGCTCTGCCTATGACTTCGAGCTTGTTACCATTTCCAATAATGCCGTAAACGGTACGATAGGCACATTGGCGGCTGGATCGGCTTGGAATGCTGGAACTGTACGCTCAATCACAATCTCTGATGGTTGGGTTGACGGCGGCGAATATGTTGCTGCACGATTTATCGGTACTGCTGTGAATGCTACCAGCACAATCGTAACCGTTGGCATCAATGCCGTAATGGGTCGCTAATAACGACATAATCCGGGCGGATAGGTAGATATCGCCAAAAAGGGTCGTCCCACCCCTGCCGCCCGGTTTACGGGACATAATGAAAGTGGAATGATGCGTTTTACGTGGCTTAGCAACGCTCCATGGTGGGGCAGTGGTTATGGGGTACAAACAAATTTGTTTGTACCGAGAATGAAGGCGGATGGTCATGAACCCGCTATCATTGCATACGCAGGGCTGACTGGAAATGCGCTTACCTATAACGGGATAACCATATTTCCGGGCGGGCTTCATCCTTATGCTCAAGATATCTGGATTGAACACACAAGGCGATTTGGCGCAAATGTCTGCTTTACGCTCACAGATTCTTGGGTAATCGAAACGGGCTCAATTCCTTTTGGATTCAAGTGGATACCCTGGTATCCGGTTGATTCATTTCCAATGCCCCCGCTGGTAAGAGATAAGTTGACTGCTGCCTACAAGCGCATTGCAATGAGCCAGTATGGGGTAGCGCAAACACGGGAACAAGGTCTTGATTGTTATTATGTACCACATGGAGTAGATACAAGCGTTTTTGCCCCAATGGATAAAAACGAGGCACGCGAAATTCTTAAACTTCCTAAAGACAAGTACATTATAGGTACGGTAGCGATGAATAAAGGTGCGTTCCCCTCAAGAAAATCATTTGTCGAAATGATAAGCGCGTTTACTTTGTTCAAGCAAAAGCATCCCGAATCTATTTATCTATTGCACACGCTATCAGGCGAAAACATGCAAGGCGCGGTGAATTTTAGAGATTTGTGCATACAAAATGGACTGGAAATTGGCAAAGATGTGATATTCACTGACCCGTATTTCGCGCACATGACCGCTCCAGCAGAGTTTATGAAGCAGCTCTATAACTCGATGGATGTATTTCTGCTAGCAAGCATGGGCGAAGGATTTGGTATCCCAATTGTGGAAGCACAGGCGTGCGGCATTCCGGTGATCGTTGGTGATTGGACGGCAATGAGTGAGCTATGTTTTAGCGGTCACAAGATCGACAAAAGTGACGCCTTTCCGTTCTACTATTCGCAAAACGCTTATCAATATCTGCCAAGAGTAGAAGCAATTGAACGCAAGCTGAATGTGGAGTATATGCACCCATCATCGAAAATCAAAGCGCGCAGGGGCGCAGAGCAGTATGATGCGAACCTTGTTTATGAGAAATATTGGAAACCAGTGCTAAAGGACATTGAGGAGAATCTGCAATGAGAGACGCGATACTTCTACAACAGGCATACACGCCGGATATTGAACATTCCGGTCTTTTCTATGACATGCTCAGAATAACCATGCAGAGACACGCGGCTTATGCACGGGCATGGCAGATGGATTTTCAGCTTTATTTCGGCGATTATATACCGGGTATGGATGTTATGACTGGAGCCTGGCACAAAATAGCAATGATAAAGGACGCGCTTGCAAAGGGATATGAGTATGTATTCTGGCTTGACACAGATGCCGCGATATGTAATTTCAATGTTGACTTGCGCAGTGCCTTCACGGTTGAGGGAGACATAGGCGCATGCGAACATGACGCGAATGGAATACCTCCACACCTCAATGTTGGCGTGCTCTTTGTAAGGAATAGCGAGAAATCACGAAGGTTTATAGATGATTGGATCGCCACTTATCCTGGAGATAAACGATGGTTTGAACAGGGAAGTTTCAATGAACTGGCTAAAAAGTATCAAGAAACTGTATTCAAAATGGATGATCGCTTCAACGCTACTGTGAATGTCAACGAGGTTACCAAATTGGTAATAAAGGGATGGCACGGAATAATGCCAATACAGAAGCGTTTTGAAATGATGAAAAAGTTTTTTTGGCAAGACCACATCAAATATAGGGTGTAATTATGGCTAGAACCGGAATGAGCAATATCATACAAATAGCACGTGTGCTTGGAAACGCCGGAACGGATGATTTTACTATTGGCGCTGAAATCTATTGGACAGATGATCATATTGAAGATCTACTGGATATGCACAGACGCGATTTCCAGTTCGATCCGATAGAAGTTGAACCAGCGCAGGCTGTTGGGAGCGTAGAATATAAGCGTTTCTGGACTGAGCCTTACCTTGAAAGTGGTACGGTTTTCTATCTGCAAACCGCCAATGGCTCTTCGGTGAGCACGGCTCTTTATTCAGTTGATTATAATAGGGGTCTTGTTGAGTTCGCCAGCGACACAAAAGGGACTGCATTTTATGCAAGTGGACATACTTATGACGTGCATGGCGCGGCAGCCGATATCTGGGAGCGCAAGGCGGCGGCTGCTGCCAATTCCATTGATTGGTCAAGTGATAATCACAGGATCAATGGAAGTCAATATTATGATCACTGCATGAAACAGGCTGGGCGGCTGCGTAGTATGGCGAAGCCGATCAGTACAATTATTTATAGGGGAGATATGGAATGAGTTTCATCAATGCAACGCAATTAGCCTATATGCGTGAGCAACTGATTGATACATTACCTGATACTGGTACAGTTCTATCTGTAACAAGAACTAGCGATGGACAGGGTGGTTATACTCAAGTCTGGGCGGGCAGCATAACCTACGATTGCCGGATTGATTATGTTTCAGCAACAAAATTGCAGGCGGGCGGCGGTTATGTTCCATTTGAAACCGTTGTTCTTACTCTGCCATATAATGCCGTGATTACCACTGCCAATAGATTCGCAACGGAAGATCATCAATATAACGTCAAAAGCGTCAAGGGAGCGGATAGAAGCTGGAATATTAGCGTGCGCGCTGAATTGGAAGAGGTTACATGAGCAAAAAAATGCGCATTGATACTCGCGAAGTCGACCGGATCATGAAAGCGCTTGATGTTAATGCCGATCAGATCATTCGCATGATTGCTTTTGAGATTGAGGCAGAAGCGAAACAAAAAGCGCCGTATGAAACAACAGCACTTCGTAACTCGATCTACGTAGAAACAAAAAAAGGGGCATTCTCCGGCGGTAATCAATCATCATTTGGCGATGTAGCAAGCAATGTCGCGGAAAAGAATGCGTGCGCCACGGTTGAGAAATTCCCATCACCAAAGAAGCAGGGATATGCTCATGTAGGTCCTTGCGTAGATTATGCGATTTATGTAGAGTATCCTGGTAAAGTGCGAAGAGGCGGCGAGCGTCCGTATTTGACACCGGCGGCTGAAGAAGTGGCGCGGCGTTACAACTCCGGTGAAAAATGGGAGGATCTAACGAAATGAACGCACTCACAAGTGCAATTTACACAAAATTAATAGGTGGCACTGCACTCACATCGTTACTGGCAGGTACGGCAAGCGTTTATTATAACGCCGCGCCGGATGATGCGCCATTACCGCATGTGGTCTTCTCTTATCAATCACAGATTGAGGAGAATCAAACCCCTTCACGAATGAAAGACGCGATGGTTTATATTAGGGGATATACAGATGTAAGTAGCGCGGCGGCAGGGAATATCGCCACGCAAATTGATAACCTGTTTCACGCGGGCAGCGTGACAGCAACAGGATGGACGAACTTCTGGACTTCTTTAGAGTCAGAAGTTGAATACTTTGAGATCACACCGAATGGCGAGAGGATACATAATGCCGGCGGTGTTTATCGAATCAGATTAGGTTCATAGGAGATATAAAATGTCAGAATATTCAGGATCAGCACTCGTTGTAACATGGACAACCCCGACAGGTACAACTATATTGTCGGGCAATCAGCGTTCATTCTCGTATACGCCATCTATCAATTTGATAGACGCAACATCGGGATCGGATGCCAACAAGAACTATATCACTGGCGTGAAAGATGGTTCAGCAGCTTTTGAGGCACTTTTGCAGGCTGGATCGGGGACGGGTGGAACTGCATCCTACTCGATCGAATGCGTAGAAGGAAAATCCGGCACGCTCCAATGGCAGCCGGAAGGTACAGCCACGAGTAAACCAAAATACTCTATGCCAGCAATCTGCATGGGTGCATCTTATAGCTATCCTTATGAGGATGTGGTAACGGTTAGCGTTCCTTTCCAGCAGAACGGCGCACGCGTTGATGGAACAAACTAATGGCTGATTTCATTACCAAAGATGGCAGAGAAATTGAATTCGATTTTGAAGTAGGCACAATCAAGGATTATCGCAGGTTGTTTGATAAGGAAACCACACAGGAAGAATCAGACGAAATTCTGGCGCGGATGTGTGGATTGACAATTGATGAGCTTACTGGATTGAGCCCACTCGATTATCGAAAGCTACTCAAAGCCTTTCTAAAAAAAGCATCATCGCCGCTTGATGACCCTTCTTAAGTAAGCGGGTTTACCTGTCACTGCGAAAAGCAGGCGAACCCGCTCCGTTCGAATTAATTGAATGGACACTTGCGGAGCGATTTGGATGGACGTTGGATTATATTGCGAGTTTATCTCTATCGAGGTTATTTGAGTTTTATCAGATAGAGGATGCCCGATCAAAAAGGCAGGCTGAATTGGAAGAAAATAATATGGTGAGGGCTAAATGGCGAAGAAGATAGGCAGCCTTTTTTACGAAATATATACCGATACAAGCAAAATGAATAAGGGGCTTGCGGAGTCAAAATCTGGACTTGGCAAGCTCTCTAACAGCTTCCAAAAAGTTACAGGATTTAGTCTGACAAGCGCCGGTGCAATAGGGCTCGCTAGCGTAGCAATCAATAAAATGATTGATTATTCAAAAGTTGCCATTACTGCTGCTTCTGATATGCAGGAAACGCAATCTAAAACAAAAATTGTCTTTGGCGATGCAGCCGATGAGGTTCTTGCATTTGGTGAAAACGCAGCCGAAGCAATGGGAATGAGCAATGAAGCAGCATTGGCTGGCGCCTCTGTTTATGGCAATCTATTTCGCGCAATGGGAATCACGGAAGAAAAATCCGCCGAAATGTCCACAACGTTGGTGCAGTTGGCAAGCGATCTGGCATCCTTTAACAATATGGACCCAACAGAAGTGCTTGATAAACTGCGTTCAGGTTTATCAGGTGAGGTTGAGCCGCTTCGCACGCTTGGTGTGAATTTGAACCAGGTGATCATTGAACAAAAGGCAATGGAGCTTGGTATATGGGATGGCGTTGACGCGCTCAGCGCGGCGCAGAAGGCACAGGCTTCGTATGCTTTGATTCTTGAACAAACTTCATTGGCACAGGGTGATTTTGAACGCACAAGTGAAGGATTGGCGAATCAGCAGAGAATACAGGCGGCTTTACAAGAGGATTTAGCGGCGATTATCGGCGAATATCTATTGCCAGCACAAACAGGATTGATCGAATCAAAGAATGAACTCACGAAACAAACAATTCATTATATAAAAGGATTACAAGACGAAAAAGAACAATTAAAACGGCTCGGACTTGTTTATGATCAGCACCTCGGTTATATGAAGGATGGAATCTTATTGACAGCCGAAGAAGTCAATGCAATGAAGCAGGCGGATAGGGCTAATCAGGCATGGACTGATAGTCTAAATGCACAGGCAGACGCATGGTTTGAATTACATCCAGAATTGCGCCAGGGAATAGAAGAAATCAATGAAGCAAAAGATGCAGCTAATGAATCAGCCACATCAATGATGTCTCTTACCGGATCACTGCAAAATGCCGAAGAAAGATATAACGACACACTTGAACGGCTTACCGAGGAACGCAAAGAATTGATGGCAGAACAGGCAACCGCTACTGGTAAACGGCTTGAGGAAATCAACGGAAAATTGGATGAAAACGAGCAGGCACTACAAGATAATGTTGATGCGCATACATTAGCAAAAAATACTATCATGCTCGGATACCTGGAGCAACTTCTTGCTGCGGATGGATTGACAACTGAAGAAGCGAATATGCTGCTTGACCAGGGTGTGAAATGGGGCGTTTACTCGCAAACCGCAGTGGATGAAATGCGCAAGGTTATGTCTGAAATGGGAATAATGGCAAATCAAATTAATGGATTGCCAACCAAAAAGACTTTCACTTATACCATACGTACGGTGACTGAAAAAATTGTTATAGATAAACACAATCCTATTAATCCTCGTCTTGAACAAAATATCAACGAGAATATCATTACACCTGCCGCAACTGGTCTTTCAATGCGCGTACCTCCTGGTTATCCAAATGATTCCTTCTTAATTGGGGCAACATCCGGAGAGTATGTGAATATTAATAGAGATTCGGATAGGATCGAATCACAGCCATTTGATTATGACAGATTTGCGAGGCTGAGCGCCAAATATTTTGCTCAGGAACTTCAAAAGGTGAGCCGATGACACGGGTTGAGCCAACCAGCATCAAATATTATTACTATAACAATGCCGGCACGGCATGGGTAGAAATCACCGATTATGTCAACCAAAATACTGTTCATGGTCATTGGGGAATGAGATCTAACGAATATACTGACCGGCTGGCTGAAATTGGCGAATTGAAAATGGACTTGCGCAATTGCGATATGACTGGTGGTACGGTAGGTTATTTCGATCCGGATGATGCGAATGTTTTGACCGGCTGGGCAAAGAACACAAATGTGAAAATGGTTGTTGCTTATGATGGCGTGGATTATACAAGATTCTATGGCAAAGTTACGGATATTAATCTTGTTGATGATACATATAATAAACATATAGCCAGTGTCACTGTATCTGATTGGATGTATAACGCCTACAATAAAAAAATAGATCAGCTCTCCATAGCAACCGAAAAGAGGGGCGGATATATAGTGGATGCCATTGTGGACGCGGTTGGAGTAACTCCACAGGCAACCAGTTATAGCGATGGCGAATACGAATTTCCAGCTGCATTTGATAGCATGACTATGACCACAACGGCGGCAACTGAGCTCAATAAAGTGATTTTGAGCGAAAATGGTTATTTTTACTGTCGGCATGATAAAACTTATGGTGAAACACTGGTATTCGAGACTGAAAATGATAGAAATGGATTACGGGCAGTAAGCAGAATACCTGTACTGACTGCGGATAGCGGCTATCTACTTAAAGAAGACGGTGGATATATTCTTACTGAAGGCGGGGGCAAAATAATTCTGGACGCGGCGACTAATGCTGATTTTAATGGCATGATGAAAAATTATTTCCGTGAGCATGGTGAGGACATTCTGAATAAAATAACGGTAACGGCTTATCCAAAGCGAGTGGATGCAACTGAACAAACAATTTACTCACTGGGAACACCGATTGTTTTATCCTCAAACGAAACAAAGACAATCACGGTTAAATATCAGAATGCAAGCACAAAAGAATCCTGCAATGCGATAACTAGCTCATGTTCTCAACCTGTCGCGAACACTGATTATTTGATGAACACGAAAAGCGACGGTACGGGTACAGATCTGACTTCTTCTCTGACGGTTAGTGTGACATTTTACACGGCAGAGGCAGAGGTAAAGCTTACAAATGCGAGCGGATATACTGGTTATGTTACTCGTTTATATCTGAAAGGCAAGGCGGTTTATCAGGATTCGCCGATTAAAGTGACCAAAACTGACAGCACAAGCATTACTGCTTATGGCATTAATGAGCTGAACATCACACAATTATATCAGCGTGATACAAAACAGGGAGATGCGATGGCAAAAAAACTTCTTTACAACAGAAAAAACCCCCACACAAATTTAACAAGAGTTGCAATGATAGCGAATATTTCAGTAGCATTGATGTTCGCCTTTTTGGTAATCGATATTGGAGATATCATAAATGTGAAAGAAACCGGACTGAACATTGATGATGAATATTACGTGCATGGAGTCGATTTTAATATCCGCGATGGAAATGTCATTGATTATTCGTGGACCTTGAGCAAAGCTCCGGACAGTTTGGTTTTTGGTAGTAATTCGCTAATTGCCGCTGAATTTAATGCTCCATCAACCGACATCATTACATTCGGAAGCATTCCTGCGCTTGAAGACTTACCCCAGCAGTCCATGACAATTTGGGCTTATCCAGATTCGACGGCTGGGGTTTGGGGTAATTTAATATGCACATGGATTGATAATGCCGGCGGAATTGAATGGCGATTGGGATACAATGAAACTAATGGTTATCGTTTCTATCTTACTATTGTTTGTAGTACAAGCGGAACATTACAATATTCATCTTATTCTGGCTCAATGTTTCCTAATAATTGGTCTAGCTTGGGATTAACAATAGAAGGGACAACGGCAAAATTTTATATTAATGGAATTCTTTTAACTACAATCATTGAAGTTCCCGCTGTTGGAGCTCCGAAAAGCTTAAAGGGAGCTAATTATGCAATAGGTAATATACGCTCAATTGATCCACCTTCAGATTATCATTATCCATTTTTCGGCAAACTTGCCGATGCACGGCATTATAACCGAATACTGAGCGATGCTGAAATGGCGCAGATACATTCTGAAGGAATAGGCGGCACTGGAGTAACGGAAGGGCTTCTATTTCAAGCTCCAGTTGTGAGGAAAAGCGATTTGACCTATTTTACCGATAGAACACTAACAGACAACGATAAAATTGTTGACAATATCTCCGGTATTGTCAGTATCCAATCCGCTGGAGTGATAACGAGGATTTTACCTTAAGGAGTAATAATGGCAGACACAAAAATTAGTTTGTTAACCGCCCTAACCGCGCCGGCATATAATGATCTGCTTGCAATAGTGGATGTAACCAGTCCGGCGGAAACGAAGAAAATAACGCGCGAGAATTTGTTAGGTCTTACCGCAATTAGCGGGGTGCTACATAAGCAATTATGGATCGGCGGCTGGAAACCGACCGTAACAAGCGGCTGCGCGGCTTCAGCACCAATCGAAATGGCGACAAACAAAAACGTATACGATTACTGCGCCTTTGACAAAGCCACAATCGAATATGCCTATGCAAATATCCCGATGCCCGATGATTATTCTGGCGGGACAATTTACGCAAAGTTTTATTGGTTACATCCTGCGACCACCACTAATTTTGGCGTAAGCTGGGGGCTGCAGGCAGTTGCAATGAGTAATGATGATGCTTTGGACGTTGCACAGGGTACAGCGAAGTACGCCAATGACGTGGGCGGCACGACTTATG
>DIFD01000021.1 GCA_002418965.1 Peptococcaceae bacterium UBA5757 | reverse complement strand
GAACTTGCCTTTCAACATGAAGAGAAGGATAAACGGGCAGCAGAGTTAGTCATTGCCAATAAAGAACTTGCCTTTCAAAATAAAGAGAAAGGCAAACGGGCGGCAGAGCTGATCATTGCGGATACAGAGCTGGCTTTTCAAAAAAAAGAGAAAGGCAAGCGGATAAAAGAACGAAAGAAACTCGAGACGTATAATAAAGATTTGCAACAAATGGTTGGAGAAAAGGTAAAAGAGATTTCGGAATCACAGATAGCAACCATTTTTGCGTTAGCAAAGTTGGCAGAGGCCCGTGACGAAGATGCCGGAGACCATTTAAAACGCATACAGATTTATTGTCGATTAATCGCTGAAAAACTGAGACTGCGTTCCGACTTTAAAGACCGGATAACAGAAGATTTTATCGATAATCTTCAAAAAGCAAGTCCTTTACATGATATCGGCAAGGTTGGAATAAGAGATGTAATTCTCTTAAAGCCCGGAAAGCTGACGACGGAAGAGTTTCAAGAAATGAAGCAACATACCTTAATAGGCGCTAATACATTAGAGGAAGTATATCAAAACTATCCTGGCAATTATTTTGTTAAAATTGGAATTGAAATAGCACGGTCTCATCATGAAAAATGGGATGGAAGCGGGTACCCTGACGGCTTATGTGGAGATGAAATTCCATTGTCAGCGCAAATAATGGCGCTGGCTGATGTATACGATGCCCTGCGCTCAAAACGTGTTTATAAAGAAGCTTATACCAATAGCGAAACAATAGCGATTATTAAAAAAGGATCTAACATACATTTTAATCCTTTGATTGTAGAAACTTTCTTAGAATTTAAAAAAGAATTCGACAAGGCCTATGTTTAAGGGGGGGAGTTAATGGTTTTTTGGAACAATCGGAAGCTGCTGTTCTTTCCGATTAACACGAAGCGCTTTCCGGAAACACTTTAATAGTCAAACAGAGAAATCTTTTTTTACACCCCTAATCATAAAAGGGCACGNNCGTGCCCTTTTATGATTAGGGGTGTTTACAAAAGAATCTGGTTTAGGATATGGCAACTCCGGCACTGGCATAACCGGTGACGGCAGTAATCAGGGTCACTCCTGCGGCTGTTATTGAAAATACCATCAGAAGACGTTGTCCGGCCGTTACCGGTATATTTAATCCAGTAGTAATACCGCTTGAGATGGTGCCAAGAGCAACTGCGCCTGTTAAAGGCGGGGCCAAAGCTACACTGGCTCCGGTGGTGGTAAAACTATTGCTGGCAGAAGTCGCTGAATACAACTCAGCCGTAATGGTTACGGTCGTTTCTGTTAAAGTAAGGGCCAGAACATTGCTGTAAAATCCGGCAATCGATGTAATGATGCCGTTACGAGGCACCGAGAAGGCAAAGTCAATGATTGGACCCAATGCGGTACCGGTCAGGTCGATCACTCCGGCAACCGGCGTAATACCTACGGCAGAGCTGCCAAATCCGACTAAACCGACTGTTCCGACCAATCCTCCGGCAATCGAAGTCATTGCGATAGGACCGCCGGAAGCATAGGGGATGATGGCGCCGGCGCCTGGGATACCAGGGGTACCGGGAGCGCCCGGAGCGCCGGGAGCACCAGGGGTACCGGGAGTACCGGGAGCGCCGGGAGCGCCGGGAGCGCCGGGACATCCGGGAGGTCCGGGGACAGGACAATATTGTGGATAGTACATATTTTAACCTCATTTCTTGAATTTGGGATACCTTAATAGTCATGCTGAAAAAAGGCTTACCCAATAATATATTATGACAAGACGGCTAAGCTTGTTCCAAAAACAGCAAAAGGAAGAATATAATTTTTATCTTAAACGGATAAATTAAAAGTGTACTGAGATTATATAATAATAAAAAGTAAAAGAGCCGCCAAGAGGCGGCTCTTTTACTTTTTGTAAGGATGTATTTGGGGGGGGGTATTATGTGGGCGGGGAGTGTCTCAAAAATCTTTCGCTTATTTTTTGTTTTGAATGGCTTTTCCCATTCTTATTAAGGTTTCTTGGATAATAGAACGAGGGCAGGCCAGATTGATGCGGATAAAGTTATTGCCTTCAATGCCATAAAAAATACCGGCGGATAAAAAGACATTTGCATATTTTGCAAAGAAGTCGCCCAGCTCCATGCCTGAAAGCCCCAGATCTGTGCAATCGATCCAAACCAGATACGTACCTTCCGGCCAAATGACTTTAAGTTGTGGGATATTCTTCCCAATAAAATCGGTTAAATAATCAAGATTCCCCTTAATGTAAACGAGCAGTTCTTCCAGCCATTCTTCTCCCGACTCATACGCGGCTCGGAATGCGGCCATGCCAAAGATGTTGGGGCGTTTAGAGTCCCGCGAGACCAGTTCTTTCGCGTACTTTTCGCGCATTTGGGGGTTTTTGATGACATTAGCCGAAATCTGTAGGCCCGCCATATTGAATGTTTTGGTGGCGGACAGACAGGTGATGGTGTTTTGAGCGATCTCTTCGCTGATGGAGGCAATGCAAATATGTTGATGGGGTTTGTGGATCATATCGCAATGAACCTCATCGGAGGCAATGATCACATTATTCTTGACGCAGATTTTTCCGATACGGGTCAACTCTTCCCTGGTGAAGACACGGCAGGAGGGATTATGGGGATTGCAGAGAATCAACAGCTTGGCCTTGGGATTTTTGGCCTTTGCCTCTAAATCATCAAAGTCTATGCAATATCTGCCGTCTTGATAGATCAGGGGGTTATGGACTGCCTCCCGGTCATTTGTCTCCGTAAGCTCCGTAAACAGGCAGAAAGCCGGGGTCTGGAAGATCACCTGATCGCCTTTTTGAGTAAAGGCGCGGACTGCGGAGCCGAGCGCGGCAATGACGCCCGGGGTATAACTGAGCCATGCTTCTTTGATTTGCCAGTGGTAGCGGCGCTCACACCAATTGATGAAAGGGTCATACCAGCCCGGGCCCGGCGCGACATAACCATAGAGGCCGAAGTCCGCCTCCCGGCGCACGGCGTCGGTAATGACCTTGGGCGTACGGAAATCCATATCCGCCCAGCCAAGGGCGATGCTGTCATCGTTATTCCGAAAACTCCATTTAATGGAATCTGTTTTTCTTCTGTCGATTATTTCATCAAAGTTGTAAGACATAAAGGAACATCTCCAATCATTATGCGGCTTTTATAGAGGCCAAATCAGGATCGTTTTCCAGCGCTTCTTTCCATTGTTCATCCGAATATTTGGTCATGGAAAACCCAACCAGACCGTAAATCAAGTCCAAAGCCATAACGATGATGTGGAAAAGAGCAAACGGTAATACGGCGAGAATGGGAACGCCTAAGGTTGACGCGACAAAGATAGCGCCGATGTTAAAGGGGATAAACATACTGCCGCAGCTACTCCAGTCATTGATGATCCGGGAAGCGTTTTCGGGTTTTAGTTTTAGTTTCTTAAACAAAGGAGTCATTAAAGTGCCGACCATAATCATGGAAAAATAGTTGTTGGCGACTAAAGTAACGCAGAGCGCGCATTCGACTGCCGTGGCAACCGTCACACCGGCCATGGATTTGATGACTTTGCCCAGCGCTTCAACAAGCGTATTGAGAATGCCGATTCCTTTTAAGATACCGCCCATGCCTAAAGAAGCGACAACAACGCCGATCAGTTCCAACATGCTTGAGATACCGCCGCGGTTTAAGATCGGATCCAAAAGCTCATTGCCGGTTTGAACTTGAAAACCATAGGCCAAGAAGTTCCCCACGTCAGAGAGGCCGTACCCTTGGTATAAGGTTGCGACCAGAACACCTACGACGCAACCGATCATGATGGAACCAACAGCAGACTGACGCATGACCAGAAGCGCTATAACGACGGCTAGAGGGATAAGGGTGACCCAGCCGATATGAAAGGTGCTACCGAGAGCGGATGTCAGGTTGGTAATGGTAACGGTGTCAAGACTTGTTCCCGCATATTTGAATCCTAAGACGATAAACAAAATAGCTGTCAATACAAAAGCGGGAACGGTGGAATATAACATATGTTTAATGTGTTTCATCAGGGGAACTTTACATATGGTTGAGGTAAGCAATGGCGTATCGGATACGGGGGACAATTTATCGCCGACATAAGCGCCGGAAACAACAGCGCCGGCTACCATCCCGGCCGGAAGACCAAGTCCTAAACCTACTCCCATCATGGCAACGCCGGCTGTACTGATCGTACCCCAGGAAGTACCGGTAGGCAGGGAAACAAAGGAGCAGACTAAAAATGCGATAAGTAGGAAGAACTTGGGTGTGATCAGATTAAGTCCCCAAAAGATCAGTGTCGGAACCGTACCGGCGCAGAGCCAGATAGAAACCAAACAACCGATGGCAAGCAGCAGGGCAAAGAGTCCTATGCCGGCCTTGACCATCTCATAGACGGAGTCCTCGATTTCCTTGGTTGTAAACCCAAGGTAGAGAGCAAAAGGAACCAGTACGAGCCAGGAAAAGAACAAGACCGTAATCACTGGCATGCCGAAAACAGTGAGTCCTATGATAATGAAGAGGATAAGTACTATTAGTGTGATGAGGGCAAATGATAGAGTCGGGGCTTTCTTTACTTTTTCCATAAAACTATAATTCCTCCTTTATTTTTTTTAGCCGGCCGGCTTAAAACTCATTATTTTACAGCAATTACTTCGATTTCACAGAGCACATTTTTGGGCAAGGCCTTGACGGCTACGCAAGAACGAGCGGGTTTGCTGATAAAATATTCTTCGTAAACAGCATTAAATGCAGCAAAATCTGCCATGTCCGTGATAAAACAAGTTGTTTTGACGACTTGTTTATATGAACTTCCGGCTGCAATCAGGACGGCCTCAATATTTTTCATGCATTGCTCGGCCTGGATTGCGATTTTGGCTTCTACAATAGCATTAGTGGCCGGATCAACCGGGATTTGGCCAGAGATAAATACCATTTCACCAAAACTAATTGCTTGGGAATAGGGCCCAATGGCCTTCGGGGCTTTGTCTGTACTGATAATCTTTAACATTTCGAAACATCTCCAGTCTGTTGATATATGTTTTGCAATAATTTCTATTTAATGTAATATTTTACAATAAATGAAATTTATTTCATTATAGCAATAAAATATAGTTTTGTAAATAAAATTAATTTTATTTTATAAAAAATATAAATGATATATGAATTGATTCCTTTTATTCAATAAACGATTGTGCATTGCAATGTTGTCTTGAACCGAATATAATAGAAATAAATAGTATAAAAGGAGAACAAAAGTTCAATGGATGATTGTGTCAGGCTTTCTATCGTAGACCGGACCATTTTAGATTCTTATAAGGTGATGATGGACGGTCTTGCGGATTATTTAGGTATTGGCTATGAAATGGTACTGCATAGTCTAGAGGACTATGATTGTTCCGTTATCAAGGTTATTAACGGACATTATTCCGGCCGCTCGGAAGGGGCGCCGATAACAAATTTGGCTTTGGAAATGTTATCGATGATCAAAGAAGATTCCAACTCTACTTCATTAACTTATTTTACGCGGAGCAAAAAAGGGGTTCCCCTCCGTTCCACTACCATTCCTATTATGGGAGAAAATAAGCGGATTATTGGCCTGTTGTGTATGAACTTTTATATGGACACGCCTCTTAATCTTGTCCTGGACCAATTTAATAACAACAATAACGGTAATTCGCAAATTTCGGAAACTTTTGCGACTGATATTGACGAGTTAATTATATCCGCCGTAGAGGAGGCAAGGGGCAGAATCCTCAACGACATTACCGTTTCGGCTGTAGATAAAAATAAGGAAATCGTCGCTTTGCTCTACGAGAAAGGAATTTTCAGTCTTAAGGATTCCGTAGTTAAGGTTGCCGATAACTTGGGACTTTCAAAAAATACTGTTTATATGCACATCCGTAACCTGAGCAAAAAATAAGCACTTCCGGGGACTTTTGGAATTGTACGGAAGCTACATAAAAGTTAATTTTTTATAGGATCAAGAATAAAAAAGACCCGTCAACAATTTGTTGACGGGTCTTTTAACTTTGTTGGCTAACAAAAGCAGATTTGCTTAGTGAGCGAATGCGACAAGCAAAGCGATGAAAGCCGCCGTAATGGTTGTGAGGATTAAAGAAAAGATAAACGCCATAGGGATGACTTTGTTTTCTTCGCCCAATTTGTCGATGGAGGCCGCAGCGTTTTGCAGTTTCGCCGGGGAAATAACGCTTGCCAATCCTGCTCCAAATGCTAATCCTGCCGTGATGATAATCATATTGACGTTGATGCTCTCGGCCGTGGCCATTGTATAATTGGCGAACATGGCGATGGACGATGCTTCGCTCCCGGTCAAAAAACCGCCGAATAAACCGATGAATGAAACAACAAAGCCGTATGCGCCATGGAATACAGAAGCCGATGCGTCGGCCAATACTTTAATCATATTATGGTCAATATATTTTGGTATTGATTTATCCGCAACGGACAATACATTAAAGCCGGACATATTCATGACTTCACCGATGGCAAAGAAGATCGCCGCTGCAAAAACTGGTCTGGGGGCACGCTTTAACCAGGTGGAAACGGTGTCTTTCAGTTGTTTGGCTGTGGGTTTTAAGAAGGGGATAGATAATAGGGTGCTGACAAATATCCAAGTGTAAGCATTCCATAAAAACCGGGTATCGATACCCTTGCCGTTTGCGGCTAACCCATTGATGGGGAATTTCCATTGATAATAAAGCGTATTGAAGACATCTTTGTTAAGATTTAAGATAAGAATGAGGGCAATCAGCAATACCCAGGGTATAAATGCCTTCCAAAGCGGGTAAGTCTTTTCATACGCCAGTTCTTCGGGGGTTAAAATGGATTTATCGAGCACCTTTTTGCCTGTTGCAGCCAGGTAAATCACCATCGTGATAATGACAGCCAGGCCGCAAAGCACGCCGGTCAGAACGACAAGGTTATCGACTTTATTGGTAAAGTGGGAGACTATGCCGATGACAACTCCGGCAATAACACAGGGCAGCCAACCTTTTTTGAGGCCTTCCCATCTGCCGACGATCCATAACATACAAAAGCCGATGGAAGTGGAGACAACCGGCAAAATAGGGGAAAAGGTACTGCCAACCTGAGACAAAGTAATGGAAGTGCCGCCCGTAAAGGCATTTGCCATATCCACAAAAACAACGATCGGAGCCCCTAAGAGTGCATATGTACATAAAGAATCATAGCCGATAGCCGGAAGCGCAATTGCAACAGTTGTGGTATACCCGATAGAAAGCAAAATCGGGGGCAGAATAGAAACCGGAGTGGCGCCGACCGCCACCATCAAAGTCCCGAACCCGATGTTGATCAGGATAATTTGAACAGCCTTGTTTTCCCGCGCGATGGTTTTTAAGAAAATAATAATCCGTTTTAATGCGCCGGTCTTTTCCATAAAAGCCATTTGCAAGAGTGATGTTGCTACGATCATCGAAACAGAGAATGACTTGATCAAACCTGCGGCGGTGGAGCGGACAAGGACGTCGAAAGTGGTGTCAAAAAATAAAAAAGCCACGATTGCAACGACCAACCAGCCGACGATTCCGCTGATATCTGCCGGTTTTTTAAAAATCAGCAGCATCATGAGAATTGCAATCAGAGGTAATAAAGCCAATAAAATATACATAATACCATCCGTCCATTCTACGAAGTTACAAAATAGGTAAAGCGCTACCGTATTCCAAACAAAAATATAACACTTTTGTCTTATTTTTGCAATAATAAAATAGGATAAAAATTGCTTACTTCCCTTTTAAAAGGATTAACCCTTGTTTGTTCTTACGCATTATTAGGCCGGAAATGTTGAACGATTAGCGGGGATGTGCTACAATAAATGATAATAGCGCTCTTTCTTCTTACGAAGTGGCGTCTATTATCATTTTTATGAGGCGGTGCTTTTTTTGAAGATCAAGGGGGCTATCTTTGATTTGGACGGTACGCTTTTGGACTCGATGCCGTTTTGGTTTAGGGCCGAAGAAATTTACCTCAAAACCAGGGGCATTGTTTGCAATCCGCAAATAATGCAAGACTTAAGGGAAATGACACTGTCTCAAGCTTCGCTTTATTTTCAGCGGGAATTTGGCCTTTGTGAAACGGAGGAAGAGACTGTTTTGGCAGTCCGCGACCTCATGAGGCAGGAATACGAACAGAGTATCCCCTTAAAATCGGGAGTAAAAAACTTCTTAACTAAATTGCAGCAACAAGATGTAAAAATGTGCATTGCTACAGCAACGGATCGGGAGCTGGCCCAGATTGCTTTATGCCGGTTGGGCATACGGGACTATTTTCCTGAAGTGTTGAGTTGCTGGCAAACAGGAGCGGGCAAGAATCGCCCCGATATTTATTTGCACGCTTTATCACTGCTTGAGACGGAGCTTTCTGATACGGTTGTTTTTGAGGATGCCCCGCATGCGATTATCACAGCCAAGGCTGCTGGTTTTCGTGTGGTGGCAATGTATGAAGAAAGCATTGCAGTCGGTCAACAATCGATTTTACCCATCATTGACCGGTATTTGTATTCCTTTGAGGATTGGGATCTGCAGACGCCGTCATGCAATCCATAACCGCTTTGGATAAAATAGTAAAATAAAAGGCAGAAAAATAGTTGCCTAAATAAAAACGGGAGAATTTTATGAGTCAAAACCAAATAGATTATAACAGATTGATTACTTTTCTCGAAGAGCACGATACCTTCAGCCATTATTGTAAAATCAAGATTACCAAATTAGAAGAAGGGTATGTGGAAGCCCAGGCCGATATGGAAAACGGGATCTGCCAAAACTACTTTAACGGTTTGCATGGGGGGTTTATGGCGACGATGACGGATCTGTTGGCCGGAACCGCCGCTTTGTCTTATGGTAAGATGTGTATGACTTTGCAGTCCAATCTCAATTGCATACGTTCGGTCTCAAGCGGCATTATCCGCGGTGTCGGTAAAGTATTGCATCACGGGAGAACGACGGCTGTTGTAGATGCATATTTATATGACGATCAAGACCGGTTAATCTGTAAGGCAACCTATACCATGTTTATTAAAGATCAAACTTTAGTTTTAGATTGAAAATATTGGCAAATGAAAAAAGTCAAGCTACAGTGGCATATTTATGTTCATTATGAAGCAATTTGGATATATTATTATAATCTGATTGACAACAACCGGCTATTATGATTAAATGATATTATAAATAAAATATTTTTCTGTGAATAGAATAATGTATATCATAATATACATCTTTTTTTTACATAGTTTAAGCATTATCATTTTTATAATCCTCTCAGTTGTCTTATGTTTTTCCGTCGATTCGGGCAGGAAAAACATAACGTAAAGCATTGAAAGGAAGAGTGCTATGAGGGTTGTAAGCAGAAAAAAATATCCTTTTAGGACGCATCTGTTGCACGGAGGTTAAGGAACATATAGCGACTAAAGAACTTAAAACATAAGGGAGTTGCTATATGAAAATCACAGGGATCAAATCAGAATGGATCCGTGTCCCCTATTCGCGCCCTTTTGTACCCACCTGGTTTCCCGGGCAAACAGATGATGCGCAAAGCATTCTGCTTGTTCGTGTGCAAACAGATGAGGGAATAGAAGGACACGCCAGCACGGAATGCCCATTCGGTCTTGCACCCGCCTATATGGAAATGATAAAAGGCCAGATAGAGCCTTCTTTTATAAACGAAGATCCTTTTATGGTTGAACGGTTGGTAGCCAAATTACGCGCGACCTCTCGTTTGTCGTGCCGTCCATGGTTGGTAGAAAACGCGCTTTGGGATATTATCGGTAAAGCGTCTAACCAACCGGTGTACCGTATTTGGGGCGCATACACGAATAAAATTATGGCGTATGCGGCCTGGGGCGAATTACGTTCCAACGAACAGCGCGCCCAAGACGCGCTCCGTTTAGTGGATGAGGGATTTAAAGCCGTTAAAATTCGCTTTAGTAGTGAAACCATGAAGGAAGATATTGCATTGGTCGAATGCCTGAGAGCGGCCGTCGGCGACAAACTGATGATCGGAGTCGACGCCAATCAGGGAACCGTAAAAGACCGGGGAGTGGGAACCAACACGCCGCGGTGGTCTTATGAGAGAGCTTATGCGACAGCAAAAGAGCTTTATCAACTCGGAGTGGCCTGGCTGGAAGAGCCATTATACCACTACGATTATTACGGTTTGACAAAACTATGCAATAGCGTTGAAATACCCATAGCAGGCGGGGAAATCATGCGTGACGCTTCGGAATTGGCGATGCTGATTGACAGGGATTGCTATGACATCATCATGGCAAACCAGACATTGGCTACGTCGATGACGGACATCCGCAAAATCGCGGGTATGGCAGACTTTCGCGGGAAAACCTTTAACCTGCACGGTTGGGTACCCGGAACAGGAGTCGCCGCTTGCGTGCATCTTGCTTGTAGTTTGCCTAACTCGAATATTTTGGAATATCCATATGATTATCCGATCCTCATGCCGGATGAGTTCCAGGGTATTGTCAAAGAACCGCTCTTGGTCAAAGACGGTTATCTGACGGCGCCGGAAAAACCGGGCTGGGGTGTCGAGTTGGATGAAGAAAAGATTAAAAAGCACACCGTATTATCTAAATAAATTTGATGTTTGATTTTGCGACCCTGTTTGCTTTAACGAGCGGAACTTCGGCCGACAGTTCAATATAATGTTAGCCGAAAAAGGGCGTGACTACTCGTCACCAAGTTGTTTTAGTTCAACAATCATATGGCGTTATGATTGTTGCGATAAATACTTTCCTTTTTGATGTTTGGCAGGTTGTTTTGTTAAACGAAGCAATGCCAAACATCTCCAACCCGTTACAAAGAAAATTTGATGACAAAATCATTTTGCCTGGTCGTTTCAGTATCATGAAGTGGAACGTGCTTGCTACTGCATACGGACTTTTCCCTATATTAAATACTATGGGAAATAATGCCAGCTATAATAGTGTCGAATATTTTCTTTAAAACTGGGGAGAGTTTGGGAAAGCTATTGAAACATATCAAAATACTGGCTTGGGTTTTCCAGCTTTAGTTGTCGGCAGCTTCAGACATGCAGCATGGTTGTTTTCAACGCCCAGTTTATTCAAGAAGGATATATTTGGCGTCCTCAACAAACGGTTAAACTTGGTATGTAAGTTACAGATTGTTTTAGGAACATCATGGATGATTTGTTCTAAAGAAGAATCTAACGCTAAGTAAAAGTCAAACCATGCTGATGAAGCAAAAGATTAAATACAAAATTATCGATTGTCCTTAAAAAAAGGAATATTTCGATGTCTATGCCATCTGCAAAAGATCCTCAGTAACTATATTAAAGGGTGGATTTGACGGTCGCAGGTGGTTTGTACGGAAATGCTAAAAGGGAATATTTATTTGTAAACAAGGCAAATCCGCTCCTTTATGTCTAGCCGCCAAACCGCCACTCTATTTAATAATAGAGATATAGTTTAAAATAAGATCTTATTTGTAATGCAGATCGGCCTTCAAAGAAAGGAAGGTATTATTATGGATAATGTTAAAAAAGCCCCAACTCTAGGTTTTTCAGTTATTACGTTGGTAGTTCTGGTTCTCTTTATTGCTATATTAATTGCCATTGCTAAAGCTCCGATCGTTGTGGTCATGATGTTCGCCTGGCTTTTGTTGATCCCCTTCGCCCGTCATTTAGGATACAGCAATGACGAAATTGAACATCATGCTTACGATTTGATCAAAATCGGGGTTGGTTTGTTGGCCTTGATGATTGCAATCGGCGCTATGATTTCCATCTGGCTCTGCGCCGGTACGGTTCCGACATTGATTTATTGGGGTCTTCTAATCATCTCACCTAAGATGTTCCTACTTGTTGCTTTTATCGTTACCAGTCTCGTCGCCATGCCTACCGGTACTTCCTGGGGAACAGTAGCTACCGCCGGCGTTGCCATGATGGGTGTTGGTTTAGGTCTGGGCATTCCGGCCGGCATGGTTGCGGGCGCTATTGTTTCCGGTGCTTATTTCGGTGATAAATTCTCTCCTATTTCCGACGGCCCGATTTTTACCGCTACCGTCTGCGAAGTTCCCTTGATGACACATATTAAACATATGGCACCCACAACTTTTATCGCTTGGGGTTTAGCCGCTATTGTTTATATGTTTTTAGGGATCAAATATGCAGGAACAACGCTTGATTTGGCTGCCGTGGATGGTCTTAAAACAGCCCTTATCGGACTCTTTAATATCGGTTGGATTACGATCATCCCCATGATCGTTGTGATCGCGATGCTGATCTTCAAGTATTCCGCTCTTTGGTCTATTTTGATCGGTTGCGTTGTAGGCATTTTGGTCTCCGTGTTTTATCAGGGATATGGCCTTGGAGAAGTTCTTACTTTTATGTCCAAGGGCTTTAGCATTCAAACAGACAATGCTATTCTTGCTTCTCTATTGAACCGCGGCGGTATGGCCAGCATGTACGAATTACTTGCCGTCATCGTTGGTTCTTTAGGCATGGGCGGTATCTTGAAAGGTACCGGTATGCTCGACGTGATCGTTAGCTCCATGGGCAAATCCTTGAAGGGTGTACGTAGCTTGACGCTTACAACCACAATTGCTACTGCAGTTGCTACCGCTCTGGTCGGTACCTATTATTTCGCCATGGTATTTGTAGGCACCTTAATGACTCCTTTATTTAAGAAAAACAGAATTAAACCGGAGAACGCCTCCCGTATCATCAACGATTTCGCCAACTGCGGCGTTGTTTTTGTACCTTGGAATATTGGCGCCATCTATATGGCGACTACCTTGGGCGTTCCGATTTTACAAATTATGCCGTGGGTTCTGTTCAGTTTATTCCTTTTTGCCGCTGATATTATCTTTGGTCTGTTCAATATTAATATTACCAAATACAATGATGAAGAATGGGCCCAACTCCAAGCGGAGGAAGCTGCTGCAACAGCAAAACTAGAAGCAGCTGAAGCAGCTACTGTTTAGCGCACTTTCCTAGGTAAAAAAGATGGGTACGCATTCAGTGCGTACCCATCTAATTTTTGTTAATAAAGGGGAGAAATACCTATGCCTAAAAGCGATATTCAAGCAATTTATATCCGTCATGCTGTCCCTAACAACAGAATACCTGTATCAGATATGCTTGACGGATATTTTGACACAAATAAGATGGCGGTATTGGAAATCGGTATGCAAAAAGGCAATCTGGATCCGGACCAAGGTTACCTGACCGCAAAAGAAAAAACGGAGCTCATTGATAATATAAATTCTTTCAATACTTCCTGTAGAGAATTAGGGGTTCCCATTATTCATATTGGAGCGAAGTTCCGCGTAGGCGGCATTGATTTTAATCAAGCGCATTTTATGAGGACATTAGCGCTTTCCGGCCAAAAAGCATTCCCGAACCCAAAAATGGAAGAGGGTAGCCCTCTATGTGAGTTTGCGGTTGAAGTAAAAAAGAATGATTATTTGGATTATTCTTTAAAAAGATACAATACTTTTGAAGGTACGGACATCGAATTTCTCTTAAAAGTATTAAAAAAAGAAATCATTGTCCTGACCGGTTTTGGGTCCGATTGCTTTGCTCTGGGTACCGGCTTTGCCGGGATATGTAAGGATTATAAAGCGATTTTGGCAGAAGATTTATTTAAGCCTTACGAAGAAAAATTAGGAGAAGGTACGAAGCGGATTTTTTCGCTCTTTATTGGTTTGGTATTGGACAGCAAAGATCTTGTTGCTGAGTTGAAACTACAAAACGAATAGATAACAATCAGGCTGCCTGTTGCCATTAGCCAAAAAGAACATAAATGATTGAAGAAAAGAAAAGAGAGAAAAGGGGGAGTTACCTTTGCCTATAACAAATGTTACCGCAAACGTTAATTTGGAGTCGGTTTTGCTTCCCGAAGGGTTTGATGATTATCTGGATCTGTCCCGGGCAGTTATTGTAGAATTGGATATGCACGGCGGACATCTTGATCCGGAAGCCGATTGTCCCGCTCCCAACGCAAGAGGGCGCGTGTTGATTGATCCGATTAATCAATTTAATGCAAAGTGCAGAGAATTGGGAGTGCCAGTGATTCATATTGTCAACACGTACCGGATGGGTGATTTTGAGGGGGTCGATTCGGCCTGGCGCCGGATTACGGAGGGACATAGGAGTATGTTACCCCCGGAAGTGAAAGGCCCCGATTGTCCTTTTTGTAATTTGGCATTGGAAGGGACAAAGTGGAGCCAATTGGTGGTAGAGTGTAAAGAAAATGATTATGTCGTCGATACCAAAAAGAGGATCACGGCTTTTGAAACAACCGATCTGGACTTTCTCCTAAAGCAACTGGATAAAGATATCGTGGTGATAACGGGTATTATGTCTGATTGCTGTGATCTTTGTTCCGCCTATTATGCCGGTAGCAAGGATTATAAAGTGATTTATCTGCCTGACCTTACAAGAGGATCCTCACCTCAGAACGAAGAAGCCTCCAAACTTTTGATTTCCCGTTATATCGGCCTGGTCATCGACTCGGAAGTGATTGTCGAAGAATGGACCCAACAGCGTAACCGTAGTAAGAAAAATTAACAATGGCTTTGCCGTATAAAGTTACGGGGATAGAATAGGAATTTATGTTTGTTCGTCCCCACCTAAATTGCGGGCAGCAATATAATAGCTTAATATAAACAAAAAACCGATTTTCGATACCATTCTTGTTTGGAATGATACGAAAATCGGTTTTTATTGCTATGAATAGGGTACTGTTTTTTATAAATAAAACAAGCCGGAGCATGGCCCCGGCTTGCGGTTCGGCATTTAACAAAATCTATACGGATCAGCAGATCGAAAACTTGAGGCTGATATCGACAGCGTTAACCGAATGCGTCAACCCACCGATCGAGATGATATCGACACCGGTTTGCGCTACTTGTTTTAAATCACGGTCAGCCATATTGCCGGAGGCTTCGGTCAGGGCGCGTCCGCCGATTTGTTTGACTGCCTGCGCCATCTCTTCGATGGACATATTGTCTAACATGATGATGTCGGCCTTGGCGGCAAGCGCTTCTTCCACCTCATGAAAATTGCTCGTTTCAACCTCGATTTTGAGCGTATGGGGAATATTTTGGCGTACGGCTTCCACGGCGGCTTTGATCCCGCCCGCCGCTACGATGTGGTTATCTTTGATCAGGATGCCGTCGGACAGACCGATGCGGTGATTATAGCCGCCACCGATGCGGACAGCGTATTTTTCCAGCATACGCATACCGGGAGTGGTTTTACGCGTATCGGCGATGCGGGCCCGGGTGCCGTCGACTTGTTTGACGATAGATGCCGTTTTGGTAGCGATCCCCGATAAATGCTGCAAAAAGTTGAGGGCTGTGCGTTCGCCGGTTAAGATACTGCGCGCGGCGCCTTCTATTTCTGCGATGATGGTGCCTTTGTCAACCCGTTGCCCTTCGTTTACTTGATTGGTAACGACAATGTTGGGGTCAAACCGGCTAAACACACGGCGCATGACATCAATGCCGCAGACGACTGCTTCTTGTTTGCAAAGAAAATAGCCTTTGGCCAGCGTTTGTTCGGGAACGCAGGTTTGTGTGGTAATGTCTCCATAACCGATATCTTCAGCCAGTGCAAAGTCAATCATACGGTCGATCTGGTCCATGTTAATCCTCCCTGTAATGGGCGCCTACACTTTTTTTGCGTTTGAAGGCTGCCACGAGAATCTGTTCGGCAACGCATGTCATATTAAAAGCTTCCATCCACTCTTTTTCTGCCAGGGTAGAACCTTCCAAAAGCTGTTTAATTTCACGGATTTGAGCTAATCCGGTTTCTATATCGTTTTTATTGCGGATGACATAACCGCTTTGATCCATGATCTTACGGATACGACCGTAAATTTGCTGTATATCCAGGTTTGGTAGAGGATGCGTCTTTTTCGGCTCCGGCAGGGGATGGGAGAGCGGCACTTTTTGCCAATTGGATTGGGAAATATGTTGAGCGGCTCTGCGCCCGAAGACAAGGCACTCCAGCATGGAGTTGGAGGCGAGGCGGTTGGCACCGTGCACGCCGGTGCAGGCTGCTTCTCCGCAGGCATAAAGGCCCTTGATGTTGGACATCGCGTTTAAATCGGTGGCGATGCCGCCCATCATATAATGTTGGACGGGACAAACGGGGATATAGTCTTTGGCGATATTAATGCCACGTTTGGCGCATTCCCCGTAAATGGTCGGGAAGCGTTCTGCCAGGAATTCTTCCGACTGGTGGGTAATATCCAGGGAAACGTGGCTGGCAGCAGTCTTTTGCATTTCGTGGATGATGGCGCGGGCAACGATGTCACGCGGAGCCAGCTCCGCCATGGGATGTTGGCCAACCATAAACCGCACGCCTTCACTATTTTTAAGCTGGGCACCTTCGCCACGCAGGGCTTCAGAGATTAAGAAGGTACGAGTTTCCGGTTCACTGCAATAAAGCCCCGTAGGGTGAAACTGAACAAATTCCATATCTTTTACTTTGGTGCCTGCACGCATAGCGGCGGCTGTTCCGTCGCCGGTAGCGACATGGGGATTGGTTGAATGCGTGTAGATTTGCCCGATCCCGCCGGTGGAGATGATGATGTTGGGCGAGAAAATGACTTGATAGCCATCCTGATAGATCACAGCGCCGATCACTTGATTGTCTTCGGTGAGAACATCAATGAAAAGGGTGTTTGGCAAGAAAGTGATATTACTTTTGGGCACAACTATGGCGGCCAGCGCTTTGACGGTTTCTCTTCCCGTGGCGTCTCCATGGGCGTGAACAATCCTGTTTCTTCTGTGACCGCCTTCTCTGCCTGTACGTAGGTCACCGTCTATATTCAGATCAAAAGGCACATGATGTGCCACCAGCTTTTCAATATCTTTCGGTCCTTCGTCCACAAGAACACGTACGGCGGCTTTATTGCATAGGCCAGCGCCGGCTGTCAGCGTATCTTCATAATGAAACTGGGGCTGGTCCTCCTTGGACACGGCGGCTGCGATTCCACCCTGGGCCAACCAGGAATTGGAAATATCCATACTTTCTTTGGTTAAAATGGCGCAGGAGAGACTGTTATCCAGATTTAGGGCCGCATAAAGTCCGGCGATACCGCTACCTATGATCAGGGTATCATAATATAAGGTTTGCTTAATTTGTATCTCATGGTCAAATAAATATCGTCTCATTGCCATCGCCTCTCTTGAGGTGCCGGGAGTTGCCTGATGCACGCCTGTCGGCTAAAGGTTCTTAGAGTCCGCCGCAAAAATTTTTGTTTTGCTTTAAAACCCTTAATTTTAACGCAAAACGTGGATTCAAGTCCGGTCGGTGGATTCTTTCCACTACTGTCACCTGTGCAAGTAATATGGATATCATACGTTTATCATACGTTCCAGGCTTTTTTTGGCGCCTTCCATCTCATTTTGGGAAAGTTTTATTTCATAAACATTGTTTTCCAAAGAGGAGAATACATCCCGCAAATGTGTTTTTTTCATATTGGGACAGATCAGTTTATCGGTCAGAAGATGGATTTGCTTTTCCGGGTACAATTGACGCAGACGCTCTGCCACGCCTAACTCCGTGCCGATGATAAACGCTTTTTGATCGGATTGTTCCACCTGTTTGATAATACCGGAAGTACTACCGATATAGTCTGCTTGCCGCAAGACCGCCGTCGTGCATTCCGGATGGATGAGTACCATCGCATCGGGATAGGCGGCTTTGGCGCACATTACGTCTTCTACAGAAACCCGGTGGTGTGTCGGGCAAAAACCGTGGAATAAAATAAACTCTTTTTCCGGTACCTGGGATGCCACATAAGCGCCCAGGTTTTGGTCGGGGACAAAGATAATCTGTTTTTGCGGCAGCACTTTGGCGATCTTAACGGCGGAAGAAGATGTGCAGCAAATATCGCATTCGGCCTTGACCGCAGCGGAAGAATTGATGTAACACATGACCGCGGCGTCGGGATATTGCTCTTTAAGCGCCTTCACATCCTCCGGCGTGACCATGTCGGCCATAGGGCAACCTGCATCCGGCACCGGTAAAAGAACCGTCTTGTCCGGATTTAATATTTTTGCGCTTTCTGCCATAAACGTAACGCCGCATAAGACGATGACGGCCTGCGTCGCCTTTTGGGCATATTTTGCCAGCTCAAAAGAATCGCCCACGTGATCGGCGATGTTTTGTATGTCAAGCGTCTGATAAAAATGCGCTAAAATTAGCGCGTTTTTTTGTTTTTTTAATTGGATAATTTTATCTTCTAGCTCCGACAAAGGCGTGGCCTCCTTTGGTAATGTTGTTAGCCATATCTTTGGTAACTAATTATAGCTGTTTTGTTAAAATTTGTAAAGCGCAACCTAAAACTATTTTTACATAATAAGCTAAATTATGCAGGTGTTTTATCAGGTGTTTAATTTGATTGCCTTCTTAGTATTTACCCGAATGTAACAAAAAACCACAACTTTTTTCTTTATCTTGTTTTTAATGCGCCCTTTTTCTTCCATATGCTACATGGTATAATAAACTTTATGAACTAAAGGAGCTTTTGATCATGGGAATCATTTTGCAGGGGATTGGTCTAACAAAAGAATTTGACGGCGAGCCGCTTTTTCGCAGTGTGGATATCGCTCTTAAACAGGGGGAAAAGGCCGCATTAATCGGACCTAACGGCATCGGCAAAACTACTTTATTGCGCGCCCTGATGGGTATTTTGTCCGTGGACGGGGGAAGCGTGGTAAAAGAGCCAGGTATTTCCATCGGTTATCTGGAGCAAATCCCCCAGTTGAATCCGTCTGCCACTATGCTGGACACGGTGCTGGCCGGGTTTGAGCCTGTCTTTGCCATCAAAAAAGAACTGACGGCTATGGAAGAAGAGATGGCCAATCTTTCGGGTGAAGATTTGGCATGCCTGATGAAGCGTTATGCCCAATCTTCTTTGCGATATGAATTGGAAGGCGGCTTTACCTGGGAGACGGACGTCAAAAAAATCATCAATGGGCTCGGGTTTACACCGCAAGAGTACCAGAGGCCGATCAAAAGTTTTAGCGGCGGAGAGCAGGCTAAGATCAGGCTGGCTTGTCTGCTTGCTAAAAAGCAGGATATCCTTTGTCTGGACGAGCCGACCAATCATCTGGATTTGAATGCCCTGGATTGGCTCACGGACTATTTAAAGCATACGCAAGCTACGCTTTTAATTATCTCCCACGACCGCTATTTTTTGGATGAGGTAACCGGCGTTACCTTTTATCTGAGTATGAACGGCCTGTCGCGTTATAACGGCAATTATTCTGTCTTCTTGCAGCTAAAAGCCGCTGAAGACCTGGCTCATATGCGGGCCTATGAAAAACAGCAGGAAAAGATCGCCCAGATGGAAGCCTACATCGAAAAGTACCGCGCCGGCATCAAGTCCAAGCAGGCCAGAGGCAGGCAGTCGCAGTTAAACCGCATCGAGCGTCTGCAGGGAGTCAAACAGCAAAAAAAGATCCACCTTAATAGCGATCAAATGAACGCTTGCGGTGGCGACCTTGTTTTAAAGTTAAGCGATATCAGCTTTTCTTACTCGGATGAGGATTTATTGACTCATATAGATGAGGAGATTTTAAGCGGAGACCGGATCGCTCTGATCGGAGCCAACGGCGCCGGCAAAACGACGCTGTTGAAGATCATTTTGGGAGAGCTTTTCGCCAACGGTGGCAAGATCGTCTGGGGCAGCCGTGTACAAACCGGATATTTTGACCAGTACCACGAAAATCTGAATCCGGAAAATTCCGCCATCGATGAATTGATTGCCAATTTTGAGATCACTTTGCCGCAGGCGCGCGACTTGTTGGCTTCTTGCCTCTTTTTTGGGGATGACATCTATCAAAAGATCGGCAATATGAGCGGCGGAGAGCGGGCCAGGCTATCTTTTTTGAAGCTTTTTTTGACCAAAGCAAATTTTTTGATCCTCGACGAACCCACCAACCATATGGATGTGGAAAGCAGAGAGGTGTTTGAGAACTTTTTGCGGGAATATGAAGGCACGATCCTGACCGTGTCGCATGACCGCTATTTTTTGGACGCTGTCGCCGATCGGGTTTGGGAGCTGGACGAGGGCAGGCTGACTGCTTATCTGGGCAATTATACGGACTATAAAGAAAAGAAAAGGGAATTGGCGGCGCGTACGGTTACGGTCGCGGCTAAGGCGCAAAAGCAACAGCAATCCGCTGCGGATAACGGCAAAGAAAGCGCCGTGGCAAAGAGCGGCAACAGCGCCGCACAGCGTAGCTTGCGGGCAAAATTGCGCAAAACGCTCGCCGATTTGGAGGCTGAGATCGTAGCTGCCGAAGCACGCATGGAATATCTGTCTGAGGCCATGTCCGACCCGCTTGTCCTGGCAGGAGACGGGGAAATGGTACAGGAGATGCTGGCCGAGTTTCAAATGTTGGAAGAGCGCCTGCCGCAGGCCTATGGGGAATGGGAGGCCACCGGACGGGAGCTGGAAGAGATCAAGTCAACATAGAAGCTACAGTCGGAGAAAATAATGGTATCATAAGATAAAATAACTAGGGCGGTTGTTTAATAGATAACCGCCCTTTTATTGCTTAGATAATGGTTTGGGAATGTTACAGTTTAAAAATAATGCCAATCACTGCGGAGATGGCAATGTAAAAAATGGGGTGTTTGGGGAAGCGGTTGGTCAAAAACAAGAGTGCAGCCATAAGAATCAGCGCTCTTGCGTCTAAGACAGTGGTGGCGAATTGGATCTGCATGGCGCCGTGTATAGGTTCCTGTACAGAGTGGAGCAGGGCAGTCTGCCCGAACTGCAACGCTGCCAGTACGATCAATGCCAGTACAGCTGGACGCAAACCATAAAATGCCGAATGAACAAAAAAGTTATCCTGATAGCGGTTCAGCAGTTTGGCAACCAAAAGCACAAAGATCAGAGATGGCAGGGCAATGCCTAAAATTGCGACCAAAGCACCTATAAATCCTGCTACATGGTACCCGACAAAAGTAGTGATATTGATGCCGAAGGGCCCCGGCGCGGATTGGGCGATGGCGACCATATTGGAAAGCGTCTCATAATCAAACCAATGGGAGCGGATCGAAAGGTGATAAAGGAATGGCAAAGCCGCCAAACCGCCGCCGAAAGCGAATAACCCTATTTTAAAGAATTCGTAAAACAGCTGCCAAAAGATCATACGCCGCGCCTCCTGCCTCTTTTTAGCGCTATGTTAAAGCAGATACCGACTGCTGCGGCGATCAAAATAATATAGACCGGAGATAGGGAGAAGAAAAAGCCGGCTATGATTGCTCCAATAAAGATTAAGAAGGCAAGAGCTCCGGGAATGGATACTTTCCATAAGCTGACGACAATGTTGATGATCAGTACCAGCACAGCGACGCGGATACCGGCGATGGCATGCTGCACGACCGGAATATCGCTGAAGTTTAAGAAGGCTACGGCAATGACCATGATGATCACAAAAGAGGGAAAGATGATGCCTAAACCGGCTGCAATGGCCCCGGCTACCCCTTTTTGTTTCAAGCCAATGAAGCCAGCCGTATTGAGGGCGTTTAATCCCGGCAAGAATTGCCCGATGGCATAATAATCTAGGACTTCCTCTTTGGTAGCCCATTGATGTGCTTCTACAGCTTCTTTTTGCACCATGGGCAGTATGGCCAGACCGCCTCCGAAAGTAAAGAGGCTGACGCGGCAAAAAGCCCAAAACAGTTGCCAAAGTAATGTCATTTTTGTTTCCTCATCTTTTTAAGCAAAATGGATTCCCGGGATGGAGTTCTTTGGATGATGGAGGGCATTATGGATCGTATAAAATGATCTAAAACCAATATCCTTGCTGTCATCATATACCAACATCATATACCAAAACAGCTGATCTGCCAACCGTATCCCCAAAAAACGCATGAATAAGAAAACCAGGGGCAGTCAGGACTACAATATGTGAACTCCACTTAAAAAGATAACGCAGCTGGCTTATGTCTGATGACTGAATTATGATAATAAAAGGACTGCTAAAAGCAGTCCTTTTATGAATTTGTTTTTTGTTTGAGCAGATAAGTGCAGATTCTTTTGGCCGCGTCTTTTTTGCCGATTAAAGCCGCCATCTCTTTCATATGTTGCAGCCGCAGCGGACAGTGGGTAATCTGGTCAATGATCAGGTTGAGTTCTTTGATCTGATTGACATAAATGGCTACACCCATATTAATTAGAAAGCTGGTATTTTTAATTTCCTGCCCGGGCAGAGGATCTATGATAATGATAGGCAAACGCATGGCCAAGGCTTCGCTGACGGTTAATCCACCCGGTTTGGTGATGACAAAATCACTGACGGCCATCAGTTGAGGAATATTGGGGACAAATCCAAAAACCTTTAAGTTGGAATGTTTTTCTTTCAGCTCGCTTAGTCGTTCAAAAAGAGGTTTATTTTGCCCTGCTACGGCCAAAACCTGACAGTGTTTGTTGTTTTGCAGGATGATTTCTGTAACCTCCTGGAGGTTGCCCATACCCTTTCCGCCTCCCATGATCAAGACAACCGGTCTGTCATCAAGACCGAACTCTTCTTTAAGAACCTTTGTTTCATACTCTTTGGCAAAGTCGGCACGGATGGGGATGCCGTAAAAATGCAGTTTGCGTCTGGAAATGCCTTTTTTCAGACAATCAAAACGCATCATCTTATCGGCGGCAAAATAAAGGTCTACGTTGGGATTTACCCAATAGCTGTGACAGTCGAAGTCCGTGATGATGCAAGCCAAAGGAATGCGAGAATCGATCACAGCTTTATCCTTGAGCAAAGAAAGGATGCCCGCGGCAAAAGCATGTGTGCAAATCAATAAATCGGGTTTAAACTCCCGGAACAGGCGTTTGATTTTAATCGTGGAAAGCATGGTTAGCGTTTCATTCAAAAAACTACTGTGCGTGGTACTGCTTGTTTGATCATATATGGTGCCCCAAACTTTAGGGTTGATTTTTAAAGAGCTTAAATAAACATTTTTGAACATCTTATCAAACATGGAATTAACATAATCCAGCGTGTTAACGACCTTGACGTTGTTTTTGGGATCTTGTCGCAAAAATTCCTGGCTAAGTGCATGTGCGGCTTGGTTATGGCCTTCTCCGAATGAAACGGAAAAAAGAAGAATGTTTTTGCTCATGAAGCACCTCATCAATAAAATTCACACTTTGGTGACTTGTAAAAAGAATACGTTTAGCAAAGAATAGCTCTAATAGTAAAATTGTATCTGTTCTTTGCATATCTTGCAAGTTAAAAAATCATATAATTATTTATTTTATATATCTTGTAATTATTTTAATCATATTATACAATATATAGTACCAAGGTGTTGTTTGCTGGTTTAAAAAAGAAAGACGGGGGAATGGATATGTCAAAGATCAAAATAGGAGTCAATGCTCTTTCCGTATTGGAAAAGCGGTATCTCCGCAAGGATGAGCACGGCAAGAATATTGAAACGGTCGAAGGGATGTTTCGCCGAGTGGCGGATGCCATTGCGCATGCGGACCTCAATTTTGATTCCGAGGCTAACGTCGATGCTTTATCCGACGTCTTTTACCACCGCATGACGACCCTGGATTTTTTGCCCAATTCTCCTACTTTGATGAATGCCGGCGGCCCGTTGGGGCAGCTTTCCGCCTGCTTTGTCCTGCCTGTCAACGACAGTATGGAGGAAGTTTTTGACGCCATTAAGCAGGCTGCTTTGATTCATAAATCAGGCGGCGGCACCGGTTTTTCTTTTTCCCGCTTACGTCCGGCAGGCAGCCCCGTCAATACGACAGGGGGTATCGCCAGCGGCCCCATCAGCTTTATGAAAGTCTTTAATATGGCGACCGAAGCCGTCAAGCAGGGTGGAACGAGGCGCGGCGCCAACATGGGGATTTTGAGGGTCGACCACCCGGATATTATGGAATTTATCGATTGCAAGAGTGTAAACACGGAAATCAATAACTTTAATATTTCCGTTGGTGTGACGGAAGCCTTTATGCAGGCCGTAGAGAAAAACGAGATGTATGATTTGATCGACCCCAAGACAAATGAAATTGTCAGCCAGCTTGCGGCCGCAAAAGTTTTTGACAAAATTGTGGAGAATGCTTGGAAGAACGGCGAGCCCGGCATCATCTTCTTGGACAGGCTTAACCGGGATAACGCCGTCCCGTCGCAGGGAGAGATCGAAAGCACCAATCCTTGCGGGGAACAGCCGCTCTTGCCTTATGAATCCTGCAACTTGGGTTCGGTCAACCTGGTCAATATGCTTAAAAAAACCAAACAAGGATATGCGGTCGACTACCCCTATCTCAAACAGGTGATCGAAGACGCCGTTCATTTTTTGGACAATGTGATTGAGGTTAATAAATATCCCTTGCCCCAAATTGAAGAGACAACAAAATTGACCCGCAAGATTGGTTTGGGCGTGATGGGATTTGCCGATATGCTTTTACTTTTGAATATCCCCTATAATTCCGACGAAGCTGTGGAATTGGCCCAAAAGCTGATGGACTTTATTACCAAAACAGGGCATGAGGCATCGCATGAGCTGGCTAAAACCCGCGGGACTTTCCCGCTCTTTAAAGTAAGCGTTTTCGACCAGAAATACCCCTTGCGCAACGCCACCGTGACGACCATAGCCCCAACCGGCACGCTTTCCATCATCGCCGGTTGCAGCTCGGGCGTCGAGCCAATTTTTGCCTATGTCTTTGTCCGCAATATCATGGACAATACGGAGATGGTCGAAGTTAACCCCATTTTGCAGAAAATGCTGCAAGATCGGGAGCTTTATAATGAAGAACTGATGAAAAAAATCGCCTCCCAGGGAACGCTCGCCCATATCGAAGAAATCCCCCAAGATATCAAGGATGTATTTGTTTGCTCACATGACATTAACCCCATTTATCATGTTCGCATGCAGGCTGCCTTTCAAAAATACACGGACAATGCCGTTTCCAAGACCGTCAACTTTCCCAAATCGGCCACCCAGGAGGACGTCAAAGAAGTCTTTATCCTGGCTTACCAACTGGATTGCAAAGGCGTGACAATCTACCGTGACGGCAGCCGTGAAGGTCAGGTCTTAAACATCGGCAAAGTCGAAAAAGACGGGGTGGAGCAGACCATCTTTACCAATATCAAACCGCGTCCGCGGCCGGAAATGACCTGCGGCGCAACGGACAGAATGAAAATAGGCTGCGGCAACCTCTATGTAACGGTCAATTATGATGAGCACGGCATCTGCGAAGTGTTTACTTCCACAGGCAAAGCGGGGGGCTGCCCCTCCCAGTCGGAAGCCTTGGCGCGGCTGGTGTCTATCTCTTTGCGTTCCGGCATCAGCGTGGAAGAAATCCTGGATCAGCTGAAGGGCATCCGCTGCCCATCCACGATCCGCCAGGACGGGATGTCCTGTACGTCCTGCCCTGATGCCATTGCCAGGGTGGTCAAGCGCGTTGATGATATGTTGCAAAGCAACGATAAAGGGATTTTGCCGCCTGCGCAGGCTGTTGCTATGAAAAAAGCCGAGCATTTTTTGGGTAAGATGGCCAGATATTGTCCCGAATGCGGCGCTAAGCTGGAGCATGAAGGCGGTTGTGTTTCTTGCAGAAGCTGCGGGTACTCCAAATGCAATTAAACCGGTTGAGTAAAAGAGCGGCTAGCCGCTCTTTTTTTATTACACGTTTGGGTAACCACACGCTTTGCGCATAAGGCAAGATATGTCTCTGCCGGTGAGGGCTGACGATTTGATGAATGACAAACTAAGTAAGAGGGAGCACCAAAAACTTTTTAAGGTCGTCTAAGCGATAATGTCGGGTGACAAACGAAGATTTCAAGAGGCTTTAAGGTGCTGCAGGGAACAGATCCTTATTGTGGTAAATAAATTTCTACCCGCCAGGCTGGTAGAAATTTATTAATATCTGATCAGCATTTTTCAGTAATGATTAAATCGAAAGAGTAATAGATATATGTTATAATGCCGTATTTGCAAAAGCGGTTGGTGATATGGAGAAAGCTATATGCTATTATTTTTTTCGTTTAAGAAAAGATCGCTGTATTTTTTACTACTTGTGCTGTTTTGTATAGTCGTCCTGGCGGGAGAGTATTTTTTGTTATCATCGGATAAAAACTCAACCAAGACAGTAGCGGATGAAGACGAAAAAGAGACCATTCAATGGGTAGATTTTGATGTACCTATGGAAGCCATGGATAAAGCATTGGATTTGGATATAGGATCTCAAGATAAAGCAATAAAGCTTAACTGGATCGAATTGCTGGCTTGTCTTGCCGCCCAAAACGGCAACAATTTTAACCGCTACAAAGACCGCCAATTGGATGATCTTGCCCAAAAGTTGGAGTCGGGCCAAACGATGACGGAGCTGACAAAAGATATGAAATACTACTCTTATTACTATCAAGCTTATAGTGCTATTTTGAGGAATTTTGTCGGCTCTTATGAAATTGAAGTTCCGAATGAAGACGGTATGGGTAAGCATTGGGAAGAAAAGTACGGGCTAAAGGTGTTTTCTCCCATTGCCAAGGGGTACTATTATAGCCATTATGATGATTTCGGCAATAGCCGGTCATATGGGTTTAGCAGGGTGCATTTGGGCAATGATCTGATCGGTCAGGTAGGAACCCCGATTATTGCCGCCGAAGGCGGCGTCATCGAAGCGTTGGGCTGGAATCAGTATGGGGGGTGGCGCATCGGTATCCGCTCTTTTGATGATAAGCGCTATTATTACTATGCTCATCTGCGAAAAAACTTCCCCTACCGTAAAGATCTGGCGGTGGGTTCTATTGTCAAAGCCGGAGATGTGATCGGTTATTTGGGCAGGACCGGTTACAGCATAAAGGAAAACGTGAATAATATCCCGCAAGCGCATCTTCATTTTGGTATGCAATTAATTTTTGATGAATCTCAAAAAGAAAGCATAAATGAAATTTGGATCAATGTTTATGAGATTGTCCGACTTTTGGATAGGCGCAGATCAGAAGTTGTCAAAGACCCGGAGACCAAAGAGTATAGTAGGGTGTATGATATACAGGATGTTGAATCATTGAGTGATTTATTAAATTAGAAAAAACGAAGGCCTGCATAACATAGGCCTTCGTTTTTTTAGTCATCAAAGCAGAAACTGTCGCCGATAAACTCTCTTAAAATAAAATTAAAGGGGATTTTGGCGGATTCCATCGGTTCAAAAAAAGATAAAAGATCTAATAAACGCTTTTTGGTATTGGCATAAGGGCCGTCGTCTTTGACCTAATTTGACCGTTTGACGATTGGGATGCAAATGGGTTTCTCGCACGTTTTCACCCTGATTCGTTATATTTTTGTACTATTCCCCTGTTAATTTCAATAACCCTTTTCTTGATATTGCTTCTGTATAAAATGAATCGTCTGTGCTAAGGATAATTAATATCTATCCGGAATACAAAGTTGGTTGTTAAGAACTATATATTAAATTCAATTAAATTATGGTAAAATAAAAGAGCCATATAATTAGAATTGTTCATTTTAAAACTTGTTTAATAGGAGAATGGTATTTTGAGTACATTAGCGCTTGTTTTAGCCATCATTTGTTTTATCGTCGGGATGATCGGAACCATATTGCCGTTATTGCCGGGGGTTGTTTTGGTCTATTTCGGCATTTTGCTTTACGGCATCATGACGCATTTTACCACACTGCATCTGGGGTTTTTTATCATTCAGACAATCATCCTGGTTATCGTTTTTGCCTCGGATTATCTAAGTGCCGCATTGGGCGCAAAGGTCTTTGGTGGCAGTAAGCAAGCCATGGCCGGCGCAATCGTCGGCACGATTCTTGCAATTATTCTTTTGGGCCCCGCAGGGATCATTATCGGGCCCATTGCCGGCGCTTTTATTGTTGAACTCATTCGTGGCGTCGAGGTAAAAAAAGCTTTGCAAGTCGGCTTCGGGACTTTGATTGGCGTTATCGGAGGAACATTGTTCAAGCTGGCCGCGGAACTTGTAATGATCATCTATTTCTTTATGGCTGCATTTTAAAAAAAAGATTTATCCTCATTTGATAGGATCAAGGTCACTGTGATGAAAGAGGCGCAAAAAGCATAGGGGAAACGCATCATCAGTTGCTGTTTTAACGCGAATCTTCTTGTAAAAAAGTATGTGAGTTGAGAGTATTTTTAAAATGAGGTGATGACAATGACTTTGAACGGTGCATTTATTGTTCCGCATCCGCCAATAATTATCCCGCAGATTGGCAAGAGCCGGCGTAAATTTATTGAAGCGACCATTGATGCTTATGATGAGGTTGCCCGTAGGATCGCAGTCATACGGCCGGATACCATCGTGTTGGCAACACCTCATGCGGTGATGTATTCCGATTACTTTCATATCGCCGGAGGGGAATTGGCAGAAGGCTCGTTTGCGGATTTTAAGGCCCCCGCCGTAAAGATGGACGCAGACTATGACTGCGCCTTCGTCCGGGAGTTAGCCGCTTTAGCCGCCGAGGAAGGAATCTATGCCGGTACGCTGGGGGCAAAGAAAAAAGCGCTTGACCATGGAACCATGGTACCGCTCTATTTTGTCAACCAGTATTACCGCGAATATCAATTGGTAAGCTTATCGCTTTCTGGCTTGCCTCCGTTAGAACATTATCGTTTTGGCAAATGTGTTGCCAAAGTAGCGCAAGCCAGCAATAAAACCGTTGTTTTTATCGCCAGCGGTGATCTTTCACACAAACTAAAAGCGGACGGCCCTTACGGTTTTGCCTCGGAGGGCCCGCAGTTTGATAAGGAAGTTACGCAAGCTATGCAACGCGGCGATTTCTTGCGCTTTTTGACATTTGAGGAAGACTTTTGTGAAGCTGCTGCCGAATGCGGTTTGCGCGCTTTTGTCATCATGGCTGGGGCTTTGGACGGCAAAGCTGTGAAACCGGAGTTGCTTTCTTACGAAGGCCCATTTGGCATTGGGTATGCCGTGGCGGCTTTTTCTGTTATCGGAGAAGATAAAAGCAGACAGTTTGACCGTGTTTATGAAAAGTTGCAAGAGTCCGAGGCAAAGACCCGAAAAGGAACCGAAGACGAATATATTAAGCTGGCACGGCAATCTTTAGAGCATTATGTCAAGACAGCGCAAAAGTTGCAAATGCCCAAAGAAATTGCCCAACCGTTACTGCAAGAACGGGCCGGCGTATTTGTTTCCCTCAAGCTTGAGGGAAGGTTACGCGGTTGTATCGGTACGATTATGCCCACAAAAGAGAATGTTGCGCAAGAGATCATCCAAAATGCTGTCAGCGCGGGAGCGGAGGACCCCCGTTTTGAGCCGGTAAAAAAAGAAGAATTGCCCCGTTTGGTTTATAGTGTGGACGTGTTGGGCAAACCGGAACCGATTCGTTCGATCAAAGATTTGGACGCTAAACGTTATGGCGTTATCGTCAGTTTTAAAGGGAAAAGAGGATTGTTGCTGCCCAATCTTCCCGGGGTTGATACGCCCGAGCAGCAAATCAAAATTGCCTTACAAAAAGCGGGAATCTACCCGGACGAACGCTATTCGATGGAACGGTTTGAGGTTATCAGGCACGAATCAGGTAAAGAAAAAGGGTGATCATATGATCACCCTTTTTTAATTCGTTTTAAAGATCGGGCAACGATGATGGCCGCGAATCCGCCAATCAATGCCGTAAATAATTGGGGTAATTGGAAGGCCGCGAGCAGGGGGCCGGGGAGTTTGATGCCAAATATCTCAAGAACAAAATTGACAGCCAGATAAAAAACAGCGAATTTTGCGGCGGCTGCTACAAGCCAGGCTACGTAAGCATTCCACCTATTAAACCCCCAAAAGACCAGGACCAACGTGATGTTGGCGATCATGATGACGGGAATCAAAGGAACTGCGACGGCAGGCAGGATTCCGGTCAAGAAGGCGACAAACGGAGTAATGCAACCGATGAGAACTCCGCTCAATGGCCCCACAAAGATAACGGCAAGAATCAGGATTGCGTTGATGATGGGTCCTGTGATATAGGATATCAGATGCATGGACTGGATAATCAACGCAATGGCTAAAAGCATGGCTGAACGTGTTAGCCAGACCGTTTTTTTCATACTGGTTGGTTCCATAATTCACCTGCCTTAATTTTTTTGGTGCTACACAGTATAAAATGGACCTGCCCTTGGTGAAAAACCACGAGCAGGTCCAAAGTTGCATTATAGGGATTTTTTCTTGTTGATATGATAATGCGTATGCAACAGTTCGTGTGATTTATGACCCAGGGGTTCATGGAGGAAATCTTTATAAATTTGTTGGATTTCCGGATTTTCATGCGATTTACGGACCAGTAGCTTTTCATCTTCCATATAAATCTGTTTGATGCGTTCCGCACGTATTTCATTGGTTTTGGTGATCGGTTGTCCGCCGCCGCCGATGCATCCGCCCGGGCAAGCCATGATCTCAATAAAGTGATAAGGGGATATGCCTTCCCGTACCTGATCCATTATTTTTCTGGCATTTGCCAGGGTATGAGCAATCGCAACTTTTACTTTGGTTCCGTCTAAGTCGATTTCCGCTTCTTTGATGCCTACCATGCCGCGGGCAAAGGTAAAGTTGACGTCTTCCAGCTCTTTGCCGGTAACGACTTCATAAACGGTTCTCAAAGCGGCTTCCATAACGCCGCCGGTCGCGCCAAAGATAACGCCTGCGCCGGTATATCCGCCCATCCAGGGGTCAAATTCGCTCTTAGACAGTTTGGAGAAGTCCAAACCGGACATACGGAACAAACGACCGACTTCTCTGGTAGTTAAAACCAGGTCTACATCACGGTAACCACTGGCGTTCATTTCCGGACGGGCCGCTTCATGTTTTTTGGCTGTGCAGGGCATGATGGAAACGG
>DIFD01000015.1:344991-355256 GCA_002418965.1 Peptococcaceae bacterium UBA5757 | reverse complement strand
AGCGGGACAATTACAGCAACCGGCGGCTGCACGGGTATTGGCACAGGATACGCCACTTACGCTACCGGCGGTCATATTACCATTGCCGGCGGTACAATCACAGCGACAGGCGGGAGTTCTGGCGCGGGAATCGGCAGCGGCGGGGCTTACAGTTCCGGCGGAGTGATTACCATTACCGGCGGTACAGTCACAGCGACAGGCGGGGGTTCTGGCGCGGGAATCGGCAGCGGCGGGGCTTTCAGTTCCGGCGGAGTGATTACCATAAGCGACGGTATGGTTACGGCCACAGGCGGCAGTTCTGGCGCGGGAATCGGCAGTGGCGGCAGTTTTAGTTCCGCGGCGTCTGTCACGATTTTTCACGAAGCAACGGTTGTCGCTGTTTCGGATGGAACGAAGCCTGCCATTTACGCAGTGGACGATGACCTGGAAGTAGGCAGCACGGCCTATGTGCTGATGGCCAATTTCTCCGCTGCGAAAAGCAGCGGCACTGCCACAGGCGTTTACCTCAAATCGGATTCTTCTCTGAAGGCAAATTTTACGCCAGATATATCGTATAAATCTATCGCTTTTTCGTTGCCGGATGCAGATACATATCAACTAAAAACAACCGATAAACTGCAGCAGCATGATGGTGTATGGAACACGGACTTTGACCTTGAAGAAGCTGGACTTACCATATTTAATAGCGTTACCGATTATGTTACGGCCACTTATACGGTAACGGTAAATAAAGACGGCTCTGCCTGGATAGAAGACACCCCTGATTTGGAGCTCTCCACAGAAAGCGACGCGCTGACAGGCGCGGTAACAGGGACCAGCGAGGACGGTGTCTATACCTTTACAGGTATTGATCCCAGCCAGACCTTCTATATCTGGGATACGTCGGATGCATCGAACGAGCAATATACGGGCCAGAGCGTGTCGGCTGCAAGCACTGATGCCACGGTAGAATATTATTCGGTCACACTGACCGAGGGCACAGGCATTGATTCGACGACAGGCGGCGGCTCCTATTTAAGCGGCAGCGACGTGGCAATCAATGCTACCGTTTCGGATGGTTATATCTGGGATAAATGGATGCAGACTGCCGACAATACGCTTGTTTCTACCACACAGAATTATACCATCGATGATATAGACGCGGCGCAAAGTTATACAGCCAAGGCTTTACCCACCCGGGAGAGCGGGATTGCCTGGACAGATGCGGGGAACTATGACGCAGATCTATATGAAACATTGACCGCTCCCGATTTTGCGGAAACGACGGTGGAAATTTCCACCCCGCAGCAACTGGCGGCGTTGGCAAGGGCACAGGATATCGATGGCATTGATTTTTCCGGCGTCACATTTACCCTGACGCAGGATATTAATTTGGACGTCTACCTGTGGGATCCGATCGGCCTCGCGGAAGGAGATTTACTCTACGGCGCAGCCGACGGCACGGCGCATCCCTTCAAAGGCAATTTTAACGGCAACGGCCATGTTATCAGCAATATGACGATAGATGGCAGTTATGTCAGCGCCGGTTTGTTCGGCAATATCAACTATGCGGGTCTAGATGATGAGGACGCCGAGATGGTCACGGTCAGTAACGTCACGGTTGAGGGGACCGTTGATGTGACAGACACGGAATATATCGGCGGAATCGTCGGTAGCGGCGGAAACCTCATTCTGTCAAATTGCGTTAATCAAGCTTCCATAACCGGTACGGGTGATATTATTATTGGCGGAGGCATATTGGCTCTGGGTGTATATGTTGTCCTTGACAATTGCGTTAATGCGTCCGGGGCCGACATTTCTGTTACCGCCACCTCAACTGATGATGGTGATATGACGGCAGGGGCCGGGGGCATTGCCGGGGCTGTGTTTCTCGGCAGTATTTACGATTCGGCCAACTTCGCCTCCGTCACCGCCAGCGCGGCAGGGCAACAGCCTATGGCCGGCGGGATCTTGGGTATAGGCGCCTCAGGTACAGTCCATAATTGTTATAATACGGGGGCTGTTACAGCCGACGGAAGCATTTCCCGGGCCGGGGGGATCTGCGGGATTGAGGCGGATCTCTTAGAAACGGGTGATCCTTATATTCGGAATTGTTACAATGCCGGTGCGGTGACCGTGTCGGATGAGACAGGGTATGCGGCCGGGATCGCCACCATGACCGATGGCCTTGACAGTTGCTACTATCTCGCCGGGACGGCGGATTGTGCTTATTACAATGCGGATGATGATCCGGTAGACGGAACCAGCATGTCCAGCACCGAGATGCAAGCGGATGCTTTTTGCCAGACCTTGAACGATTGGGTTACGGCCAATCCCGTCTCAAGCAGTTTTACCGAAACCTATTTCAGTCTGACCAGCATCGAATTTCAGGGGTGGGTCCAGCGGGACGGCGTCAACAGCGGGTATCCGATCTTTGCCAATGATCCACGATATGTTGAACCGACGTCCCATGGCGGCGGATCCGGGACCGTCTATTACACCATCACGGTCCAGACAAACGTGGGCGGCTTTGTAAGCCCAGGTACTTCGGATATCAAAGCCCATGTCAGCCGGACCTATACGATTACGCCAAACAACGGATATAAAATTTCCGACGTCCTGGTAGATGGCAAGAGCGTCGGCGCTGTTTCCAGTTACGAATTTAAGGATGTGAGCAAATCCCATACGCTTGAGGTTATCTTTACCAAAGATTCGCAATGGACAAATTCTTATAACGATGTAAGAAGTTCTGATTGGTTCTATAATGCTATCGCGTTTGTTTCCGAGAATGGCTTAATGAACGGTATGGGCGCAAACAGGTTTGAGCCTGGTATCGGTACTTCCCGCGCTATGATCGTCAGCATCCTGTGGCGGCTGGAAGACAAGCCGCAGGCCGGAGCCGGCAAGAGCGGCGTTTTCGGCGACGTTGGTGAAGGTCAATGGTATACCGACGGCATTGAATGGGCAGCGACCAACGGAGTGGTGCTGGGGTACGATGCGGCGCATTTCGGCCCCAACGACTGTATCACGCGGGAACAATTGGCCGCGATCCTCTACCGCTACGCGGTCATCAAGGGATACGATGTAAGCGCCCAAAGCAGCCTTGAAGGCTTTGCCGACGCTTCCAGAATTTCCGACTGGGCGCTTGATGCCGTTAAATGGGCGGTAGCAGAAGGGTTCCTCAGCGGCGTGACCGATACAAAGCTCGACCCAAGAGGGAGCGCCACCCGCGCCCAGGTTGCGGCAATCCTGATGCGCTTCATGGAAAAATACTGAGTTATACGAATACAAATCCCGATCATGTGAGCCTATATAGAAAAGCCTGCTGACCATTTAAGTCTGCAGGCTTTTCTGTCATACTATAAGCAGGGGCGATTTTGTATCAAAAACAAAAACCCCAGCCATCAATTAAGATATCTGGAGTTTTATTTTGGTAGACCAAGTTAACCCATATACGAACTCTTTTTACTTTGTTTGCGGGTTTGCGATTACATTAATTCTACAAAAAAGGAAATATTAATTGTTCTTGAATGGTTTTTTGATTGGGATTTTCCAAAACTTTTACACCGTTTGATAAACTAAAGGCGAACCTCTTTTCAATAAATTACAGGCATTCAAAATAACTGCTGTAATATATATTATTCTTGTTTCAACTTTCCTAAAACCAATATGATGCCTTCTTTAGAGAAATATGATATTATGTAATCAGAATATTGTATAAAAATTAGCGCTACTTTTATAATTCGGCATATCCGATTATGGAACCTATAGCTCTGTATTTTATAAACGGAGGGGATCTGGCATGAATACTCTTATTAAATTAATTAAAAAAATCCTAAAGTATGCAGCTATGGCCTTTCAATCATATCCTGCAACCATTATCTGTGCTCTTGCTTTTGCTGCCGTAACATGCATCCGAATACAGCTTGACTGGTCCTTTCAAGAGCCCTATAATTTTCTGTTCAACTGTCTGCACTGGTCATTTGCATTAGGAGCAATATTCAGTTTGATGGCTATTACCGCGGCACAAAGTCGGTTCAATACAAAAAAAGTATTCTTGATTGCAAATTTACTGGGATTCCTGGTTGTAATCATTACCTTCCTTGCCCTCTATCTTTTTGGGGCGAGGAATCCGGACCTTACGGGATCCGCTTATCCGGTCTTAGCGAATATAGCCGCGGTTCGTGTTAGTATGGCAATAGCGGTGAGCTTTCTGTTATTTATTGTTCTTACCGCCCATCCTAAAGATCTGACGGATTTTTCTCAGGCATTTTTTGTTACGCATAGAGCCTTCTTTGCTGCTTTGGTTATTGGGATCGTGATCATGGCGGGAGCGTCGGGTGTGGCAGGTGCTTTTCAGGGGCTGATTTATAATCAGATGAGTGAAAAAGTCTACATGTATATCGGTACCATTGCCGGATTTATGACGTTTACCATTTTTATCGGCTATTTTCCGGACTTTCGCAAGGGCATAACTGATTTGCGGCGTACGACTATTCAAAAGCAGCCCAGATTTGTAGAGATATTATTGACCAATATCATTGTTCCGATTTTTCTTGCCTTGACCGTAGTATTACTGATTTGGGCTTTTAAGACGATCCTGACAGGCGTTGGCGCATCGTTTATACAACTGTCCAGTATCGCTGCCACCTATGCAATCGGCGGCATATGGCTATACGTATTGGTAACTCATCATGAGTTCACATTGGCAAAATTCTACCGCCGTGTTTATCCAATTGCGGCTTTGGTAATTCTTGCTTTTGAGGCTTGGGCTCTGTTTAGCCAGTTGGAGAAAACCGGACTGAAAGTGGCAGAGTATTCCTTTTCCCTGGTCTGGATACTTGCAGTAACTGCCGCTATATTACTTCTTACCTTCAAATTTAAAGCGTATATAAAAATAATCACGATAATCTGTATTTTGGCTGTTTTCTCTGTTTTGCCATTGGTTGGGTACCATGCGCTGCCGGTCACCGCACAAGTCAACCGGCTTGAATCGCTGTTAATAAGCCAGGATATGCTGCAGGGAGAGAATCTTATGCCCGCTAAAACCGAACCGGAGCTTACTGTGCGCGTAGCGATCACGGATGCGGTTAGTTTTCTGGCAAATGCTCAAGATGCAAAATTACCGGAATGGTTTGATAAACGTTTAGGTGAAAGTGAGGTATTTAAGAGTAAGTTTGGCTTTGAGCAGACTTGGGAAAAGACTGAGCCTACACCGGGAAACGGTGAATACTTGGGGACATCGCTTACTCTACCCCCGGAAGCCATCAATATCAGCGATTATCGCTGGGCAGTCAGTCTACAGCAGGAATATACAAAGGGACAAGATTATGTAACCATAGATGGAGATAACGGTGTATACCATATTTATTGGATAATAAATCCTGACAGCACAATACCGGTACTCAAGGTAACGATGGATGACCATATTATTTTAGAGAAGGATATGAGAGATTATATCGATCAGATAACGGCCAAATATCCCCCCGGACAATCGCAGCCCTATCAGGCGACCTTAGGCGATATGAGTTTGCATCTGGAAACACCGGAAATAAGCATCATGTTGGTTTTCAGCACGATTGATATAAATCTTGATACACGCGCGGATAAAATCAACTATTGGCTGAATCTAATTGCTTTATATCTAAAAGAGAATAAAATAAACTCTTAAAATAACGAGTGTACTTCGGTGCGTACTAGAATACAAAAAACCCCCAGCCATCTATTAAGATAGCTGGGGGTTTTATTTTGGTGGAGGTGGGGCATGCTGTACGATATACCACACAGTTTATCGAAAATAACCCCTTCCTAACAAAATAAACACACCACATAGAATCTGGTGTGTTTATTTTGTGATAGTAAATAGAGGTAAAGAAATCTAGGATTATAATTAAATCAAACCCCGGGTTCTACAAAATTCTATTATTTCTTCTGCAAAATCTTCTCTACCAATCTCACTATCTTCTCCAATATCAGCATCATTAAGATATTCAACAATTCCTGCTACTGAAAAATTAACCCCCAGAATGATATAACATAAGTAGAATATTCCAATCGTATCACGCATTGATCTATCAAAGATATTGTCTTCCTTTACAGAAATGAGTTTAAAAGCAAATGCTAGTACATCATCTTTAAACTTTTTTAAATTATTTTCAATATCTTCGATAGTCTTTAGGCCTACATATGATAACTCGTTTGCACAACGAATGATCTGATTATCAGGAGATTGCTCTATCCATCCTTTATCATAGTCAGCAATAGTCTGATTAATGATTTGTAATTCTTTGTTTGTTTCAATGAACTTTCTTAATGATACCGCATCGATCAATACTTCATCTGGTTTTGTAGCAATAATTTCAGATACTTTTGCAGAATAATCTTTTAAATTTTCTCGAATACCTAAAAATTCTTTATCTGCAACTTCAAGTAATCCTGCTAATCTAAAAAAATCTCTTTTTACCTCTCTAGGGATTTCATTTCCACCTTTATATCCACTATCATGTTCGATTTCGCACCAAGCATGTTGTAATATCGAACGTATTTGTAATTCAGCTTTTAAATTTAAAAAATCACTATATTCAAGTAGTGAGCTTCTTTTTTCTGGTAAACTTATGACAAAGTGTAGAGATAAATACCCAAATCTATCTACATCTAAATCTAGTCTTTTATCAACCGAATTTATTTTATCTATAACAAATTCTTTCTCAATGATTTCAGCCAATTTATCTACATCATCAGAATAAAATGTAATTATCCTTAGCCCGACTAAATCAGTTATTTGTTGGATATCACTATAGTCTTTTCTTTGTATTTTCTCTCTTAAACTTTCAAATGATTTACAACGTGAAGTAATTGAACTTATTTTAATATTACTATGAAGAATTATTTCATTTAGTAATAATTCCATTTTATTTTTAAACTGATCATAACAGTTATATTTTTCCCGGTATGTATCTAATATTGAATTTTCCATATAACCGCTTTCACTTCCTTATAAGTAATTTTTCCAACAATTTTATTATAGCATATTCAATATAATTATCAATTACAGAAAGGATTTTCTCTAAAAGAAACACACCACATGAAATTTCATGTGGTGTGTGATAATTTTGGTGGAGGTGGCGGGAGTTGAACCCGCGTCCGAAAGAGAACCCACACCGATTTCTCCGAGCGCAGCCCATGTTTTGATTTCGCGGTAACAGGCAGACATGAACAACCAAACTGCACCGCTAGCTCTTAAGTTTCCCTATCCCAAGCAGAGCAATTAAGACAGGTAGCCCGTATTAATGACCTTCCGGAGATTCACTACAGGCGATGAACCAGGGAAGGTTAACTGCAATTACGCAGCTAAAGCTAATTTATTGTTGTTTGCACTTAAAAAGTGTTCCACCGTTTTACGGGTAAGTGGGATCCCGGCTCGCTATCTGTGCCAATTCTTCCCCCGTCGAAACCTTTACACCCCCAAATTAAATAACTGTTTTAAACGATTGCTTTGTTCCGCTCCCTTAATGCGCGGTCCGTTTCCCGTTTGGCGTCCTTGGCGGCAATGTCGTCACGTTTGTCATAGAGCTTTTTGCCCTGTGCCAGCGCGATTTCCATCTTGGCCAAACCCTCCGTAAAATAGATCCGCAAAGGAACGATAGTCAAACCCTTTTCCCTCACTTTGGCATACAAGCTTCTGATTTCACTTTTGTGCAAAAGCAGGCGCCGCACCCGTTTGGGATCATGGTTAAAGCGGTTTCCCATATCATACGGACTGATATGAAAGTTAAAGATCAAAGCCTGCCCGCTTTCGATGCGGACATAGGCTTCCTGCAAGCTGGCTTTGGCCGTACGCAGCGATTTGACTTCTGTACCGCGCAGCTCCAGCCCCGCTTCATAGACGTCAAGGATGTGATACTCGTGGCGGGCTTTACGGTTTTCACAAATGTTTTTTTCGCCGTCTTTCTTTTTCATTTGTCCGCCACCTTTCTCAAAATCCTTGAGTGTTCCCCTCGGAACTATTATTATATCACAGTCCGACATAAAATCAATTGTTCTCTAACTGGTCTTTTTATTACGTTTGACCTTTTTTACCTCGTCTTTTGTCTTTGTTTCAATCAAATTGTTTTCAGCAACGACAAAATCGATGGTTTTATCTTCCAAATTGACATTTTTGACTGTAATCATGACTTCGTCGCCTAATTGATAGCGTTTATGATGCGATTTGCCGATCAGTGTTAAATCGTTTTCCACAAACTCATAATAATCGTCCGTCAGATTGGCGACACTGACCATTCCTTCCACAGTGTTTTCCAGCCCCACATAAAATCCGTGACCGGTCACGCCGGAAATGCGCCCGGCAAACGATTCACCGATGTGCTGCAGCATATATTGACAGCATTTGACCTTGACGACTTCCCGTTCCGCATCTTCGGCCATGCGCTCACGCAGGGAAGACTGCTCGGCTGTCTCACCCAGGTCAGCACGCCATTTGTCCACGGTATTTTCCGCAAGCTTTCCTTTAACCAAATAAGCCTTGATCACGCGGTGGATGGCCAGATCGGGATAACGGCGGATGGGAGAAGTAAAATGAGAATAATACGGCATGGCCAGCGCAAAATGTCCCAATGCCTGATTGGCATAGCGGGCATGGCTCATGGCGCGCAACAGCATGGTGGAAACGATCATTTCTTCCGGCTTTCCTTTCGTCCCGAGCAAAACTTTTTGCACGGAGGCTGGCGTAACCTTTCCTTTGGCATCGGACTGAATCATATAGCCCCAACGCGCCAAAAAGACATTAATCTCTTGCAGCTTTTCTTCACCGAAAGCCTCATGCACACGGTATAAGAAGGGCGCTTCTTTTTCATGGTATTCCGTAGCCACAGTTTTGTTGGCAATAACCATCATTTCTTCAATCATCTGTTCGGCAATACCCGTCTCGCGCTTGCGGATATCCACCACATGACCTTCTTCATCCATAATCACCTTGGTTTCCGGGAAATCGAAATCGATGGAACCGTTTTTAAACCGAGCGCGGCGCAAAATCTCACGTAACTCATTCAATTGCTGCAATAGTGGTATTATTTCCTTTAATTCAGCCAACGCTTCCGTATCGTTTTGCATCATGGCAGCGTTGATCCGTTCATAACTCAAGCGGCGGCCGACATGAATCACGGACTGGCAGATTTTGTGCTCCACAACCTGACCTTCCGAATCGATCTCCATGAGGCAACTCATAGCCAAACGGTCGACGCCCGCATTCAAACTGCAAACATCGTTGGAAAGTACCTGAGGCAACATGGGCAAAACCAGATCGGGGAAGTAGACACTCGTGGCCCGCTCCCAAGCCTCTTTATCCAAAAGCGTATTGGCGGGCACATAGTGCGACACATCAGCAATATGCACACCCAAAAGATAGTTGCCGTTCGGTTCTTTGGTCAAAGAGACCGCATCGTCCAAGTCCCTGGCGTCCAAACCATCAATGGTAACCAAAAACCAGGAACGGAAGTCCTCCCGACCTTCATAATCGGTTTTTTTAATCACAGCCAATTTTTTTGCCTGAGCCAGAACCTCGGGAGAAAATTCCACCTCATATTGGTTTTTCTTGATTGCCACGAGGCTGTCAAGGCCTTTACTACCAGCATCTGCAAAAATCTCCACGATCTTGCCGCTGGGGCCTTTCTGTTGCGAACCCCAGTTTCTAATTTCCACAACCACACGATCACCTGTTTTGGCTTTCATATCATCTCCCTGGGCGATATAGATATCCTCAAACAGGCGTTTCTCATCCGCAGCCACAAAGCCAAACTTCACCTGAGGATTCGGCTTTTCGTAAGTGCCCACAATCCGCTCGTTGGCATGCTCCAAAACCTCAATCACTCGTCCTTCGGTTTTTTGCTTTTTATCATCGGACACAAACGGATGTTTTTTGGTGTCGCCACTTGTAATCTGTACCTTAACAACGTCCCCATTCATGGCTCCATTAAGGCTGTTGGGCGGCAAAAAGATATCCTCCTGCCCATTCTCGCCCAACAAAAAGCCAAAGCCTTTGGGGTGCGCCTGTACCTTCCCTTGCACTACAGGCAGATCGGTAGCAACATCTCTTTTGTGATCGTCGGCATGAAAGGACGTTCTGCCCCTTCTGCGATCTCTCGCATCGGAAGATATCGGACCTCTTTTGCGATCTCCCGCATCGGAAGATATCGGTCTTCTGCGCTCTCCCGCATCGGAAGATACCGGACCTCTTTTGCGATCTCCCGCATCGGAGGATATCGGGCCTCTTTTGCGATCTCCCGCATCGG
>DIFD01000015.1:0-344911 GCA_002418965.1 Peptococcaceae bacterium UBA5757 | reverse complement strand
TCTCCCGCATCGGAGGATATCGGGCCTCTTTTGCGCTCTCCAACACTGGATGTTTTCCCTTTGTTTTTTGTATTTACTCTTTTATTTTTTGTTGTTGACATACGTTCCTCAATTCTTTTTTTCAATCAAACGATACAGTTCTGCTGTATTAGTTTTCCGCAATCAGCGGATCACCATTCGTTCTGTTTTTTCTAACGCTTCTTGCATCAAAGCAGGGATATCCAACGCTTCTTCAATGGCATTGGCTTCGGAAATCCGCGGCCTAATTTTGGGAAAATCGGGTAAAAACAAGGTGCAGCAATCCTCATAAGGCAAAATGGAAGTCTCAAAGGTGCCGATCTGCTGCGCGATCTTGATGATATCCTCTTTATCCATACCGACCAAAGGACGCATCACAGGAATCTTGACCACGTCGTTAATGGTCGCCATACTTTCCAAAGTCTGGCTTGCCACCTGCCCCACGCTCTCTCCCGTATAAAGTGCCAGCCCACGGCGGCGGAAAGCGATGGTTTGAGCCAAACGGAACATCATGCGCCGCATGATGGTAATGCCGTATTCCTCAGGACAATTCTGACGGATGGATTTTTGAATCTCCGTAAAATGAACCACATGCAGATGAACGGGCTTGTTGTGCCACCGTGCCAGTATCCTGCATAAATCAATAACCTTTTCTTTACTCTTTTCTCCGGTAAAGGGAAAGCTGTGAAAGTGAATGGCTTCGATCTTGACGCCGCGTTTCATGGCCATCCAACCGGCCACAGGACTATCGATACCGCCCGAAAGCAAAAGCATGGCTTTGCCGCTGCAACCCACGGGCAAACCGCCGGCTCCATGGATCACCTGGCCGGAAACAAAGACCCCTTCATCACGAATCTCGATGGAAATCGAGCGTTGCGGATGGTGCATATCGGCCGTATAACGGTCATCCAAATGATCAAACAAAGCACTGCCGACCGTTTTGCTGATTTCCGGCGATGTCATGGGGAACGTCTTGTCGGCCCTTCTTGTTTCCACTTTAAAACTGCCGCCCTCCGGCAAGGCCGCAAGCAATACCTGCAAAGCGGCTTCCTCGATCGACTCTAAATCCCGGCTCGTTTCCACAACCGGAGAGATGGAGTAGATACCGAAGACCTGTTTTAATATAGCCAACACTTCTTCCAGATCGGAATGGCCGTTATCGTCATATAATACTTCCACCCAAATTCTTCCCCAGGTAGAATATACTTTACGTTTGGGCAGATGCGCAAGAGCCTTACGGATATTATCCACCAGGCGGCCGATAAAGACGTTTTTGTTTCTCCCTTTCAATCCTAATTCTCCATAACGGATCAGTAGCAAATGAATCATGATTTTCCTCTTTCTTTTGACAAAATAAATGCAAATGAGCTATCGTTCTTTTGGTTACAGCCATTGCCATTATAAATCAATCTATCTTGAGCTGATTGGTCATTGCCCAAACAAATTTTTACTCAAACCAAATTCTGCGACGCAAGAGATGGGCAATCGTTACCGTTTGGCGGGCCTGTAGCCCATCAAAGCGCGAACCTCCTTAACCGCTTTGGCTGTTGCCTCCACCGCAATCTTTGCTTCCTCCACGGTGTTTTGCGCACAAAAACTAAAACGGATGGCACTGTCAATCACGTCATCAGACAATCCCATAGCTGACAGGACATGGCTTTTTTTTTCTTTGTGGGAAGAACAAGCCGATCCGGACGAAACATAAATGCCCGCTTCCTCCAAATAATGCATCAAGACTTCGCTACGCACGCCGGGAAAACTGATATTCAGAATATGCGGCACGCCGTCCACCGGACTGTTGACGTGACAATCCTTAATCCGGCAGCACAACCCCTCCTGCAAAACGTTTTTTACGATTTGCATACGATAAACATTGGCTTCCCGCTCCCGTTCGGCAAGTTCTACGGCCACGCCCATAGCGCAGATACCGGGCATGTTCTGGGTACCGGAACGCAAATTCTTTTCCTGACCGCCGCCATAAATCAAAGGCAACAGTCTACAGGTTGAGTTCAACCAAAAAAAACCCGTGCCTTTGGGCGCATGGATCTTATGACCGCTGACCGTCACGATATCGGCTTTCCAGCGGACAAGCTCGATGGGCAACTTCCCCAAACCTTGCACCATATCGATATGAAAACAAGCCTGCGGAGCTTTTTCTTTCAATATACGTCCGATTTCTTCTACGGGTTGAATCGTACCCGTTTCATTATTGACCAGTTGTACGCTGACTAAAATCACATCATCAGACAACATTGTTTCAAAGCATTTCAAATCTACCTTGCCATAATTGTCTACAGGAATAAAAAGCACCTCATAACCAAGCTCGGCCAATTGCTTGGCGGGCTCCAAAACAGAGAGATGCTCCACCGAAGATACGAGTATCTTTTTACCCAATCTGGCATAGGTACGCGCCACGCCAAACAAGGCCGTATTATTAGCTTCGGTCGCGCAAGAGGTAAAATAGATTTCCTCTTCTTTGACTTTAAGGACGGCGGCAATTTTCCGTCTTGCTTCCGCCAACATTCGACCGGCTTGTACGCCCATGCCATGCAAAGAAGAAGGGTTGCCGTAACTCTCTTCCATAGCGGCAATAGCGGCATCTTTTGCTTGCTGGGATACTTTGGTGGTCGCACAATTGTCAAAATAAATCTCTTGCATGTCTTTTTCCTTCTATTTCATCTTAACTGATTATAAGTTTTCTTTCTAAAAGCTTATTATATATCATTTGGGTAAAGAAAATCCATCTATTTTTATAAAATACCTCTTATAAATTTGTATAAAAAAAGAGGGCGGTTAAATAACCGCCCTCACATTCCTTCGTTACATAAACAAAGGTGCAAACACCAAAGAGATAATCGTCATCAGTTTGATTAAAATATTGATAGACGGACCGGATGTATCTTTGAAGGGGTCACCAACCGTATCACCGGTAACAGCAGCAGCATGCGCATCTGAACCTTTGCCGCCGTGATTTCCCACTTCAACATACTTTTTGGCATTGTCCCAGGCGCCGCCGGCGTTGGCCATCATGATAGCCAAAAGGAATCCTGTCACAAGCGCACCGGCCAAAAGACCGCCCAACGCTTCTTTGCCAAGGAAAGGAATCAATCCAACAACAATTGGGATCACGACCGCGATCAAACTGGGGATAATCATTTCTTTCAGAGCAGCCTTCGCACTGATATCAACACATTTGGCATAATCCGGTTTGGCGGTGCCTTCCATCAACCCAGGTATATCTCTAAATTGACGACGTACCTCTTCAATCATAGAACCTGCAGCACGTCCGACGGCCTGCATAGTCAAAGAAGAGAACAAGAAAGGCAGCATACCACCGATAAACAAACCGGCAACAACCTTGGGATCTAAAATATTAATGGTTTGGATCCCGACTGCCTGCGTATAGGAGCAAAACAGCGCCAACGCCGTCAAGGCGGCGGAACCGATGGCAAAACCTTTGCCGATAGCGGCGGTAGTATTACCGACAGAATCCAATTTATCAGTAATTTCACGAACATGTGGATCCAATTTAGCCATTTCGGCAATACCGCCGGCATTGTCTGAAATGGGACCGTAGGCATCAACAGCAACAACCATCCCTGTGGTAGAGAGCATCCCAACCGCTGCAAGCGCAATGCCGTAAAGTCCGGCAAATTGATAAGCGACCAAGATACCCATAACAACCAGGATAATGGGAATCATCGTAGAACCCATTCCCAAAGCGATACCGGAAATAATATTAGTGGCAGCTCCAGTTTCACAAGACTTGGCTAACTTCTTAACAGGATTATAATCAGCTGATGTATAATACTCCGTTACTTTTCCGATAGCAAATCCCACGATTAAACCTGCAACTGTAGCAATAAAGACACCCATTGCCGTATAAGTAGCTTGAACACCGAACATATTGACCGTAAAAGATTTCGGAAGCACGTTTGTAAGAACAAGAAACATGCCAATAACGGCAAGTATTGTTGCTACCGCTGTTCCTCTGTTTAAGGATTTCTGCGGATTGCCCCCTTCTTTGGCGCGAACAAATAAAGTACCGATGATTGATGCAACAACCCCGACAGCCGCAACAAGGAGCGGAGCCAATACCCCTTCTCCATTAGCGCCGATCGCCAATGCCGCACCCAAAGCAATAGAAGCGACTATAGAACCAACATAAGATTCAAAAAGGTCGGAACCCATACCGGCCACGTCGCCGACATTATCGCCAACATTATCCGCGATAACAGCCGGATTGCGCGGGTCGTCTTCCGGAATCCCGGCTTCCACTTTACCAACCAAGTCAGCACCGACATCGGCTGCTTTGGTATAAATACCACCGCCGACACGGCCAAATAAAGCAACCGAGGAGGCGCCTAAAGCAAACCCGTTGATTACAGAGCTTTGTCCATGAAACAAAGTAATTACAATTCCTAATCCGATTAAACCCAATCCAATTACGCTCATACCCATGACAGCACCACCGGAAAAAGCGACATCCAACGCTTTAATTAGTCCGCTTGTTGCAGCAGAATTAGCCGTACGGACATTGGCTTTTGTCGCGACTCGCATTCCGATATTACCGGCTAAAATAGAACAAACTGCTCCGATAATAAATGCGACTGCCGTGGCCGGTTGCAAACTATCAGCACCGGGTGTAGCAATACCAACCACAAAAATTATGATTGCTAAACAGATGACAAAAATAATTAATGTTCTATACTGACGTTTTAAGAATGCCATGGCGCCGGAATGAATCGCTTCCGCAATTTCTTTCATTTTATCCGTTCCCGGATCAACTTTATTGATTTTGTTACGGAGATACAAGGCCACGAGCATAGCAATGACACCTGCCGCAGGTGCCAAGAGATAAATAGGGTTCATTACAACTATCACTCCTCATTCTAGTAAATAAGTTTTTTAATAATATCCAATGGTAAATAATACCAAAAACTAGCAATTGTCTGTACTTTAAGCCTTTGCTAAAAATGCAATCAGCAAAGTAAGAGCAAAAAATACTACCGTTAAAATAACGGTCACTTTGCCTAAAAACTCATCCATACCTTTTTTCTTGCCGCCAAAGAAAGTTTCCGCGCCACCGGCAATAGAACCGGAAAGTCCGGCGCTGGACCCCGATTGCAGAATAACAACAAGAATGATAGCGATCGAAATGAGTATCTGAAGAATCATTAAAAATATGGTCACTATTTGCACCCCCTTTTCTTCACTCAAATCCGGATAATAATTTTTTCCTTTGTCGAATGTAATTTCTATTAGACATTTTATAATTTTAACATATCTTATCTCTTAAAACAACTGTTTTCGCAATTATGTTTTTCAATTTGAATAATTAAAAAACATAATTGCGACTCCATTAACTTTAATTAACTACAGATTATAAAAAACACTGATCCCACCAAAGACGGCTGCTTCATCCAATTCTTCTTCAATCCGCAGCAATTGATTGTATTTGGAGACACGGTCGGTTCTGGAGGGAGCGCCGGTTTTGATCTGACCGGCATTAACTGCAACGGAGACATCTGCAATGGTTGTATCTTCCGTCTCACCGGAGCGATGAGATATGATGGCGGTAAAACCTGCTTTCTTTGCCATTTCAATGGTATCGAGCGTTTCAGTCAAAGTTCCGATCTGATTTAACTTGATCAATATAGAGTTAGAGGCCTTCTTGGCAATACCTTTGGCAAGACGGGTCATATTGGTCACATAAATATCGTCGCCCATGATCTGAATCTTTTTACCCAAACGCTCCGTTAGTTCAACCCAACCTTCCCAATCGTCTTCAGCCAAACCGTCTTCCAAGGAAATAATCGGATATTTGGCGACGAGCATCTCATAGTAATCCACCATTTGCGATGAAGTTAACACCTTACCTTCGCTAGCTAAATGGTATTTGCCATCTTCATAAAATTCCGATGCTGCGGGATCAAGAGCGATGCGAATATCTTTCCCCGGCTCATAACCCGCAACCTTGATCGCCTCAACAATACATTGTAGCGCTTCTTCATTGGATTTTAGGTTGGGCGCAAAACCACCTTCATCACCCACGGCTGTTTGATACCCTTTATTTTTGAGCACTTTGCGCAGATTATGAAAAATCTCGGCACACATGCGCAAACATTGGGAAAAACTGACAGCGCCAACCGGCATAATCATAAACTCCTGAATATCCACATTATTATCGGCATGTTTGCCGCCGTTTAAGATGTTCATCATCGGTACCGGCAAAAGCTTGGCATTGACACCGCCGACATAACGGTAAAAAGGGATCCCCATACAATTGGCAGCGGCACGGGCTACGGCAAGAGAAACACCGAGCATTGCGTTGGCGCCCAATTTAGCTTTGTTTTCCGTCCCATCTAAGGCGATCAACGCTTGATCAATCGCTACCTGATCGAATGCGGACATACCGATAATTTCCGGGGCGATCACAGTCATCACATTGGTAACGGCTTTCATGACACCTTTGCCAAGATAGCGTTCATCACCGTCACGCAATTCAACGGCCTCATAAGAACCGGTAGAGGCGCCGGAAGGAACAGCAGCACGACCAAAAGTGCCGTCTTCCAAATAGACCTCTACTTCAACCGTTGGATTCCCTCTCGAATCCAAAATTTCCCGGGCGATCACATCAGCAATTAAACACATAAAAAATCCCTCCCTTATCTATAAATATTAATTTAAATTTTAATAATCAATATGGTTAAAACACCAATAATGTTTGATTAAAGTCATCTATACCGCTCTCAATCAAACTGACACCGGTCATTTCCGCCGGTTGTTTCAAACCCAAAAGTTGTAACATCGTAGGAGCAATATCGCGCAATGCGCCTTTTTCCCTCAGTTTAACATGCGCTAATTCATCATCAACCAATATAAAAGGAACCAGGTTGGTCGTATGGGACGTAATCGGATGTCCCTCGGCATCCATCATGCATTCCACATTGCCGTGGTCAGCCGTCACGATCAGCGTCCCTCCCGCTTGATGTATGGCAGAGGCGATCTGTCCCAAACTTTCATCCACGGCATGAACGGATTGGATCGTAGCATGCAGATTCCCCGTATGCCCCAACATATCCGGATTGGCAAAATTCAAGATGATCACATCATAAATACCGCTGGTGATGCGGTCCAAAACGGCGCGCGTAACAGCAGGGCAGCTCATTTCCGGCTGCATATCGTAACGAGACACATTGGGAGAAGGAATCATCACGCGGTCTTCCCCGTTGTCCATTCTTTCCACTCCGCCGTTAAAAAAGAAGGTGACATGCGCATACTTTTCCGTTTCCGCAATGCGTAATTGCCGCAATCCGTTGCGGGAAAGCACTTTTCCCAAGGTATTGACCGGTGGGGAAGGCGGGAAAGCGACTCTGACATTTTTTAAGGCGTCGTCATATTTAGCCATGCAAACATAAAAAACTTTTGGCGGAGTTGGACCACGGTCAAAAAAGATAAACTCTTCATCCATAAAAGCGTGGCTAATCTCCCTGGCTCGGTCCGAACGGTAGTTATAAAAGAGGATGCTGTCATGGCTTTGCACCAAACCAACCGGGCGATCCTGGTCGTCCACAATCACCTTCGGCTCGATGAATTCATCGGTAATCTTTTGATCATAACTGGCTTGTATTGCCTCGGCAGCGGAAGGATAATGTTCTCCCTCCCCATAAACCATGACGTCATAAGCTTTTTTGGTCCGATCCCAGCGTTTATCCCGGTCCATAGCAAAAAAACGGCCTGTAACCGTTGCAATTTTCCCCAAATCAATCGCTTGCATCTTTTCTTCCAATTGAGCGATAAAATCAATCCCGGAATTTACGGCTGTATCCCGCCCATCCATAAAACAATGGACAAAAACACGAGTCACCTGTTTTTCCTTCAGTACATCCAACAAACCGAACAGATGGGCAATCTGACTGTGAATGCCGCCGTCTGATAAAAGACCGAAAAGATGCAAGGCGGAGCCATGTGTTTTTACGTTGTCACAGGCTGCCACAATGGCTTCGTTGCTTTTCAGGGTACCTTCTTTGATGGCATTGGTGATGCGGGCCGAATCCTGATAAACCACACGCCCCGAACCGATGCTCATATGACCGACTTCACTGTCACCCATTTGCCCCGGAGGCAGGCCAACAGCGGCACCGCTGGCATCCAGAACGCAATGCGGATAGGCAGCCCATATCTTATCAAAATTTTCAATTTTAGCCAAGGAAAGTGCATCCCCGCGAGTCCCTTGCTTCATGCCCCAACCATCTAAAATGGCCAAGACCAAAGGCTTACCTGCAAATATCATACTATCCTCCGGCACTACAATTTCAAATAGTCTATCAATAATTGACGATGGCGGCAAAAGAATCCGCTTGCAGGCTTGCGCCTCCAACCAGTGCGCCGTCAATATTAGGGCATTGCATTAATTGGGAGATGTTGTCCGGCCTGACGCTGCCTCCATATAGAATACGGATTTGATCGGCTGCTTCATCCCACATCTCACGCAATACACAGCGGATATAGGCGATGGCTTCTTCCGCATCCTGCATACTGGCCACAACCCCTGTACCGATGGCCCAAACAGGCTCATAAGCGATGATTAATTCCTCGTTGGGAGCTACCCCGGCTAAACAAGCATGTAAGTCATCATTGAGGAACTCCATGGTTTCTCCGTTTTGTCTTTGTTCGAGCGTTTCCCCCACACAAAGAATGGGGATAATTCCTTGGGCAAAAGCAGCTTGGACTTTACGCGTAATCATATCGGAACTCTCGTCAAAATAATGTCTGCGCTCCGAATGGCCGCATAAACAATAGCGGCAGCCCGCTTCCTTGATCATACCAACAGAAATCTCCCCGGTATAAGCGCCGGTTTTTTCCCAATGAATGTTCTGCGCTCCCACGGTGATCTTGCTTTCATGAGTCTCGGCTACCACGTCGGGAATCAGGATAGCAGGCGGAAAAACGATGATCTGGCACTGGGCCTGACGGACAAGGGGTTTGATCTTATTCATAAATGCTACAGCCGATACCAAATCATGATTCATTTTCCAGTTGGCCGCCATTACCACCTGTCTGGAATTTTCTTCCACAAAAAATCCCTCCTAAATAACAATACGCTAGCAACAAAACAACCCTGCCGACAGACCACTCATCTGTCGTCAAATTATTCTATTGATCCATCAGTGCGGCAATTCCGGGTAAAATCTTCCCTTCCAATAATTCCAGCGAGGCCCCGCCACCCGTCGAGATATGGTCAATTTTGTCCGCAAGGCTCATATGGTTAACGGCGGAAACCGAGTCCCCTCCGCCGACTATCGTAAAACCGGGGCAGTCGGCAATTGCTTTCATGACCTCATAAGTACCATTTGCAAATTCCTTATGTTCAAATACGCCCATAGGTCCGTTACAAAAAACCGTTTTGGCTTTTGCGATTATCTTGGCAAACAATTCCACCGTTTGGGGACCGATATCCAAGGCTATATAATCAGTCGGCACCTGGTCACAGGTTACAATTTTAGTTTCAACACCCTCTGCGATCTCTTTGGCAACCACCAGATCAACCGGCAAAACGAGCCTCTTGCCCTCAGGTTTCGCCATCATTTCTGTGATCATATCGACATATTCGGGTTCCATCAGAGATTTTTGCATCTGATAACCCCTGGCTGCTAAAAATGTATTGGACATGCCCCCGCCAATTAAAAGCGTGTCGACCCTCTCTAACATTTGGATCAGAACAGGGATCTTGTCCTTGACCTTTTTACCGCCGATGATAGCAACATAAGGACGGGCAGGATTTTCCTTCAGGGCATTCGCTAACCCTTTGATCTCTTTATTCATTAGAAGTCCGCCTACCGCAGGCAAAAAGTGTGCAATTGCCTCTGTAGAAGCATGCGCCCGATGGGCTGTCCCGAATGCATCATTAACATAAAGCTCGGCTAAAGAAGCAAGTTTCTTGGCAAATTCCGTATCGTTTTTTTCTTCCTCGGGATAAAAACGCACATTTTCCAAAAGGATCACATCGCCTGGCTTCATATCAGCTGCGACCTTTTGGGGCGCTTGGCCAATGCAATCAGGAACAAATAATACTTTTTTATCGATCAAGCGGCCCAAGCGTTCGGCCGCCGGCGCGAGCGAAAATTCTAAATTTTTTTCTCCTTTGGGTCTTCCCATATGGGACAGGAGAATCACGCGGCATTGATGCTGCAATAAATAATTGAGAGTTGGTATCGCCGCAGCTATTTTTGTATCGTCAATAATTATTTTATTTTCAATCGGGACGTTGAAATCGACACGCATGATTACTTTTTTGTTGTCTAAATCAATATCCAAAATAGATTTTTTGTTCAGAGACTGACAGGGCATTGACTTTTACCTTCCTTTTATCTTTTTTGGCACTAATTAATCAGTTATATACGGGAAGCTATATAGATGGCTAAATCCTTGACCCGGTTAGAGTAACCCCATTCGTTATCGTACCAGGAGATCACTTTCACCAAATTATCACCGATCACCATCGTGGACAGAGAATCCACAATCGAAGAACGCGGATCGCCGTTGTAGTCGATCGATACCAAAGGTTCTTCATTATAACCTAAAATTCCCTTCATGGCCGTTTCCGAGGCCAGCTTCAGAGCCGCGTTGACTTCTTCCACAGAAGCATTTTTTGCAAGCTCCGCCGTCAAATCCACCAAAGAGACATTGGGCGTGGGAACGCGGAGCGCAAAACCGTTGAGTTTTCCTTTTAACTCCGGTAAAACTAAAGAAACCGCTTTGGCTGCACCCGTCGTAGTAGGGATGATCGAGCATGCAGCGGAGCGGGCTCTACGTAGGTCCTTATGCGGTTTATCAAGTATTTGCTGGTCATTTGTATAAGAATGAACAGTTGTCATCAAACCTTTTACAATCCCAAATTCATCGTTTAAAACTTTGGCAACCGGAGCCAAACAATTGGTGGTACAACTGGCATTAGAAACAATATGGTGTTTAGCCGGATCATATTTGTCTTCGTTTACACCCATGACAACGGTGATGTCTTCGTTTTTACCGGGGGCTGTCAGCAATACTTTTTTGGCACCTGCCTGAATATGGGCAATTGCTTTGGTTGCATCATTAAATTTTCCGGTAGATTCAATCACCAAATCCACACCCAATTTTTTCCAGGGCAGATTTGCCGGGTCTTTTTCCGAAAAGGTCAAAATCTCTTTCCCTTCGATGCTAAATCCTTTTTCCGTCTTTTTTACCTCATACGGAAAGGTTCCATGGGTAGAATCATACTTAAAAAGATGTGCCAATGTTTCCAAATCGTTTACGGCAATTACGTTCAGTTGGGGATTATTCCAGGCGGTTCTCAAGAATAATCTGCCTATCCTCCCGAATCCATTAATTGCTACATTTACTGCCATTGGGGTTTCCTCCTTTTATTATTATCCCTAGCCACAAGCGTTCAACAGGATCACGCACGGCAAAGCTCCGTACTTAAAACCTTTAAGTTCGGAGTAAATCAACATACGAGAATATCGATGGCACTGACTATTTTAAAAATCATCATTTTCACACTTCGCGAGGAAACTTCTTTTCCCTTCATAATTTGAATATTAAGATTGTTTACTCATTTCTTTCTTTTATATCCCGTATTTCATCGGCAATTTCGGCCAAGCGCCGCAGGCGGTGGCTGATACCGGAACGGCCCAGGTCAATCTCATGGGCAAGTTCGGAAAGAGAGCTGTCCGGATAAGAAAGCCTCAGCAGAGCAACTTCTTTTAGGCTGGGCGGCAATCTGTTTAAGCCAAGACATTTTTCGATCAATTGAATGTCTTCGACCTGATTGGAGCTGGCTAATACCGTTTTATTCAGATTGGCGTTCTCGCAATTGACAAGCCTGTTAACCTGGTTGCGCATATCTTTGATGATGCGGACATTCTCAAATTCCAATAAAGAGCGGTGCGAACCGATAAGGATCAAAAAATCCGCGATCTGGTCACTTTCTTTGAGATAAATAATGGTCATGTTTTTTCTTTGCATGATTTTGGCCGAGATATTGAGCTTTTTCATCAGTTGTTGCAATAACAGGGCTTGTTTCCCGTTGTTACATCTGATTTCCAAGTGATAGGCACCTTCGGGTTTATTGATGGAACCACCACCTAAAAAACTGCCACGTAAATAGGCTCTGCGACAACAAGGTTTGGCAAGAATATCTTTTTTCATATCCCCGGGAAAATCCTGCTGCCAAATTTCGTCCTCACCCATCATCCCCATCCATTTTAAAACTTCCCGGATTTGGGGCTGCGGAGGAATCTGCAAAGAAAAGACCTGGTTTTTTTTGAGCCGCCGTTTACGGTAAACAACAATTTCCACATCCACATCAAAGAGCTCTTTGGCCAAAGAAAATATCTTTCTGGCCGTTGCCGCATGCTCCGTAACCAAAGAAAGAGAGATCGCTTGGTTAGCGCCGATATGAATATTCCCATTCATACGCAAAAGAGCGGCAAACTCGGCCAATCGGCAGCATTTTTTTTGGGATTGAATTCGGGCCAAATCATCCTTGACCAGGCTGGCAAAGGACATACGACTCCTCCTTAAAACAAATAGTCCTAGAGTATATCAGTCCTCAAATTCAGCGCGTTCCATATCGCGGTGTTCCAGACGGACATGATACCCCATTCGTTTCAGCTGTTTGGAGATGGCGTCAGCCGTGGCAACGGAACGGTGACGTCCTCCCGTACAACCCACAGCTATCGTTAAATAATGTTTACCCTCTTTGATATACAGTGGCAAAAGGTAGGTCATCAAAGAAAGATACCGACGCAAAAATCTCTTTGATGCTTCCTGACCCAAAACAAAATCCCTGACTTTTTTATCAGAACCACTTAAAAAGCACATCTGCGGATCATAAAACGGGTTCTCCAAAAAACGCATATCGATGACGATATCGGCGTCTGTCGGCAAACCGTATTTATACCCGAAAGAAATTACGCTGACCAACATCCCTTCTTGTGCCCCTTCGGCAAAACTTTCATTCAGCAAAGCCGTGAGTTGCTTAACGGATGTTTTGCTGGTATCAATGATGATATCCGCCTTTCCTCTCAGGCCTGAAAGCAGCCTTCTTTCTTCCTTAATGCTCTGGATTACTGATTTTTGACCGTCATTTAAGGGGTGACGACGGCGCGTGGCCTTATAGCGGCGTAGCAAGACTTCATCAGAACAATCCAAAAAGACCAGCCGGCAATTTACCAACTGTTTTAACTGGGTAAGAGCCTCATCCAACAAAGAGAAGAAAGCGACACCCCTGGTATCCACAACCAAAGCAATGCGGTTGATTTTCCCTTCCGCTAAAACCAACCCTTCCATAAACTTTAAAAATAGGCTGGGCGGCAAATTATCCACGCAAAAATAACCGGCATCCTCCAATACGGAGGCAACAAGCGTTTTCCCTGCTCCGCTCATCCCGGTAATAATCAAGACATCCACATCTTTGTTTTTAACTGAACTGTTTTCCTGTATTTCCGGCATAAAAACCTCACCCCCTTATGGCTTTATACCTATTTTACCTCAACAGGATGAAAAAAATCATATACAGACTTCGCTGTTTTATGACTAATTCCCTGCACATATGACAATTCTTCTTCGGTTGCTTTTTGAATTTTGATAACGGAACCAAACGCTTCTAATAATCTTTTTCGGCTGGCCGGGCCAACCCCCGGGATCGAATCCAAAACCGAAGCCGTTTGTTCCTTACTGCGCAGGTTGCGGTGGTAGCTGACAGCAAAACGGTGTGCCTCGTCGCGCAGCCTCTGCAAAAGCTGCAAAGCTGCGGAACTCCTGGGCAAAACAATCGGCATACTTTGGTGCGGCAAAAAGATTTCTTCCTCTTCCTTTGCCAAAGAGATGATGGCGACATCCTTCGCACTCATCAAGGCAAGCTGCTCACAAACGGCTGAAAGCTGCCCCTTACCCCCGTCGATCACCAGCAGATCCGGGAAACAAGCAAATCGTTTTTGTGCCAGCTGCTCTTGTTGTTCTTTTAAACCGTGTTGCCAACGGCGGGCTATGACTTCTTTTAAAGAAGCAAAATCGTCTACGCCTTGCACGGTCTTAATCTTAAAACGCCGATACTGAGATTTGTCAGCTTCCCCGTTGATAAACACAACCATGGAGGCAACGGTATTGGTGCCCTGAATATGGCTGATATCGTAGCATTCCATACGCAACGGAGTTTTATCCAATTTTAAGGCTAGTCTCAATTCCTCTAAAGCAACGGCATTTTTCTGGCTTCTTCCGGCCAGGGAATTTTCGTATTCACTTAAAAGCAACTGCGCGTTTTTTTCTACCAAATTTAAAAGACGCAGTTTATCGCCCCGTTGCGGAACTTGAAACTCCAATGCATGTTGCGCTCGTTCCGTTAAAATATGACGCAAGATCTCTTCATCCTCCGGCATAACCGAAAGATAGATTTTAGCGGGAATCTGCTCGGATATGGCATAGAACTCCTGGATAAATCGAGCCAGCAACAAAGGCAACTCTTCTTCACCGCTTTCCCCGCTATGTAAAAAATAGTGCTCTCTGCCCACCACTTTACCCTGGCGGACAAAAAACACCTGAGCTACGGACTGCTCTGCGCCCGGGGCCACGGCAACCAGATCGTAACTTCCGCCCTGGGCGCTCATATCCAGATTCTGCTGCCGTTGTACTTCACGCAAGGCAGTCAATTGATCCCGCAAACGGGCGGCTTCTTCAAAACGCAGTTCCCGGCTGGCTTCGTTCATAGCCTGCTCAATCTCATGGGCAATGCTTTTGGTTTTACCGCTTAAAAACAAGATCACCTGCTGCACCATGGTATCATAGTCTTTTTTGCTGATTTTGCCTTCACAGGGGGAAAGGCAGATCCCAACATGGGCATTGAGGCAGGCGCGGTGGTTAGCATTCCAGCTTTTGCCCGTACAGGAACGCAAAGGAAAAATCGTGCGGATTACCTTTAAGGCTTGGTTCATAGCCGTGGAACTGACATAGGGCCCAAAGTAGCGGCTGCCATCATTTTTGGCGCGTCGGGTTACCAACAAACGCGGATATTCCTCACCCAGCGTCAGTTGCAGATAGGGGTAATGCTTATCGTCACGCAAACGGATATTGTAATGCGGCTCGTGCTCCTTGATCAGCTGGCTTTCCAAAATCAGGGCGTCTTCAGCGCTGTCTACGATAATGGTATCAAAATCTTTGATTTTTGCGACCAGAGCAGCCGTTTTGGGCGTCAGCATGGCCGTATTTTGAAAATAAGAACGTACGCGGTTTTTTAAGCTCGCAGCTTTGCCCACGTAAATGATCGTACCCTGCCCGTCTTTCATCAAATAGACGCCAGGTATCTCCGGCAAAGCATTGAGCTTTTCCCGTATCACTTGATTCAAATCGGTTTTTGTTTGCAGCGGTTGCGACATGATTCTTTCCTCAGCTTCTTAGCCTCTCAGATTATCCTTATCCAGAGTTTCTTTCAAATACTGTCCCGTATAGCTTCGAGGATCAGCGGCTACTTCTTCCGGTGTGCCGCAGACCATCACTTGGCCGCCGGCTGCTCCCCCTTCGGGACCTAAGTCGATGATATAATCGGCTGTTTTGATCACATCCATATTATGCTCAATGACGATGACTGTATCCTCAGATTCTACCAAACGCTTTAAAATATCCAACAACCTGCCGATATCGTCCGCGTGCAATCCCGTGGTTGGTTCGTCCAAAATATAGAGCGTGCCACCCTTGGAACGGCGGGAAAGCTCCGTCGCCAGTTTTACCCGTTGGGCTTCGCCGCCGGAAAGCGTCGTGGCCGGTTGCCCCAAACGGATATAGCCCAACCCCACATCCCGCAGGGTCTGCAGTTTGCGTGCAATGCGCGGGATATTGGCAAAGAATACCACCGCTTCGTCCACGGTCATATTCAGCACGTCGGCAACGTTTTTACCTTTATAATAAACATCAAGCGTTTCCCTGTTATAGCGCGCTCCTTTGCAAACTTCGCAAGGTACATAAATATCCGGCAAAAAGTGCATTTCTATTTTGATAATGCCGTCACCCTGACAGGCCTCGCAACGCCCGCCTTTGACATTAAAGCTGAAGCGCCCCGGTTTGTAACCCCTGGCTTTGGCGTCCGGCGTCTGCGAATACAATTCCCGCACCAGATCAAACAACCCCGTATAGGTCGCCGGATTGGAACGCGGCGTCCGTCCGATGGGCGCTTGATCAATGTCAATCACTTTTTGCAACTGATCCATGCCAAGGATTTTATCATGTTTCCCAGCGACATGATAGGCGCGGTTTAGTGTCCTGGAAGCCGCCTTATATAAAATTTCGTTGACCAGTGAACTTTTGCCGCTGCCGGAAACACCGGTCACGCAGATAAAAAGCCCTAAAGGAAAAGCTACGTCAATCTTCTTTAAATTGTTTTCTTCGGCGCCGATCACTTTAAGCCAGCGCCCATTCGGCGCGCGACGAGCTTGGGGAAGCGGAATATACTTTTGGCCGGATAGATATTGCCCTGTGATCGAATCCGGACAATTTAAAATATCCTGCGGCGTCCCGGCAAAAACGACATGCCCGCCGTTTTCTCCGGCGCCTGGGCCGATGTCAATGATATAGTCGGCTGCCAGCATGGTTGTTTCATCGTGCTCCACCACGATCACGGTATTGCCCAGATCGCGTAACATTTTTAAGGTTTCGATCAATTTGGCATTATCACGCTGATGCAAGCCGATGCTCGGTTCATCCAAAATATATAAGACACCCATCAAATGGGAGCCGATTTGCGTCGCCAAGCGGATGCGCTGTGCCTCACCGCCGGAAAGAGAACCTGCCGCACGAGTCAAAGTCAAATAATCCAATCCCACATTGATCAAAAAGTCCAGCCGCTCCCGGATCTCTTTAAAGATCTGCTTGCCGATCATCATTTCCCGTTCCGTCAAAGACAGCGTCTCAAAGAACTGACGGATGGAACTGACCGGCATATTGCTCAGCTGGTAGATATTGAGTTCGCCGATGGTGACAGCCAGGCTCTCGGGCTTAAGGCGCGCACCGTGGCAGGTCTCGCACGGTTTTGTCGTCATATACTTTTCTATTTCTTCCCGCATGCCCGGAGAATTGGTCTCGCGGTAACGGCGCTGATAATTGTTGACCAGCCCCTCCCAGGTCTTGCGCCAGGGTATGGGGCCGTCCTCCGTTTCGTAAACCACGGAAAACTTTTCATCGCCGCAGCCATAAAAAATCTTGTCCAGATGCTTGCGTTCCATTTTGTTGATCGGCACATCCAAAGAAAAATGATGCGCTTTAGCAACCGCTTCGATATGCTTAAAATACCAGCCCCCCGTATAGGAGTTCCAACGCAAAAGACCGCCCCCGTTGATGGAAAGCTCCGGATCGGAAATCAGCAGGTTTTCATCAACCTGCATACGAAAGCCCAATCCCGTACAATCGGGACAGGCGCCGTAAGGATTATTGAAGGAAAACATGCGTGGTGTGATCTCAGGCAAACTGACGCCGCACTCCACGCAAGCAAAATTCTGGCTAAAGATACGCTCCTCATCCCGCTCGTCGGCAAAGGTAAACAACACGGTAGCCAAACCATCGCCCATATTGACAGCAAGCTCCAGAGAATCGGCCAGGCGCTTATCCATTTCCTCACGGATGATGAGGCGATCGACCACCAACTGTACTTCATGCTTCTTCTGCTTTTCCAAAACAATCTCTTCGGACAAATCACGGATTTCCCCGTCAACGCGCACACGAACATAGCCTTTGGCGCGCAGATCGGCAAAAATCTTCTGGTATTCCCCTTTACGCCCCTTGACAAGCGGCGCCAAAATCTGCATTTTGGTTCCGGAAGGATACTCGCGGATGCTGTCGATGATCTGATCGATCGTCTGACGCGTGATGGGGCGGCCGCAAATAGCGCAATGGGGCCTGCCAATGCGTGCGTATAGCAGACGCAGATAATCGTGGATCTCCGTCACCGTACCCACGGTAGAACGCGGGTTGCGGCTGGTGGTTTTTTGATCAATGGAAATAGCCGGAGACAGCCCCTCGATGGAATCCAGATCGGGTTTTTCCATCTGGCCCAAAAACTGACGCGCATAAGAAGATAAAGACTCTACATACCGCCTTTGCCCCTCGGCATAAATCGTATCAAAGGCCAGCGAGCTTTTACCGCTGCCCGATAATCCTGTCAGCACAACAAGACAGTCGCGCGGAATCTTAAGATCGATATTTTTTAGATTGTGCTCTCTGGCGCCTTTAATAATGATATGATCGATTGACATTAAAAATAAAAACTCCCTTATCGTAATAAATTATGCTTTTAAAACGAACTTATGTTCTAAATATTGTAACAGGTTCGGCGGAAAAAAGAAACAATAATTTACGCTTCGGCACGGATTTCCATAATAACGTCGCGCAATTGCGCAGCCGTTTCAAAATCAAGCCGTTTAGCTGCGTCGCGCATCTCTTTTTCCAGCGAACGTAAGACTTTTTCTTTTTCTTTTTTGCCCATCTTTTTCGGGGATTTGCCCGTTACCTCTTCCGGTAGCGGTAAAATTGCGCCCAACAACTCGCGTACATCCTTAATGATGGTCTGGGGCACGATATGGTGTTCCAGATTGAACGCTGTTTGCAAATTGCGGCGGCGCTCCGTTTCTTTGATGGCCATGGACATGGAGTCTGTCATGCGGTCTGCGTACATGATGACTTTACCATGCGTGTTTCTGGCCGCGCGTCCGATGGTCTGGGTCAGGGAACGGAAGGAACGCAAAAACCCTTCTTTATCGGCGTCCAGGATGGCAACCAGTGTTACCTCTGGCAAGTCCAACCCTTCGCGCAATAAATTGATACCGACTAAGACATCAAAGACGCCCAGCCGCAAGTCGCGTACGATTGCCATACGTTCCAAGGTTTTAACCTCGGAATGCAAATAACGCACGGCAACACCGGCCTGGCGCAGATATTCCGTCAAATCCTCAGCCATGCGTTTGGTCAGCGTGGTGATCAGAACCCGCTCTTTTTGCTCCGTGCGCAAATGGATTTCATGCAAAAGGTCATCAATTTGCCCTTTGACAGGTCTTACTTCCACTTCCGGATCGACGAGTCCCGTGGGGCGAATCACTTGTTCCACCATATTATCCGCCAGTTCCAATTCATAGGGACCCGGCGTAGCGGAGACATAAATAACCTGATCGGTTATTTTTTCAAATTCTTTAAATTTTAAGGGGCGGTTGTCTTTTGCCGAAGGCAGGCGGAAGCCATAGTCGATCAACGATTGCTTGCGGGAACGATCGCCTTCATACATACCACCGATTTGCGGTACCGTCATATGCGACTCATCAATAAACAGCAAAAAATCTTTAGGGAAAAAGTCCAAAAGCGTATATGGCCGCTCTCCCTCTTTGCGCCCTGTCAAATGGCGGCTGTAGTTTTCTATACCGCTGCAAAATCCCAGCTCTTGCATCATTTCTAAATCAAAATTGGTACGCTGCTCCAAACGCTGCGCTTCCAACAGTTTGCCTTGCATACGAAAGGTCGATAACCGCTCTTGCAATTCTTCCTCAATCAGATGGATGGCGGTTTTCATTTTTTCCGCACTGGTCACATAATGGCTGGCCGGGAAAATAGCCATATGTTTACGAAGACCGATGATCTCACCGGTCAAAGAGTCAATCTCACTGATGCGTTCGATCTCGTCGCCAAAAAATTCTACCCGCAGGGCGCGTTCGGAGGAACCGGCAGGGAAGATCTCCACCACATCGCCATGCGCGCGGAAGGTACCACGATGAAAATCCATTTCGTTGCGTTGATATTGCATGGCAACCAAACGGCGCAAAACGACCTCCCGGTCCACCGTCTGCCCAGGCCGCAGACTTAAGCTCATCTCCTGATATTCGGCAGGATCGCCCAAACCATAGATGGCGGAAACACTGGCCACAATGATCACATCGCGCCGCTCCAATAAAGAAGACGTGGCCGAATAACGTAATTTATCAATCTCGTCATTGATCGCCGAGTCCTTGGCAATATAGGTATCGCTGGAAGGAATATAGGCTTCCGGCTGGTAATAATCGTAATAACTAACAAAATATTCCACGGCATTATTTGGAAAGAATTCCTTAAATTCCCCGTAAAGTTGTGCCGCCAATGTTTTATTATGCGCCATCACCAAAGTAGGGCGATTGACCTTTTCAATCACAGATGCCATGGTAAACGTTTTACCGGAACCGGTAACCCCTAAAAGCACCTGGTGTCGTTTATGCTCACAAAGTCCGCAAACCAGCTTTTCGATAGCCTTAGGTTGATCCCCCGCCGGCTGGTAATTGCTTTGGAGCTGAAACTGAGACATAAGAAGTCCTCCTGACCTTAACAGTAGAAAAATATCATTAAGCGCCATGGGCGCAAAACAGTAAGCTGATTTGTTCGCCGCTCTTGGGTAGCGGCCGGACAAAGAGTCTACCAGAATACCGGGATAGTCTGCCGTTTTGCACATGTCCTCATGCCAAATTTTAAACAAAATCGGTGCTTATGGTTATGGCAATAAGATCGTTGCAAACAGATTTACCTGGGTAGAGCCGTTCCCCCGGCTTTCCAGGAGAACTGCCAGGCATGTCTGAATAATATGTGATTCTATTATATCACATATTATTCAACCCTCGAATAGTAATAATTGGACAAAGAAAATCGGGCCCTGTTTTTTTACAGAACCCGATTGCACTTTTACCATCAAATAAGATAATTCAATCTATTGTTTGGTGGCAGCTTTTTACAGCTTGACTACATTAGCAGCCTGAGGACCGCGCGGACCTTCAACGATATCAAATTCTACGCCTTGTCCTTCGTCAAGAGTTTTAAAGCCTTCCCCTTGAATAGCGGAAAAATGTACGAAAACGTCTTCGCCACCTTCTCTTTCAATAAAGCCAAAACCCTTTTCAGCATTAAACCATTTTACTTTCCCGTTCATGTATTACCTCCTAAAAATAATGTGAGCCTTATTCATTATAGCATAGGCTTTTTATAAAGACAACAAATTCCCCAGATTATTTTTCTTCTAATATTGTCTAAAAAAGTAGTATTCCAGCTAACCATTTATAAGTATTTCCTTTTTTTATTGGGTTTTTATCGATTTATCTTATAATTAAATACATTTTCTGAAGATTTTGTTAAAATATTTTAAATATAAAAAAATTTCTTGCATTTGGATTAAAAAGGCATTATAATATGTGTCACCTAATCGTTTTATCTCCAGAGCGCTCCCATTAATCCTCCTTAGGAAATAATTTGGATTGTTTCCGGGTGAAACATTAGGAAAAATCCATTTTTATTTTGAAGGAGGGCTCTTAAATGGCCTTTGAAGACAGGACTTTAGCTTGTAAAGAATGTGGCAACGAATTCACTTTCTCTGCCTCCGAGCAGGAATTTTATGCAGAAAAGGGATTCCAAAATGATCCTGCTCGTTGCCCCAGTTGCCGTTCCAGTCGCAAACAGCAACGTAATGCGGCTCGCGGTGAAAGAGAAATGTTTACGGTAACCTGCGCTGAATGCGGCGTAGAAACACAAGTACCTTTCAAACCAACGGAAGACCGTCCGGTTTATTGCCGTGACTGCTACCAGAAACAACGTAATAATTAATTACGAATTACAACAGCATAGACGTAATTGGTTAAAGAACACAAAAAGCCAGCACTTATAGGTGCTGGCTTTTTTATACTCGCAAAAATCATTTATGAAAATCCTTATTATCAATTATTTGAATAAAACAAATAAGATTATACAAATGATTCCCACTCTTTTCTTTTTTTCTTTTATTTATTTTACCACGACAACCGGACACGATGCTTCTGCTATGACCCGCAAAGTTACACTACCTACAAAGGAACCAAGGAATGGAGCATATCCACGTTCCCCTATAACCACAAGATCAATATTCTGACTCTTGACTTCATCATTGATTGTAGTTGATGGACGTCCAATTAAAACTTTTTTCGTGATCTTAACTTGTTTTGTGTCTAAACCTTTAAGAGTCCGCTCAAAAATCTTATCACCGATTTCATCAAGTCGATCATCCGACAAGTCAAGGCTCGTTGAATAGATCCCATAACTTTCGGGTTCAACAACAACATGTAAAAGTTCAATTTCAGCGCCAAATACACTTGCGAATGTAATTGCAGTGGATAAAGCTTGGCGAGAATATTTAGAGCTATCCGTAGCGACTAAAATTTTCTTATACATAAGATCCCTCCTCGTTTTTAATATTATTATGCTGAAAATATACTTATACTCTAATTGTAAATTATTTTTTGCAAATACACAATCATTCTTTTGCTCTTTTTGATCATATTCTGAGGTTATTTTTTTATGTATTCCGACACCGAAAGGCAATTTCCAAACTCGGATATTATAGAAGCGTCTTGCTTTACAAGACGCTTCTATAATCATTGTTTAGATAGGACTTGTTTATATGCGAAACAAAGCGGTATATCTTTCGTATTCATTTTTAAGCTATATGGCTTGTCCCGTGATCGGTTTTATAAAATTTCGACCGGATCCCCTTGATGGACCATTCCTCCGGCTAAGACTTTACAAAACAAACCTTCGCTCGGTAATAAACTGACCCCAAATGTTTGGCTCACGATGCTTGGATGGTCTTCTTTTCCGATCTGCGTTATTTCTAAAACAGCCTCATTACCCAATTTAAGTTTAACGCCAACCCCCAATTGGGAAAAGTCCAAACCCTCAATTTGAATATTTTCCGCGAAATCCCCCGGGAGAAAATCGGTATTGTGTTCCTTAATCATATTGACAACGCTTTGTCTGGCGAGACAGGTAATCTGACGCCCCCAATTCCCGGCATGTCCGTCACCTTTAATTCCGTAATTGGCTATTACTTGGACTTGGGGCACTTCTTTTTTTAACTGTCCTCTTTCCGGACTCACCGCAAGAGAATAAACTGTACCTTGATTCATGGATGTTCCCCTTTTGTTTAATGGTTGCCGCATTCATCCTGGTGTTGGTGATCGTGACAAACGGACCCGGTGGATTTTAACTGTCCCTGCAGATATTGTTCTACGACAGACCGGGCATCTCCTGTTGCCCCAACGATTACTTCTATCCCTTTTTCATTAAAGAGCTCAACAGCTCCACTCCCCATGCCGCCTGAAATAATGACATTGATACCCATTTCGTTCAAATAATTGGGCAGAAAACCCGGTTTATGTCCGGGATTGGGGATCGATGTACTTTTTATAATCCGTTCGTTTTCCGTATCAAAAATATTAAAATTGATACAATGCCCAAAATGTTCCGTTACCATTTGATTTTCACTGGCTACTGCTATTTTCATTTTATTTCCTCCTAATTTATTCAGTTCTTGACTTAGTTTTTCTACACTTGAATCGAACCAATCGCTTTTAAATGATTCAATATCCCCCTGATCACAGGCATCAGCCAATTTGTAATCAATGGGAATACGCGCGAGAATATCCAAATTAAATTCCTGGCTGATTTTGTCAATATGACCGTTTCCGAATATTTTATATTCCGTATCACATGCCGGACACTTAAAGAAAGCCATATTTTCGACCAATCCAATGATCGGTATTTTCATCATATTTGCCATTTTTACAGCCTTTGATACGATCATGGAAACCAGCTCCTGCGGAGAAGTTACAATAATGATTCCATCCACTTTGATCGATTGAAACACAGTGAGCGCAACATCTCCGGTTCCCGGCGGCATATCAATAAACATAAAGTCGATATCCTTCCAGATAACATCTGTCCAAAATTGTTTAACCGCTCCGGCGATCAAAGGTCCTCTCCAAATGACCGGGTCTGTTTCGTTTTCCAACAGAAGGTTGACCGACATCATATCGATTCCGGTTTTGCTTTTAACAGGAAAGATCCCTATTTCATTGACAACAGCTTTTTCTTTGACGCCAAAAATCTTCGGAATAGAAGGCCCCGTCACATCCGCATCTAAGATAGCGGTATGAAACCCTCTTTTGTTCATTGCTACGGTAAGCATGGATGTTACAAGAGATTTTCCCACTCCTCCTTTTCCGCTTACGATCGCGTACACTTTTTTAACATCACTCAGTTCATGCAGCTTCTCGAAAAAATCGGTTCTTTTTTCTTGTCTTTCACCACAATCTTCCCCACAACTTTGGCAATTTTGATCACAATTTTCACTCATAATCTAATCTCCTACTTTTTTATAATGTTAATTTGCTACCGGTAGCCAAATAATTGATCCGTTCTCCCATAACAGCTTTAAGCATATGATAAGACTCCGTCCCCGTACAATGGCAGGTATAACAGTTCGCATTTGTTGCTAAAAGATATTCACCGATCGCAGTAACTACATCCAAATCCTCACAACGGCCTGCCGATCGATTATACAGATGAAAACCACCTATAATATAATCAGGCATAAAGCCTTTTTTTATACGGAATGATTCAATAATATTAACAATGCCACGGTGGGCGCAACCGGCTACCAAAAGGTATTTGTCTGCTTCCCGGATGATCAAATTTTGCTCGTGAGCAAAATCATCGGCTAAGATTATACCGTTCTCTTCTTTCAATAAAGACCGGTTGCCTGACGGAATAAACATAGCCCCACTGATATCGGCAAATAACTCCAGTTCATCATCAATCACAAATTCATCTTCGGTAAAGATGAAGCGATCATTCCCCTGCAAGCTTTGCTCCAACCCTATATAGGCTTTATCTCCGTCTTTTCGTTTTGAGTAGTACTTGTCAAAGGATTTTGGCTGTAAATATACTTTTGCTATATCGTTTATCTTTAAAAAAGCGCTCAATCCACCGCCATGATCAAAATGCCCATGAGAAAGAATGAGCGAATCAACTTCCTTTAAATCCACATCCATTGTTTTTGCATTGTCAATAAAGAGTGGGCCGGCGCCACAATCAAATAAAAGCTTATGCTTTTTTGTTTCGATATACAGACTTAAACCATTTTCTGTCTTGAACGCTTCCGATAAAGATTCATTTTCAATCAGCATCTTTATAATCATTGATAATATCCCGCACTTTGCGTAAAGAGCAACTCCATTGTCCGAGCAAAAACTTCTTTTACCATACGGCCGGAGATACAGTCCAAATCAACAATCGTTTGACCCTGGTTAATCGCTTTGACCGCCTCAGAGTCATAAGGGATCCGGCCCACAAACGGGATCTTTTGCGTCTTGCAAAAATCTTCTATCCGATCAGCCTGATCCGGATTGACATCATATTTATTGATACAGACCGCTACCTTTATCTTAAAGAATTCGGCTGTTTTTAAAACACGCTCCATATCACTGATCCCGGATACAGTTGGCTCCGTAACGACCAAAACCATATCTGCCCCGCTTAAGGAGGCGATTACCGGGCAGCCAATCCCCGGAGAACCGTCAACGACCGCAAAAGTGGCATCTTCGGCCGCATCCCTCATTTGTTTTTTTACTTCGGTCACCAGCTTTCCCGAATTTCCGCTGCCCATTACCAATTGTGCTGTGGAAAAAACCCGGTCTTCATTGATATACAGCATTAATCTTCCTGCAATTGCCGACATATACGATACGGCTTGAGAGGGGCAAATGGCTCCACATACGCCACATCCTTCACAAGCAAACTCATTAACCTTATATTCTCCCTGATCAACATAAATTGCGTTGAACCTGCACTTCCTTTGGCATAAGCCACACCCAAGACAAAGATGGGGGGTGATCATGGCTTTCGGCAACCCATAAAAATCTGATTTTTGGGGCTCGGAAGACTGTCCCATCAACAGATGTAAATTAGGCGCATCCACATCGCAATCCGCAAATGCCTTTGCCTCCGACAATCGAATAAAAGCACTGGCAATCGTTGTTTTCCCCGTGCCGCCTTTGCCGCTAAGAATTAACAACTGTTTCATGTTGCGCCTCCTTAATTACGGTTTGAAGCAAAGAGTCAAACAATTTATTATATTTATCGTTTTCTCTAACTGCGATCAAAGCCTTTGAATTGAGTAGCCCCAGCACTTCGTCATAAGGAATCTCACCTAAAATCTTAATATCTTCTTGGCGACAAAGTTCTTCAGACGGATTTTGTCCATCTAAACATTTGTTTAGTACTACACCGTGCGGTTTATGAAACAAAGTTGCCAGTTCGTGAACCATCTTTAGGTTATGGGCACCAAATAAGGTAGGCTCCGCAACCAAAATACAATAATCCGCGTCCTGAATACTTTCCATTACAATACAAGCGCTTCCGGGTGGACAGTCGATCAGGGTCAATTCATTATCCGCATCTTGGACATCCAGAAGCATCTTGATAACCGGAACACCGGATAGCTCTCCTACCTTTAATATTCCTGTTATGACCGTAACATTCCCCGATACGCCTTTTTGAATCTCGGCGATTTCTTTTTCTTTTTCAAATATGGCTTTTTTAGGGCATAATAAAGCACAGCCCCCGCAGGAATGACATACCTTGTCAAATACAATTAATTGATTCGCAATATATGCCAAGGCATTAAATTTACAAAAGTTTACGCATTTGCGGCAGCCGTTACATAGTTCTGCTTTGGCATAGGGCATTTGAACGGTAACTTTTTTAGTATCAATTGAAGTTGGTTTAAAAAAAAGATATCCGTTGGGTTCTTCCACATCACAATCAATATAGACGGCTTTATCTGCAACTGCGGCCAAATTGACCGATACCAAAGTTTTGCCTGTACCGCCTTTTCCACTGAGTACAGCAATCTTCATTTTAAACCCCTTGTTTTCCGTGGAACCCCGGATGAATCTCCGTCAATAAATGAAGCCGCTCAGCAAGAAGGGCTTCGATATTTTCCTGTGCGGAACCGGGAATCGACTGATAGATCAAAACCTCCGCATTGCTTAGTACCTTTTCTGCATTTTCACCGCAACGGGGAGCAATCAAAGCCTTTACGCCATAGTCGGCAATCACTTGGGCAGCTCTGACTCCCGCCCCACCTTGGCTTGCGGCCGCAGCGTTATCCAAAAATTCACTTTCTTTTGTGACTGAATTATAAAACAAAAAATATGGCGCACGCCCAAAAGATGGACAAACTTCTGCGTCCAAGTTTTTATCATTCATAGGTATCGCGATCCTCATCAAAAACCCTCCTTTTATTTATCGGTTATTTCCCTGCCACATCTGTTCCTGTGGCATTTTTTACAACCATACATTGGCTCGTTTTCGTCACAGAGTTTAAAATCTCCGCCTTCAATCTTAATGATCGTACCATTGACTAAAGAATCCGCAATCTTTGTTCTTGCATCCGCATAAATTTTTTGCACGGTTGTACGTGCAACCTGCATACTTTCCGCACATTCTTCCTGTGTCAAACCCTCCAAATCGATTAGGCGAAGGGTTTCGTATTCTTCAACCGACATCATGGCCATTTTGTCTTCTAAAGGCATTCTATTCAGCGGGCCATATAAATTACTTTCCGGCAGGCAACATACTTTGCGATATTTTCTGGGTCTGGGCATAATCATTCCTCTCTTCGTCATGATAAGCAACAGGGGAAATCCCCGGGATTCCCCTGTTGCTTATCTCACCTAAGATAATTTTTCAATTTGTTTGTTGATTAAATCAACTTTTTCTTGCAGCAAATCTTTTTGTTTTTGCAGATATTCTTTCTCTGATACAATATTTTCTTCAATATTGAATCGTCTATAAGCTCTTTGACATCTATAATTTGCTCCCATCCCGGGACCAAATCCCGACCTAAAACCAATTCGATAGTTGCCAACACCATTACCCTGGCAAAAACCTAAACCTCTTCCTGTCATTGCTCCTTGTCCAATTGGGCCTGTTTTGTCTCTTCCTGGCATATTTATCACCTCCCGCGTATGCCTATACCTTCTACTTTTATTATACGCGGTTTTTGACATATGTCAATAACTATTTATTTACAATAGCATGACATTGCTTTTTAAGTATGCTGTTGCCAAGCTTAAATAAAAAAGCAAATGCTCTGATGATAAATTATTTCAATTCAATCTGTGATTGATTTTGCCGATAATTTTCAATTGCTTTTTGCAATGTAAGTTGAGCCAGTAAAGCGCAATGCGAATGATCCTCCGGCAATCCTCCCAGAGCATCGTTAATCTCTTGGGGCGTAATTTTTTGAGCGTCGGCTATTTTCTTGCCTTTAACCATTTCCGTAATCATACTGCCAACCGCTTGCGTAATATCGCAACCAATGGAACGGTAGCCTATTTTTTCTATCGTTTCATCTACAATCTTTAACCATATTTTCATCGTATCTCCACACGGGCCCGTAAAAGCAATAAACCCATTTGCATCTTCCACCGGCTGGTTATTACGCGGATTTTTGATCTGGTCAAATATAATTTCTCCGTAATTTTCCAACATAATTTTTTCGACAAGATCCATAAAGCTTGTCCAATCTTCTTTTTCTATATTCGAACCCATATAAATATCCTCCTATTATATTTCATCTTTTGCCTATGGCCTTTATCAACCTTTAAATGAATCGTAAATTTATTTAGTAAAGCCAGCGTCCATCTCTGATCGCCGGCTTTTACTAAATCCTAACCCACCATAATAACCCACGCAAAAACATATTCTTGACATATGTTTTTTTACCATTATTTATTATACTATATAAATATCATATGTCAATGGTGATCAAAAATAATTTTATATTTGACAAATGACAATGACTTCGGTATTTTTATGTTTGTGTATTTTTATGTTTGTGTATTTTTATGTTTGTGTATTTTTATGTTTGTGTATTTTTATGTTTGTGTATTTTTATGTTTGTGTATTTTTATGTTTGTATATCGTTTTGTTCGTTTAACGGCCAAAACCGGGATGTGTTTGACTAAATCTTTACTGCCTGAAACATATTCTTCTACCGGTTTTAGTCGTGGAACGCGGGGTGTTGCCGCTTCTACCATGATTTTTTTCTCACAGCATTCCGATTTAATTTCCGGTAATTTTTGTAAAAATCCCTCAAAATCACCGATAAAATTCTTATACTGTTAAAAATCAAAATTGTTTCGGACAAGCCCAATCGGTATGGCATTGCTCCGCCTACCATGATGGCTTTAACGGCAAGCGCTTTGGCTCCGGGGAAAATTTTTCGCGTGGTGAAGACGGCTATATCCGGATTCACTTAAGCAATCCGGCTTTGTTCTGCCGGTATTGACGGAATCCAGTTTGACAAAATGCCAATTGACCAATTAAAACAGGTAACCGATACAATCAAAGAACAATTTCCTCATGTTGTTCTTCTTGCCGCCGGGGGAATCAATGAAACCAATATTGAAGAATATGCCACACTCAATATCAACGGTATCGTTATGAGTGGTCTTTATCAAGCAAAACCGATTGATATCGGGGTAAAAATGGAGCGGATCGATTAAGAAACCTCATCAAAAAAGAACCTTTAAAAGGTTCTTTTTTTATATGCTGAAATAAGCTTCGTCTTTATTCACTGATATTAGCCTCGGTAAGACCCGCAGTCTTATTTTTCCTCAATACAATAATACTAAGAATCATACTAAATAAAGCACATATCATAGCAGCGACATATAAATACCGAAACCCCAAATGATCGATCAGCATGCCCCCCAAAACCGCACCGATGCCAAATCCCAAATCTGTGCTGAACAAATAGGTAGCGCTTGCCGCCCCGATTCTTTTTGGGGAAACGTATCGCACCGCCTCAGAATTAAATGCCGGACTGGTGGCTCCTGCAGAAAAGCCGAATAAAGAGCCTGCAATTAAAAAAACCGTAACCGAGTCGGCAAAAGCCAACAGCAAATAAGCCGTCATTGAAAGCAACAGAGCAGGAACAACAACATAAAGAGGCCCTTTTTGATCAACGATTCGCCCAACAAACATCCTGGATAAGATCATGGAGACGGCCACGATTATCAAAAATAATCCAACCTCATCGATGCCTCTTGTTTTAGCAAATAAGGTAATAAAAACAAATACGCTACAGGAGGCCATATAGACAATTGCCTGCAGGATTGATGGAAGAAGCGCTTTTTTTTCGATGAAATCCCATAAAGAAATTTTCTTTCGTATGGAACTGCCGATTTGTTTGTCTTCCGAATTATTCTTTGTTTTATGAACACGGGAAAGACACTGATTACTATACAACACACCTGCAATCATAATAAAGATAGCAGAGATCAAAAACATATACGTAAAGTCATTATCAAATATCAAATGTAGACCGATGGATGGTCCAATGGTGGAGGCAAAAGCCCATGTTAAGCTATAATACCCTAACCCTTCACCCATTTTCGCCCTGGGTAGTACATCGACTACGGAAACAGCGAGCGTGGTAGACGCGGTTGCAAAACCAACCCCCAGAATAAAACTGATTACCGGAAAAATATAGAAGTAGGGAAAAACACCATAGGAAATGGCAGCGATAGAAAAAATCAGGCAGCCCGCGATCATAATAAAAAGCCTGTTTTTATGATCCAATAAATATCCGTTTATCAACCTGGAAATAATCGCCGCAACCGTATATACCAGCAGCAACGAGCCACTGAATGTGGCACTTTCTCCCAGACTATTGATAAATAAGGATAAGTTATTATTGATCATCAGGGAAGCCAGATACGTAAAAAGAGCAGTCAAAGACACTAAGATAAACGGTCTGCTCCACAGTTTTTCTTTATTTGATCCGTTTAAATCATCCGGCAACCGATCTTCACTTTTTAATTTTTGGTCCTGATGCATCTATTCTACCCCTCCCGCAAGGTTTACGGCCACTGACTAAGTTCGCCCAATTTTCATGATAAATGCTGCCTAATTAGGCAGCATTTATCATGAACAGATTTGCTGAATTACATCACAAATAACCTTTATTTACATACTATCACATGTTGGCGATAGTATGTAAATAATTTTTGTTTTTTTTAATGGTATAACAAGTTCGGGAGCCACATAACAATTTGCGGGAAAAACATACACAAAATTACCGTAGCAAATTGAATGATAATGTATGGTGGTACCGACTTGTAAATATCTTTTGTCGTCACTCCCGGAGGCGCAATCCCTTTCATAAAGAACAAACTGAATCCAAACGGTGGTGTAATGTATGCCATTTGCATGCCAATGATGAACAACACGCCGAACCACAACGGGTCGTATCCCAATGCCGATAATATCGGCATATAGATTGGTATTGTAATAAACAACATGGTGGTCTCTTCCAAAAAACAACCAAGAATAAAATAGGAACATATCATCAAAAAGACGATAAACAAGGGGGCGACGTCCAAGGTTTGGACGAATATTTTCAGCATATTGGGAATACCGGTTGAGATTAACACGGCTGAAAACACCTTAGCACCGAATAAGATCCAGACAATCATGCCCATGATCGAAAAAGTACGGATGGCGGCCTGATACAACATCTTCCAGTAGAACTTGCGATAGATCACGGCAGAAAGTGTCGCTCCCAGCGCGCCCACTGCAGCGGATTCGGTCGGTGAGGCGATTCCGGCAAATATGGAACCCAATACGGCAAAAACAATCAAGAGTGGAAGGATCAGGGCCTTTAAAAGTCTGAACTTTTCTCTTAATGATACACGCTCCTCTTTGGGTATGGCAGGACCTTCGTCCTTTTTTATATGGCATCTGATTAAAATATAAATTACATAAAATACAGCAAGAATAATTCCAGGAATAAGTCCGGCGGCAAATAGTGAGCCGATTGAGGTACTCGTCAGCATACCATAAATAATGAATCCCACACTGGGTGGGATCAGGATCCCCATTGGACCTCCCACAAGAATCGGTCCGATGGCCATACTTTTTGAATAATTTTTTTGCAGCATGATCGGCAAAGCGATCAAACCCATTGTAACCGTACCTGCTGCTGCAATCCCGGACATTGCGCCTAAAACAGCGCAAATTAAGATGACTCCGGCCGACAGTCCGCCCCGGAGGGGGCCCAACCACTGATGAAGGGCATCAAACAAGGCATCGGCTATGCCTGACTTTTCCAAAATAATTGCCATAAAGATAAACATAGGGGCAGCTAACAGAGACTGGCTTTGCATGACACCCCACGTGCTGGCTAAAGCCAAATGCATAAGAGCCGGGCCGGAAAATATAAGACCGGTAACGACACCGCCGACACCCATAACAAAGCCCATGGGGATCCCCAGTGCCAGACCGCCTAAAAAGAATACCAGCAATGATAACAGCGGGCCAACCCAATCTGCCATTATAATTCCTCCCCTGTTACAGCGATATAAATGGCTCTAATGAATTTGCATAGCGCTGCGATAATCAGTAATACACCTGCAATAGGAATCGTTAAACGGACAGGCCAAAGCACAACCCTCCATTGGGTAATAGACATTTCATTATTGACCACGGTTCTGATAAACCACTCCCAACCGTATATAACTAATAGCAGAGCCCAGAACACAATAAAAGCAACGATCACACAATCAACGATTGCTTTAACACGTTTTGGGTACATCGCATAAAAAAGGTCTACTTTAATATGGTCATCCTTTAAAAGACAATAGCCGCCGGCCATAACGCCGACCCCTCCGAATATGTATAAACACAACTCGCCTGACCATATTGTGGGAGCATTAAATACATATCTGGACACCACTTCGTATAATAAAAAGAAGCAAATTATGATCCAACCAAAACAAAGTACTTTGCCTGTCCAGTCAATAACATGGTCGACACCGGCAAGTAATCTTGATACTTTGCCTTTCATGGTACACCTCCAGTACAAACGATAATAAATCAACTATTATCGTTTAATAACTCACCCCATAGATTTAATATTTTTAGTAGGCGTATTCCTTGTTAGGAATACGCCTACTAAGGTTATGAAGATTATGTAAGTTCTTTTGGCGGTACTAAGGGCAAGACAACATCCTTCATAATATCTTGGGATTTTTCCAGGTTCAAAACGGCTTGGGCATACTGATCAACGAAAGCCTCATCGATCTTGTATAAAGAATACGGGAGACCTTTTTTGAATTTAGCGATCAATTCTTTCCTGGTGTAACGGTTAATCACGCTACCTTTTAGTTCGATAGGTTGCGCGATTTTTTCATAAACCTTGCCGTCTTTGGTTGTTAAAATGACTTTGGACTCCCATGACGGTAAACTGAAATCTTCTCCCAAAGTAACCTTTTGCATAAATGCTTTAATGAAGGGACGGTTAGCCGCTTCATCAAGAAAAGCATCCGGCATCAGGTCGTCGTCATAGATGATGGTTGCGACCATAAAAGGCACACTAAACTGGCGTTCATAAATATCTTTGGGATTCAGTTTTTCTTCAATCGGCCCACCGCTGACACCGGCATTTAATTTACATTCGTCAACATGAATATGCTCGATATCGTCAACGCCAATATTGTACTGAGCCATAAGAGATTTTACGCCATCGCATGCCATATGGAGGCATTTGCAACCCGGATAAGCCTTCATTTCTATTTCCATGAAGTGCCAATACTCGCCGAGGTTAGCGCAGATCTTTTCGGGGAAGGTTTCCCAGTCAGCCATACCCAGAAGTCCCTTCGGACCCTCAATCACATCAACGCGAGGCCCGGTTACACCTAGTTGCGCAAATTTGCAGCAAGTGACAGCGTCTTGGGCAATAAAACCCTGGTGAACTTTAATCATATGGGTAACCGGGTGGTATGCGGCCATGTCATGCGGTTGCGTCATCTGCCGGGCAATTCCATGCGCGTTTTCAAGAGTCTCCTGGTCTAAGCCCATCAACTTGCCGACAGCCGCAACGCCCCCGAAGATATAATGGCCGTTACTTCTGCCGATCTCAATCCCTTTGTTGCCGTTGTAGCCGATGCCGATTCTTAGCATCGTCTCTACACCTGCCACAAAAGCGGTGATAAAATCTTTGCCGCTTACCTTATCCAACAGTCCCACTCCGCCTATCATCGCAGGCAAAACGTGCTCGACCTGATGCATTGCGTCAGCATGGATAGCTGCAAAATCGATGGCTCTTGTCATCGGGCCCATAACCATAGCAGCCTCTTCCGCAGGTACTTTGCCGCCAAAGAACGGAATGTACGCTTCGGCAATACCGCCCTTCTTTTGAATATGCTTTGCGATAACCGGTATGGGATGCTTGGCATGACCAGCGACCATACAACCGATCGTGTCAAAGATCAATACCTTCGCAAAGTCGATGACTTCTTGAGGAAGATCTTCATACTTTAACTCGACTGTCATCCTCGACAGCGTGTTGATCGCATCCTCGTTGCCAACTTTTTTGAACTTTCTCACTGTAAGGCCCCCTTATTATGTTTAAAAACTGATAATATTATTTTTAATTATTCGGTCATGTAACCCTTTTCTACAGCCCAGCTATGGAGTAATGTCATAAACTCGGTATAATCGGCATCTGCTCCTTTGTAGTTGGCGTTGGAATTATAGAAAGCAGTAGCCCAGGCAACCTGATCCTCTTGCGGCCAGCTCTGTATTGTAAGGCCATCGGCCTCAGCTGTTTCCCAGGCAGTGTCGATTGCAGCCTTGGATTCTGCAGTAACTTTTTCATTGGAATACGCGAGAGCATCAATCAACACTTGTTGATCTTCCGCTGTCAAGGCATCCCAGATATCCTTATTGATAACCAATGTGGTGCAATGTGTGGTATTGAGATACGGGTCTTTCACCCAATATTGAGTCACTTCGTTAAAACTGGCTCCCAGCATATCCGAAGGGCTGCCTGTTACAACGCCGTCAATCGTACCAGCCGACAGCATCGAATAGGCTTCGCTTGAAGGAGCAAATACGCAAGAAGCGCCAAACGAGCCTAAAGTATCGGCAATCGCCCCGGCGCCAACACGGATCTTGAGGCCTTTTAAAGCATCAATATTAGGAATGGATTTGGAAGAACAGATAGGCACGCAGGCAAGACCATACATTTCGCCAATAACTTTGACGTTATATTTTGCTTCTACTGCCTGTTCCCACAATTGTCCGGCTCTTCCGTCTTGATAATTTTCATAGAAGTCTCTCAAATCTTCAACGCCCTGGACAACCGGTGGTGTACAAAAGACATAGCCGATGGGGATTGTTGATGCATAATAAGCAGAGGGAACAGCCATAGCGCCAGTCGTACCGGTGCTTACTGCATCCATTTGCTGGTCAACCGGAACAATTGCTCCCGGCAAAGATGGGCTAGCGGTTACACGTCCTTCAGTGTGTTCGGTAACATATTCCGACCAATAAGTAATCTGATCTGCCCAGAAACCAACTTCCTGCCAGCTGGCCGGTTGTAAATCATAGTGATAGTCAGCAGTTCCGGTTTCTTCAGTGGCTGTTGTACCACATGCAACGAGAAGCAATAAAGAACATACGATCAATACCAGGATAAGTATTACTTTGCCTTTTTTCATTTTTTTTCCCCCTTATTTTTTAATTTGTTGTGTCACTAGTATAGCTTTCTTTGCTAATATTGTAATTAAAATATAATCTTGTTGTAAAGCAAAGTCAATATAAATTTACAACTTTTTTGAAATTTTCTTAAAATATTTTAACATAATCTATTGACTATTTTTATATAAGCTTTAAAATAGAGTCATAAATATGCTTTTTATATGTTATAATATCCTTAAAAAGCGATTAAAAATAAAGTCGAAATAGAAAGAAAAGGGGTAATCTGATGGAGAGCCTTCAACTAAAGAATGAAAATACCAAGGCCAATAAAACCACTCAGGATGAATGTATTTTAGAAAGTATAAAAGTGATTGTTCCCAGCATAAGCCTAGTTTTTGGGCCAAACTGCATGGTTGCGTTGTATTCGACCAAAGAGCCATCTTATCCTTGTATTGCTATTGAGAACGGTGATATCGCCGATATCAAATTGGGTTCGACGGCCAGTGGGTTTATGTCAGATATAATCAGTGAAGAGTCCTCTCCGGACGGAAAAGATGTGGTTGGGCTCTACTACACCAAAACATATGATGGCCGTGCTTTAAAATCGATCATCAGTATGATCCGTAATAAAAAAAGAGAGCTGATCGGTTGCCTTTATATTGGTATCGACCTGTCAGTACCTTTACATGACTTTATTCAACATTTTATCCCTGTGGTTGATAATAATCTGGCAAACAGTCTGGCAGAAATCAAAGCAAGAGAGCTTCCCAGCGACATCAATGATATTCTAACCCAAACACTGGAACGCGTAGTGGCTTCGGTTAATAACATGCAAATTTCACCAACCGAAAAAAACAGGCTGATCGTAAAAGAACTGCAGCAGAGAGGTGTTTTTGACATCAGGGGAGCAGTCGAAATCGTGGCAAACCGCCTGGGCGTCTCCAGATATACCATTTATAACTATTTAAAAGATACTTCTGTAAATGAAGAAGACTTAAATTAGAACAGATTTTGGGAGGGTTTACATGAAAAAAACAACCAAACTCAAATCGCTGTTAATTAACAATGAATTTTTCGTCCTCCCCGGCGGAGGGTGTGCGCTTCATGCTAAAATCGCGGAGGCCACTGGGTTTAAGGTAGCCTATATGTCAGGCATGAATACCTGCGCCACAATATTCGGAGTTCCAGACGCAGGCTTACTGACCATGAACGAAATGGCAGAAAACGCCCACCGCATGGCAAACGCTATTAATATCCCACTTGTTGCGGATGCGGACCAGGGTTTCGGCAACGCCATTAATGCCTACCGGACGGTACAAGAATACATCAAAGCCGATGTTGCCGGTATCCATATTGAAGATCAAACTTCACCAAAACGCTGCGGGTTTGTCAAGGGAAAACAACTTGTTTCCATTGAAGAGGCAGTCGGTAAATTTGAAGCAGCCATGGCAGCGAAAAACGAATTGGACCCCGATTTTGTTATCATCGCGCGTTGTGATGCCCGCACCGCTGTAGGCGGAGGCCTTGATGAAGTCATTAAACGTTTAAACGCTTATAAAAAAGCCGGCGTGGACATGCTCTATATGGAAGGCCCGTTAAGTATGGAAGAAATCAAAACTGTACGGGCAAATGTGGAAGGCCCCTTTACCGCCACAACCATTGAAATGAGACCGCTCCCCTCCCTTCAGGAACATATCGATCTCGGCATGGCATGTTGCATCATCCCTTCACTTGTCGCCCGGGCGGGGTATTATGAAAGTTGGGACTTTGCCCAGGATTTTATACAGCGCGGCATGGAAGCCTATACCGATCTTCTCAATAACCGGGAAAAACATCCTTTGTTTGAATTCAACCTTTTCGATTTTCTTGGATTTAAAGAGATCCGTGATCAGGAGCAAAAATATTTATCCCGTGAAGATCTAAAAAAATATTCCGACTCTACCGGAGTCTATGAACCGGAATCTGATTCAGACCATTAGGATATAGTAATCAAAGGAGACAACCATATGGGAATGACAATGGTCGAAAAGATACTCGCCACGCATTCAGGCCGTGATCAAGTGGTGCCGGGCGAATATGTCTGGGCCAAAATCGATGAAACCAATGCCATGACAGACACTTTTGAGGATCTCGAACGTCTGGGGGTTAAAAAAGTCTGGGATCCGGATAAGGTTTACTGCGTTAGCGACCATTCGGCTCCTCCTGCTAACATCGGAACGGCAGAGGAAGTACGAAAATTACGCGAATATATCAAAAAATATAAAATAAAAAACTGGTTTGAATACGGCCGTCATGGCATCGTTCATCAGATTAACCCCGAGATGGGCTTTGTCCGCCCGGGAGAACTGATTGCCATGATTGACTCCCACTCAACCACTTATGGCGCCTTCAATGCAGCATCCTGCGCTATTTATATGGATGCGGTTTATGTGCTGATTACCGGTAAATTATGGTTCAAAGTTCCGGAAACCATCCGGTTCGACATATGCGGCAAGCTGCCTGAATTCTGTATGGGCAAAGATATCATTCTCAAAATAGCCGGTCTCTACGGAACCGATATTGCCATTTACAAAGCGGTTGAATTTATGGGACCAACCATCAAAGACTTGAGCCTATCCGGACGATGGACCATTTGCAATATGGCGGCGGAAATAGGCTCTAAATTCGCCATTATGGAAGCGGACGAAAAGGTATTTGATTTTTTAAAGGGCAGAACCGACAAGCCCTATATCCCCGTCAGCCCTGACCCCGATGCCGCGTACTGTCAAAGATACACGGTCGATGTCACTAATATGAGCCCGATGGTAGCTTGTCCCCACGACCCCAGCAATGTCAAGCCTGTGGAAGAGGTCAAAGGCATAAAGATCCAGCAGGCCTTAGTTGGGTCTTGTACGAACGGACGTCTTGAGGATTTCGAGATGGCGGCCAGGATCATTAAAGGCAAAAAAGTGCACCCGGATGTACGCCTTCTTGTGATACCCGCTTCTATGGAAGTTTGGCGTGCAGCAATGCATGCGGGTTATTTTGATACACTGACCGAAGCAGGCGCTTTGATTTGCCATCCGACTTGCGGTCCCTGTGCAGGTCAGCATTTGGGTGTTCTGGCTTCAGGCGAGCGGTGTATATCCACAACAAACCGTAACTTCCAAGGCAGAATGGGAAGCCCGCAATCGGAAGTTTATCTTGCCAATCCGGCAACGGTTACGGCTTCGGCAATAGCCGGCCAAATCGCCGACCCCAGAGAAGCATAATGGAGGAAGATCATGATCAGTAACATCATTACAGGTAAGGTATGGAAATTTAGCGACAATATTAGCACAGACCTGATTATGCCTGGTTTTGCCGCTCTCAGCCGTCCGGACTTAAGTCCCGAAGAGGCTGCGCAATATTGTATGTACTCCAACCGCCCCGACTGGGCTGCAATGGTCCAAAAGGGAGATGTCATTATAGCGGGGAAGAACTTCGGCTGCGGCTCTAGCCGACCGGCAAGCAGAATCTTAAAAACTTTGGGGATTGATTTGGTGGTAGCCGAGTCTATTGCCCGGATTTTTTTTCGTAATTCGATCAACCTTGGCTTGCCTGTCTTAACCTGTCTCAATATATTAGATGCATTTGACGAGGGGGATATTATAGAAGCAAATATCAGCACCGGAGAAATCAAGAACCTAACTTCCGGGAAGACCATCCTCGGCGAAGCATTACCGGAAGACAGCCCGCCGATGGAGATCCTTCGTGCAGGCGGCATTATCCCGATGCTTGAAAATGAAAAATGCATATAAAATTTACCTGGATTTAAATTTTGTAATAGATAAAAGGGGGAACAATACAAAATGGATACAATCATTAAAAACGGTAAGGTTGTTATTCCAAAAGTTGGGGTTATCGATGCGTCTATCTTGATCAATAATGGTAAAATAGCCGCTATTGTAAAAAACGATGAAAACTGTCAGGCAAATGAAGTAATCGATGCTACAGGGAAGTACATCTTCCCTGGCTTAATCGATCCGCATGTACACTGGGGTCTATATGGCGATCCTCTGCCGGATTCAACCGAGCATGAAAGCGCTTCAGCCGCTATCGGCGGTTTCACTACGGCGCTGCAGTACCGCAGAAGCCCCGGGCCGGACTTCAATATCGAGCATGTCGGCAAACTGCTGGACGATATGACGCCAAATACTTATATTGACTATTCTTTGCAGCTGTTTGTAACGAAAAATATCCATAAGGACAGCATCCCGTACGCCGTAGAAGAACTGGGCGTAACTTCCTTCAAGTTCTTTACGACCGAACGTGAGGAACGGGTCAATTCCAACATCTGCGGCCTCAGCGACTCCAATATCGCCGAACCCTACACGGACGGATTTGCCTATGAGTGCATGGAGCAAATCGCCAAATATAACGGCCATGTCGTTGCCAACTTCCATCCGGAAAACTACGAGCTGGTCGAGCGCATCGCGCCTAAAATTCGGGATAACAATGAGACCGGCCTGGCGGCCTGGGATCATGCCCGTCCGGAAATTGCGGAAGCCGAAACCATCGCCCGTCTTGGCTATTTTGCAGATAAAACAGGCTGCCCACTCTATCTGGTACACATCAGTTGTGCGGAGGCTGCCGACAAAGTTGCTGCGTGCAAAAAAACAAATGATAAAGTCTGGGGGGAGACTTGCCCGCATTATCTCGTACTCAATACAGAATCCGCCATCGGAGAACTCGCAAAAGTAAATCCGCCTTTGCGTGATCAGAAAAACAATGAACTGCTCTGGAAAGCGCTCGCAGACGGCACCTTAGATACGGTCGGTTCCGACAACTGCGCCTGTAAACGATCCGTCAAAGAAGGCGGCATCTGGGACGCGGCTCCCGGGTTCGCCGGCACCGCAACGATTCTCCCCGTTCTTTTAAGCGAAGGCTATCAAAAAGGTAAGATTAGCCTGGAAAGAATCGCAGAAGTTACATCCTACAACGCCGCCAATATCTTTAATCTTGCTCCTCAAAAAGGGAACCTTTTGCCCGATTGCGACGCGGACCTTGTGATCGTAGATCTGGACTTAGAAAAAACCGTTGACGCAGCTTTCTTAAAATCTTATTCAGACTTCAGCGTGTTTGAAGGCATGAAGCTAAAAGGCTGGCCGGTTTGCACCATGTTGAAAGGCGAAATCATTGCCAAAGACGGAGAAATCATCGGCAGTCCGAATGGTAATTTCTTAAAACGAAATGGTTTTTTAAAATAATTTATTTGGAGGAAGATATATATGAAAGCAATATGGAAAGATTTATTATCGGAACATGATCAAAAATGTTTGGCAAACGCATCCGAATTTTCCCCTAAAAGAGGACTCGGGAAAAGCCCTGCAATTATGGTAATCGACATGCAATACAGCATCATCGGGGAGGACAAACCCATCTATGAACAACAGGATGTCACTCCTTATGCCTGCGGCAACTTTGCCTGGGAAGCAATCCGGCATCTGCAAAAATTGCTGCCTTTTGCCAGGGAAAATAAAATCCCCATCGTTTATACCAGAAACGTTTACCGTCCGGAAAGCGGATTTGTCTTCCCGGAAACCTATGTCTTTCGTATTGACAATCCCGGCTCCAAAATTATTGCCGAACTGGAACCGGTCGTCCCCGGAGACATTGTCCTTGAAAAAAACCGCGCCAGCGCCTTCTTCTGTACCCCTCTGCTTTATACACTGCTCAACAAAGGCATTGATACACTTATTATTACCGGCAATACCACCAGTGGCTGCGTAAGGGCAACCGCCATCGACGCTACCGGTTATAATTTTAAAACCGCAGTTGTCGAAGAATGCATCTTTGACCGTCTGGAAATGGCACATAAAGCATCTCTGTTTGACCTTCAATACAAATATTGCGATGTTCTTACCCTTGATGAAACCTATGAATACCTCAACGGACTAAAAAAATAAGACAAGGTGATGAATTATGACTTACAATGATATGCTCCCCTTGTTTCAAGCATACCCCCTTTTGAAAGAGAACCTACCGTATGTTCATTTTGGTGTCTTCCCGACGCCGGTTCAACTATTGGACCGTATGGGCAACGGCAATCAGGTCTATATCAAGCGGGATGATCAAACCGGCGAGGTATACGGCGGTAATAAAATCAGGAAACTGGAATTCCTTTTGGGGGATGCTCTTAAACAGGGAGCAAAAGAAGTACTCACATTCGGCTGCGACGGCTCCAATCATGCGCTTGCAACCGGAATATATGCCATAAAACTGGGGCTCCACAGCACTTCCATATTAAGAACCCAATACAACGCTCAATATGTACGCAAAAATCTCCTCAAAAGTTTGTATTACGGGATCGAGCTTCGCCACCGTGAAACGCTTGAAGAGATGGAAGAACTAGTCAAAGAGTTACAGGAACAAAGAAAAGCGCAAAACAAGCAACCGATCTATGAAATCCCGATGGGGGGTTCCTCTCCATTGGGCAACGTGGGTTTTGTAAATGCCGCTTTTGAACTCAAACAACAAATTGATGCCGGGCTTCTGCCTGAACCCGATTATATTTATGCCGCTGCAGGTACCATGGGCACTGTCGTCGGTCTGATGATCGGGCTAAAAGTGCTCGGTTTAAAAACGCAAGTCGTCCCGATCCGGGTCAATAATAATACACGGGTTAATACGCAGGCGATGACAGATATGCTTAATGCGACCGCAAAGCTACTTCACAAAGCCGATCCTGCTTTCCCGCTCCTTCATTATTCCGAAGATGATGTCCACCTGATTCATGATTATTTTGGCGAGGATTATGCATTGTTCACAGAAAAAGGAATGGCAGCCGTAAAAAGCATGAAAAATTATGGGATTGAAATTGAGGGTACCTATACCGGGAAAACTTTTGCAGCCCTTTTGGATGCAACCCAAAACAAAGCACATCAGAATCAGGTATTCTTATTCTGGAATACGCTCAATTCAAGAATGCCTAAGGATAATGTCCTGGATCTGGATTATCATGCTTTACCCCAGGATTTCCACTTCTACTTTGAAACCGAAGTACAGAAATTGGATCAATAAAAGTTGAACAAAAGACTTCATTAGACCTTCTCCTTACATAAAAAAGAGCTCACTATATGTGAGCTCTTTTTTATCAAGAATAAGAGCCACCCGAAAGGATGGCTCTTATTCTTCCTTCAATCACTATGGTTGTTTTCCCTGGCGTCGGCTTCATCTTTGATTTCCTTGCGAAATCCGTCTAAGGCTTGTTCCCGCTTCTCATTTTTAGCCTGAAGTTCTTCTCTTATTTTTAGGTTATCGGTTTTTCCGATCATGTCTTCCGCCAATTCCATATTATGGATCGTCATATCAATATTTCTTTGGATTCTTTCAACATTATCCCTGCGGTCATCGGGTTTTGGCTTCACTTTTCCGCCTCCTTATCTTTTTATCATATTGTCTGTATTTAAAACATATATTATACGATATGATATGCCCAATATATTTTCTGATCATTTAAATACCCCCTGTTGTAGTGATCATCCTACAACAGGGGGTATTTTCTTCATATCCATTTTTCGGGGGGAGGGGGGGGCAGCCCAACAATGAGGGGCGCCCTTTTATTGAACCTATTGCAACTCAAATGTATCGATGGGGTCAAGCGTACTGTATTGATAAGAAGCTAAAATATTATCCTGAATATAATAGAGCGTATCTCCGATATACAGCAGTCGTCTGCCATAGGGAATATCGTTGCCGTAGGCAGTCGTGGCGGTAGAATCCAGCGTGCCGACCAAACGTAGTTTGCTGTCTCCGTAATTCATAATGATGGCCTTCTGCTTGGATTCCGCCCCCTTTACATCCAGCGTAACCCAAGCGTCAAGAGCGATGTTTTGCCGGTCGCTGTCCACCATCACTGCCTTATGGTTATACAGGGCTTCGGAATAAGTGCCGGAAGTACCGATCACATAAGTGGAAAAAACTTCGGGGTCCGCCATCTCGGAAACATCAAAGAGCGTGAATTTAAGGCCGGTCTGACGGATGCCGACAACGGTTTCTTTTCCGTTCTCATCCTTCATATACAGGTCGGCCGTGTCCATGCCGATCCCCAAAATTTGATCTTCCCCGACCGGATGCAGATAATCGCTGAATCCGGGCAACGTCACCTCCCCGGTAATTTTGGGGTTGGTCGGATCGGACAAATCAAAAACGAATAACGGATCGATTGTCTTAAAAGTTACTACGTAGCCTTTGTCGCCAAAGTAGCGGACGGAATAGATCTGTTCTCCTTCAGCAAAGCCTTCCACCGAACCGCAGATATTCAAAGAATCGTCCAAGACATATAAAGAATTGTCTTCGTCCCAGGTAGAAGTTGCTACTCTTAAATATCCGTCTTTTTCATCCATGGAAAACTGATTGTTCAAATACCCGGATACCGTACCGGATCCCGCATACCCCATATTTGTCCCGTCCAGCTCCATTTTAACGATGGAGGTGGCTGCGGTATCCCCGTTATAATCCGTTCCGGCAATATATAAAGCGGAGTCGTTCATATAGTAGATGTATCCGGTTGCGGCGATGGCTTCCACCTGCGCCGCCTCATCATCATTGACATCGACGGCAGAGACGATGATATAACCGGATGCCGGGTATGCGGGCATGATCATCACATCGTCAAGCTTGACGGAAGTCGTCTCATCGCCCGTGGCTGTATCTTTCATCATGGGGAGGATATCATCATCATTGTAAATATAATCATTGGTGATCATATAAACAACGTCGCCGTTTTTGCGGCTGGTCTGATAATTGCCTTCCATCTCATGACTTTTGACGAACACGGGATCTTCGGGATCGGAAATATCATACACATCCATAAAGCTGTAACTCTTGATGGGATAAATTAAAGAAGAAGCAGCGATCTTCATGTCCGTCGCCATAGGATAAACTTCGCCCGGGTTATTATCGGACTTCGATCCCAAAACAACCAGCCGATCACCATCCACATAGATTTCATTGACATATTGGTTCAAAGGATAGCGAATGATGGCTGCGTCGCTCATTTCGCCGGAGTCCGCGCGCACGATGCGGACGACATTATTGCTGCCCATGTAGATATACTGTCCATCCGTTTTAACGATATCGGCCTCGTCGATGCCTGCAACCTGAACATTGGTGTTAGAATATCCGCCATCATCAGAAGCCGAATCGGAGGTGAGAGAATTCTGTGCCGCTTCATTGGTCGCCGTGACAGTATCGGAAGCAGCGGATTTTTCTGTACCATACATTATCCGAATAGGCGAATCAGCAGTTAAGAACTTGCGTAATTGGCTTAAGGATTCTGCTTTCAAGGCTGCGCCGATCTTGGATTTGACCTGTTTCACCAGATCCGGCTCTGCGTCAAGCATGATCTTGGTATCAGAAATAGCGATCACCTGATTATAATACGCTACTTTTTTGCCCAAAATCTGTTCACAGATCACGCGCAACGGCAGCATGGTTCTGTTGTTTAAGATCAGCGATTGCGTATCCATGGCAACCGTTTTACTGCCCGTTGCATCTTTGACAAGATATTTGGCTTGGTTCATAGAGAAAGTGTATTGTTTCCCCTCATAGATAATCACTGCTTGTTTGTTTGCCTGGTCATAAGAAACTTCCGCGCCAAAATACTCGGATACGGCCCGCATCGGTACCAATGTTCTGTAATTGACAACCGTCGCCGCCACATCTAAATTTCCCGGATCCAATGCTTTGATCTGGTCATCAGCCAAAACTAAGGGGCTGTCGATATGCAAATAGATTTCGTTTGCCGATGGGTTCACCGGGGTTTGGTTGGTATTGGCAGCCAGGGCAATACCGCTTACGGTCAAAAGTACGATCACAATGATAACCGTATATTTTAATAGATTTCCTTTCATGCTTTTTCCCCCTTATTTCAATTTAACCCTGTTTTTACTTTTGGTTTTTTTGTTGTATCATTGACCGCTTCCAATTGGAAAATGTTCCCGTTGGGGAAAGAACCCCGCTTCAAACAAGAGCGCATACTCTATTATAGCAAAAGGAAGTCCGGTTATGATGATTTAATTCACACCATTTCCAGACTTCCTTAATAAAAATCTTTATTTGCTCAATATGGCCTGTTTGGACTTTCTTTTTTTAACCGTCTTATGCCTGTACTGATCGGATAATACACTGATGTTACCGTCCACTTCCAATACGGCCAGATCAACGTCTTCGATTCCGGATACCCCATGTTCCCGTACCGCCTCCATGATTTCATCCAGGGTTAATTTGGCTTTCACCCGGTTGGTATTATTGAGCTTTCCTTGATAAATTAAGGTCAAGGCTTCACCCTGAACCAGTTTGCCAAATTTGGGGTAACGATATAAAATCTGCTTGAAGATAAAATTGGTAACAAACAAGGCTCCTGCCGCAACCAATCCTCCCGAAAGCGTGGAATTGGACCCCACCATGGCATTTTGGACGGCATTGCTGATCAATAAGATAAAAACCAGGTCAACAACAGAAAGCTGTGACAATTCTTTTTTGCCAAAAATACGGATTGCGATCACAATAAAAAAGTACACAATAACGGAACTGAAAATAATCTGAATATATCCATTTGCAAAAATACCCATCTTACCTCTCCTTTTCCCCGATTTTAAGTGAGAAATAATATGTACGACCAATCTTGACCTTATTATATTCCAATTTTACTTCAGAGAAAAGGATATTTTTAATCGGATAATTATTTATTTAAAATAGAGTACTTAATTGATATAATATTTTTAAAATATATATTATTATGATTAATATGGACAAATCCGAGAATGAACAAGGTGTTTATTTTAGAATCAGGGGGTGTCTCGTATGTATCAAATCAATCTGAATTCGATATACAAACCCATCCGATTTTGGCTATTATTAGGAATCCCCTTCATCGTCTTATTCTCAAGCCTCCTGCATTTTGTCTATGGTTGGTCAGGCGAGCTGACCCTTGTTGGGATGTTCTCCCCGATTAATGAAAGTGTCTGGGAACATCAAAAACTGGCCTTTTCGTCTATATTGATCTGGTGGGTCATCACCTATTTGATCCTACATAAAAAAATAAAAATTTCCTCAACGAGATGGGTCTCATCCTTAGCCGTAGCCGAGATCATCTGTCCTTTGGTCGTTATTTCCATTTTTTATGTTCTAAAGGATGGCTTTGGCATCGAATCCTTGTTTTGGGATATTGCTGCTTTAGTGATCGGCGTAATCCTGGCTCAACTTGTCGCTTTCCATACGTATCGTTATGGCAGATGCGGACAAATCTGCTTTATCCTTGCCGTCTTATTTTTAATCGCTATGGCTGTAATCTTTATCCTCTTTACCTTTTCCCCACCGCACTATCCCATTTTTATGGACTCGATAACCGGCACCTACGGTATATAAACAAAAAAAACCGCCTTTTGGCGGTTTTTTTAATGCAAAGATATCCTTTTTATTCTTTTCCGGTCCAGCAATAGGTACAGATTTTGTCTTTATCGATCCCAATAGCGTCAAGCATGTCATGGATGTTTTGATATTTAAGCGTTGTAAAATTAAGCTTTTTGCAGATGCAATCTACCATGCAATGATACTGCGGTTTTGTGGGATCGCAATAATCATCCAACTTCTCCGGCACCTTGCCTTCCAGCTCTAAAATGGCCTGTCTGGCGGCAAGATCCATTTCCGAGCGTGATGCCGAAAAGTTTAAGTATTTACAACCAAATACCAATGGCGGACAGGCAGGACGGATATGGACTTCTTTGGCGTCGCATTTATACAAAAGGTCTACGGTCTCCCTTAGCTGCGTACCACGGACGACGGAATCATCGCAAAGAAGCAGCTTTTTGCCGGCAACCAGTTCGGGGATAGGCATCAACTTCATCCTGGCGACCAGATTGCGGATATCCTGATCCTGGGGCATAAAACTCCTGGCCCAAGTTGGCGTATATTTAACAAAAGAACGACCGAAAGGGACTCCCGATTCGTTCGAATAGCCGATGGCATGCCCCACGCCGGAATCGGGAATCCCACCGACCATGTCGACTTCCACATTGTCGTTTCTGGCCATGGCCGCACCGTTGCGGTAACGCATCACTTCCACGTTCATGCCTTCATAGGTAGAGGAAGGATAACCATAATACACCCAAAGGAATGCGCAAATACGCATCTTGTCGCGCGCCGGAGCGACTTTTTCTATCCCTTCCGGAGTTAAAAAAACGATTTCCCCTGGGCCCAGCTCGTAGCAAAATTTAAAGCCAAGGTTGGCAAAAGAGCAAGTTTCAGAAGCCACACAATAGGTGTTTTCTTTTTTTCCGACAATCAAAGGGGTTCTGCCCAGTTTGTCTCTGGAAGCATAAAGCCCCTGCGGCGTTAAGAGTAAAATGCTACTAGAACCTTCGATTAGTTCTTGTGCTTTTAAAAGCCCGTCCTTAATGGAACTTTCTCGGTCGATGATGACGGATACCAGTTCTGTTGGAGCGACCGCCCCTTTGCTTGTTTCCATAAAATGAATGTTCTGATCAGTAAATACTTTTGCGATAATTTCATCCATATTGTTGATTTTCCCCACCGTACTAAGCGCATAAGAACCTAGGCGCGAACGCACGATCAAAGGCTGCGGATCCGTATCACTAATGCAACCGATGCCCATATTGCCTTTAACATTGACAATTTCGGCTTCAAATTTTGACCGGAATTGCGTATTTTCAATATTATGGATCGAACGGTTAAAATTTTTCCCGTTCCAAACCGCCATGCCTCCCCTCGAGGTACCCAAATGAGAATGATAATCCGTCCCAAAGAATAAATCCATGACACAATCATTTTTTGCAACAATCCCAAACAATCCGCCCAACTTGATCAACACTCCTTCATTTCAATTGCGAACTCTTATTCGTCTATAATCAATGTCTTCATTATATCCATCCTGGAGATGATGCCAACGATTTTGCCATCCTCTAAAACAGGTAACCGTTTGATTTCATGATCGACCATCAAAGAAGCCGCTTCTTCGATCGGCGCAGCCGGACCGACCGTAAAGACGTCAGGCGTCATGATTTCCGAGGCTTTGAGAGCAAATAGCTTCTTAAGATCATATTCATATTGTTTGACCCCGGCATAATAAATAAATTCTCCTAAAATACTGACAACTCCCGGCAGCTTCGGGTTCGCCTTTTTATGGAGTAAATCCCCTTCGCTGACGATTCCGACTAGGTTCCCTGCCTCATCGACCACAGGTACTCCGGAAATATTGTTTTCATATAGAATTTTGGCAATCTCCCTGATCTCCATATCAATCGAAACCGTTATGACTTTTGTTTGCATAACCTCTTTGACTTTCATCACAATTCCTCCCGTCATTAGCCCCCCCCATCGACTGGTACTGACAAATTTCTCGCTTTTTTGCATAGTTCTAGATATAAACCCTACTTCCTCCCCATTTTTTTAGTTTCCCCATTAAAAACAAATAATTGGCTGGAATAAAATTCCAGCCAATTATTTGTTACCCATTTATTTTTTGCAAATTGCTTTTTGCTCTTTGATAGAATTTAAATAATTCATACCACAATACGGATGCTGCCGCAATCACCACAGCAATCAATAGTTGCTCCCAAGAAAGGGGAGCAACTTTAAAGAAACGAGAAAGCGGAGTATAGAGAATCAAAAGGATACCCGCGACCGTACCGACATTCGCCGTCCAAATCACCTTGTCGCACTTTAGCTGCCTCATAGATTGCCAAACAGGGGCACGGTCAGAGCTGTTGACCTGCACCAAAAACAAATTGGCAAGCATAATAATAACAAGCCCCATGGCACGGGCCACTGCCGCATTGTCCGGATTCTGCGCCAGTAACCAATAATAGGCGCCAAAAGAAGCGGCAAAAATCACAGCCCCCTGGATAATGCTTTTGCACAAGACCTTCCCGGTCAATATCTTTTCTTTGGGATTGCGGGGTTTTCTTTCCATCACGTTTGCCTCCGCCGGTTGACGCTCCAAAACAACGGAACAGGTCGGATCGATGACTGTTTCCAACAAAACCACATGGAGCGGAAGTAAAAGCAGGCTGGAAGGACCGATTCCTAAAATCGGTGCCAAAAGACAGGCTAAAGCGATGGGAATATGGATGGTAAATACATAGCCGACTGCTTTGCGGATATTGTCATAGATTCTTCTGCCATCTTTGATCGTATGAACAATGGTAGAAAAGTTGTCGTCCATCAAAACCAAATCGGCAGCTTCCCTGGACACTTCCGAACCTCTTTTACCCATTGCGATTCCGATATCCGCATATTTTAAGGCCGGCGCATCGTTGACCCCGTCACCGGTCATGGCTACCACTTCTCCGTTTTCTTTAAATGCTTTGACGATGCGCATCTTATGTTCCGGGATCACGCGGGAAAAAATATTGACCTCTTTGACCCTTTCTTGCAGCTCTTCATCCGTCATTTGGTCCAACTCGTCGCCCGTGATGATGGAGTCGCTGTTCGGCATATTGATCTGCTTGGCAATACTGGATGCCGTAATCCCGTTATCGCCAGTGATCATCACAACGCGTACCCCGGCTTTGGTACACTTGCCAATATCCTCTTTAATGGAATCTCTGGGCGGGTCCCAAAGCCCAACCAAACCGTTGAACGAAAGCTTGCATTGGGCTAATTCTTCCGGTATTTCAATCTCGGCACTAAGTCGCATTTGACCGACTGCGATGACACGGAACCCAACCTTTGACATGGTGAGAATCTTTTCGTTTACAGCCTCTTTTTGCCCGTCGGTCAGATCGGAAATCCCCAGGATGCGCTCCGGAGAACCTTTGGCAGCTATGATGAGCGCGTCATCATGCCTCCAAACATGGCCCATCATTTTAGCTTCATTGGTAAAAGCATATTCTTTGATTAGCTCGCCACCAAAGATATGGTCCTTGGGGATACCCAGCTCCTCGCAATATTGCAGCATGGCTTTTTCCATCGGGTCATAGGTGTCCGTTTCACACCCCAAACCCATGGTTTCACAGAGCTTGTTTTCATCATGGTCAATCGCCCAAACTTCCTGCACCTGCATACGGTTTGCGGTAATGGTACCGGTCTTATCCACGCAAAGCACGGATACGGCGCCCAAAGTCTCAACCGACGATAACCTGCGCACCAAAGACTGCTTTTTTGCAAGCCGCCAGGCCCCCATGGACAGAAAAATCGCCAAGATCACGGGGAACTCTTCCGGAATCATGGCCATGGCAAGCGTAATCCCGGAAAGGATACTGTCAATCAGGCGGCTTTTAAAAGCTACTTCTGTAATATTGAACCAGGTAATCAAGGCCACCAAAGCCATCAAAACGATGGCAATAGCGGCACAAACCTTAACCAAACTCCGTGTTTGTTTTTCTAAAGGAGTTGGACGGTCCGGCGCGGATGCGACATCGGACCCGATCTTACCGTATTCCGTTTGTGCCCCAATTTTATCAACGAGCACATAGGCGCTTCCCTGGATCACCAAAGTTCCGGCATAGCAATACTCTTTTCGCCAATAATCGGAAGAAGGCTTGCCCTCCGCTACCGTTACCTTCCAGACCCCTTCCGCTTCCCCCGTTAAAGAGGACTCATCCACGCATAAGTCGCTGGCTTTGATTACCATACCGTCGGCCGAAATTTTAACGCCTTCGGAGATAACCATCAGATCCCCAGGGACCAGATTGGCGCTGGCGATCCAGGTTTCGGCTCCGTCTCGAATCACCTTGACCTGGGGAGCCGATAAGTCTTTTAGGGCATTGAGCGTTCTGTCTGTTTTCCATTCCTGGATCACGTCGATACTGATGATCCCTATTACAAAAACGAGCATGATGGCGCCGTCACGAGGCTCGCCCAAAATAAAATAGACGATGGCGGCACCGATCAAAAGAAGAAACATCGGTTCAATAATAATGTGCAGTGTTTTCTTCAAAAGATTGTCTTTTGATTCGGGAGTTAATTGGTTTTTGCCGTAGCGCACTTGGCGGTCTTGCGCTTCGGCACTGGTTAACCCCTGAATAGCAGATTTCTGTTCGGTCATAAAAGAACCCTCCGTTTTGCCGATAAGGCATTAAGATAGCTCCATGGCACTTTTACAGTAATATATCCCCCAAAAAAATAAAATACACCTGCGGGACATTATTTCTGTCCCACAGATGTATAATTCTCATCTGCTGCCGTAATCATGCGGCCCGGCCCCATGACCTCAATAAGGGTCATCGCCTGCTCAGTTTGTACTGTAGTTGAATGCAGTGCAAAGAGATTTCTTTCATTCTAATATATGACGGAGCTACTTGTCAAGTTTCTTGTGAATTTTTAAAAAATGATAAATACAAAAAAGGCTCCATATTTATGGAGCCTTTTTGATTTACATCATTGCGGCAAGCCGTTTGTCAATAGCATGCAAGAAGTTTTCCGTGTTTAGGATGGTTCTCCTGGGAGAGGTTAAAAGCTGGTTTAAATCTTTGGTGATCTCCCCGGCCTCGATGGTCTCGATCGAAGCCCTTTCCAAATTGTCGGCGAAATCGACTAAGTCCTTCAGTCCGTCCAGTTCCCCGCGTTTTCTTAACGCTCCGCTCCAGGCAAAGAGCGTCGCCATGGAATTGGTGGAAGTCTCCTGGCCTTTAAGATGGTTGTAATAGTGCCGTTGAACCGTTCCATGCGCAGCCTCGTATTCATAATAGCCCTGGGGTGAAACCAAAACGGAGGTCATCATGGCCAAACTGCCGTAAGCCGTCGCCACCATATCGGACATCACGTCACCGTCGTAATTCTTGCAGGCCCAAACCACGCCACCTTCGGAACGGACCACACGGGCGACCACATCGTCAATCAGCGTATAAAAGTATTCGATACCGGCGGCCTCGAATTTTTCTTGATACTCGTTTTCATAAATCTCCGAAAAAATATCCATAAAGTCGCGGTCGTATATCTTAGAAATGGTGTCTTTGGTAGCAAACCAAAGGTCGAGCTTCTGATCAAGAGCATAAGTAAAGCAAGCCCTGGCAAAACTCGCGATGGATTTATCTGTGTTGTGCATACCCATGACAACGCCTTTACCCTCAAAATTGTGGATCTCACGGCGTTCCACTTCCCCGTCGGTAGAGGTAAAAACAAGCTCCACTTTGCCAGGCTTTTGCACCCGGTATTCCGTGTTTGAATAAACATCGCCGTAGGCATGTCTGGCAATGGTAATAGGCTTGGTCCAGGTTGGTATATATGGGGTTAAGTTGTTGACCAAAATAGGCGTGCGGAAAACCGTCCCGTCCAAGAGGCTCCGAAGGGTCCCGTTGGGGCTTTTCCACATCTTCTTTAAGTTATATTCCTTCACCCTCTCGTCGTTTGGAGTGATGGTTGCGCACTTAACGCCCACGCCATATTTCTTGATGGCATTGGCGGCATCAACGGTAACCTGGTCATCCGTCTTATCCCGTTCTTCAAGGCCCAAATCATAATATTCTGCTTTTAAATCAATGTATGGTTTAATTAAGATATCTTTGATCATGCCCCAGATGATGCGGGTCATTTCATCCCCGTCCATCTCCACCAGCGGTATCTTCATTTGTATCTTTGCGCTCATTGTTCTTCTCCTTACAGCAGTGAATTTATCCGGGAGATATACTCTTTTTAAAACAAATAAACCCGACAAGAACCTTTACTGGCATTCTTGTCTTTATCAAAAAGCTATCCTCAAGCAAAATTCCCGAAAATCTTTTATTATTCTATCATACTATTCCCTGATGTTGAAGGGCAGAAAAATGATATTTTGTAAAATTTATAGTGTTTTATTGGCAAGCGCAGGGGGTTTATATTCCTTTGCCTCCCGCAAACAAGTGTCTAAAAGAGAACGGTCAAGCTGAGGGGGCAGGTTACTGACGAAAACCCCCCATCCGGACTACCAACCGGATTGTATTTTTATCTCTTATCTTTTTATTATACCTGCTTTCAGGCCAAGTTCACCTAAAAAGAATCTACATAAAACAATTGATAACAGCGTTTAAACAGAAAATTATTTAGAATCTTCCTCATCAATAAAGCTGTTATATTGGATGATATGACGTTGGCACTCTTGATCGACCAGAGGGGATGTAAGCAAATAATCGGCTGTAGACCGGTTCATGGCGACCGGAATATCATAGAGAACGGCTATGCGCAAAAGTGCTTTCACATCGGGATCATGCGGTTGCGATGAGAGCGGATCCCAAAAGAAAATCAAAAAATTGATCATGCCTTCAGAAATCAAAGCCCCGATCTGTTGGTCGCCACCCAGCGGGCCGCTTTTATACGCTCTGACAGGGAGACCGGTTTGTTCTGCAATCAAAGTAGCCGTCGCGCCCGTGCCACAAAGAAAATGTCGGCTCAATAGTTCTTTATTATCCTTTACCCATTGCAACAAATCCTTTTTACTGTTGTCATGAGCAACCAAAGCAATATTTTTTTGCTTCGCAATCTTATCCATATTCATGAATATCCTTCCTCCTTCCTATAATTTTGACCTTTCTCGTAATATGATCAACCTTAATTATTATAAACTCCAAAAGCGTTATGATTATGGTATCTATGTAAAATCCACGTGATTTTTTGTCCACTCCTATGAGTAAAAACGCACCTCATAAGTATTTTACCCATAAGATGCGTTTGCGCAATCATACACTTTGGATAAAACCTTTCCTGATTTATCCGTTTCATTAAAAGCATAGTATCTTACCAACCTCTGGAACTTCCGCCACCTCCACCGGAGCCGCCACCAAAACCACCACCGCCAAATCCTCCGCCACCACCGCCAAATCCTCCGCCCCTGCCGCTACGGAACATGGAGCCTAAGATCATACCGAGAATAAAGCTGTTTAAAAAGCGGTGATCAAGATAAAGCAACAGGATAATAAAGATAATAATCGCAATGATAGCCCAGGGCGAAGTTGACTGTACAGGTAGCGCTTGGGGCGAAGAGACGTTCAACTCCACATTATATTCTTGCGCAATAACCTTCACGATCGCCGCATAGCCGTTTAAGATCCCACTGTCAAAATCACTGTTCTCAAAGTAAGGGATCATATATTCATCCTGAATCTGGCCTGTTTTAGCATCCGGCAAAGCTCCTTCCAGGCCATATCCCACTTCTATTCTGGAAACCCGGTCAGATGGTGAAACCAAAATCAACAATCCGTTATTTAATTTTTCATCCCCGATACCCCAGCCACGTAAAATGGCCAGAGAATAATCTTCCAGTGCCACGCCGTTCAAACTCTCAAGGGTAACGACAACGACTTGAGCTTTTGTCAGTTGCTGTAATTGGGTAGATAGTTGAACGATGGTTTGCTCCGTTTCATCATTTAAAACATTGGCCTGGTCTAAAACATAGGTCTGACTGGGCACTTGCGGTATGCTAATAGCAGCCTGCCCAATTGGAGAAAGGATCAGAAAAAAGAGTACGGCAATAACGGTACCAAGAGATATCCTCTTCATATAATCTCCCTCCCTTCGACTCTTCGTTACGCTAATCTATTTAGAAAAATCAACTTCCGGAGGGTTCTGGGTTCCTTCGTCTGCCTCGAAATAGTCTTTTGCATCAAAACCAAAGATCCCGGCATAAATCGATGTGGGGAATACTTTAATCTTTGTATTGTAGGCTTGAACCGCATTATTATAATCCATGCGGGCTGTGGCAATCCTATTTTCTGTTCCGGCCAACTCGTCCTGTAGCGCACGGAAATTAGCGTCGGACTTTAATAGCGGATAGTTTTCCGCAATTGCCAGCAAGCGACTCAAGGCGCCGGACAATTCACCATTGGCGGTTGCCGTTTCGTCCACGGTTGTCGCACCGGCCAATTTTGCTCTTGCTTCGGCAACTGCCGTAAAGATGGTTTGTTCCTGGGCGGCATATCCTTTTACCGTTTCAACCAGATTCGGAATCAAGTCAGCCCTTCTTTGCAGCTGGTTTTCAACCTGGCTCCAACTGCTGTTCACGCCTTCAGAGAGTTTAACAAGATTATTATAACCCGCAATTACGATGATCACCACAACAATGACTATCCCAACCGGAATCATCCATTTTTTCATAAACATACCCCCCGATTCAATTTCATATACCCAAAATATCTATATTATTATTTTATAGTATACCATTAAATAAAGCGTTTCACCACAAATACTTGAGGACTTTTAAAACAAAAGCAAGTGTGTCATTAGACATGTACTTGCTTTTATTTTAGGATAATTCAAATAGATTTTTTTATAACATATTCGCTTTCCTCGTTAAAAAGTGAGTCAAAAAAAATATATTTATTATATCCCAGGGACTTGGCATGATACATGGCCAGGTCGGCGTTCCTCATAACGGAGCTCCTGTCATCGGCGTCTTTGGGGAAAACAGAGATCCCTACGCTGATTGTCACAATCACAACATGCTGATCAATGCTAACGGGAATACTGCAACTCTCAATAAACTGTTGACAGATTTCCTCCAGATCATCACGCGTGTACTTCCCCCGGATATATAAAGCGAATTCGTCCCCGCCAAGCCTTGCTAAAAAAGGATTGTACTTGTTCAAAGCAAGCATTCTGTCGGATATTGTAACCAACACCTGATCTCCGGCGTCATGGCCAAACGTATCATTGATCATTTTAAACTGATTGATATCCGTCATAAAAATAGCCAACACCTCATCGGCAAGCAAGCTTTTCATCGCTTCATCCAAAGAATTAATAAAAAACCGCCTGTTATGAAGTTTTGTCATGGTATCATGATTGGCCAAATAGGTAAGTTCCTTAAATTGTTCCTGGACCCGCTTTTCTAAAATTCGGTTTAGTTCCAATTCTTTATGATAAAGCTCACCGTTTCTTATAGCTAAACGCACTTGAGAACTTAAAGTATGATAAACAGCGATAATAAACACAAAGATCACCAGATCGGTATATACAATCCCTTCAAAAAGAATTGCGGCTAACAAAAATAAAACAAGAATCAACCATTTACGATTCAATTGGGCTTCGTTCATTTTTCCCACACCCCGTGTGGGTTGAGCCAACCCTCCCCATAACACCCCGAGTGCGATTGTCAAGAGAGCCCCTACAAAAATCACATCTGTTACGGAGTTAGGGAGATAAAGATTGTTCATATACGAATAGTAAAAATAAACATCCGTGAGGGCAAATATAAAAAGACCTGCGCCCAAAATAATGACATTTGTTGGAGAATGACCCTTTCGAACAAAAAACAGGTTCATGATGACCCCAATGATGATTAAAAAATCAAGAAACAAACTAATCCCAAAAAGAATCCCGTCTTTCGTTATTAATAACGATAAATAGCTGATGTCTTTATTAAAAAACGCGATCCAAATTAACAAAATGCTGGAGAGAACAACTGCTGTCGTATCCAACAAAAGCTGTAAGGTATGCCATTTGTTAAACTGGCAAAACAAATAAATCAAAATAGCCGCTCCAAAAAAAAGATTGGTCAAAGAATAAATTGATGTAATCATAATACTACTTGAAGGATCCTCTCCCTGGTAAAAAGAAACGACCCAAAAAATATCCGCAACAAACCAAACAAAACAGGCCAGGACTAACATGAGCAATGCTATGTTAACAGGATTTTTACGATCTGAAAGAAGATAGGAATACAGCAAGACAACAGCGGCAAATATAGCGTTTATGGGAGATAGAATATTACACCAATCATCCAAACCAAACAATGAGGTAATATAATATGCCATAAATAAGATCGAGGCAAAAATCGCTAACTTAATAAATGTTAACCTACTATTTGTCATCTATATCACCACCTATTATCCACCAAAACTTACTCTTTATACAAATAAGTTTAACATACTATTTACTTTTTAGACAACTTTCGATTATTTCTGCACCTAAATCCTCCTCTAGGCCAAAACATGACCTATTCTATTCTGCAAAAAAATAAAAATTCCTGTAAATATTTACAGGAATTTTTATAACCTCTATAGATTTAATGTTGTATCCCTTGAGAGATACCGCTTAAGGCTTCGCCGGCTTCATCCACGTACATCTTTTCCGTGGCCAAATCGCCTAAGGCAACAATTCCAATCAGTTGGCCATTGGAAACGACCGGCAACCTCTTTACTTGAACTTGAGCCATCTTACGGGCTGCTTCATGCACATCCGTATCGGGAGAAACGCTGACAATATCCGTACTCATATAGTCCTTGGTCTTCATGTTGACAGGGTTATGACCCTTTGCAATACCTCGAATCACAATGTCACGGTCAGTTATCAACCCTACAATCTTATTGTCCTGACAAACGGGAATGGATCCGACATCGTCTTTAGCCATTAATTTTGCAACGCTTTCCAAACTGGTTTCCGGGGTAACACATTCTACTTGATCCGTCATTAAATCAAAAACTTTCACTTATGAACCCTCCAATTGTCTTTTGTTTTGCCGTAACCTTATTAATTAGCAAATTAAAAATATATACCGTATTATTTAAGGATTGAAAAACCCATTCATAGTAAAAAAGTTAAAAAAAGTCCACGTTTTTATTGTTTTGTTCTCTGATTCAATTTGTTTTCAATATCTTCAATTTCCTCATTGATTTTTTGGGTTCTGTCATACAAATTATTGACAGCTTCATCCGCTCGTTCTTGATAACGAGGTCCATGATCCATTGCATCCACCTCTCCAAAAACCGATTGATACGTATCAAGATCCTGCCTTTCCTGCTTAAGCCTCTCTAGATTCTCATGAAGATCTTTTTTTGACGAATTATTATTACTCATATTCGTTTCCCCGCTTACTATTTTCTTAAATCTAGTATGATAAAGATACACCTATTTATACACTACTAAAACAAATTCATCAGCATTGATTAAAAAATTGTATAATATTTAAAAAACCCACCAAAAAGCATTTACTTAAATAAGCTAATATGCTAACATAATGATGTGTCTTGCACTAGCAATTCATATTTTAAGGAAGATTCGGAAGATAAAGAGGATAAGGAAGGAAATATTTATGAAAAAATTACTGCTGATCATATCCATATTTTTATTGTCATTATTGATCCTTACGGGTTGCGGAGCAACCCAAACCAATGATACCGATCAGACGCCAACCGAGAAAACGACATTCACGGTCGGGTTCGACCAGGACTTCCCTCCGTTCGGCTATGTTGACGATAACGGAGATTATACAGGTTTTGACATTGATCTCGCTAAAGAAGCTGCAACACGCATGGGACTTGAAATAGTGCTTCAGCCAATCGACTGGGATGCCAAAGACCTCGAACTTTCTTCCGGCACCATTGACTGCATCTGGAACGGTTTCACCATCAACGGACGTGAAGACGATTACACCTGGACAGAAGCTTATATGGATAACAGTCAGGTATTTGTTGTCAAAGCAGACTCCGGCATCACAACATTTGACAATCTCGCCGGAAAAATCGTAACGGTTCAAACCGATTCGTCCGCCCAAGCCGCTTTAGAGGAAGAAGATAATGCAGCCCTTACCGCTTCTTTCGGACAACTAATAACTTGCGCAAATTATAACACGGCCTTTATGGATTTGGAATCAGGAGCTGTGGAAGCCATCGCAATGGATATCGGCGTCGCCAAATACCAGACAGCCGGCAGAGAAGATACTTTTTCTATTCTGGAGCAACCTTTAACAACAGAACAATATGGAGTCGGTTTCTTGCTTGGTAATACCCAGCTGCGTGACAAAGTTCAGGCAACATTGGAAGAGATGGTTGCAGACGGCACGTTTGCCCAAATCTCCAACGAGTGGTTTGGCTATGATGTTGGCATTATCGGGAAATAATAAATCTTGACAAAAGAGGGTTATCATTCCGATAACCCTCTTTTACGTTTTTTAATCTAAGGGAGCAATAGATATGAGCCTGAGCGTAATGTTGACACTGCTATTACACGGAATGTGGACCTCCTTTTTAATTTTTGCATTAACCCTGCTCTTCTCTTTGCCGTTAGGGCTATTGGTAGCATTGGGCAGGATGTCTAACAATCTTGCCTTGCGTAATATTATGCGGGTCTATATCTCTATTTTGAGAGGCACGCCATTGATGCTCCAAATCTTTTTTGTCTATTTTAGCCCCTACTATATCTTCGGCATTTCCATCAGCAATACATACCGCTTCTACGCCGTAATCATTGCCTTTGTCCTCAATTACGCCGCCTATTTTGCCGAGATCTATCGGTCCGGCATTGAATCAATGCCTGTAGGGCAATACGAAGCCGCCCACGTGCTTGGGTATTCCAAATCGCAAACTTTTATCAAGATTATTCTGCCTCAGGTAATCAAAAGAATCATTCCCCCCGTTACCAACGAAGTCATCACTTTGATCAAAGATACGTCCTTGGCATTCGCCATATCCGTTTCCGAAATGTTTACCGTTGCAAAAGCAATCGCTGCGGCTCAAAAAACCATGACAGCATTTGTAGCAGCCGGCGTTTTCTATTATATTTTTAATTTTATTGTCGCCTGGTTGATGGAACTTGTGGAAAAAAAGCTAAACTATTACAGATAGACTCATGAGGAGTAACTTTAATGGATGTATTAAAGATAAGCCGGATGAAAAAAAGTTTCGATGATCTTGAAGTCATCAAAGATTTTTCCTTAACGGTCAAACAAGGAGAAGTCGTTGCCATCATCGGCCCATCAGGTTCCGGAAAGACAACGGTACTTCGCTGCGCCACGCTCTTAGAAACAATGGATTGCGGCGTTTTGGAATATCAAGGCGAAAAAGCGGCCTGGACAAACAAAGATGGTGGGATTGAATATGCTCCGGCGGGTCAATTAAAAAAGATCAAGAGCAAATTCGGGCTCGTTTTTCAAAATTTCAACCTCTTTCCTCACTACTCCGTATTAAAAAACATTACCGACGCGCCCATCAGCGTCCAAAAACGCGATCCGGTGGAAGTGGGAAAAGAAGCCAATACCCTATTAGAGAAAATGGGACTTACCGACAAAGCAAACGCTTATCCATACCAATTATCCGGCGGGCAACAACAAAGGGTGTCCATCGCGCGGGCTTTGGCAATGAACCCTCAGATCCTGTTTTTTGATGAGCCTACATCGGCCTTAGACCCGGAATTGACCGGTGATATTCTCAAAGTCATCAAAAACCTGGCAGCCGAACACATGACCATGGTCATCGTTACGCACGAGATGAATTTTGCCCGGGATGTGGCAAACCGCATCATCTTTATGGCGGGTGGGGTCATCGTCGAAGAAGGCGATGCCAAACAGCTGATTGAAAAACCGCAAAACGATCGGACGATAGCTTTTTTAAGCGGATTTCAAAGATAAGCTTTAGCACATTATTTTGAATCCAATAAACCAGATTAAATTTGGTTTAATCAAATACTAATTTTGCCCTTAAACAAATACCTCGCAGGTAAAACCTGCGAGGTATTTGTTTCATTGATGCAAGAAAATATCCAATTCCCCTCGGATATAATCTTTTAAAATAATTAGCGGATATGGTAAGCGGTATAAAATCCGCTATGGATGGCCTCCATGATCTTCGCCGCTTTACGGGCATCGCCAACCACATAGAATTGTTTAGCTAATCCTCTAAAAACTTGCTGGTTTACAGCTTCCGGCTTATATCCCAAGGCTAGTACAACCCCGTCCGCTGAAAGCGTTTGCCGGCAACCGTCCTTCCAAGCAATCACCCCGTCCTCAGTGACAATCATGACCGAAGCATCCGTCATGATTTCTACTTCATACTTTGACAATTCTTCTTTTAAAGATACGATGGTCAATAATTCTACATCTTGCCCGATCTCATGTTGTTTTTCTACTAGAGTCACTTTACAACCGCGTTTTGCCAGCCAAAGCGCCGTCTCCGTCCCCACCAGCCCGCCGCCGACAACAATGGCTGTAGACCAATCGGGATCGCCTGCCAGCACATCTTGGGCTTGGACCCCTCCTTCGCCGATGATCCCAACATCGGACAGTCCCAAGGGACGGGCTCCGGTTGCCATGATGATCACATCGGGTTTCAACTCGGCTAACAGTTCCGGCGTCACGACCGTCTTGAGGCGGACTTCCACAGCGTTTTTTGCCACCTGGTGTTTTAAGTAGTTAATTAACCGGACCAAACCTTTCTTAAATTCCGGCAAAGCAGCTGTAAGAAGGGCGCCTCCCAGCTCAGGGCCGCTTTCGAACAAAGTCACCTGATGCCCGCGCAAAGCTGCCACCCGAGCAGCTTCCATGCCGGCCGGTCCGCCGCCAATAATAGCTACGGTCCGCTTATTGACCGCCGGATAAATCTCTTCATAATCACGCTCCCGGCCACAGACAAAGTTGACACTGCAATGGTGCGGTGTTTGAATAAAGAAAGCTTCAATACAACCGACATTGCAACGGATACAAGGATTGATATCCTCAAAACATCCTTCTTCCGCTTTGCGCGCCAAAGCCGGATCGGCTAAAAGTGCGCGGGCCATGGCGATCATGTCGGCTTTGCCCTCCGCGATATATTGATCCGCAACAACAGGGTCGTTGATACTGCCAACCCCTACCACAGGAATGCTGACGTTTTCTTTTACAGCAGCCGCTATATGGATCAAATTGCCCCCGGGCATATGCAATGGGACTTCATGTTTGTGGATGGTATCATAGGATGTTCCCGTAACATGAATGGCAACAATTCCTGCGTCCTCAAGCATCTTGCCAAACAGACGCGCCTCATCCAGACCAAAACCACCCTTGATCAGCTCGTCGCCGCTATAACGATACATAAGCGGATAATCTTCCCCAACCTTTTCCCGAGTCCGATGGATGACTCTCAATGCTAAACGGGCGCGGTTTTCCAAAGAACCGCCGTACCAATCGGTACGCTTATTGCTATATGGAGAAAGGAAGGACATCAGCAAATACCCAACGGCGCCATGGAACTCCACGCCGTCGAAGCCGGATTTTTTGGCCCGGAGAACGGCATCGGCAAAAGCTTCGATGACTTCCTCAATTTCATCCTGGGTCATTTCCCGCGGCAAATCCGGCTTTTGATGCATATCGTTCATCCAGATACTTGGGATAGCACTGGGAGCAAGGGGCTGCTGTCCACCGATAACAGTTGGAACAGTCTGCCTGCCGGTATGGCAGATCTGCAAAAAGGCCAAGGATCCGCCTAATTTAATTTCTTCTGCCAGTAAAGCCAGGCCTTCGATACAACTGTCATCATGAATCGCCAATTGGCTAAAAACAGATCGGCCCCGTGGCATGATATAGGCGTATCCAACCGTGATCAATCCTGTACCACCCCTGGCCCGAACGCCATAATAAGCAATCAGCTCTCTTGTGACATAGCCTTCGGGAGTGGCTAAACGGGTGCACATGGGTGATAGGACCAAGCGGTTTTTGCATTCTAAATTACCGATTTTGATTGGCTGGAACAAGCTTTTAAGCGCCATGCATTCTCCTCCTTCAAAATATTCTAAGATATTTCTGTTTTTATCCTCTGCCTCACCATAAAACCATAATGTTTCTGTTTAAAGAGCTATTTCCCACACCCTTATGAACTATTTTTTGTTTCCCATTCAACAAAACTGCTTCTATAGAATACAATACCTTGTTTTTGTTTCCTTGTCAACAAAAAATATCCCCATAATTGTTGATTCAAAAAGAAGAGCTTTTTTGTTTATATTAGCTTTCAATATTCATCGTATAAATATTCTTACAAAATGCGCAGAAGATGTGGCAGAATTAAATGTTAAGCAAGATTTTATACTGCCTATGCTAATTTTACATGGACTTTACAAAATAGAGATTCATGCTTTACATTCTTCTTCTACAATAAAAGCATACTAAAGAAAATTTAAAAATGAATGTAAATAAGAAAGGTGAAAAAAATGAAGAAAATTTCTTTGATTTTACTAGCTATTATGATGGTCGCCCTATTGGTATCAGGATGTGGCGGAAACGGCACAGCCACAGATGACACCACAGACAACAATGCTCCTAAAGAAATCACCGTTGTTTCGCGTGAAGACGGTTCCGGCACCAGAGGTGCGTTTATTGAGCTTATGGGTGTGGAAGAAAAAGACGCTGACGGTAACAAAGTAGACAACACCACCGTGGACGCTTTGATCGCAAATTCCACCAATGTTGTTATGTCCCAGGTTGCCGGCAATAAGGCCGCCATCGGTTATATTTCGCTCGGTTCCTTAAACGACACGGTCAAAGCCGTCAAAATCGATGGAGTGGATGCAACCGCCGACAATGTTAAAAACGGAACTTATAAAGTTGCTCGTCCCTTCAACATTGCCACCAAGGATGCACCTACCGGTTTAGCTAAAGATTTTATCGACTATATTCTTAGCGCCGAAGGACAAGAAGTAGTCGCAAAGAGCTATATTAAAATCAACGATACCGCTTCTGCCTATGCCGGAACAAAACCCTCCGGTAAGATCGTAGTAGCAGGATCCTCCTCCGTCACGCCGATCATGGAAAAATTAGCGGAAGCCTATAAAGCAATCAACCCCAATGCCGAAATCGAGATCCAACTGAGCGACTCTTCTTCCGGTATGCAAGCCGTAATCGACGGCACCTGTGATATCGGTATGGCCTCGCGTGAATTAAAAGACAGCGAAAAAGCAAAGATCAATAATGACCTGGCCATCGCTTTAGACGGAATCGCAGTGATTGTCAACAACAATAACTCCGTCTCAGACCTTACCAGTGAAACAATCAAAAGCATCTATATCGGCGAAACCACCGATTGGAACAATGTTCAATAACAACCCCCACATTTATTAATACAAGCCGTAAGCCGCAGGGATCCTGCGGCTTAGAGGCGGTTAAGAGGCCTGGATGATGAAGAAGAAACTTGTGGAAAAAGGAATGGAATATCTGTTTTTACTGGCGGCGCTTGTATCGATCGTCGCAGTATTGCTGATCTGCTTTTTTATGTTTGTAAACGGCTTTCCCGCTATCAAAGAGATTGGTTTTATTCAATTTATCTTTGGTACCAACTGGTCGCCCGGAAACGAACCCCCGTCTTTTGGCATCTTACCAATGATCGTAGGCAGCCTTTATGTAACGGCCGGCGCCGTTATCATCGGTGTTCCGTTGGGTATATTTACAGCCATCTACATGTCAAGCTTCTGTAAGAAAAGGCTTTACCGGTTTTTAAAACCGATCACAGAACTCTTGGCCGGAATCCCTTCTATCGTGTACGGGTTTTTCGGCATGGTGATTTTGGTACCGTTTATCCGGGTCTTTTTCGGAGGCAACGGCAATAGTATCCTGACAGCCGCCCTGCTTTTGGGCATCATGATCCTGCCCACTATCATCGGTATCAGTGAAGCGGCCCTGCGCGCCGTGCCGGAAGCCTATTATGAAGGCGCCGTTGCCTTGGGAGCCAGTCATGAACGGGCCGTTATGTTTACCATATTGCCGGCTGCCCGGTCGGGAGTTTTGGCTTCGGTTATTTTAGGCATCGGTCGAGCCATCGGGGAAACGATGGCCGTGATCATGGTCGTTGGCAATCAGGCAAGAATACCAGACAGTATCTTAGAAGGAGTCCGCACTCTGACAACGAATATCGTACTGGAGATGGGATACGCCGCCGATCTGCACCGCGAAGCCCTGATTGCTACCGGTGTAGTACTGTTTGTCTTCATCCTTATCCTCAATATGTGCTTTGCCATCGTAAAAGCAAAAAGCGAGGTGAGATAGGATGAAAAACAAATCTAAACCTCATCGCGACCCATTATCTCTCCTGATTCGTATTGTCGTCAAAGCGGCGGTTGCCATCACCTCTTTTGTTTTACTGTTCATCGTCGCTTATATCACGGTCAAAGGGCTCCCCCATCTGACTCCGGATCTCTTTGCCTATACCTATACATCGGAGAATGTATCCGTCTTCCCTGCCATCGTTACCACAATATTAATGGTGCTCATCTCTTTAGCGATTACCGTTCCTCTGGGGATTGCCTGCGCCATCTATCTGGTAGAATACGCTAAAAGAAAGAATCATGCCGTCAAATATATCCGCCTGACGACAGAAACGCTTTCCGGTATCCCTTCCATCGTTTACGGCCTGTTCGGTTTATTATTCTTCGTTACCACCTTAAAATGGGGATTTTCCATCCTGGCCGGTGCCTTTACGCTCGCCATTATGATCTTGCCGCTTGTGATCCGTTCAACGGAAGAAGCGCTTAAATCCGTTCCGGACCCGTACCGGGAGGCAAGCTTCGGACTGGGAGCCGGGAAGCTGCGTACTTTATTTAAAATCATCCTCCCATCGGCTGTTCCCGGCATCTTAGCCGGCGTCATCCTGGCAATCGGGCGGATTGTGGGCGAATCGGCAGCCTTAATCTATACGGCCGGGACCGTGGCAAAAATTCCGGAAGATGTCTTTGCGTCCGGCCGAACCTTGGCCATCCATATGTATGCTTTAGCCAGCGAAGGCCTGCATATTGATCAGGCTTATGCCACGGCGTTGGTGCTTTTGATCACTGTTTTTATCATTAATATCTTTACTTCTTTCCTAGCTAAAAAAATGACCAAAGGTTAGGTGAACTATGAATAAATTTTCTATCTCAAACCTCAATTTATATTATGATACGCTGCATGCTTTGCAAGATATTCAAATCAATATCGAAGAAAAAAGCATTACCGCTTTAATCGGTCCATCCGGCTGCGGCAAATCCACTTTTTTAAAAACCTTAAACAGAATGAACGACCTGATTGAAGATTGCCACATCAGCGGCCAGGTACTCTTAGGGGATGAAGATATCTATGCCCATAATTACGATGTCAATCTTCTAAGAAAAAGAGTCGGTATGGTCTTTCAAAAGCCTAACCCCTTTCCCATGACCGTTTTCGATAATGTGGCTTACGGACCGCGTACCCACGGCATCCGCTCCAAACTTAAGCTCAACGAGATCGTAGAGCAAAGCCTTCGTGCAGCCGCTATCTGGGATGAACTAAAAGACCGCCTCAAAAAGAATGCTTTAAGCCTATCCGGAGGACAACAACAGCGGCTTTGCATTGCCAGAGCTTTAGCCGTCGAGCCGGAAGTGCTTTTAATGGATGAACCCACAAGCGCGCTTGACCCAATCTCCACCACCAAAATAGAAGATCTTGTTCAGGAGCTAAAAAAAGATTATACTATTGTTATCGTAACCCATAATATGCAACAGGCCACCCGGATATCAGACAAAACCGCATTTTTCCTTCTGGGTGAAATTATAGAATACGGAAACACAGAAGATGTGTTTTCGTTACCCAAAGACAAACGTACAGAAGATTATATTACCGGAAGATTCGGATGAGAGGTGGAAAGATATGCGTTATCGATTTGACGAAGAACTGGAGAAATTAAATACAGCCCTGATTGAAATGGGTGCACTGATCGAAGAGGCCATCGGGACTTCTGTAGAAGCGTTGATCAAGAAAGATACGGAATTGGCGAAGAAAGTCTTTGACTTGGAAAGAGGCACAGATGACAAAGAAAGAGCCATAGAGCGTCATTGTCTTAGACTGCTCCTGCAACAACAACCGGTAGCCAAAGATCTGCGCCTGATTTCAACGGCTTTAAAAATGGTCACGGATATGGAACGTATTGGGGATCAGGCTGCCGACATCTCCGAAATAACCCTGCGCCTCGCTCCGCAACAATATATTAAAGAACTGGTCCATATGCCGCAAATGGCAGCTGCAGCAATCGAAATGGTTACCGGAAGCATCGACGCATTTGTCAGCAGAGACCTGGAACTAGCCAAACATGTTATCGCCCAAGACGATATCGTCGACGACTTTTTTAATGTGATCAAAGAGGAACTCTTAGAGTTGATCCGCAAAGATATATCATCCGGCGAACAGGCCATCGATTTTTTAATGATCGCCAAATACCTGGAACGTATTGGTGATCACGCAGTTAATATCGCAGAATGGGTCATTTTTTCCATTACCGGTGAGCACAAAAACGAAAAGATAGTTTAGAGGTGGACGATGAAAAAGATCTATTGCGTAGAAGATGACGAGAGCATCCGCGAACTGATCATATATGCCTTAAAAAGCGTCGATTATACCGCAGTAGGGTTTGAGAGAGGTTCGGATTTTTATCGGGCCCTAAAAGAGGAACTTCCTTCCCTCATTCTCCTTGACATCATGCTACCGGAAGAAGACGGCATCGAGATCCTAAAAAAACTCAAAGCCGACCCGACCTATCAAAAAATCCCTGTGATCATGATCACAGCAAAAACCAGTGAATATGATAAAGTGAAAGGCCTGGATAGCGGCGCGGATGATTATATCACTAAACCCTTCGGGATCATGGAATTAATATCCCGGATCCGGGCTGTTTTGCGCAGATATGAGGAAAAGGAATCCCCTTCCACCCTTGTTTGCTTAGGTGATCTCTCCATTGATTATGATAAAAGGGAAGTACGCTATAAAGAGCAGCTATGTGATTTAACCTATAAAGAATTCGAGCTTTTATATTATCTGGTAAAAAACAAAAGCATTGTCCTCTCCCGTGAAAAAATTCTTGCCGCGGTTTGGAGCTTTGATTTTGAAGGCGAAACGCGGACCGTTGATATGCATATCAAAACCTTAAGACAAAAGTTAGAAGCCTGCGGGTGTATCGACCTGATCAAAACCATCCGCTCGGTAGGATATAAGATTGAGGGGTAAGGCTCATGAAAAAACGTATCTTTCTGATTTTTGTCTTATTGACCATATCTTTTTCGGTCATCTGCGCCCTGGCCCTCACCAGGGTTTATTATGATTTTTACAGCGACAATATCAAATCCGAACTCCGGGCTGAGGCTTCCTTAATCAAGGATTATTTGCAAAACAGTCCGGGCAACACGGACTATAAAACATTGATTACAAAGATCGGTTCGGAGATCTCCACTTACACCCGGATTACCATTATCGATGCTAAAGGAGCCGTTCTTTTTGACACCGACGCCACGGCTGAAACACTGGAAAACCACTTAAACCGCCCGGAAGTACTTTCTGCCCAAGAGACCGGCAGCGGCGAAGCGGTACGCTATTCGGCCACATTGGGTAAAGATGCTTATTACTATGCGCTCAAGATGGATAACGGCGCTTTTTTGCGTCTTTCCCGTCAGTTGGAAAGCATCCGCACCGTATTTTCCGGAATTATCCCCTATGTTGTGATCATCCTCCTACTTTTAATCATCGCAAGTTTGATCGCCGCTTCTTTCTTGACCAAATCGATCGTCAAGCCGGTCAATAAAATCGCAGAACGCTTAGACAACCCATCCGACGAACAAAACGGCAACCTCTACGATATCCCCATTTATGATGAGATGATTCCCTTCATCCGCAAAATCAGGATGCAAAATGAACGGATTAACCAACAAATCCTAACCTTAAAAGCCGAACGGGATACCATCAGCGATATCAGCGCCAATATGCGCGAAGGACTGATTTTGCTTGATCAAAACAAACATATCGTATCCATCAACAACAGCGCTTCTTTAATGCTGCATATTAATCCTAATCATAACCACACCGGGGAAAGTATCTCCAAGCTAACAAGAAATATTGAATTGCTAACTTTCATCGACCAAACCCTGGCTAAAAATGAGGAATTTTCCTTTACCTATGAAAACCAAGGGCATTATCTGCGTTACTATATCAGTCCGGTTGGTATTGCCCGGGCAGAGCGGGCCGAAGGCGTAATGATCTTGATCTTGGATGTTTCTCAGGAAATAAAGGCAGAAAAGGTCCGGCAGGATTTTGCCGCCAATGTCTCGCATGAATTAAAAACACCGCTGACTTCCATCAATGGTTACGCAGAGATGATTTCCGGCGGAATGATCAAAGACGAAGTCGATATCAAGAAGTCGGCAGCAGCAATCAAAAAAGAAGCGGAGCGTTTGCTCCTCTTAATTAACGAGATCATGCGTCTTTCAGAAATTGAAAGCGGTCTTGTCGATCAGGATACCATGACGCAAGTCTATTTACCCGAACTTTTGAGTGAAACAATACATTCTCTGACTCCAAGCATAGCGGCAAAAAAGATCCGCCTGGAATATGCTTCCGAAGAAATCACCATCAAGGCTAACCGCCAGATGATCTTCGAATTGCTTTATAATCTTATCGATAACGCCGTCAAATACAATCAAGAAAACGGCAGCATCTCTGTTTCGATTCAAAAAAAAGAAGGGTTCGCCCAAATTACCATCAGCGATACGGGCATCGGCATCGATCCCCAGTACCAGGAACGCATCTTTGAGCGTTTTTACCGGGTAGATAAAAGCCGCTCCAAACAAAGCGGCGGTACCGGGTTAGGACTGTCGATCGTTAAACACGTCGTAGAATACCATCATGGCAAAATCGGCTTAGAAAGTGCAAAAGGACAGGGTACAACCGTCACCGTTGACCTACCGGAATAACAGCTAAATTATAGTAATAAAAGAGCAACCTCTTAAGAGGTTGCTCTTTTATTACTATACGATCCTCTACATTCCAACAAATATACACAAATACGGACTATTGTGTATTGTTTGTTGGGTTATCCACGATTCAATTCGCAAATGAGGCATGGGAAACGAATCGATACAAAGTTATTGAACCATGTAAAAATATTGTTTTTATAAATGAACCGCATTACTCCTCTGACTTTTTTAAAAAAGTGTTATTTATACTCACCTAAACCCTATTTCTGTGATTTTTCCTCCAAATAAAGCTTTAAATACCCATATCCTTGGGCTTCCATTTCGTCATAGGGAATAAAACGCAGGGAGGCGCTATTGATACAATAACGGGTTTTGGTTGGAGATTCGGAGTCTCTGCGGAAAACATGTCCCAAATGCGAGTTGCCTGTCCGGCTGCGTACTTCCGTCCGCTTGATAAAATGGGAACGATCTTCCAAATAAACCAGCGCATTGTCATCCAGTCCTTTGGCAAAACTGGGCCAGCCGCAAGAGCTCAAATATTTGTCTTGGGAAGAAAAAAGTGGCTCACCGGTAACAATATCCACATAGATACCTTTTTCAAAGTGGTCCCAGAAAGTATTTTGAAAAGGGGGCTCCGTCGCCGCATTTTGTGTTACATCAAACTGCATGTCATCAAGCTTTTGAGCGATGACATCTTTGTCCGGACGTTTGTATTGGGCAGGGTCAATCACAACCTGGCTGAGTTTTTCCATCTCTTTTTCCGGGATATGGCAGTAGCCAAATGGGTTTTTATCCAGATAGTTCTGATGATATTCCTCAGCGTCATAAAAACACTCCAAGGGCTTGATTTCCACAGCAAATTGGGGGTGGCGCTCCCGCTCAATTTCAGCAATGCGTTCCACCGTCTGGCGGGAAGCCTCATCTGTATAATAGATTCCTGTCTGATACTGCGTTCCTTTATCATTTCCCTGCGCATTTTTTACAGTCGGGTCAATGACGGCAAAATAAGCATACAAAAGGATGTCTAAACTGGTGCGTTTCGGGTCATATTCAACCCGAACCGTTTCCCGAAAGCCTGTATTACCGCTGCAGACAGCCCTGTAAGTAGCCTCTTTATCGCTTGTCCCATTGGCATACCCGCTTACGGTAGCAACAACGCCGGGTAAGGACTGCATTAGCTTTTGCAGACCCCAAAAGCATCCCCCGGCCAAATAGATCACCTCGACTCCGGGCTTCTTCTCAAAACTTAAATCGGTCACATCATCGCCTCCTTCATGCCTGGTCTTTTTTTTACCCTCAATCCGAATCTAATCTTATCATAACAAAATATGTCCATAAATAAACATTTATCGGTAATTATTATAGAATTAGACAATACCGTCGGTGTCCCGGGTCATATATCGGATTCCCTCAAAGAAAAAAAGAAGTTTTTGTCTGGGTTAAGAAACCAGCTTTTATAAACCGCCTGAATGATACACAAAAGATATTGCCGGTATCAATTAAATACCGGCAATATCTTTTATTTTATATAATTTTAAGGTTAAATAATCGTTAAAAAAGCTTTGACGACATCCGGGTCAAATTGTGTCCCGGAATTTTTTTTGATTTCATCGATTGCGTACTCTTTGGTTTGCGCTTCTTTATAGGAGCGGCCATTGGTAATGGCGTCGTAAGCATCAACGACCGCAACAATTCTTGAAAGAAAAGGAATATCTTCTCCTTTTAATCCTTGCGGGTATTCGCTCCCGTCCCAACGTTCATGATGATACAAGATGTAATCCGCAATATGAACCAATTCCGGCGAAGCGAGTGCGATTCTGTATCCTGCTTCCGGGTGTTTTTTTACTTCCAACCATTCGGAAGCAGTTAGTTTGCCCGGTTTATTTAAAATACGCCTATCGATGCTCATTTTGCCGATATCATGTAAAGTGGCCAAAAGTTCCAATTGGTTAAGCTGCTCTTCCGCCAAACCTAATTTTTTACCTAAAAAAACCGTTAAATCAACTGTCCTTTCCGAATGCTTTTCCATTTCTTCACTTTTTTCATACATAGTCGCTTTGATAGCAGAAATGATAGAACTATATGCCGACCTACTCTCTAAAAGTTTATGCCGATACATAATTGACTCGGCTCTTTTTATCGTTTCTGTTAATGCATCATTCTCATATTCTTTTGTTTCATATCCAAGCGAAATACTTAGATTGATCTTATGTTTGCCGATCGTGTTAATCTCTACGCATTTTTTATAAATACGACCGCATATTTTTTCTGCTATTGTACGTTTGGTGCGAGGCAAAAGAACACAGAACTCGTCCCCGCCAATTCTGCATACAACATCATTTGCTCTGCAACAACTAAGCAAAATCTGAGCAATTCGTTTTAAAACAGTATCCCCTTCTTCGTGCCCAAACCCATCATTAATTATTTTTAAGCCGTTGACATCCCCCATAATCACTGAAAAAGGCAATAAATCTTCTGTCATTGCATAGCGTTTGATTTCTTCTTCAAAAAATGTCCGGTTATATAAACCGGTTAAAGCATCTCTATAACTCAAATATTTAATTTCGTTTTCCCTGCGTTTATGCTCTGTTATATCATGAAAATTGATCATATAGCCATTAATATAGGTGTCCTGGATGAGATTAACCGCTGTTATTTCAACGTCTTTATATGCTCCATCTTTAACTAAATATCTAAATTCTCCGGTTTTGGCAAAACTATTGCCCGATTTTATTTCATTAATCATTTTTGTTAATCTTGGTTTATCATCATCATATATCCTTATAAAAGCTTGCTTCCCATATAAATCTTGCGGTGTCCAACCAAAATATTTTTGTATATTTGCACTAACGTATTTAATATCTAAATTTTCATCAGCAATCATCAACACATCTAAGATATTGGCGACCATAGCGCTTTGTTGTGCCTGCTTTGCTATCAGTTCCTTTTCTAGGTTTTTCTTCTCCGTAATATCACGGCCATTACCAATAAACGCCTCTATTTCCCCATTTTCGCCGATCACTGTTTTTCCGGTCCATTGAAGCCATCTCCAACCTTTCAGAGTTTTTACTCTTTCTTCATAAAAACAGGTGTATGGTGACTCCAACATTTCTTTAATAGCTCTTTCATAATCCGAAAGATTTTCTTCACTAATTACAGAAGAATACGGTTTACCCAATAGATCCTTCTCATCCACTCCGAAAAGTTGACAATAAGATGGGCTTGCGTATAAGAAATTGCCGTCAGAATCATTTTTGACAAAAAGATCGGTTTGATTCTCAACTAAAAGCCGATATTTTCCCTCACTTTTTTTTAATGATTCTATCAAAATTTTAATTTCAGCTAAACTCCTGGATAATTGCACATTGCTATATCCCTTTGTAGATAAAATATCAGCAAACTTGCTTAAAAAAGACATAACATCATCAATAATCTCCCGGCTAATGACCGGAACTTGTTGTAATGCTGATAGATATTCACGCTCATCAAATCCGTACTTCCTGGCTTGTTCCCGATACAATTCTAGATCAAGCAGTTCGTCTGCAAATAAAAATTGGCCGACCAGTAAATTACCAAGATGCCTTCCTTCAATAACCAATGGTGTGACAGCATCATACATGTTATTATGACATCTATATAATTTATAACTGCCAACCGGTACTCCCTGAGTTAAATTGATATCGCTCTCGTAACAATTTTTAAATGCTTCAGGATTAATTCGGTGATATTTTGCACAAATATCTTGAATTCCAACCTGCGCTAAGAAATTACCATCTATATCTATAATCGCTATCGGTAATTTGACCAGTTTATTAAACTCCTCGAAGCATTCCTGAATTGCTTGCCAGTCAAGTATATCTTTTAAATTAGTATCCGTTTGATTTTTAGAATTCTGGGATTGAGGTTCCGTTTGCATGGCAAATTTACTCATGATAATCCTCCCAAACGAATTTCTAATTATGCTACTATTCTCATTATATCGACAAATTATATAAAAATCAACACGATATAGCGCTAGATATGGAATTTATAGACAAAATTAATAAAAGACTTAAGAATAAATAAACTCAAGTCTTTTATCGCTTTGTTAATATATAGAAAAAAGGGAATACCCACCACCATCACAAATAAATCAAAGCCCATCAGAACACAATTTGTTTCGAGATCCTGATATCATTTCAGCTTACTTCCAAAGAGAGTTGACCGTCAACAAGATCGATAGTCAATGTTCTGTTTTGTTTGATATCCTCGGATATGATTTTCCTTGCGATCATCGTTTCAACCTTACTCTGGATAAATCGCCTCATGGGCCTCGCGCCGTAGCAGGGATTATACCCCTGGTCAATCATATATTGTTTTGCCGCCTGAGTCACATGGATGGTAATCAGTTTTTCATCCATTCTTTTTTGCAGATCGGCAATAATCAAGTCTACGATCTGGGCAATCTCCATTTTGGTCAATGGCTTAAAAAATACAATCTCATCCAAACGGTTCAAAAACTCCGGCCGTAACTGTTGCTTGAGCATATACGAGACACGTGTTTCCGCTTCCTCACAAATATTACCGTTCTCGTCAATCCCTTGCAGAATCACATCCGAACCAAGATTGGAGGTGAGAATAATGATGGTATTTTTAAAGTCAACCGTTCTCCCCTGCGAATCGGTAATCCGACCATCGTCCAATACCTGCAATAACACATTAAAGACATCAGGATGCGCCTTTTCCGCCTCGTCAAACAAGACAACAGAATACGGATGCCTGCGTACAGCCTCGGTCAATTGCCCGCCTTCCTCATATCCTACATAACCGGGAGGCGCGCCGATCAAACGGGATACCGTATACTTTTCCATATACTCACTCATATCGATGCGTACGATATTTTTTTCGTCATCGAATAACGCTTCGGCCAACGCTTTACCCAGCTCGGTTTTGCCGACGCCGGTCGGGCCAAGAAAGAGGAAAGAACCGATCGGACGGTCGGGATTTTGGATGCCTGCCCGGGAACGCAAAATAGCCTCGGCCACCTTTTCTACAGCGAAATTCTGTCCTATTACACGTTTATGCAGCGTATCCTCTAGTTTCAGTAGTTTTTCCCGTTCACTTTCCATTAATCTGGTAACAGGGATCCCCGTCCAGCGACAGACAATCTGAGCAATCTCTTCCTCTGAAACGTGATCCCGCAATAAGGAGCCGGGTAGCTTTGCATTTTCTGCTTCCGCTTGCTCCTGTTTCTCTAATTGCTGGGCTAGTTCCGGTAGTTTATGGCCATCTTTAGTTTCATAAGTGCCATATTTGCATTTTGCACCCTCAATTTCAGCATTGACTTCATTGATTTGTTCACGTAATTTTTGTACTTTATTATGCGTGCGCTTTTCTTTTTCCCATCTTGCTTTCAATTTTTCATGTTGTTCCCGTAAGTTAGCCAATTCAATTTGCACGGCCTTTAATTGCGAAAAAGAACTGGGATCTAGTTTTAACGTCTCCGCTTCGGCCTCCAACTGAATAATTTTCCGGGAGGCTTCATCCAATTGGGTAGGCATATAATCCATTTCGCTACGAATCATGGCACAAGCCTCGTCAATCAAATCGATGGCTTTATCCGGCAGAAACCGGTCAGAAATATAGCGGTGAGAAAGCGTAGCCGCGGCAACCAATGCCTGGTCCTGGATTTTAACCCCATGATAATTTTCATAACGGTCTTTTAAACCGCGCAAAATCGATATGGTATCGGCCACACTGGGTTCTTCTACCAAAATGGGACGAAAACGGCGTTCCAACGCAGGGTCCTTTTCTATATACTGATGGTATTCTTTCAGCGTGGTTGCGCCGATACAATGCAGCTCCCCATAAGCCAGCATGGGTTTAAGCAGATTGCCGGCGTCGATCGAGCCTTCCGTTTTGCCTACCCCAATAATGGTATGCAATTCATCTATGAAGAGAATAATTCTTCCTTCGTTCTTATTGATTTCTTTTAAAACAGCTTTCAGCCGATCCTCAAATTCTCCCCGGAATTTTGTCCCGGCAATCAGCGCACCGATATCTAAGGAAAATAGGATATTATCTTTCAGCGCATGGGGCACGTCGCCGTAGGCAATCCGCAAGGCAAGCCCTTCCACAATGGCCGTTTTCCCTACGCCCGGTTCTCCGATCAATACCGGATTGTTCTTTGTCTTACGCGATAAGACCCGAACCAAATCCCGAAGTTCCTTATCCCTGCCAATAACCGGATCTAATTTGTTGTTTTTTGCCATCTTCACCAAGTCACGCCCATACTTTGCAAGCACATTATGGGTATCTTCCGGAATATCATTGGCAGAGCGGTTATTATACCGCTCGGAATAAAGGATCGTTAAAAACTGATCCTTTTGGATGCCATACGAGTCATAGACTTCATGCATAACCGTATCAGGCTGGTCCAGTAATGCGATCATGATATGCTCTACGGATACAAATTCATCTTTCATGCGAGCAGCTTCTTTTTCCGCATAACCGAGCAGAATATCTACTTTGGGTGAAATACACACTTCCCCCTGATCGGTTTCTTGCGAACTGGGCAACTTGGAAACCTGGGTTCTGATTCCATTTAAAACGGCTAGTGGGCTGATACGCATTTTTCGTAATAAGAGCGGAATCAAGCCGTTCTCCTGCTCAAACAATGCTTGCGCAAGATGTTCTTCTTCAATCTGATAATTATTATTTTGAACCGCAATCTTTTGAGCTCCCTGAATGACATCACGTGATCCTTGAGTAAGTCTTTGAGGAATCATATTTTTTGTCCTCCTTCATGTTGCCCATTTATTATTCCGTCTTTATCAATTTTTTATCGCATTCTTAATCTTTATCAATTTGCTATCAAAGTATTAATAACCTGCAAAATAACTTTCAATCGGCTAATGTGTCGGTTATAAAAACTAGTAAGATTAGAATAATTGATAAAATGGGTTATTGACATATACCATTTTAAGAAAAAATGACACGATTATCAAGGTATGTATTTAATTTATACCCCTATATAAAAAAGATACTCCCCTTATGACTATAACAAACCCCAAAACAATATACAACCTATCTATGTATATAGTAAGGAAAATCTCAGACTTTATAGACAAAACATATAAAGCTTGTCACCATATTACTATAAATATAAGCGACAAGCTTTTTCCCTCAAATATATAAGTTTATCGCTTATATTCAATAATCTTGATTTTGTTTATTCAATAATGGTGCCGCCGACTACGATATCTCTGTCATAAAAAAACGACGACCTGTCCGGGAGAGACGGCGCATTGCGGCTCATCAAATTTAACATAAATATGCTCCCGGCCAACATGCAAATGGTAGCAGGTGTTTCCGCTTGATTATACCTGGTCATAACAGTAACTTTCATGGGTGAAGGCAGATTTTCTACAGAAATCAAGTTGATATATCCAGCTATCAAATCATCCTGATAAAGATCGGCCTCGTCCCCAAAAGTAACGGTATTATTCTCTTTGTCAATTTGAACAACATATTTGGGTTAACCAAAACTTAAGCCCAAATGCTTACGACACTGGATCGCTTTCCTGAACTCACCCTTTAAAAGCCTGATCCAAGTCATAGATCAAATCGTCGATATGTTCCGTTCCGATCGACAGACGTACGGTATTGGGTTTGATACCGGAATCTCGCAATTCCTGTTCGTTCATCTGAGAATGGGTCGTGCTGGCGGGATGGATAACCAAAGACTTTACGTCCGCAACATTGGCCAAAAGCGAGAAGATCTCCAAGCGGTCGATAAAAGCTTTGGCCTCTTTTGCTCCGCCTTTGATCTCAAAAGTAAAGATGGAACCGGCGCCGTTGGGGAAATACCGATCATAGAGTTTTTTATAGGGACTATTCGGCAAAGAAGGATGGTTGATCCGTTCTACTTTCGGATGGTTTTTAAGGTAATCGATCACTTTAAGTGTGTTTTCAATATGGCGTTCCACCCTTAAAGACAACGTTTCCAACCCCTGCAAAAAGAGAAAGGAGTTAAATGGGCTTAAGGTGGAACCCGTATCTCGCAGCAGGATCACGCGCGCCCGAATAATATAAGCAGCAGGTCCTGCGGCCTCCGTAAAGCGGACGCCATGATAACTGGGATCCGGTTCCGTCAAGGCGGGGAATTTGCCAGATGCGGCCCAATCGAAATGACCGCCATCCACGATCACGCCGCCGATGGAAGTGCCATGGCCACCGATAAATTTGGTGGCGGAATGAATCACGATATCAGCGCCATATTCGATAGGCCGGAGCAGATAAGGCGTGGCAAACGTATTGTCAATGATCAAGGGTATCCCGTGTTTATGCGCCACGTTAGCAATCGCCTCGATATCGATCAGGCTGGAATTGGGATTCCCCAAACTTTCGACAAAAAGCGCCTTGGTATTAGGACGAATCGCTTTTTCAAAGCCGCCTTTAACATCCGGGTCTACAAAAGTAACTTCGATCCCAAAATCTTTTAACGTATGGGCAAAAAGATTATAAGTACCGCCGTATAAAGTGCTAGCGGATACGATATGATCACCGGAATGGGCAATGTTTTGAACAGCATAGGTAATGGCTGCCGCTCCGCTGGATGTGGCCAGTGCCGCAATACCGCCTTCCAAAGCAGCAATCCGTCTTTCAAAAACATCAGAAGTCGGGTTCATGATGCGTGAATAGATATTGCCGTCTTCCGTCAGGGCAAATCTCCCTGCAGCTTGGGCTGAATTAGCAAACACATAGGAAGAAGTCTGGTAAATTGGGACTGCTCTGGCATCGGTTGCCGGATCGGGCTTCTCTTGACCGACATGGATTTGCAGGGTCTCAAATTTTAATTTACGCTCACTGGTCAATTACATCACACACACTTTCTATATCGTATTATTCATATGTATTTAGTATTATTTAGATTAAAAGATATGCTCCCCTTAAACAAAAATATCAAGAGGTGCAGGCAAAATATAATTAATAGTTTGTTGCTAAAAAAATTAGACTCTATATTGCCCATATACTAATTTTATTTTACTGCCAAAGAGATTCCCGCACAACTCATTTTTAGCGCACCCGATCTTATCAAGTAAACAGCGGCGTGGACAAATACCGTTCACCGGTATCCGGCAGAATCACAACAATTGTTTTCCCCACGTTTTCCGGACGTTTGGCCAACTCGGTCGCGGCCCAAACAGCTGCGCCGGCGGATATCCCTACCAGCAACCCTTCTGTTTGCGAGAGCTCTTTGCCCGTTAAAAAAGCGTCCTCGTTTTTAACCGCGATAATTTCATCATAAACGGAGGTGTTAAGAACTTTCGGTACAAATCCGGCGCCGATCCCCTGGATTTGATGCGAACCGGATCTGCCTTCAGACAACACAGGCGAGTCGGCAGGCTCTACGGCAACCACCTGAATTTTGGGGTTCTTTGATTTCAAAAACTCTCCTACTCCGGTAATGGTACCACCGGTACCAACCCCGGCAACAAAAATATCCACTTTCCCATCCGTATCGTTCCAAATTTCCGGGCCGGTCGTAGCCTTATGGATTGCAGGATTAGCCGGGTTGTCAAATTGCCCCGGGATGAAGGAATTGGGGATTTCTTTGGCCAGTTCATCCGCCTTTTCAATTGCGCCTTTCATTCCTTGTGCCCCTTCGGTCAAGACCAACTCGGCTCCATAAGCTTGCAAAAGGTTTCTCCGTTCCAAGCTCATCGTCTCCGGCATAGTTAAAATCAAACGGTACCCTCTCGCAGCCGCTACCGAAGCCAAACCGATTCCCGTATTTCCACTTGTCGGTTCGATGATAACGGAGTCCGGTTTTAAAAGCCCTTTTGCTTCCGCATCGTCAATCATCGCCTTGCCAATTCTGTCCTTAATGCTTCCCGCTGGATTGAAATATTCTAACTTCCCTAAAATGGCAGACTGCAAATGATGCTTTTTATTGTAGTTGGAAAGTTCCAGAAGCGGCGTATTCCCAATCAAATCGGTTAACGTTTTGTAAACCTTTGACACAAAAAAGCCTCCTTAAATTTTAATTACATATATGTTTAATATGTTTTATTTGTTATTATCATACGCTAAAAAAAACCTTTTGTCAATAGGTTTAAAATACATTAATATAATTTTTATATGAATGATAGGCTATTGACAAATCTGCCTTTTAACTGCTATATTCAATACATGTCATATATGTATGCGTTAAGGAGGAGCGGTTATGAGAATATCTGTAAAAGGACGTTATGCGCTTGCCGCCATGATCGATCTGGGACGAAGTTATCCTATCAATGAGCATGTCACGGTGATCAGCATTTCCGATCGCTTGGGGATATCAAAGATCTATTTGGAACAGGTTTTTGCCTTATTAAAAAGAGCACACCTCGTCCAATCGGTAAAAGGTTCTCAAGGAGGATATAAATTAACACGGCTGCCCAAAGAAATTTCCGTATTTGATATTTTGTCCGCCGTAGAAAATTCCCTTTTTGACCAAACGGAAGAAACCGTCAAGTCAAATGCTCCGGAAGTCGAAGCCGCTATGCGCTTATCTGTTTTTGCCCCTTTGGATGAAACCGTCAAAACGAATTTGGCACAAATTACTCTGGAAGATTTAATCCTTGAATCCGAAAAGCAAAAAACAAATCAAGCCCCCATGTTTTTTATCTAAAGAAATACACCAAGCATCCAACCTTCCGATTGGGTGCCTTTTTACAGGATAGTCTTATAGAGAGTTTACATGTTTATGATAATTTCTGTTCGATCTCTTTTGCAGCATCCAATAAGGTTTGCTTATCATTGGGAACTGCATCATTGAGCACCTGGTCAAAAAGTTGATGCAGGATCTTGCCCATTAAAATACCCTGAGGAATCCCCATCTCCAATAGATCGTTGCCATCGATTGCCAGGTCCTTGATTTGAAAACATTGCTCTTCGGCTAAAATACCTTCCGCAAACTGGAGAAGATCATTGAGCTTTTCTAAACGTTCCTCACGAAATTGTGGACTTTGGGAAGATATATCGGCCCGTTTTACCAGGATCAACTGCCTAAACCGCTCTTCCCCGATTTTACCCAGCAATCTTTTAACCTGTTTTCCTTCCGCTTCGATCTTAATATCATGATAACGGACCAGCTCGCCGACAATCTCGATCGTTTTGTTATCAAACTTCATCCGTTTCATAATCTCGTAGGCCATATTTTCACTATATTTGGGATGACCGCAAAAATGTCCGAAACCATCCTCGCTTTCAAAATAACATTTTGGCTTTGCAATATCATGAAAGAAGAGGGTTAATCTTAAAATCAGATCTTCCGGCGTTTGGGCAACAGTCTCCACGGTATGCTCCCAAACGTTCAAATAGTGGTGCGGAGAATTTTGTTCAAAGCCAAACATAGGCCAAATTTCCGGTATAAAAACGGCAAAGACATCCGCGTAATTTAACAGTACTTCTTTCACATGCCCACCACAAATCAACTTGCAAAATTCTATATTGATGCGTTCAATAGCAATATCTTTTAACAGATCTTTATTTCGATCAATGCTTTTTGACGTGGTTTCTTCAATCTCAAAGCCCAATACAGAAGCAAAACGAAGCGCGCGCAGAATCCTCAACGCGTCCTCGTTAAAACGGTCGTCCGCATTGCCGATGCAGCGTATTATTTTGTTTTGCAAATCATCTTCTCCCCCAAAGTAATCAATCAGGCCTACTTTGGGATGATAGGCCATGGCATTAATAGAAAAGTCCCTGCGGCTCAAATCGTCTTGCAGGCAAGCGGTAAACAATACCGCATCGGGCCGCCTCCTATCAGAGTAGCCCTGGTCGATCCTAAAGGTCGTGATCTCATAGGCGATTCCGTTTTCAACGACCATAACCGTCCCATATTTTAAACCGCTCTTGACAATCGTTTTGTCACTGAAACAATCGATGATCTCTTCCGGCAACGCATCGGTCGTAATATCCCAATCATGGGGAGACATCCCCAGTAAAAGGTCACGGACGCAACCCCCGACGAGATACGCTTCATACCCCTCATTTTCAAGTGTATTGATTAATGTTTTTACATCTTTAGGCAGTTCAATCATCATCGTAACTTAAATCACTTTCATTTTCTTTTTTAATTAATTATAGCATAATTCTATCGTTAGATTAAATAAATAAGGTAACCAAACATATGGTTACCCTTTTTATTTATGTTTATGTTCTTTGGGAGGCTAATTAGTAGCTTACTCGTCACCTTATCCCGATGGCTCTTCTTTTTATTAGGCTTAAAGTAGCTAATCATTGTAACGATATAAATATCCACATCAGGATTGTTGTGATCCTACTCAAAAAGCACATCAATTCTGGCGACCATAGTGATAAAACCCCGGAATCAATATAATACGATTATGGGGTTTTATCATCTCTTTTCTTAATCATATAAAATACGCGAACATAACCTCTTTGTCCATTTAAATAGAATTATTTTAGTCCATCCGCCAAATCCTGAAGCTCTTTGATAACTCTTTTTTTATTCGGCTTATTTTCATAATATAGCATATTTAAATAATCCCAGAAAGCAGCCGTCATATTGCTTTCGTTAATGGCAAAGATCGCATGGGGAGGGGTTGTTTTAACAACAATCGTACCTAGATCCTCTTTAGAATATAGCCGGAACCCGTCTTCTGTTAAATTTTTTTGTAGACTTATCTGGTAGTTCTCAAAATTCTGCAACAACAAAATAATGTTTTCCAGGTGCATGCGGTATTCTTCGGGACGATATTGCAAAATAAAAGATTCCGATATCCCCGGTATTTGAACTTTCACCCGCCCTTCCTGAATGGTTGTCAGTTCCGGCAGCCGGATGATTTCATAAAACCGATTTTGATACAGACTATGTTCGAATCCTTCTTTTCTTTTTAAAAAATATTCTTTCAGTTCTTTTTGATCCAAAACCGCCGATCTGCTTGCGATGGCCTCGGCAACCGCAAAGGGCATCGTAGCCAAAGAAAGATGTCCGGTTCTGATAATAGCATCAGCAGGTTCCCTTTCAAATTCCTCCAGTGTTTCCAAATAGTGCAATTTGTCCTTATCGGTAAAAATCCGCATCAGAGGCTTGCATAAACTTAGGTAACTCTTAAGCTCTTCCGTTAATGCATCGATCGCATCTGCATCCTTCAATACGATATTGACCGCCTGCTTTGTCATCGGTTCAATCGAAGTCGATGTTACGGCCACATTCTTCGGAGCGATAAACAATGTCCTCTTAAAAATGCCATCCCTTTTTTTGGGGTAATAATAAGGATCAATCGCTCCGGTCATATAAAGCGGCATCCATTTTGTCAATGCTTCCAGCATTTCGTTTAAGTTTCTGCTTACGGTGTGGATGATTTTAATTCGATTCCCCTGACCGACAACCCGGGCTAATAAGTTGGCCCATTTTAATGAAAACGACAGATCATCCAATAACCAATCCATCGGTTCGTCGCTATACAAATATAAAGTCGTTTGCTGTTCCTTGGCTTCCACAACATTGGATAAAAATCGAATGACCGCTTCCCGTTTTCCTTCAATGCCAAAATACAACGATACATCCGATTGCGTTTGGTTTAATTTTTGTGGCGTAATTTTGCTTTCATTGACAGGCATCTTTTTCATTCTGATTGCGGATAATCCGTCTAAAAATCCGGTAATGGAGGCTGTTTCAGCCAAATTATCCTCCAACAACCAATGATAGAGCTGTTCTGTCATTCTCTTAGAATCAAACAACAGTTCCGCCGGTTTTTGCAGCGCTTCCAACAGCGCTTTTTTCTGGTACTCCTCCACACATTGTTTGCTAAAATAAACCGCCATCTTTTTAAGATAATCGGCATCTTTTATCAGTTTTCTTTCTCCCCGGCGCAAACGACTGATATAGGATGGATCCAAAGAAGTGTATAAGGCCAGAGAACTGTTCGACGTTTTTGTGATATTCATCAAAAAATCAAGTTTCTTATGAAGTCCCATTTACATTCCCCCATAAAATCACACCTAAATATTAGACTGCCCTACCGAATAGGTTGTCATCAATCATGCCAACTTATTTGACATTGACAGATTCAATGCCATCCCCCTTTATTCCTGCCTTTCATGTATAATTATTTATGAGGTGGTATGGATGCATTATGGTTTAAGAATCAAAACCGGATTTTATGAAACCACACTTTATGACCTTTCAATGCTTGAAGGAGGCATTTTGCTCGCCCCTTATGACAATGAGGCCAACCCTATTATCAAAATTTTACCAGAAGACCTAAACTGCATAACGCTTACCAAAAAAAAGCATTCCGAGATCGAAATCAAAACTCGGAGTTTACTGTTTTGGGGTACTTTTATTGAGGATACAGATTTGAGAGCCATTTACCAGGAATTAAAGAAGCATGTAGAAGCAAAGGTAATTTATGAGGAGGAGTAAAATGAGGAAGAAAGTTTTAATATTTTTAGTAGCTGCTATGCTAATAGCTTTAGCCGGAATCCTGCCAACAACAACCTCTGCCGCGGTAATAGAGGGCGATTGGTACTATACGACTTATGACGTTGGAACAACCGCGGCAATAACGGGATATAATGGTTCAGCTACCGAAATCACGATTCCGTCTACAATTGCGGGGCTACCTGTCACAAGGATCGGCAGTGAAGCTTTTATGGACAACATTGCGATTACATCCGTTACCATACCGGACAGCGTGCTCAGGATCGAGTCCGCTGCTTTCCAAAATAGTGTGGTGGCTACGGTTGACCTGGGGGACGGGGTCAACTATATCGGCCAAAACGCCTTTAATGGCTCTAGGCTGGCAACGGTTACAATCCCTAACAGCGTAACTCAAATTGACAACAACGCTTTCGCTAACAACAGAAACTTAACTTCCGTAACCATCATCGGCAATAATCTGCTGACACTTGGTGACGGCGCATTTAGTATTACATCATTAAGTACAATCAGAATCCCAACATCATTATCCACCATTAAAAGTTGGACATTTGGCGATAGCGCTTTAAACTCATTGACAATCCCGGCTAATATTACAAGCATCGAGTACTTTGCCTTTGGAAACAATGCAAATTTAAACTCTGTCCTCTTTGAAGGGAATGCTCCAACTATGGGCACTTTCGTTTTTTCCATCCCTTCCTCAGGCTTCACCGTATATTATTACAGCGGCTCAACGGGGTTTACCACGCCAACGTGGGTGGCGGGGTCTGCAACCCTCAATACGGTTATGCTTGACGCTCCTACTACTTATGCCTGCAAAATCGGTGACACCCAATACGATACTTTGGGCGAGGCTTTAACTGCAGCACAGGATGAGGATACCATCGTGCTGTTCCAGGACGTTACCTATTCTCAGAGCATTATCGCCGATAACGAGACGCTCACCATCGACCTTAACGGCAATGACCTGACTGTTTCCGGTGTGGACGGCCACGCGCTTCAAGCCGTTAACAGCGGCGTACTCAATATCTATGATGTTGATGGAGATGGCGGCACCTTAACCGTCAATTCTTCAGGCGAATTGAAATCCTGCGCCCATGCCTCTTTGGGCGGGGATATCAATATCACAGGCACCCTCACTGCGTCATTTCCAGGTGGCATGAGTTATCAGGAAATCATCGCTTTATATGCCAACGGCCCCGGCAGTACGATCACACTCACTGGTAGCGCCACCGGCTATTATGGAGGTGCTGTCGCTCAAAATGAAGCCACCATCACCGTCACCGGAGACGTGGAAGGCAACTATTACGGAGCTTATGCCGCTTACGGCGGTCTGGTGGATATCACAGGCGACGTCACCGCGGTCACCAACGGACTGACGGTGGAATACGGCGGCCTTGCCGAAGTCAAGGGAGATATCACAGCCGAATTAGGCATCTTTATAAGAAATGAAGGCAGCTGGGACGCCCCTGTTGCCGATATTATCGGCAATATCATCAGCACAAATTATTATGCGATCAATGCCGGCGGTGATGCCGACATTGATGTTGAAGGCAATATAACAGGTTGGATCATGATGGCAGGGGCTTTCGGTTCTTCCGCAATGGATATTGACGGAAATATTACGGGCGGCGTACAAATCACAAATACTTCAAGCACATCTGTATTTAATATTACCGGTAACATAGATGCTGCAGCGGGCACGGCTGTCAATAACGATACCGGCATCATGGTTGTCACCGGCGATATCACAAGCGGTGATGGGTGGGGTGTCGCCTCAAACAGCACTTTTACCTTAAACGGCAACATCATTGCCCAGGAGGGCGTTGTTTCCAACGCCCCCAGCGGCAACATCACCATCAACGGCAATATCACTGCAAATAATAGTTTCGGCGTTTATATTTATAACGGCGCCACGGTAACCGTCAACGGCGCCATCAGCGGCGCGAATCCTTATATCCGGCTTGATTATGTTAATTATACGGAGGGCAACGGGGTCATAGAAGGGAATTATATGAAATATTCCTGCTATACCAACAACAACCCCAACTATGTCCATACCGTTTATGTATTGATCCCCAATCCGGTTTGTGAAGTCGACGGCGTCCAATATGACACTTTGGACGAGGGGCTTGCAGCCGCAGCGGTAGATAATGATACGATCAAACTATTGGCCGATATCAACTATACAGGACAATTAGCACCCACAACCGATACCTGGTTTAACCTCAACGGCCATACGCTCAACGTAGTCAATGATTCCGGCGCGGCTTTATGGGTGAATGCCGGGATTGATGTTGATATATATGGAGAAGGTGCCTTTAATGTCACCGGTAGTAGTGGCGTCATTATCGGCGACGGCAGCTCGGCGAAAGTAACCAACGCAACGGCAACAGGCTCCAACGGCTTAGCCGTAGATGTAGCATACGCAAATTCCTCCGCGACCATCTTAGGCGATGCTACGGCAAATGGCACGGGGGGCGCCTTTGCGATTGCGGGTTATGGCACCGCTACCATTGATGGGAATGTATATGCTCAGGGCACCGGGGGCACAGGTGTTGCAGCCCTGGGCAGCGCAAATATCACTGTTAAGGGTTATATTACCGCCCCCAATTATATAAACATTGCCGGCACAGTCAAAACACCGGCCCAATACAGCTCGATTACCGACAACTACTATGTTTATACCAATGGCACCGCTACCGTACGGGCCAGACAAGAGGTCTGCAGCCTTGACGGCGTAAACTACCTCTTCCTTGAGGACGCCCTGGAGGATGCCGAAGACGGCGACACCATCACCCTATTGGCGGATATCCGCTATCAAGGGGACATCATCCTCATCGAAAAAGACCTTCATTTTGATCTCGATACTTATAAATTAAACATCGGACGTACCAACTCCGAGGGAGCCCTTAAAGTAGACGGCGGTAGCCTTACCATCGACGACACCGACGGCGGCGAGCTCAATATCGTGACCGGCTATATCGGCGTCAAGGCCTTAAACGGCGGCACGGCGACCGTCACCTCCATTTTAGACCCCACCCCAAGCAACAGCCTCAACGGCTATGGTATCATAGCGGAGAGCGGAAGCTCGGTCACGGTCACGGGAGATATTAAAGTATTAAGCTACATCGGAGAAGGATTGCATATATACGGCGGTTCCCACGTTCATGTATATGGAGATATTTACAGCCTCAATGGTGTCTATGCCAGCGGTGCAGGTACAGAAGCAATCCTCGACGGTAATCTTTCCGCCACAAGCGGCTCGGGCATTAATGCCGACAGCGGCGGAACGGTCACGGTAAAGGGAGATGTGACCGCCGGTTATCGCGGGGTTTCCGCCTATGGCTGGACGGAAGGCGGCGGAATTGTCCGTGTGGACGGTAACGTCACAGCGACAAATTATTATGCCGTGGAAGCGTCCGCAGGTTCAAACGTTACGATCGGGGGCAACGCTCAAAGCAACATAGGGCTTGCGGCTTATGGAGCAGGAACCACTGTTTTTGTCAAGGGCAGCACCGTGACGACAGCCAGCACATACGGAAGCAACAACGATCCCACCTATGGTGCTTACGTCTTTGGCGGCGCCGAGATCACCGTCGGCGGCACCATCACAGCCGCCAATCCTACAAACTACGTAAAGATAGGCGACACCGTCATGACCCAAGACGAAGGCATATTACAAGGACGCTACACGGTCTTTACCGACGGGGTAAGCACGGTCCGCTTAAAGGGACTGGAGTTTTTCAAAGAGAATTTCGAGAGCGGCATGGATGGATGGGATCAATCAGTTATAGGCTCAATTCCAGGCTGGAGCGTAACCAATACTTTATCCGATCCAACCGCTGCTGCTCATTCCGGCAGCTATGTCGCCAAATTTAATTCTTTTTCTCTATCCACAGAAACCCGGTCCCGCCTCTATCAGACTGAAAGCCTTAACCTTTCTAATGGAAGCGATTACTGGCTGGAGTTTTGGATGTACCATGACAGCAGCTGGTCCGATTACGATGATTATATTACCGTTCAGATCTCGACCGACGGAGGCAATACCTGGACCAACTTGGATGATCCGTTCTACCATTACAGCGAAACCGAGGGCTGGAAGAAAGAAGCCCTCAGCCTGGCGGCATATGCCGGTGAGCCGGATGTGCGCATCGCCTTTTTGGGTACATGTCAATGGGGATATAATATCTTCATCGACGACGTCTCTGTCTCCCATGAATGTATGATCGACGGCTGTTCGACTACGGAAGCCTACGGCGGCTATATTGCCTCCAGCCAAATCGGAGGTGAAACCTATTACCATGTTTCTACTCCCGAACAACTGGCACATATCAGCGACCATCTCGATCTCAACTTTATCCAGACGGCGGACATCGACCTGGCGGATTATAACGGCGGCAATTGGACGCCCATCGGCGGCTTTGTCGACGGCAACCAATCAACAGACGACGATGAATTTACCGGCAAGTATCTGGGTGACGGAAATACGATTGACAATCTGATGATCGACTCCGATTATTTTGGGAGTAACCCTATCGATATCGGCCTCTTTGCCAGAATGACCGGGGAAGACGCCCTGGTCGATGGCCTTACCGTCAATGTGATTGGGATTGAAACCATCAACGACGATTATGCGCATGTCGGCGGTATCGTCGGCTCGGCGGATTACAGCACCATCACTAACTGCGCAGTCAATTACCTTGGGGACGTCATGACGGATTCACCCAACGGCGGATCGGGAGGGATCGCAGGAAAGGCTTATTTCGGCAATATCGAAAATTGTACCGTTACCTTTGATACCGGCAGCATCATCACATATGGCTGGTGGAAACTCGCCGGCGGCATCATCGGCAGAGGAGCTTCTTCCATCATCGATTGCCATGTGATTATCAACGAAGGGGAAATGATTAAAGCTCCTGCCGTTGGAGGCATAGCCGGAAGTCTCGATAAAATGAGAGCCATGGGGAAATATGTGGAAAACTGCACGGTAACCGGAGACGGCAGCCTTGAGCTCACCTCTCAAACGTATTATTCCGCTTATATCGGCGGTATTGTCGGAAACACCTGGGACGGTGATATCCGCAATTGCGACAATCAGGTTGATATCAATGCTTCACTGACTATGATCAGAGAAGGCGAGTCTGCTTACGCCGGGGGTATCGTCGGCTATACAGGCCCCTACACCTCCATCTTCGGCTGCGAAAATGCAGGGGATGTAAGTCTTACAGTCGCCAACAACGTAATCACAAACATGAGCGTACCGAGCAACAACGGCGAAGAATATGCTTATGCCGGCGGCATCACGGCGTTCATCAACGGTTATTCCCAGGCTTCGATTATCGAAAATTGCGAAAATAATGCCAATATCACATCCACCAATCTGATCCCCACAAACCGTGCCTATGCGGGCGGTATCGTCGGGCATATCGATTGTGGTAACGGGACAAATGCCGGCGTTACAATTATCAATTGCGCCAATACCGGGGCCGACAAAACGGTAGCTACTTACGCTGGGAGCACCTTAACGGGTGGCATTGCAGGTTCCACAACCTACACCGATTTTAATACGCCCAATATCCTGATCGCAAACTGCTATAACAAGAGCGCCGTTTACACCGAAAGCAACAGCGCGCCAAAAGTAGGAACCATGTGCATCGGCTTGACGGCCGGAGGCATCGTCGGCGCCGCCGGAGAAATCACCGTCAATTATACTTACAGCACGGCCTCCAATGTATATGCCCTCAACAATCATGAAGGGGACGCCTATTACGGCGGCATCGTAGGATTGATCTATAATACCGGCCTTTCTCAAAATTACTATGAAACAAACGACAACGTTACCAAAGCGGCAGGCGGCATCGTCAGCGGTATGGATATCCTGGCCGAAGATGATCTGGTAGGCAGCTACGAGGGCGCAACGGCGACTCAGCTTAAGACCAAATCCTTCTACGGTTCCGGCTGGAGCTGGTATGCAAGCGGCGGCACCGCTCCGGATTATTACAGCAGCTCAAATCCCTGGCGTATGACTTCCAGCAGTAGTTATGCACTCCTTAAAGGCGCTCCTTACAACACGCCGGTAACGCCTCCTTCCGGTGGTGGTGGCGGCTCCGCCATCGTTGTCACAACGAACCGTTTAGGCGGCCATACCACCAACTCGGTAGAATTGGACGGCAAATCCCAATCCGGCACGACTTCGGCAACGCTCACCCCATCTATCGTCAGCGCTCTGCTCGATAAAGCCGGCAATACTGGCGGAACCGATAAAGGAGATATCCTCAAACTGGTCATCGATACACCGGATGGGACCAAAAAGCTCGTCGTTACCATCGACGAGGATGATCTATCCGCTATCGCAAAAAATACAGATGCCAGCCTGGCCATTACTTCTCCCTTTATCTCCGTTACCTTTGACAATAAAGCACTGGAAACTATTGCGACTGCGGATAACGGCGGTAATGTAGTGATTTCGGCTTCCGTCATCGACAATTCCATCCTCAGTGAAAAAGACCAGGCAAAAGTCAAAGACCGTCCGGTTTATGACCTGACCGTGACCAACGGCGATACCATAGTCTCCAATTTTGACGGCGGGCATGCGACTGTTACCATTCCATATACGCTCAGAAGCGGAGAAAACCCCAATTGTATTCTCGTTTACTATCTTGCGGACGACGGCAGCTTGCAAACCGTTAAAGGTCATTATGACCCAATCAAAAAAGCCGTGGTATTCACCACCACCCACTTTTCCAAATTCATTCTCGGCTACAATCAGGTAGCATTCAGAGATGTTGCTCCTTCAGCCTGGTATGCCGACGCGGTAAACTTCATTGCCGCAAGGGGTATCACCTCCGGCACCAGCGAAGGAATCTACAGCCCCAACGCCAACCTTACCCGCGGTCAATTTGTGGTACTTTTGATGAACGCTTATCAGATCGGTACGCAAAGCACGGCCGGGACAGAGAATTTCTCGGATGCAGGGAACACCTATTACACGCCATATCTCTTACAAGCCAAGGCGCTCGGCATCGTGAACGGTGTCGGCAATAACCTGTTCGCGCCGCAAAAAGCCATCACCAGGCAAGAAATGATCGTCATGCTCTATAACGCTTTAGAGGTCATAGACGAAGTTCCGGATGCTATGAATAATACAGCGCTTACAAGCTTTAATGACGCGGACCTGATAGCCGATTGGGCTAAGGATGCCATGACGACACTGGTTCAGGCCGGCGTCATCAGCGGCAGCAATGATCTTCTTAACCCCAAGTCAGGCACAACACGCGCAGAGATCGCCCAGGTTCTTTACAATCTTTTGTCAAAGTAGGCTAGCCCTTTTCCAATAAAGCCTCCTTAAAAATAAATCCGGCAGCTTAGGCTGTCGGATTTATTTTTTAATATCGTTACAGGTCACTTTTGGTTACGCCTTTTATAAAATTTATATCCTTTTCATCAATCTATGTTTGTATTTTAAATACTAAAACAACATTGGCAATCAAAGCGTCCCGTAAAGCCGGAATGATCGGTTGAGACAAAAACAATTTCTTATGCGGCAAAAATTTTTTAGATCTGCTAAGTTCCGGATATCGTTAATTTATTTTGCAAATTTATCTTGACAGATCAAAGCTGCGCCCAGCGCGCCCGCATAGCGGCTTAAATCAAAAGAACAAACAGGTACTTTTAAGGCTTCTTCCAGTTTCTCGGCAAAATAAGGGGTTATAGACAAACCTCCGGTCAGGATACAAGGGTATTTAAGCCCGTGACGGCGGGCAAGCTGCATCACTTTGCCGATTACGGATTGGATCACCCCGGCTGCGATATCCGGGCGGCTTTCTCCCTGGCCGATATGGCTGATCACCTCGGACTCCGCAAACACAGTGCACATGGAACTGATGGCAAGAGGCGTTCCCCTTTTTGCCAGATCAAAGAGCTCCTCCAAACCAACGCCAAGCCTGTTAGCCATAATCTCCAAAAACTTACCTGTTCCGGCTGAACATTTATCGTTCATTAAAAAATCGCTAACCTGGCCGTTCTCAACGGTTATGATCTTGGTATCCTGCCCCCCGACATCGATGACGGTACAGTTTTGCTTCATCAAATACCAGGCCCCCTTGGCATGGCAGGTGATTTCCGTCACACATTGATCGGCGTAAGGAACACTGATCCGGCCGTATCCGGTAGCGATGACTTTAGTAGAATCCGTATCTATATCAATACCCTTGCTCAATAGCTCTTTTTTTATATTTTCCGCGGTTTCTTTGCTGCTCCAACCGGTAGGTATCGCAAACGTCAACCTGATGTCGCCGGACCCCCAGACAACGGTTTTGGCCGCGGTCGAACCGATATCAATGCCAATACAATCCATATTGTTCCCTTTCTCAAATAATTCATAAAACCCAACCAATATCTATCTAACAACCTTATTCTAATTGTTTTATCCCTATATATCTAATAAATAATTTTGATCGATTTTATGAATTGATAAAATTATTTTATGGAAACGCCCAAAATCCATTTGATCACACCTATATCATGACATATAAAAAAGAAGCCGGTAGATTTATCTACCGGCTTCTTTTTGTGATTGCACTTTATTTTTAAGTTTACTTTCTGGCAATGGTTGCTTTCACCTTTTGAACAATAGAAACCGCCGTCAAGCCGTATTTTTCTAAAAGAGCGTCCGGGCTGCCCGATTGTCCGAACATATCCATAATTCCCACACGGCATAAAGGAACCGGATAATGCTCGCCAAGCGTTTCTGCCACAGCGCTCCCTAAACCGCCGATGATGCTGTGCTCTTCTACCGTCACGGCCGCGCCGCAACGCGCCGCTAAATTGGCGATAAAATCCGTATCCAGGGGTTTGATGGTATGGATGTTGGCAACGGCGGCAGAAATCCCTTCCTCCGCTAAAAGATCAGCTGCTTCTATTGCAGCGGCGACCATCAGCCCGCAAGCAAAAATGACGATATCACTGCCATCACGCAACAATACTCCCTTACCAAGCTCAAATCGATACTCTTCGCCATTAATCAAGGGAACGGCTAAACGACCTAAACGCAGATATACCGGACCGTCATATGCAATGGCAGCGGCAACCGCTTGCGTTGTTTCAATAGCGTCGCAAGGCACAACCACCGTCATGCGCGGCAAGCTGCGCATTAAAGCAATATCTTCCACCGATTGATGGCTACCGCCGTCTTCACCCACGGTAACGCCTGCGTGTGTCGCAGCTAATTTGACATTGAGCTTTGGATAGGCAACGGTATTGCGAATCTGTTCAAAGGCACGTCCCGTCAAAAAAACAGCGAAACTGCTGACAAAAGGAATTTTACCGCATGTGGATAAACCGGCTGCTACGCCAATCATATTTTGTTCCGCAATCCCGGCGTTAAAAAAACGCTCCGGGACAACAGCGGCAAAATCAGCCGTCTTGGTGGATTTGGATAAGTCGGCATCCAAAACGACGATTCTTTCATTTTCCAAACCATATTGCGCCAATGCTTTGCCATAGGCATCCCTGGTTGCAATTTTTTGCGTCATTTCAGCACCCTCCTAACTCAGCCAAAGCCTTGGCTGTTTCTTCTTCTTTGGGGGCTTTGCCATGCCAACCCGCCTGGTTTTCCATAAAACTACAGCCCCTGCCTTTGACGGTATTGGCAATGATCATGCTCGGTTTGCCTTTGACTGTTTTGGCTAAGGCCACGGCTTTGGCGATGGCCCGAATATCATGACCGTCGATCACCTGGACATTCCAGCCGAAGCTCTTCCATTTTTCGTCGAGCGGTTCCGGTGACATCACATCCGTTATTTTACCGTCGATTTGCAGCCCGTTATGGTCCACAAACGCGGTCAGGTTATCCAATTGATAATGGGCTCCAAACATAGCCGCTTCCCATACCTGGCCTTCCTCGTTTTCCCCATCTCCTAAAATAGCAAAGACTCGGTAGTCGGCCTTGTCAATCTTTCCGGCTAAAGCCATGCCGCAGGCAGCCGATAACCCTTGCCCCAAAGAACCGGTGGAAATATCGATGCCCGGTAATTTTTTCATGTCCGGATGTCCTTGTAGACGGCTACCCAACTTACGTAAACTCAACAATTCCTCCTCAGGGAAATATCCCTTCATAGCCAATGCCGCATACAGTGCCGGAGCAGCATGCCCCTTTGCCAAAACCAGTCTGTCCCTTTGGGGATCCTTCGGATTTTGCGGGTCGAGCCGCATTTCCTCAAAAAACAGATAGGCCATGATATCGGCAACAGAAAGCGACCCCCCCGGATGTCCGGATGCGGCTGCTGTCAACATGGTAAAGATATGACGGCGGATTTGTTTGGCCTTGGCTTCGACCATTGTTTGATCCATAACGCTACACCTCTTTATCTAAATTTAGACTTCTAAATCTATTTACTTCCCGTCCAAATCGACTTGATTTTGTAATGCAGCCTGCTTTAACCAGGCTCCGATAAACCCATCCAGATCGCCGTCCATGACGGCGTCCACATTACCCATTTCAAAATTGGTGCGGTGATCCTTAACTAAACGATACGGTTGAAAGATATACGAACGGATCTGACTGCCCCAACCGATTTCCTGTTGATGACCGCGCAACGAATTGAGTTCCGCCTCGCGTTCGGCAAGCTTTTTGTCAAGTAGTTTAGCTGCTAACAACTTCATGGCTCTGTCTTTGTTGGAAAACTGGGAACGCTCATCCTGACACTGTACCACGATGCCGGTTGGGATATGCGTGATGCGTACGGCGGAGTCGGTTTTATTGAGATGCTGTCCACCCTTGCCGCTGGAACGGTAGGTATCAATGCGCAGGTCATCTTCATCAATATCCACATCGTGATCATCGGCAACCTGCGGCAGGACGTCAATAGAAGCAAAAGAAGTATGCCTGCGACCCGCTGCGTCGAACGGAGAAATGCGCACCAGGCGGTGCACGCCTCTTTCCGACTTGAGATACCCGTAGGCGTTCAAGCCATCCACCGAGATGGTAACACTTTTAACACCGGCTTCGTCACCCGGCAGGTAATCCAAGGTATCCACTTTATAACCATGCCGCTCACAATAGCGGGTATACATACGCAGGAGCATTTCCACCCAATCCTGCGATTCGGTACCGCCGGCACCGGCATGCATAGATAGTACTGCATTGTGCGAATCATAGGGCCCGGAAAGCAACGTTGCCAGCTCTAACGCTTCCAGCCGGGGCAAAAACCGCGTCCATTCTATTTTAGCTTCTCCGGCCATCTCTTCGTCATCGGCCTCAAACGCCAAATCCCAGAGAGCCTGTACTTCTCCCAGGGACTCAAAGGTGGCAGCAAACTGCCGCAACACTTCCTTGCGGACACTGATCTGGTCAATCACCTCTTGCGCCTTCTCCCGGTCCTGCCAGAAATCCGGAACAATCGTCAACGCCTCCAACTCGGTAACGGCTTTTTGTTTATTTTCTATGTCAAAGAGACCTCCTGAGGTCTTCTAACCTTTCCTGACAATTCTGCAATTGAGGTCTTAAATCTTCCAGCATGGTTTTCCTCCCCAAATTTTATTCTTTCCTAAAATCTTTATTCTTTGTCAGCCCCGCAACATTTTTTGTACTTTTTGCCGCTGCCGCAAGGGCATGGATCGTTTCTTCCTATCTGTTTGCCCGGATCTTTACGAATGGGCTGCTTGGTTTGAGCCTCTTCATTTCTGCTTTCCGTCGTTTTTACGGGAGCCTCTCTTTTTTCTACGATTTCCACGCGCATACAATAGCGAACCACGTCGGAGCGGATATCTTCGATCATGGCCTGGAACATATTATACGCCTCGTTTTTATACTCAACCAACGGATCGCGCTGCCCATAAGCACGCAACCCGATCCCCTGGCGCAATTGGTCCATCGCGTCCAAATGATCCATCCATTTTTCGTCGACCACTTTCAAAATAACCATGCGCTCCAAATGACGTAAAATCTCCGGAGTCAGGCGTTCTTCCTTCCTGGCATAATAGGCAAACAGGCTGTCCTTGACCAGTTCGTTGACTTCATCTTTGCTGACGTTTTTAATCGTCTCGTCGTCAGGAAGCCCTTCCGGAATGAATGCAGTCAAAGACTCACGCAAAGCGGTCAAATCCCACTCTTCCGGATAATTGCTGACAGCGGAAAATTCCGCTATGACGGCATCCACGGTTTCTTCCATCATACTGTGAATGCTTTCTTGAAGGTTTTCCCCGTGCAAGGCACGTTTACGCTCACCGTAAATGATCCCGCGCTGCATATTCATGACATCGTCATATTCCAGCACGTTTTTACGGATATCAAAGTTGCGGCTTTCAACCCGCTTTTGCGCCGATTCGATGGAGCGCGAAATCAGTGTGGAATCGATCGGCATATTATCATCCACGCCGATACGGTCCATCATCCCGGCAACGTTGTCACCGCCGAACAGGCGCATCAAGTCGTCTTCCACCGAGATAAAAAAGCGGCTGGAGCCGGGGTCTCCCTGACGTCCGGAACGTCCGCGCAACTGGTTGTCAATACGCCGACTTTCATGGCGTTCCGTCCCTATGATGTGCAAACCTCCACAACCGACAACTTCTTCCTGTTCCTTTTTGGTGATCTGCTTATATTTTTCAATCAAAGCCAAACGTTCTTCATCACTGTATTCGTAATCGGCATGCGCATTCATTTCCGCCTCGGCTAAAGCTTGCGCGTTACCACCTAAAACAATGTCCGTACCACGACCGGCCATATTGGTGGCGATGGTAATAGCCCCTTTGCGCCCCGCCTGAGCGACGATTTCGGCTTCCCGGTCATGGTGTTTGGCATTTAATACCTGATGGGGAACCCCTTTACGCTTCAACATGCCGGAGACGATCTCCGACTTTTCAATAGAAACCGTACCGACCAATACAGGGCGGCCTGTTTCATGCTCTTTTAAGATCTCTTCAACCACAGCATTGAATTTGCCCGGTTGCGTACGGTAGATACTATCCGGAAAGTCCTTTCTGGCTAAAGGAAGGTTGGTGGGAACTTCCACCACGTCAAATTTATAAATCTTGCGGAATTCTTCTTCTTCCGTTTTGGCTGTACCGGTCATACCGGCTAACTTTTCATACATGCGGAAGTAATTCTGAAAGGTAATAGACGCCAATGTTTGGCTTTCACGCTCAATCTTGACATTTTCCTTTGCTTCGATGGCTTGGTGCAATCCTTCACTATAACGGCGGCCGAACATCAAACGTCCGGTAAACTCATCTACGATAATGACCTGACCGTCTTTAACCACGTAATCCCGATCGCGTTTAAATAAGGCGTGCGCTTTTAAGGCCTGGTTAATATGATGGCTTATTTCCGTGTTGGCCGCATCATAGAGGTTTTCGACACCCAGCCATTTTTCAACTTTAGGCACGGCTTCTTCCACCAGAGCAACGGTACGCATTTTTTCATCAACGGTATAATCTTCATCCCGCTTTAAACGCGGAATCAGTTTGGCGACTTGATAATACATTTCGGCCGGTTTATTGGAAGGGCCGGAAATGATCAAGGGGGTCCTGGCTTCATCGATGAGGATGGAGTCTACTTCGTCCACAATGCAATAATGCAACGGCCGCTGCACAATAAATTCGGGTCGGACGGCCATGTTATCCCGCAAATAATCAAAACCGAACTCATTATTGGTACCATAAGTAATATCGGCCGCATAAGCTGCTTTCTTTTCTTCAAAAGACAAACCGTAAACGATCAACCCGACAGAAAGCCCCAAAAATCTATAGACGCGTCCCATCCATTGGCTATCGCGTTTTGCCAGATAATCGTTGACCGTGATCACATGGACGCCCTTGCCCGTCAAAGCCATCAGATAGGCAGGCAAAGTCGCGACAAGCGTTTTCCCCTCACCGGTTTTCATCTCGGCAACCCTGCCGTCGGTCAGGACCAATCCCCCGATGAGCTGCACGTCAAAATGCCGCATGGAAAGCGTTCTCCAAGCGGCTTCCCGCACCACGGCAAAAGCCTCGGGCAGGATATCGGCAATGGTTTCCCCTGCGACCAAACGCTCTTTAAATTCCAGCGTTTTGGCCGCCAACCCTGCATCGGTTAATTGCTTGATTTCAGGTTCAAAAACATTAACTTTTTCTACAGTTTTACTGTATTTTTTTATATCTTTGGCGTTATCATCAAATAAATTCAGAAATTTCATTAAATTTAGCACCTCCAAATGCCACAAGCGAGGTCGGATTATCCTCTTATATCTATAAGTAAATTCTCGATTACAATCTTTTTTCCTCTATTATTCGTATTAATATAAGGGACGGTTCTTTGTTTTAATTTTGTTTAAGCCCGATAGATTTTATTAACCGAATAACCGGTAAGACGGGCTATTTGCCGCAGCGATGTCCCTTTCATCTCTTTCATATATTTAAGAATCTCCGCTTGAGTTTGCGGTGTCTGATTTTGAATCGTAACCAAACCTATTTTGTATTTCATACGGACGGCTTGTTTAATCTCCCCATCCGATATTGTTTTGGTTTTTTCGGCCGGTACTTCAAGGCATTGATCCCTATTGTCTTCTTGGTTATACGTAATTAATTCACGTATCGCCTGCTCTTGATCGCAGCTGAACATCCGCCAAACAAATTGCGGGTCGACAAGCTTTTTTTCTCCCATATATTCACGAAAACTACTCCATTTATAATCCCTTACATCTCTGGCTATTCCGGCCTTTACAGGGTTTTGATGGATAAACCTCAACACTGTTAATAAATAATGGCCATCCTCAACCGCTTCACTTTTGAACCGGTCTGCAAACAACGGACCACTCCTCGCATATTGCCAATTGAACCAATTGACATAGCTTGTCCCGATCCGCTTCATAGTGGTCGAAATATCATCTTCCCCTTCTTGTATCAGCAAATGCGCGTGGTCAACCATCAAACAATAGGCATACAGTTGATATCCTGTTTTTTTCTGATAGACTGCGAGAATATCCAAAAAACGCTCGCACTCCGCATCTTTTTTAAATATGGGTTGCTGATCGATACTCCTCAAAAGAATGTGATAGACTCCACTATTGCTTTTTGATCTCGATGTTCTTGGCATAAAATCACCTCGGGGAATAGTTTAGCACATCTCCGAGGTAAAGTCAAACAAGGAACCGTCCCTTGTTATTCTATTCCCAGTGTAGTTAACGCCGACATACCTGCTTTGATTGCTTGCTGATCATTGGTAATCGTAATCTCAACGGGGAACATCTGCCCTGATGAAACAGCTGCCGGGCTGACGAACGTGATAACGCCATCAACCGTTTTATCTAAAGATTCTATTTGCACGCTTACCTTTTGTCCTTCTTTGATTTGTTGCAAGATACTTTCCGGAACGGTTCCTTTTAAAATCAACTGCGAGATATCAATCACACTGGCAACTTGTGCCCCTGCCGCAAGATAGTCGCCAACTTGAACCGTTAAGCCGGTTACAATGCCGTCTCCGGGACTTTTGATGATGGTCTTGGCCGTTTGTTGGGCAATGGAGTTGGCTGTTCCTTCATACTGGAGTTTGGCATTATCTCGCTGGGTTTGGGATTGTCTGAGCACAGATTCCGCAATAACACCTTGATCATACAAACTCTTGTTTTTTTGATACGTATCTTCTGCCAGTTGATACGTTTCTTGCAAACGCTGTAACAGTTCATCTGTCGTAGACCCCTGCCCGGCTGTAAGCTGTACATCCGTCGCGTCTTGGCGTACCAAAATATCCCCCATTTTGACCGGAACCCCTTTTTCAACAGCAACTTCCTGCACTTGACCGCCTACCTTTGCAGCAACGCTGTAGCTGTGAATCGGCGAAAGCACGCCGGTAAGCACATACCCCTCTTCGCCCTCAAGAGCGGAAGGCTGCCGGGACAAATCTTGTGTCTCTTCATCGCTTTTTGCCAGGGCAGCAGTCAAGGCATCATTCATTTTACTGTTTTGATATATTTTATAACCGGCTAAAGCAGCAATAATCACAACAACAATCAATAACAAAGGCAAATGCTTTTTGGTTCTTTTAGGCTGATTATTTTCCGTTTGCATCCTCTTGCCTCCCTACTTAATGTGGATTTTAACATCCACATTCATTCCCAGTTTAAAATCATCCGCATATTTTTCGGCGAATTCTATTTTAACCGGTATCAGTTGCGTAATTTTGGTATAATTTCCATTTGAACTGGAACTTGCTATTAAGGAAAAAACGGAATTTGCCGCCTCTCCGATGCTTACCACCTTACCGAAAAAGACTTCCTTCGGGAATGCGTCCAATCTAAGCTCAACGCCTTGCCCCGTTTTTATCTGATTGATCTTTGTTTCTTCGATATTGGCGCTGACATACAGATGGTTAAAATCCGCGATGACGGCAACGGTTTGGCTTGTGGATACGGATTGTCCCTGTCTTACATTTACCTGGACAAGTTTGCCGCTGATGGGTGCATTGATGCTGCCAACCGCAGTGCCGGCCTCAACTGTGCCCAGTTTATCGGATTGAGCCACATCTTCGCCCTCATAGCCTTGCCAGTCGGTCAGCTTTCCGGACTGTGGCGGCGTTATATCTACCATGTCCGCAGCAACCCGGGCATCGATGGTAGAGACAAAATTCGCCTTTTGATAGCCAAAATAAGCAAAGATAGCAACAGCCCCTAAAATGATTAAGACCAAAACTACCGCCATTTTTTTCTTATCTATTTTCATTGATCTAAAACTCCTTTCTTCAACATAATAACAGCAAAAAGTGAACATAAAGTAATGATGCTGGTAATAATAAACAGTTCATTGAGCGACCGGACAAAAGCTGTCTGATAAATCGCTGTACCCAATTGAGACATCAGCTCCGATAACGGAACGCCTTTGCCTAAGCCCAGCGCTATGTTGCTTGATGAAACTGACCAACTGATGACGGCTGAATGAAACGCTAACCGATGCGTTAAAATAACCGATAATACGGCTATGCCGAAAGACCCCGCCACCCGCGTGATGATGTTATTCATGGCGGAAGCCCTGCCGACTTGTTGCTGCCTTATTTCCGACATCATGGCAACCTGGGCCGGCATCATGATCAGACCCATCCCGATCGAACGAATGCAGTTCCAAAAGATGATAAAAGATATCGAGGAACTTAAGTCTATCTTAGAAAACATAAATGTACTGAAAGCGAGCAAGATCACGCCGACCGTCGCCGGCACTTTTGGTCCATACCGGTCATAAAGGGCCCCGCTGACCGGCATTGCTACCGCTGAAACCAAAGCGGGCGGTAGCATTAACAGCCCGGCCTCCAAGGCGCCCATTCCCCGCACGGACTGTAAAAAAATGGGGATATAAAATAAAACTCCATACATGCCAAGCGTAATGAGCACAAGAGCAATATTGCCAAAAGCATAATTTTTATTTTTAAAGATGCGCAGATCCAGTAGCGGCTCGGGATTTTTTAACTCCCACCAAATAAATAATCCCATAAATACGATACTGGTATAAATTAAAAGAATGCTCCTCAAGGAAGTCCAGCCCCAACCTGAACCTTCCGATAAGACCAGCAAAATGGAAAACAAAGACACGGCGGAAAACAGCGCTCCCCCAAAATCGAATTTACCCGGTTTTTCGCCCTTCATTGCCGGTATAAACAAGATAGCCAATAAAATACCGATTAAACCAATGGGCAAGTTGATGGTAAAAATCCAGCGCCAGTTAATAAACTCAACCAGATAACCGCCGACTGTAGGGCCGATGGCCGGAGCCACAACAAACACCATGCCGTAACCGGCCATGGTCTTGCCGATCTTTTCCCTGGGCGTAATTTTATAAATCATAGACATGGTCAGCGGCATAATCATGCCGCCACCGAGAGCCTGAATACCTCTGGCAACTGATAAAGAAGGCACATCCCACGCCAAAGAACAACAAGCTGATCCGATGGTAAAAATTGCCAAAGAAATCAGATATAGGTTTTTTAAGCCAAAATAATCTCCCAGCCAGCCGGAAGACGGGACCACGACTCCGAGAACCAGCATATATATCGTCAGCACCCAGCCAATCTTCTCAGACCCAACACCAAAAGTACTCATCATCTGCGGTAAAGCCACATTGACTATACTGGAGTCAAGCATAGACATAAAGCCCCCGATGAGAATGACAACAATGACAAGCGCAAACGGGGCTTTTAACTGGACCAGATCTTCACTGCTTTGGGAATCTATTGGCTTGTTTGTTTCCGCTGTTCCCATTATGCTTGAGCTCTTTTCTCCAAAACCGTCCTGTAGGTTTTTAGCCTATCGTTAAACTGCTGATTCCACTCCGGCGCAAAACTGCCGGAAATCTCTTTCATCAGATTGACCAAACCAGCCATATAATGCATCGTTCTTTCCTTAAATTTTGGATTCAACTGGATGATGACTACGCGTCTGTCTTGGTCGCTATGCCTGCGTATAACAATCTCTTTTTCGACCATTTTATCAATGATTCCGGTTAACGTGCTCATAGGCAAATATAATTTGATTGCCAAATCGCTGGCCCGGAATTCTTGCTGTTGATGCTGGAGCAAATAAATAATCATAATTTCCGTTGAACTGAGCCCTTCTTTTTCAAAAACGATTCTCAACTCATTCATAAGCAATTCCTTTATACTTAAAATATGAGTAAGTGTTTCAATATCTTTTATCATATCTTTTTGCCTCTATTCTGCTTATTAAATAAATGTTTCATAAGCGTATATTTCGGTTCCGAAATAAATGATATAACTTTTTTTTCCATCCGTCAATGGGCAAAAAATATTACCAACCTACACCCTTAACCGTAAAAGAATTACTCGCCTGCAAGTATTTGTTATGGAAGATACTGCTTGTCAACAACTGTTGCCGCAGCGGTGTGGTCGATGATGTGTTGATCAGGCAGGGATTATCGTCGGCAAAAAAGAATATATAGATCAAATTAAAATTTCTACCCAAATAAAAAAAATCACTGATTTTCTGACCGTGTCACGGACGGAAAAACCAACAGTATCAGCATAGATCCGAGAAGATAAAGAGCACTTTTTGATATCCGAACCATTGCCCAAGACGAACTTATAATCACTGCGGCCTAATAATAGCCGCAGCCAAAGGAGACAGCCCATGAATCAGGACCATTACATTATTATCGGAACAGCAGGCCATGTGGACCACGGCAAAACTCTGCTCACAGCCGCTCTGACCGGTATCGATACAGACCGACTGCCGGAAGAGAAACGCCGGGGGATGACCATTGTGCCCGGATTTGTGCCTCTGGACTTAAAAAGTGGGCGCAGACTGGGCTTGATCGATGTTCCGGGACACGAAAAATTTGTCAAGAATATGCTGGCAGGGGTAGCAGGAATCGATATGGTCATGCTGGTGGTAGCGGCCAATGAAGGGGTCATGCCCCAAACGGTAGAGCATTTAAATATTCTGCATCTCTTGGGCATCGATAAAGGCGTTGTGGTCATCACCAAACTGGATACGGTAGATGAGGAAATGATTAAGATCGTCAAGACACAAGTCGAGGAACTACTTGCTCCAACACTTTTAAGGAACGCTCCCATTGTAGCCGTATCGGCGGCCACGGGGCAAAATATAGAAGAACTGCGGCATGTTCTGGATACCGTAGCAGCAGAAGTGTCCGGCAAGCCTGCTAACGGATATTGCCGTATACCGGTTGACCGGGTTTTTACAAAAACCGGTTTCGGCACCATCGTTACCGGCACCCTGTGGATGGGCCGAATCAAAAGCGGGCAGAAGCTGCAACTGTTGCCGCAAAACAGCGAACTGCGCGTCCGCGGCTTGCAGGTGCACGGGAAAAATGTGGAGGAAGCAAAAGCCGGACAACGTACAGCCATCAACCTGGTTGGCTCCGATACCGACAAAATTGCCTGCGGCAGCTGGCTTGCCCAGGTCGGTTTACTGAAAGAAACCTACCGCATCGATGTATTTTTGACTTCACTTGGATCGGCCAAAACGCTCTCCCATCGTACCCGGGTTCGGGTACATCATGGTACCACGGAAGCTTTAGCACGGATAAACCTGTTAGACCGGGAAGAATTGAAACCAGGCGCATGCTGTTTCGCCCAACTCATCATGGAGACACCATTACCGCCACTCAAAGGGGACCGCTTGGTTCTCCGCTCTTACTCACCCACCTATACGATCGGTGGGGCAACTGTTGTTGATCCTTTCCCGAAACGGCATAAACGTTTTGATGCGCAAATATTGCTACAACTTGCCCGCAAAAACACGCAAGATCAACATGAATCGGTAACCGACGTTCTCAGACAGTCGCAAAAACCCCTTTCGTCGGCAGAAATCGCCCACGCCGCCCAACTGACTCCGGCAGAAGTTGAGCAATACCTTGCTACCCAAATACAAGAAAATCGGATTATACAAATGCAAATCGATCACGAGTCTTACTATTTGTTGCCGGAACAACAAGAAAACTTGTTGAAAATATCCCTAGACCTAATCGCGGATTATCATCAAAGATATCCGTTGCGCAAAGGCGTACCCCTGCCAGAATTACGCCAGCCTATCTTCCCCGATTATCATGTCAGACAACTGTCGATTTTACTTGATCAGTGGCAACAAGCAGGCAAAATCATCATCAATGGGGCAACGATATCAAAAGCCGATTTTTCAAACCACCCCAACCCCAAACAGGAACAAGGTTTATTTCAGATTATCCAAGCCTATGAAAAGGGGAAATTTACCCCTCCCGAGTGGAAAGCAGTAATCCAAGAACTTGCCATAACCCAAACCGATGCCACCGAATACCTGCTTTGGCTGACGGAAAACGGCAAATTGATCAAAGCGGGAAGCCTGTACTATAGCACGAATGCAATACTTAAAGCACAAGCTTTGTTACGCAAACTTTTTTTAAACCATGACTTTACCATCGGAGAAGCCCGCGACGCTCTTGCGGTCAGCCGCAAATACGCGCAAACCATTTTGGAATATCTGGATGCTCAAAAAATTACCATTCGGGTTGGTGATACAAGGCATTTCCTCAAATAAAGCTGCCACCAGCCGTATTTGAATTGATGATTCGAGCCATCTTTCCCCAAATTAACACGCCTATAAGACTTGGAATCATTATTGCTATCCGATTATTGGCATACATAGGAATATTTTGTTTTCTATCGAATCAATACCTACACTGATATCTATTAAAATGGAACGGGGAATTGCTTATATGTACCACTACAAAGTCATTGCAACCATCATCGAGATCCGAGGAACAGGTGTTTGTTCTTACGGACACAAAGTCGGCGATCAGTTTGAATTCACTGAAAAAACCCCGCCGGGATTATGCCAATTTGCCTATGACTCTATCCGTTCGGCTGTGGCAGCCTTACTGTACGGGGGACAGTTCCCTTGGGCGCCAAACAGAGACGTAACAACATGGGCATGTCCCGACCCTGATGTGCCGGTAATTTTTGAACTCAAACGAATCCCCCTGGAACCTTGATCTACGTATCTATTATTTTTTAACTACCCGTAATTACGGGTAGTTTTTATATGCAAACAAAACTCATCAGAATCGCTGTAAAATGATAGCCATACAGTTTGCCCCCCTATTTTTTGCATCTCTACTAAATATAAGCATTAATCGATCATCCGGTAAAACTCTATCTGATACCCGGATTTTGAATTAAATATTGTCTTTTTAGGGTTTTCATTATATTATTTGTTAATAATAAGACTTAATCAAACATTTAAGTACTTTACTCACAAACATTCTTCCCGAAAAGAACAACGAAATCTGGATGAAGGAGAAACTGTATGACGTTTAAAACCGATATTGAAATCGCGCAGGAAGCCAAAATGCTGCCGATCACGCTAGTATCGCAAACCCTCGGTATCCAAGAAGATGAAATAGAATTGTATGGAAAATATAAGGCAAAAATCAACCTGGCAATCTTCGAGCGCCTTAAGGATCAAGCAAACGGTAAATTGATCCTGGTAACCGCCATAACTCCCACCCCCGCCGGAGAAGGCAAATCTACTCTGACGGTTGGATTGGGACAAGCACTGACAAAAATAGGCAAAAAAGCAGCCATCGCCTTAAGAGAACCTTCTTTAGGCCCTGTCTTTGGCGTTAAAGGGGGCGCGGCCGGTGGGGGATATTCCCAGGTTGTGCCTATGGAAGACATTAATTTACACTTTACAGGCGATTTTCACGCCATCACCTCCGCCAATAACCTGCTGTCCGCTTGTATCGATAACCATATCCATCAAGGCAACAGCCTTGGTATCGACTCCAGACAGATCGTCTGGAAAAGGGTTCTCGATATGAACGACCGGGCATTGAGAGACACGGTGATCGGCCTCGGAGGCAAAATCAATGGATTTACCCGGCAGGAAGGCTTTATGATCACCGTCGCCTCTGAAATCATGGCCATCCTCTGTTTATCGAAGGATCTATCCGATCTGAAAGAGCGGCTGGGCAGAATTATCATCGGCTACAGCTTTGATAATCAACCGATCACGGCAGCGCAATTAAACGTACAAGGGGCAATGGCTTTGCTTTTGAAAGACGCTATTAAACCGAACCTGGTACAAACGTTGGAAAATACGCCGGCCTTCATCCACGGCGGGCCTTTTGCCAATATTGCTCATGGCTGTAACAGCATCATTGCCACCAAACTGGGGCTTAAATTAGCTGATTACCTGGTCACGGAAGCGGGCTTCGGCGCCGACCTGGGCGCAGAAAAATTTATGGATATCAAATGCCGCGTCGCCGGTCTAAAACCTGCGGCAGTGGTATTGGTGGCAACCATCAGAGCTTTAAAAATGCACGGGGGCGTAGAAAAAAGCCAACTTTGGCAAGAAAATCTCTTGGCATTGGATGTGGGCTTTGCTAATTTAAAAAAACAGGCGGAAAACATCCGCGCTTTCGGCGTTCCGGTGGTTGTCGCCCTCAACCAATTTTCCGCAGATACCCAAAATGAAATCGAATTGGTCATCAAAAAATGCCTCGATCTCGGCTTAGAAGTCTCCCTTTGCCAGGTATGGGAAAAAGGGGGAGAAGGCGGAATCGATTTGGCTTATCAAGTCATCAAAGCAACGGAAGAAGAAAATCATTTTGCCTGTCTTTATGACATCGATGAACGCATCAAAATAAAAATTAAAAAAATCGCCACCAAATTATACGGCGCGCAAGGCGTCACCTACACGCCAAAAGCAGAAAAAGAAATTGAACGCTTAGAGCAGCTCGGTCTGGACCGCCTACCCATCTGCATGGCCAAGACTCAATGCTCTTTGTCCGACAATCCGGAGCTGTTATGTTGCCCCACGGATTATGACCTCACCGTCAAAGAGGTGCGGGTATCCGCCGGAGCGGGATTTATCGTTGCCCTGACCGGAGATATCATGGTTATGCCGGGATTGCCCAAGGTGCCTTCCGCAGAAAAAATAGATATCAGCGAGGCGGGCGTCATCACCGGATTATTTTAACAGGTAATTCTACGTTATCTATTCTTGATTGGGCTAACCGCCGTTGTAACGATCTGATGTTTGGAGGGGTTAGATGAAAAAGATTTGTTTTGTATTGATTGTGCTCATGATGGTTTTGCTTTGCGGTTGTGATAATAATTCCGAACTGTCCTCCCCCGTAAATAATTCCGGTCAGGACTTAGAGCCAGCCGTTACTGGGGAACACGTTGATTCTACCGGTGAAGACGACAGCGCGGTCTATAGCGTAGCGGAAGGATACGGTCGTATATTGCGGACTTATTCTCCGGATGGGTCGAACTATATCCGGGAAGAATATGACCCTGATTCAACGGATGATTTGGGGGGTATTTTCTGGGTTAATCTCTATCTGAATGATGAAACCCAGCCAATTAAGCAGGTACTAATTGAGGATTTAAATAAATATATCGATAAGCCCCGGGTCGTTTGGCTGGATAATGATCATGTCCTCTTGCGCGGACGCTATATATTAAATATTAAAAATACAGTTATACAAAAGATTGACTTTGATAAATTAGGTATATATGTATATCCTGCTGCGGAAGACTATGCAGCAGCGCCCGATGAAGCGGACGCGCATGACTATGGTTATGGCACACTTAATTATAGTGTTAATAAAGATGGGAATAAGATATCCTATCTATTTTCAGACATCAAAGAAGAAAATTACTATGCATATTTATATGATATGCAAAAGCAAACCTGGGAAAAAATATATAGCAGGCCAGCTACATTTTATGATGAAGAGGCAGCATACTATTGTATAGGATGGGGTAACGATAATAATCTCTATTTTTCGGATTGGGAAAATGTTTATAAATATGACGGTCAAACTGTCGAGTTGTTTTATGCAAAGGATACAACGATTTTCTATATGGCGGTTTCTCCCCAGGGGCGGTATATGGTGATATGCAACGCAGGTGGGAAAGCCGATCAAGAAAATTTTCGCAAGGGGCAATTCAGTTATATCGATCTGGCTGACGGTGCAGTAAAATTCACTTTTGCTAGTTTAGGGAACAATGCATTTAGTCCGCAATTTACCTGGAGTTATGATGATAAAGCCTTCGCCTATGTGGATACGGACGGGGTAATCAAAGTGCTCTCCCTGCCGGATATGAAGGAGTTGCTCTCCCAAAAGGTGGAAAATCCTAAAGATATTGATATGATTGATTACTGGAACGGCACATTCGTTTATTTTTAAAAAAGTATAAGCTGGCCTTAGGGCCAGCTTATATTATATGGCAAAGGGGATCACATATAAAGAGAATAAAACACTAAAGGTCAAAGAACCTCAAAATCGCCCAACCGATAAAACTAAGATACAAAAACAAACAAACTCCCCTTATGCCCTTTGGCAGCAAAAACTCCCTGTTTAAACAATTATTCTTTTGTTCTCAACCCATATTCTAAACTTTTTGCTCTTGTCTTTTGGGGTTTTTCATTATATGATATAGTTTAAAGAGTTTTTTAACTGAACTGTGTTCGCCTAAAATTTTATACATACAAATGCTTCTGTATTCTTCGAAAGGACCGTTATGGCTAACAAAATACGAACCCCACATGCAAAAATAGGAGTCTTATCCCTTGCCCATATGGTAAACGATATCTACAGTAATTTTTTGCCCCAGATGCTGCCTTTTCTGGTTGTTCTAAGTGCTGACTTTACGGCTACCCGAGCAGCTATTTTGATTTCCGCATTTACCATTACCTCGTCTTTTGTGCAACCGATCTTTGGGTTTTTCTTAGACCATCAAGGCAAACGTTGGCTTGTCCATGTCGGCACCTTATGGATGGCAGTCATGCTTAGCATGACAGGATTGGTTCATAACAACTATATTCTTCTTGTCATCCTGGCCGGACTAGCCGGTCTTGGAACAGCAGCTTTTCATCCACAGGCATCCACCATGGTCAGCGTCTTAAGCGGTGACCGAAAGGCGGTTATCCTTTCTATGTTCGTGGCTTGTGGGAGTTGCGGTTTTGCTTTAAGCCCCCTTTTGCTTGTACCCTTATTTCAAGCATACGGGTTACAGGTGACAACCGTTACGGTCATACCGGGCATTCTCGTGGCTGTGTTGCTCTTTTATTTTGCCCCGCGGGATAACGTTTTGGGTGGCGCACAAACCTCTCTTGCCCAGGTTGTATCTACCCTAAAAGCGGCGTCAAAAGAACTTAGTTCCATCATAGGTGTCATCGCAATCCGTGCCCTGGCTTATTCGGCTTTAATCACTTTATTGCCGCTATACTTTAAATCACAAAACCTATCGAACATTACGGCCAGTCACTTAATCACAATTATGCTCTTAACCGGAGCGATCGGCGGGATAATCGGCGGTTTTATCTCAGATTATTTTGGACGAAAACGCTTGATTGTCGGGTCATTGATAGCATGCGTACCGTTCTTCTTTGGCTTTTTTTATACACAAGGCACATTGAGCACTGTTTTTCTTGCTTTAGCCGGCGCATGTTTATTATCCAGCTTTTCCGTTACGGTTATTGCCGCACAGGAGGTTATTCCGGATAATAAAGCATTTGCGGCAGGATTAACGATGGGGTTCGCCAATGGTCTGGGCGCCTTTTTTGTTATCCCCTTTGGTAAAATTGCCGACATCTGGGGGCTTCCCATCGCCATAAATATTGTGTTTTTGCTTCCGCTTATAGCCGGATTGATCGCTTTATTTATGAAAAAACGTCCGGCAGCCCGCGCCGAACGGCATCAAACACTGGATCATTAAACGGCATCCATAAAAAAGCAGGAACTCCACTTATAAGTTGGATTCCTGCTTTTTTTATGGATTGATTAGGGTTTAACTATTTTTCTGCCTTTTGTTTATCCTCTTCGGGGACACTATTAAAATTTGTTTGAGCAAAATGTTCGTTCTCGGGCAGCAGCATATGGTATTCAGTCGTCGTATCAATCAAGATTGTGCCCGCTTTCATGGAACACTCCAAAAGATGGCCGCCCATCGTAAAATCATCCGATATAAAATGCAAATGGTAACCAGGCAGATTAATGCCGTCGGAATATTCAGGACACCAAAAACCTACCAAAGTACCCTCAACATCATTGAACTCAAAGACAGTCTGCGCACTGGTAACCTCGACAAGCGGCGGATAGGGTTCCGTTTGTTTTTGGACACTGCGTGTTTTTATATAGGCAAACGTCCCTTCGACTTTGATCGCATAAAACATGTTCTGACTAGGCAAAAGGTCATTAAGAACCGCTTGCAATTGTGCTTAGTCTTTTATATCCGCAATCTCAACTTGGCTATCTGTTTCAAAGTCGGTTACCATCGCAAACGGCGTTAATGTAGCGCTATCCTTCTTAATCACTTTGCCGTCCGCCGGCACTTGATAAACTTGTCCATCCAAAACCACCATTTCGCCGTCCAATCCATCAAAAGTGCCGATACCAAAATTACCGTGGCTGGTCAATTGACCAAGGCTCAATTCACCATCATATACCCCTTGCATCAGTGCATCAAGTGTTGATACCTGATATAACACATCCTGTGATGCGGCGGTATTTTGCTCAGTATCATTAAAAGATTGCGTTGAAGTCGCCTTACATCCACAAAGCGTACTGCCTATTAGAATTAAAAAAATCAGCAAAAAAATACTTCTCTTTTTCACTTCAATAATCACCCCTATCATAATTTTGGAAAGTATATAAATAATAGTCAGATCAAAATGAATAATCTTGATCTACCGACTCGGGCTGGGCTAACATAAATTATTATTTATTATATCATCTTTTTCCCAATAGTGCTTGTCAGCTTAAAGACTCAAAAACCGCCAGGGTTTACTTTGGCATCTTTCTTTACCTGCCTCAACGCAATAAAAACCAACATTTATGTTGGTTTTTATGGTACTAAGCATTCCGTTTGATTGTGTCAATATACAATTTGTTCATATCAATTAGAATTTATCAAGATATCATTTGCTGAAGCTTAGCTTGGATTTACTAAAACTATAATGTTGTTACAAACCGGACCGAATATAGATCGCACATAACCATAGCATGGGATATATAATCCTCTAAAACAAAATAGTTTACACCGACTTCTCTAAGAATGCCTGTTTTATCCATAAACATGGCAGTCCCAATCAAAAACTCCGCTTTAATATTTTTGCCGATTTGCCGTTTGAGATAACCGGGAATATAATACCTGTCTGATACCGGAGGAGGCCCCTGCTCAGACATTAAGCCTGACTCCGTTGAATTCCTTCTCGTTGTCGAGTCTCTCTGTACGGTTTCAGAAACGCTCTCCGACATTGTAACAGGTTGAGACGACGACCCGGAATGAAACACCTTGTTGTTTAACCAATTGAGATTCTCTTTAGCCATCGAAAAAAGCCCTCCTCACTATTTAGGTATCTGAATAAGCAGGCATAGGATTATAAAAACAATGCTGATGGATCCTGGTGAACCAATAACCGGTCTTGTTGTAGGGGAAAAAGTTGGGACACTGGGGATTAAACGGATTCATATACCACAAAGAAGCTGATCCGGCCCCGGTATGAATGCCTCCTCCCATCGCCCAATCCGCGACCTGGTAATGGATCTCCTCCGGTGTTGCTACCCAAATGTTCTGCGTATTTTCAACACCGCCGATCACCGTTTTTAAGCATGAAAATTGACACATCTGCTCGATCACCCGGCGCAGATCCCCCTGGCATACCCGGTGATACTCGCCGTAGGCAACCCGGACACGGTTCATGACGACGGTCGCTACAGCCTTCATTCCGGCTTCTCCCTCGCCACCCGCCTCGCATTTGATCAATCTTGCAAACATTTCTCTCGCATCCACGCCTCTCTCACCTCAATATAATTTATTCGGCCCTAAAAAATTTGTCACAAATTTTTGTTACTATTTTATATAAAATGCCAACGTTAGAACATAAGAAAAAGAACCTTAAAAAAGGTTCTTTTTTACAGGATATGTTTTTTCCAATAGTCTATAATAGTTTGAAACGGGCTATCTAATAGACTCTACAAAGACAGAATATTTCTAATGGTCTCGGCGACCGCTTCTTTTTTGATCTTCATCTGGTGTAAAACGGGTTTTTGCTCGATGTTGGCTACGGCACGATGAACGGGAATCCCGCTTTTTTGTTGCAAAAGGGTAAGCATGGTATGATCGTCCATCTGCTCCAATTCCTTTTCACCCACACCAAGGGCCAAAAGAACTGCTTTAGGGAACTTATACGGGCTTGCCGTGGAAACGACCAACATGGGACGCTGCTCTGTCCCGTTTTGCTGTCGGTATTTATTTGCTACGGCCACGGCCACTCCGGTATGTGGGTCCATCACATAACCATAATCCCGGTAGGCTGACCCAATGAAACGAGCCGCTTCTTTGCGATCCGCAAAATCACCGTAAATCAATTGACCCCATTTTTGGGACTGATCGTCGGAAACAGCAAAAAATCCCTCCGCCTGTAATTTCTGAAAGGCATCTGCCGTGGCCTTGCCATCCCGATCAAAAATTTCATAAATAAAGCGTTCAAAATTACTGGAAATCAGAATATCCATGGAAGGACTATCCGTTTGGTAAAAAGGTCTGCGGCGGTCATAGGTACCATTTTTAATCACATCGGTCAGTACTTTATTTTCGTTGGACGCGCAAATCAGCTTGTGGATAGGCAATCCCATCCGGCGTGCATAATAGGCCGCCAAGATATTGCCAAAGTTGCCGGTAGGAACCGTCACATCGATTTCCTGAGCCTCTTTGATTTTCCCTTTGGCAACCATCTGCCCGTAAGCATAATAATAATAAACGATTTGCGGCAACAAGCGTCCCCAGTTGATGGAATTGGCCGATGAAAATTCTTTTTGCGCCGCATCCATTTCCTTTTTTAAGGCCTCGTTGGCAAAGACAGCCTTAACAGCGTTTTGGCAATCATCAAAATTGCCGTCCACACCTACGACATAAGTATTGTGACCATCCGTCGTCAGCATCTGCAGTTCCTGAATCCGGCTGACGCCACCGCAGGGATAAAAGACGATGATCTTGATCCCTTCCATGTTCTTGAAACCTTCCAAGGCGGCTTTACCCGTATCTCCGGAGGTGGCGACCAAAATCACCACTTCTTTTTCTTTTTCTGTTTTAGCGATAGCAGCTTTCAGTAAGCGAGGCATAATCTGTAAAGCCATATCCTTAAAGGCAGCCGTGGGGCCATGCCATAATTCTAAAAGTTCCAAATCCCCCACCGTCACACAGGGCGCAATGACATCATCGAACCGTTCGTTGTTGTAAGAATCCCAAACAATCTGTTTGATTTCTTTCTTGTCATAATCATCTAAATAAAGCCCCAGAATATCGCAAGCCAGCTCCTGATAAGTCATCGTCGCAATTCCTTTGGGCAAATAGTTCGGAAATGATTGCGGTACAAAAAGCCCTCCGCCCGGGACCATCCCCAAACAGATAGCTTCAGCAGCGGTTTGCGGCTCATAATTTCCCCGGGTGCTGACATAGTACATGTGTCTGTCCTCCTTTTGCATACTGCAAAAATAAATCGGCTGATTCATGCGACGAAAGCGCTTCTCGTATTCTGTTATTGCCTGGCCTTCTTCTAACGGGAGATTGCGGTCTAAAGCCAGTTGGCGCCATCCCCGCTGATATGTTTTGGCAAATTGGGTTAACGACCAATCAAAAAAATCCTGATTATCTGTTTTAAAATTTAATTGACCTTTAGGTTTTAAGACAAAATCATAATCTTTTAAAAATAAGGGGTGGGTCAAACGCCTTTTGGCATGACGCAATTTAGGCCACGGGTCGGAAAAGTGAAGATAAATCCCGTCGACCTCACCACGGGTAAACAAAAGCGGCAGATTAGAAGCATCCACCCATAAAAAACGTATATTAGGCGGGATTTTTCCCTGCAAGCGTTCCAATGCCTGAAAGATCATTTCTTCCCGCATTTCCAACCCGATATAATTGATCTTAGGATTTTTAGCCGCTTCTGCCGTGATCCATTTACCCCTGCCCATTCCCACTTCCAGGTAAATAGGGGAATCATTGGCAAAGATTTTTTCCCAATTACCCCGCAAGTTTGCGATATTTTTGGGGCTAAAAACCAGATCACTGTTTGCCACAATTTCTTTTGCCTGCGGCATACGGCGTAAACGCATGGTTACACTCCTTATTTACCGGATTCTAATATATCGCGATGATAAGATTTTATGCCGGGTTTCAGCATTTAAATTGATCCCCGTTACCCCAATGGTAATGATGATGGCGCCCACCATATGATACCAGGAGATTACCTCGTTCAAAAAGACCCCGCCGGCAAAAATTGCAACTACTGTCGTTAAAGAAGCCGTAACGGACATCTGATAAGACGGCAGGCACGACAGCCCGAAATTATAAAAAAATATGCCGACAAGGGATGCCATTATCCCCAAAAATGCCACCGAAAGAAGAAACGGGCCGGAGATGAGCGGTGTAAAATAATTTAATAAGTTGCCTTGAAACAGATGACGGCCAACAGACCAGCTGTTAAAAAAGACAGCGCCTGCAACCATCATCATATAAGTAATATCCCAGGGATTATAGCGGCGGGAAAAATACCGGCTACAAACGGCAAACAAAGCGGCAGAAACCACGGCACTGATCCAAAGCAGTTTGCCACCGACTCCGTGAGACAAAACAAAACCGTCCAAAAACATAATAAAAAAAATACCAAAAACAGATAGGCCTAAAAACAGAATCTGTCTTGGAAGGATATACTCACGCAAGAAGACAGCTGCAAAAATTGTCGTCATCACCGGTGTAAAGGATGAAAAGATGCCACCTTCCGTGCTGGTGGAAAAAAGCAGCGCATAGGTTTCAAAGCTAAAATAGCAAACCGGTTCAAATAAAACCATCAGCAAAAGCGGCGTCCAATTGCGAAGCGTCAAACTAAGCTTAATCCATTTGCGACGGCGCAAAACTTCAAAAACAATCATGCCCAATAAAAAACGCATGGCAAGCAAATGAACGGGGTCCGAATAGCGCAAACCGATCTTAATAAATAAAAATGTCAGACCAAAGATAGATGCGGCTAAAAATGCCGCAATAAATCCCAGTGTTCTTTTTGACATAAAGTTTTCCTTACAAACATCAGGCAATATGTATTTTTATTGTGCCTGATTTATAAGGAAATTATTGATTTAGGCTTTAATTTATCCCAATTTTTCTTCCTGGTTCTGTTCTTTTGGTTCAAAAACCGTTTGCCAGATCTCTTTTTCTTTTTCTTCCAAGGATTTTTTTGTAAAGCCTTGTTTTAATAGGTTCACTTCAATGGCATCCTGCCAAAAAGCGGATTTTTCGGCCATTTTACGAAATCTCTTGTAATTGGCATCCTTTTTAGCTGCACGCTCCACAGCATTAGCGTTTAAAAGATTGCAGATCGTCTTGGCTTCTACCATTTCATCCTGGGTCATATCCTGATATTTTTTCTGCAGATAATCCAGGACGGATTGGTAATATTCCACAAACGCTTCATAGGGTAACGGATCCGTCATTTTGAGATATTCTTTCATTTTTGCACACAATTCCTGCATGGTTCATTCCTCCACAAGTTAAGGTTTAATCAAATATTGCCGAGCAAATCTATAAGCCGGGTTCTGTCTTCAATGAACATCTATCTACGGCTACCGTTGCCGGCAGCCTTTAGCAACCTTACCCGGAAAAGAGGCGGGCCACCTTTCTTTCCCTATTCGGTCTTGCTCCAGGTGGGGTTTACCTAGCCGGCTGGTCTCCCAACCGCTGGTGCGCTCTTACCGCACCGTTGCACCCTTACCCGAGGGGTTTCCCCCGGGCGGTTTTTTTCTGTGGCACTATCCTTAAGGTCACCCTCACTGGCCGTTAGCCAGCACCCTGCCCTATGGAGCCCGGACTTTCCTCCGACAGAGCCTTTCGGCATTCTGCCTGCGTTCATCCAACTTACTCGGCAATATGTGATTTACTCTTTATTATACCATAGTTACAAACCACCTGTGGTTTGTTCGCCGCTTTAGCAGCGCCAGCCGGGTAAAACCGACTAGGATATGGTGTGACAACCAAATCACGGCGCTATGCGCCGTGATCCACGCTTTAAGCGGAAGCAAACAGCTTTGCTATTTGCTAAGAAATATTATAACATTTGCTTGAAACTTTTTCAAATTGCAACAAAATTTTTATTGTTCATCATAAACAAAGGTACGGCTGCAACGCTCGCAACGGATTATTTCGTCCTGTTCTTTGACTTTATTCAAAAAATTAGCCGTCACATGCGTATGACAACCGCTGCAAACGCCTTTTGCATTGAGGATCGCTACCGGTTGTCCCATAAACTTGTCTTTTTCCTTTTCATACCAGGCAAACGTTGCAGCATCGATTTTGGGACGCAATTGTTCCATCTTTTGCTTAATCTCTTCTATCTGAGTAGCAAATTCCCGTTTGATTTCTTCAAATTTTTCTTTAGCGAGATAAAATTTTTCATAATCGATTCGCATGGTTTGTTGCATGTTTTTATTACGCTCTTTTTCTGCTTCAATTTGTGCCAACAAAGACCGTTCAGACGCCTGATGTTTTTTTAAGCGATCCTGTAAAGCAGAAATCTCCTGCTCTTTGGCATCTAAAATACGTTTATTGGTTACCGTGCCATCATAGAGCGCGACCCTATCCTTCTCCAATCTTTCTTGCATTTGTTTGATTTCACGTTTAAAATAATCCAGCTGTTTTTGGTCGTCGGTGATTTTTTGGTTCAAAGTTTGCAGCTCTTCTTGAGTTTTTTCAAATATGGATTTAATCCGCTTCATTTCCAGATATGCGAGGGAAGAATATTCCTTTTTTGCCAATACTTCGGCAGTTAACACAAAGTTCGCATAATCATAAACGAATCTTAACATAAACACCACTCCTTTATGATACAATAAAAGACAGAGGTCAATTATTCTCTGCCTTTTGGCTTGTAATCCCCGTATAGAATTCTTTGAATTGTTTGCGTTTCCGCAATTAAACCTTGACGACGCGCTTCAACCTCTTTGCCTGTCTTATTCGCTAAATGATCGATGATCGCCTGCATATCGGACAATTTTAGCTCCAGGTATTGCTTGAGTAACGAATGCGGCTCAGCTAAAAGAAGAGGCCCATATTCTGCCTCAATTTCGTCAAGCTCCATTTCACCGTGCTCGGATGCAATCACTACATAATAAAAACCGCTGTCATAAACCAGATCCTCTTTTATGATCTTCCAACCACGTTCAGCCAAAAATGTTCTTACAGCAGCAGCATTGCGCTGCGGTTGCAGTACAAGGCGTTCTGTTTGCGCCAAAACATCCGGAGAGTTCTGCAATATCTCCCGAATGGTAAGCCCACCCATGCCGGTAATACAAATAGTTGAGACTTCTCCGGGCTGGAGAATTTCCAGACCCTCTCCCAGGCGGACATCTATTTTTTTGGTTAGAGAAAGCAATTCCACCAGTTGTGTAGCCGAAGCCAATGGGCCGCGGGCAACATCGGATGCAACCACATTGGGGCAAAGGTCATTGACAATCAGATAAACCGGCAAATAAGCATGATCCGTACCAATATCGGCAACGGGCTTGCCTTCCAATACCAAAGCTGCCGCTGCCGCCATTCTTTTGCCTAATTGGATCTGCATTCTCTTCACCTACCTTCTTGTCTAAATTCCTTGTTTACCGTATAATCTAACTATAACTATTCTGCATAAACGCTGCCTTTTCCTCTTATGCATGCCGTTAAAAGACATATTTAACATATTTTCAGTTTATCCCAATTCAAAAAAATACATACAAATTTTAGAAAATTGAACGCCCAAACTGAAAAATAAGTACTTTGGAAGGATCATTTATGATTCAATTTATGATAGAACTTTTAACCCATACGGACCAATACCTGCAAACCTTAATCGCATCGTGCGGCAACTGGACCTATTTAATCCTGTTTTTGATCGTTTTTTGTGAAACAGGACTGGTTGTCACCCCTTTTTTACCGGGGGATTCGCTCCTGTTTGCCGCCGGAGCCATTTCTTCCGTAACAGGCGCTTTAGACCCGGTTGTCCTTTTTATTCTCTTTTTCGTCGCAGCTGTAGCAGGGGACAGCCTCAATTATGAAATCGGGCGTACTTTCCGTAAACGCTTTAACTTCCCCTTTGTAAATGAAAAACGTATTCAAGAAACGGAACGTTTCTTCGATCGGCACGGAGGAAAGACCATCGTGATTGCCCGCTTTATGCCCGTAATCCGTACCTTTGCCCCCTTCGTCGCCGGAGCGGCAAAATTGCGTTACCGCTATTTTCTTACCTATAATTTGGTCGGCGCATTTTTGTGGGTCTGCATCGTTTTCGGACTAGGCTATTTTTGCGGCAATATGCCCTGGGTACAACAAAACTTCAATTGGCTGATCTGGGCAATCATCCTCGTATCCATCTTACCAGCCGTCATTGCTTTCCTGCGCAAAAAATCATAAGCAAATGGACTGATCCATCAGATAAACGATGACCTATTTTTTTATTTTACGGGCATAATCAAATAATCAGGCCTTAAGGCCTGATTATTTGATTTCTTATATTATTTATTCTTCAAATTGCCATTTTAAAACAGGGTTGCGCGCCGCTCCCGTTTCATCCAAACGCCGTACGGGCGTATGCTGCGGAGCCTGTTTTAAAAGCTCGGGATTTTCGGCAGCTTCTTGGACGATCTGCTTGCAGCAAGCGATAAATTGATCCAATGTCCGTCTGCTTTCGCATTCCGTCGGTTCGATCATCAACGCTTCTTCCACGATCATAGGAAAATAAATGGTCGGCGGATGATAGCCATAATCCAAGAGGCGTTTTGCAATATCCAAAGTCGTTACGCCGTACCGCTCTTTAAGCAATTTACCGGAAAAAACGCATTCGTGCATACAGGTACGGTCATAGGGGAGATAAAAATCTTCTTTAAGATGGTACTGAATATAATTGGCATTGAGCACGGCGCCTTTGGCCACATCGGCCAGTCCTTTCGCACCCAAAGACAAAATATAGCAATAAGCCTTGACCAAAACAAGAAAGTTTCCATAAAAGGCCTTTACCTGTCCGATACTTACTTCCGTTTGTTTGTCCCAGGAATAAGCTTTTCCGTCAAAAATAATCCTTTGCCCCGGCAAAAAGGGAATCAAATCGCTCTTAACGCCAACTGGGCCGGCCCCAGGCCCACCGCCGCCATGCGGTGTGGAAAAGGTTTTGTGCAAATTGAGATGAACCACGTCAAACCCCATATCGCCGGGACGGCTGATGCCGATGATGGCATTGGCATTGGCGCCGTCATAATACAACAGTCCTCCGGCATCATGCACGATCTGTGCCACCTGTCCGATCTGCCGTTCAAAAAGCCCTAAAGTGCTGGGATTGGTCAGCATCAGACCGGCAACGGTATCATCCATAGCGGCGCGTAAAGCGTCCAAGTCCAAATCGCCATCCGCCTTGGTCGGGATTTGCACAGTGTCAAACCCGGCCATCACGGCGGAAGCCGGATTGGTTCCGTGCGCGGCATCGGGGATAATGATTTTTTTGCGGGCAAAGTCGCCCCTGCTTTCATGGTAGGCTTTGATGATCATCTGCCCCGTCATCTCGCCATGCGCACCGGCGGCAGGGATCAGCGTCATGGCGTCCATACCCGATATCTCACAGAGCATCGCCTCCAACTCAACCATAAGCTGCATGGCGCCTTGCGTCGAGCTTTCATTCGCATATGGGTGCAGTGCCGCAAAACCTTCCAGGGCGGCCATATCTTCGTTGACCTTCGGATTGTATTTCATAGTGCAGGAACCCAACGGGTAAAATCCTGCATCCAAACCATAATTTAACTGGGACAGTTGCGTATAATGGCGTACGACATCCACTTCGCTGACCTCAGGCAAACGGGCGTCTTGTTGGCGCAGCATATGATCCGGAAGCGATTGTTTCGGGTCTACAGTCGGGACATCACATTCCGGCAGGGAATAAGCTGTACGCCCGGGCTCGGATAGCTCAAAAATTAAAGGAATTTGTTGCTTTATGCTCATTTGTTTGCACCCGCCTTCCCTGCAATTTGTTGCACCAGCGTATCAATCTCGGCTTTACTGCGTTTTTCTGTAAAGGCCAGCAAATAACCGCCTTTTAACGCCGAGTATGCTTCTTTGAGGTCATACCCGCCAATGATCTTTTGCTGTAATAGTCCCTGGTTCAACTTTGCAATATCCAAATCCAGTTGGACGGCAAATTCAAAACAAAAGGGCATGTTTTCAAACAAAGGGCGGCATACGCCTGTTTTCAGCAGCGCATCATAGGCATAATGCGCCTTGGAAAAAGAAAGCTGCGCAACTTTTTTTAAGCCCTCTTTACCCAACACACTCATATAGATAGCCGCTGTCAAAGCGCAAAGCGCCTCATTGGAGCAAATGTTGGAGGTGGCTTTTTCCCGGCGGATATGTTGTTCTCTCGTCTGGATGGTCAAAACGAAACCACGACGATCCTGGGCGTCTTTGGTCATGCCGGAGATCCTGCCCGGCATTCTTCTCAAGTTTTTTTCCGTAGTCGCAAAAAACCCAAGATATGGCCCACCAAAAGCAATTGGGTTACCCAAGGACTGTCCTTCGCCTACCACAATGTCCGCCCCCTGATTGCCGGGAGCTTCCAACATAGCTAAAGCGATGGGGTCAGCTGTAACCAAAAGCATGGACTTAACCGCATGGGCCAATTCCGCAGCTTTTGCCACATCCTCCACGATGCCAAAAAAATTAGGCTGACCGATTAATACAGCCGCAACCTTATCATTTAAAACGGTTGCCAGCCGATCAAAATCAGTCATGCCGTTCTGACACGGAACTTCCTCCACCTCGATTCCGGAAAAACGGCAATAGGTTTGCACGGTTTTGCGGTATTCGGGGTGAATAGCTGAAGAAAGCAGGATTTTGCTGCGGCGCGTGGCATTGCAAGCCGAAAGGGCCGCTTCCGCCAAAGCGCTGGCGCCATCGTACATGGAGGCATTGGCTACATCCATGCCGGTCAGTTCACAGATCATGGTCTGGTATTCAAAAATGCTTTGTAAAGTCCCCTGGCTGATTTCCGGTTGATACGGCGTGTAAGCCGTTAAAAACTCCTGCCGGGAGGTTAAATGGTGAATCAGAGCCGGAATATAGCGGTCGTAAGCGCCGGCACCTAAAAAGCAAGCATACTCATTGAGATTAGCGTTTTTTGCCGCCAAAGCGCGCATATGGGCCGTCAGTTGTTGTTCGGCCAACGGCAGGGGCAAATTTAATTCCCTCTGCAACCGAAACCGGGGATCGATATCACAAAACAACTCTTCAATCTCGCCAACGCCCATAGAGTCGAGCATCTGTTTTTGCTCACACGCATGGTTTCCCTGGTATCTGTGCATACATGCACTCCTTCCATTTAACTGATCCCGTTATTTTTAATTATAATATGTCATTAAAAAGAGGCTAGGGATACTTCATCTATCCGTCTTACTCTTCTTTATATCTCGTCCAAATGATTTACCACTGATAAATTGTTATCCCTCTTTACATATGGTTTCATAATCAGCGTCATCCATCAGTTCTTCCAACTCCACGTCATTTTCCAATTTCACCATGGCAATCCACGCTTCATAAGCATCCTCATTGATCATACCGGGGCTATCGGACAGCTCTTCATTGATTTCCATAATGGTGCCGGATACCGGGGCATAGACATCGGAAGCCGCTTTCACGCTTTCCACAACACTGATGACCTCTCCTTTAGCAACCTTATCTCCCGGGACAGGTAATTCTACAAAAACGATGTCTCCCAAATGGTGTTGCGCATAATCGGTCACGCCGATATAAGCATTTTGCCCTTCTACACGGACCCATTCATGCGAATTGGTGTATTTAAGACCTTCCTGAACCTTAATCATTGCCTCTTTTTCCCCCTATCATTTTTTCCTTTTATTTTTTATAATTGTTCGGATAAAACGGTCTTTTGATTACTTTTGCCAAAACCGCCTTATCCCGAATCATGATTTCGATTTCTTGTCCGACAGTGGCATAGGCAACGTCAATGAACGCCATCCCCATGTTTTTGCCCAAAGACGGAGCGTAACTGCCGGTCGTGACAAATCCGATCTTACTGCCTTTGCTAAAAACCTCATAGTGGTTTCTGGCCAGACCGCGATCGATCATATCAAAACCGACTATTTTTTGCTTGACGCCCTGGGAGCGGATTTGCACCAATGCGCTTTTGCCGATATAATCGGGCTTGTCCTCGCGGACAAAACTGCCCAAACCCGCCGCGAGAGGATTGATCTGGGTTGACAATTCCTGCCCGTACAAAGGCATCCCGGCCTCAAAACGCAGCGTGTCTCTGGCTCCTAAACCAACCGGTTTGATTCCCCACTCTTGTCCAGCTTTCATTAACTCACGCCATAACCGTACGGCGTTTTCATTATCCGTATACAACTCAAAACCGTCTTCTCCCGTATAACCGGTACGGGAGAGAAGAACCCGAAAGCCGCAAATCTCCACCCGGGGATCAAAATGATAAAACTTGAGCGCATCCAAGTCTGTATTGGTTAATTTGCTCAAAATATCTTGGGCAGCAGGGCCCTGTAAGGCAATTTCCGCTACCGAATCCGATAGATTGGTCAAAACAACACCCTGCTCGTTTTGGGCATTGCACCATTCCCAGTCTTTTTGCGTATTGGAGGCATTGACCACCAGCCAATATTTCCGATCATCAAATTTATAAACCAGCAAATCGTCGACCACACCGCCGTCGGGATAACACATAGGCGAATACGTGACTTTGCCGCTTGGCATCTGGGCAAAATCATTGGTCAACAAATGCTGCAGATATTCCGTAGCTTTTTCGCCTTCCAGCAAAAATTCCCCCATATGGGATACATCAAATAAACCTGCGGTTTTTCGCACCGTTAAATGCTCTTCTAAAATTCCACTGTACTGTACCGGCAGTGCCCAACCGCCAAAATCAACGATTCTACCTCCTAAAGCAACATGTTCTTCATATAAAGGCGTTTTTTTCAACCTATACTTCACTCCTTTTTATTTGCATGGCTAAGGGCCACTTTCGTCACCTTAAACCCAAAAAGCCTTATGGTATCACACCGTAAGGCTTTTTAATCTATCTTCTTTTTAGAATAAGATCTATTCTGACCTGATGGCAAAAGACCGATTGATACATCCGATTTCCCCTCTGGCTTATGAATTAAAAGGATCACGGTTCGGATCCGTTTTATCTTGATAAGACAAATTAATTTCCGGCGCAGCGCTTGATTCTGTCTTTGTGATTATATCCGAAACAACCTGTTCCGGAGCTTGACCATTTGGATCCTTCATCAATTGATAGAATTCCTCAGCTGTCAACGTTTCTTTTTCCATCAGCGCAGCCGCCACCAGATGAAGCTTATCAATATGCTCGGTCAGGATCTTTCTGGCCGTCTGATAGGCCTTATCAATCATGGTACGAGCTTCTTTATCAATGGCATACGCAATGGCTTCACTGTAGTTGCGCTCCTGTGAAAAGTCGCGGCCTAAAAAAACTGTTTCATGCTGTCTGCCAAACGTCAAAGGCCCCATCTCTTCGCTCATACCGTAGCGCGTGATCATCTGCCGTACCATTCCTGTCGAGCGCTCCAGATCGTTTTGCGCTCCGGTGCTGATATCGGTCAAAACAATCACTTCGGACATTCTGCCGCCCAACAATACCACAAGCTCGTCTTCCATCTGGGATTTGGTGGCATAATTGCGGTCTTCTTTCGGTAAAAGCAATGTATACCCGCCGGCACGCCCACGCGGAATGATAGAAACCTTATGCAAAGGATCGACATTCTTGAGATAATAAGAAACAACGGAATGCCCTGCTTCATGATAGGCAACAATCTTCTTTTCTCTGTCGCTGATCACACGTGATTTCTTTTCGGGACCGGCAATCACACGCTCGGCAGCCTGTTCCATTTCTTCCATATCGATTCTTTTCTTATTATGTCGCGCGGCTAACAGGGCAGCCTCGTTGATCAGATTGGCCAAATCGGCCCCCGTAAAACCGGGTGTGCGGCGCGCGACAACATCCAAATCGATACCGGGATCGAGCGGCTTGCCTTTAATATGCACTTCTAAAATCTGGCGACGGCCGTTCACATCCGGTGTATCCACAACAATTTCGCGGTCAAAACGCCCCGGACGCAGCAAAGCGGGGTCTAAAATATCCGGTCTGTTGGTAGCTGCGATGACGATAATTCCTTCATTGGGAGCAAAACCGTCCATTTCTACGAGCAATTGATTTAAAGTTTGCTCTCTCTCATCGTGTCCGCCGCCTAAGCCCGCTCCGCGTTGACGGCCGACCGCGTCGATTTCATCAATAAAGATAATGCAAGGCGCATGTTTCTTCGCCTGTTCAAAAAGGTCACGTACACGCGAGGCACCAACCCCGACGAACATTTCCACAAAGTCCGAACCGCTGATCGAGAAAAAAGGCACATTGGCTTCTCCGGCAACTGCTCTTGCCAATAATGTTTTCCCTGTTCCGGGAGCGCCGAAAAGCAAAACGCCTTTGGGGATTCTAGCCCCCAGGGCATTAAATTTACGCGGTTCTTTTAAAAACTCCACGACCTCATTCAATTCTTCTTTGACTTCATCCACACCGGCGACATCTTCAAACGTCACTTTCTTACGGTCGTCGGTATGAAGTTTGGCCCGGCTCTTGCCGAATTGCATGACTTTCCCGTTGCCGCCCTGTCCTTGCTGCATCAAAAAGATTAATAAACCGACAATGAGGAGCATTGGCAACAAAGTAGATAAGACCGTCGTCCACCACGGAGGCGCCGGTACTTCATCATACGTTATTTTAACATTGTATTGGGTTAACACATCCGCAATATTGGTGTCTGGAAAAACGGTGGTACTAAAGACTGCCCCCGTTGATAAGGTACCTGTGATTATATACCGATTCGTATCACCGGCTATATCAACACTGACAACTTTTCCTTGCTCAACAGCGCCGATAAATTCACTGTACGTCATCTCTAAAGGCTGTTCCGCCCCTTTATTACCGAAGGTATAAAAGGATACGGCAAGTAAAACGATGAGCAGAAAAATTGTCATGTTTTTCATCAAACGATTCAAACAAAAATCCCCCTTCCGGATTGGAGTGAAAAAGTACGTTTTGAGATCAATATTATTTAATCATATCATAAAAACCTGCACTTTTCAAAATAAAAAGAAATCTTAAAAAATCTCTTTATAGCATAACCAATTTTTAGCAAAATTTTTGCGGTGGGTAAAAATATAAATAGAGCTGATTCACATCGGTTCCGTTACAAATACCGACTGCCGTTTGCAGTAATGGTACAGCAATAATTTCCCCCTGATGAACCAAAAGGGGCCAATTTTTCCGCCATGCCGGTTTTATCTTGGCGTCGATAAAAATATCCTTTAATTTTTTGCTGCCCCCCAGATACGGCAGATTAATTTTATCGCCATCCTTTTTGGTGCGAAAACTCAAATCCGGCAAAAAAGATTTCGGCAAAATCAACGGATTTCCTTTTATAAAAGGGAAATTGTCTGCATACTCTTTCTTTTTAAGCTCTTGGATCGGAGTATCCTGAATTTCATAGTACCAGCCGCTTTCTCCAATGGGTAGCTTTTCCCCCCAAAAAAGCGTAACTTCACCTTCCCATGTTGGTAAGTCAGGTTTCTTCTTGTTAAAATATAACTTGCCATAGCGTACATAAACGCGAATATCTTTGGGTAACGGCGCTTGCTGCTCTTCTTTTAACCGAAGCACGGCTTCAATCTGTTCAAAACTCAAAGCATTATTACTTTGCCCACTTACAAACCCAAAAGCCATTTGCACCAGACGGGACTGCAAGGCTTGCGGCAGGCTAAAAAACACTTCTCCCAAAGCCTGCTCTTCAACAATCCAAACTTTTCTAAAAGATGCTCTTGCCTGATTTGTCATATATTCCTGATCAACACGGCAGACTTCGGCCATTTTTGCTAAAGCGTGCTCAACTTGCGGATTATACTCTTTTTTTAGCCGGGGAATCAAGTCTCCCCGGATTTGGTTGCGGGTATACTGCAAAGAGAAGTTACTTTCATCCTGGCAATAACCGATCCCGGAGAGCTCATTATAGGCAATCAACTCCTCCTTGGACAGGAATAGCAAAGGACGGAGCAAAGCCCCTTCTTTTGGGGCAATAGCCGCTAACCCTTCCAACCCGCAGCCACGCAACATGTGTAACAGCACAGTTTCTGCTTGATCGTCGAGATGATGCGCAGTCGCGATTTTATTTGCCCCAATTTGATTCATGCAGGAAAAAAGAAACGCATAGCGGTGCTTGCGTGCTATTTCTTCTACATTTTTCCCATCTGAAAGCGCCTTAATATCGGCGCTTCCGCAATAGAAGGGGATTTGCAGACATTTACAGGCATCCGCCACAAATTTGCCTTCCAGCTCACTTTGCGGTCTCAATTGATGATTAAAATAGGCTACTGAAAGCGACACCTGCCAACCTGCCCGGCTTCCTGCAAACAAATGCAAAAGCGACATGGAATCAACGCCTCCGGAAATAGCGAGCAAAATATGATCGCCATTTTGGACGAGATCATGATTGCGGCAATAGTTTGCCACCTTTTTTTGCCAGGCAGCTAAAGAAGCCAATTGTTTTTTTTTCATTTATAAACCCCAGTCAAAATAAGATCTTCCACAATAAAAAAGGCGAATCAGCAAATGTTAACCATAGTATGCCTTTTCGCCTTAATATTTAAAAATCCTGCCCCTGTTGACGCCAGAGAAGCAAACCCGCCCCGGCTTTCTATTTAGGCAATTTTCTCCATTTGTGCAACCAAAACGGTAATATCATCCTTAATTTTCCCTCCGCTAATATTCACGACTTTTTCTAAGATGTATTCGGCCATTTCTTGGGGCGTGTCTGCCTTGCATGCGGACAATGTCCGTTGCAACCATTTTAAATCATGGTTGGTATCCATATCCCATAACCCGTCGCTAGCCAGAATAACCATGTCTCCGGCCTGCATGGCCTCATAAAAAACATCCTTTTGTACCGTATGTAACATGCCGACCGGCAAGCTGGAACCTTGGATAATTTTAACATCCCGGCCTCGTTTGATAAAGCTGGGTGCGCCGCCCGTTTTAATAAACTGTGTATTGCCGTTAATCAGATCCACAAAGCATAGATCCAGCGTAACAAAACTATCCTCATTACCCCGCAGCATAAAAGCAGAATTTACCGTATCTATAGCCGTTTCTTCGCTAAACCCCAATTCCAATAATTTAATTAACAAAGAAACGGCAGCGTCTGATTCTGTTGCAGCTTTTTGCCCGATTCCCATACCGTCACTGATAATAAGCAGTTGTTTTCCTTCTTCCAAGAGGACACTGACGCCGCTGTCCCCACAAATACCTTTCCCGTCTTTGGCAAGCTGAGCTTTCCCGATATGGATGCAATTAGCGCCTTGTTCCAATAATTTATAAGTACAACGCTCGCCGCAATTGCCGCTGCAGGTAGAATCACAGACATAATAATCATGTCCTAAAAGCGAACTGACTTCGTCTTCTAAAGCTTCCCGGCAATAAATTTCACCCGGGCAATCCTGGAACTGTACCCAAACATTGATACTTTTTTCTTTTAAGGAAGAAATGCCGATTGAATCAATATTGAGCTCCCTTTTTTGCAGGGCATAACGCAGTTCTGTTTCCAACAGCAAGCGCTCGTCGTTGTACTCATTGATCTCTTTGACAATGCCGTCAAAAATTTGTGAAACTCCGTCTATTTGTACAGACAACAGATTGGCACTCGATTCCTGTTTGGTCTTCCAATAATTGTTGCGGCAAAAGATCTCATAAAGACAATTGACGATCACAGTTAATTCTTTCACATGCGGACAACGCTTGGCTAATATCTCCGGGATATCGTTTCGGGTAGCGTACCCTTTTTTTTCTACGGTATTAAAAACCTCTACCACGCTTTTAACGGTATTGGCGTAGTCCCTACGCCAGCAGACATCTTTCAAAGAGCATTCCGTACAAAGCTGGCGGTGGAATTGTTTTAAGACATCGTTCAGGTTGTCTTCTACCATCTCTTTTTCATTTTGTCCTAAGATCTGGGTTAAAGATTTACTTAAATCATGGTAGGCAACGCCTGCCTGATGAATTCGGCGAAGAAAATACCGTAAAATCCGTTCATTTTTGTCTTCTTTAGCTGTTTTTACCCCGCTGTTGATAAATGCTGCTCTTAAACTACGATAGATAGAATTGGGAATGAGCAAAAAGATCAAAGCGGAAATTGCTGTTACGCTTAAGGCGGATGTGATCTGCATTCCGGATAACAGGTATAAAGAAAGAATCATATTGCCAAAAAAGAATCCCAAAACCGTCCCAAAACGGCCGAAACCACTGAAGATACCCGCAAGCAAGCCGGAAAACGCATAGGTTGCAATTACGGATGGCGCAATCATCGTGGAAAGGCTGGGAACAATTCCCATAATGGTGCCCATAGCCGCTCCGACTCCGCCTCCCCCTAAATAAGCAACCGCCAGGATCAAAAAACAACTGGCAACAGCTTGAATAGAGATTCCTGCGATTGTCCAATTGCTCATGCCGCAGATGACGCCCATGCCAATTACAAACAGGCAAATCGTTTCATCAGAAGAAAACCTCTTGGTCAGATCAAAACGCCGGAAGGCATTCAAAACGACCATAAATACCAGGGATAACCCGGCCGCAAATGCACCCTCCACCAAAGCGATAAATATTTCATAACTGACAGCTCCCCAAAACACGGCCACCAACCCCTTACAAACCAAAACGGTAGCCAGTACCACAGTAGGAAGAACATACCATAAACGTTTACCGTCAACAGGATAAAATGTAAAAAACATTCCGAGCAATGCGCAGATGATCGCATAAAGCAAAATCTCGCTCCCGCTCATCACCGTAATGAACCCGACCAAAATCGGTATTACATAAATGAGCCCCCGTGCGCGGTAGCAAACGATCAAAGCTGCCAAAACAGCCGGCGCAAATGGATATAGCCCTCCCAAAAGCTCTGCTCTTGCCAACAAAAAAGCTGCTAAGCTAAAAACCAGTAATTGCCAGGACAAATGCATGCCATAACTTTTGACCGCCGGTTTGCCTGCAGCAACACTTCCCGCCTCCGCCGCTTTTTTAAATAGGGGGAACTTGTTTAATACACCGGGGGAATCCTGATTGGGTTGTGACATTATTTTCACCACCTATAAAAATTTTGCTCTTGATAAAACGGATATTATTAACTAAATAAGCCATGACTCATCAAAATTCTTAAAGACAAGTCATGGCTTCATTATAATATTCCAATCATGCAAATCTTGTCGCACTATTGACAAGTTAAAAATTACTTTCCGACAAATAGATAAAAGATAAGCAAATAACGACAAATATTAAGTTTAAGAAAAAAATACATGCTATTATATGTGCCGGTCATGGTGATGCTTCTTTTGTGGGATTAAACGCGCCGCGTTTACCCGCTTGCAGCACGTCCCCCTCTTTGACTGCANNTTCGAATCTTCGGTTATAAAAAAAGTATGTCCCCAACAGAGGACATACTTTTTTGGTGACGCGTAGGGGATGGTGCTCAATGCTAACTTAGCATTGACCCGCTTACAGCACGTCCCCCTCTTTGACTGCANNTTCGAATCTTCGGTTATAAAAAAAGCATGTCCTCAACAGAGGACATACTTTTTTGGTGACGCGTAGGGGATTCGAACCCCTGAATGCCAGCGTGAAAGGCTGGTGAGTTCAGCCGCTTCTCCAACGCGCCTTATGGTAGCGGTGACTGGATTTGAACCAGTGACACCCCGGGTATGAACCGAGTGCTCTGACCAACTGAGCTACACCGCCATAAAAAACCCGCTTTACTATTATGTCAAACAGCGGTTGTTCTGTCAATACCATAATTCGCATTTTTACAAAAATATTCTCCAAAGAACAAAATTTCGCTAAAATTTTGGATTCCAATTTATTTGTTTAATAATAACTTGGCAGCGATTGCCATTAACACCAATCCAACCCCTCGTCCCCAGGTAAAAGAAAACTTTTCCAAGCCAAAAAGGCCAAAGCAATCAATGATCATCGCCATGACCAACTGTCCGACAATAATCGCCGTTGTGGCGTTTCCGGCTCCTTCTTTGGATATAGACAGCATAACACCATAAATAATCGCGACATTAATCACACCGCCCAAATATAAATACCAGGGAACTTCTCCAATTCTACTCAAATCGCCCCGGCCCAAACCGATTAAAAACAGTAAGATACTGACCAGCACAAGACCGATTGCATGAACCAAAAAAGTCCCTTCCAAAACGCCGACAATCTTGCCCAAGGCCCCATTGATACTACCTTGTAGAGCCATGGCAATTCCCGAAGCCGCTGCAACCAGTAAAAACATATATTTCATTCTTTTTCCTCCCGATAAAAAACTAGCCCCAACGGCAAAGCCGTTATGAGCTAGTTTTACACAAAAAGAATAAAAATATCAGTAAAATTATGAATTCATAATCACCTGGGGATGACCAAAAGCATTCCGGACATAATTTCTCCACCTGCCAATTGATTGCGGCTAATTAAAGCGTCCAAAGGCACTCCTGTCCTCATCGCTACAGAAACCAGGTCGTCGCCTTCCTGAACGCGATAAAAGCTGAGTTTACCACCACGTACTGCTTGAGTGGATTTTGTAGCTTGTTTGGCACTTTCTACATTACTCTTTGTTTTTGTTTTACTTTCGCTTTCCGACGCAGTTTCTTTGATTGACGAAATATCCGCTTTTTTCTTTTGACTGGCAGCAGCTTTTTCTGTTTTTATACCTTTGGTGCTTTGTGCCGAGACATTTTCCTGCTTTTTCGTTTCTTCAGCAGCTTCTACAGCAGTATTTGCCTCCATATTTTCGATTGTCTCTGCTTTTACGTTCGCATTCTCAACGGCGGTTTTAGATTTGACTGTAGCAGAAGCAACAGTCGTTTGTTGATTTGCTGCGGCAGAAATGCTTTCTTTCTTCCAGGGAGAAACACTCTGAGGCTTCATCGTAGTCTCCCCGGCAACATTCTCGGCTTTTGTGGTTGTCGCCGGAGCAACGCTCTCTTTCTTTGTTGTTGTCTCGCCGGCAACATTCTCTGCTTTGGCGGCTTGGGTTTGTTTCTCTTCGGCAGCCTTCATCTGCTGCGTTGCAATATTTTCAGCGTTTTCCATATTTTCTATCGTCTCGGCCTCGATATTTTCTGTGTTTTGGGCACTGACAATGTCGGCATCCATATTTTCTTTTTTCCATTCTTTTATGTTAGACAATTTATTCACGGCTCCTTTTTGATTATCTTGCCAGGGGAACTCAAGCTCAACACAAGATGTGCCATCATACCGGGATCTTGAAAATACAAGATCCGACTCTGTCGGGGGCAAAATTAACACCTCAAAATTCATCTCCAAGACACGCGGGGTTACCATAAACCATTCTACTGTTCCGGTTTCCAACTTCCATAATGGCGCGCATTCGATTGTTCCATCCACCAAGAATTCAAAAGGACAGGCCAGCAACGCCTGCCAGGTTTTACCAACTGGCACATCCTGGCGATCAGATGCATAAATACCATCTTTTGCTTCTTGTTCATTTTGAGATAGATACTGGATCAAAATATCAATATCACCCAAACCATAGATCTTGCCGGCAGAACTGGATAATTCTTTTGTGCGCAATTGAACATAGATGGAATCAACCGTACAAATGCCAGGAGACCCTTTAGGCAAAAAAACTGTACGTTTTAATGACACGCTATATGCGTCCTGCGATTTTATCTCCATTTGCCTTTAGCCTCCTTCAAAACCTTGTGCTTTTTTAAGGTGCCAGTAGTTTAAATCCAATTCGGTTCTTGCTTGCCGGATACACCCCATACGGTGTTATCCTTCATACCTTACATCAAAGTATCCCATTTTAGAGTTTTTGCCTTGCCTGATTTGCACCTGGTGGTTCAAACTCTTTTACCTCCGCCTGACTAGGCAAAGTAATGACGGCATACATCATGTATGCCTAGAACTATTTTAACGATGCGGTTCAAACAAACATTAGTTGAATTCATTCTACTACTATCACCTTATGCATATGCCAAAAACAAAAGTGATATGCCAAGAAAGTATCATAAAAAGCGGATATTTGTGGCTTGCCTGCTATCACGACCAAATCATCCTACGCATAGATTATAGAAGAAATTTGAATTCAAAAGGACGTGTTTAAAAATGCGACAGGGAAAAATCAAGTATGTTTTTCCGGGTAGCAATACGCCATCCGGGTTTCATTCCTTTTATGAAGAAGGCTTAAAAGGAATCGACCGTATTTTTATTTTGAAAGGTGGGCCGGGCGTTGGCAAATCCACGTTGATGCGTAAAATTGGTACCGCAATGGCGGACCGCGGCTATGATGTGGAGTTTTGGCAATGTTCTTCTGATAACGATTCTCTGGACGGAGTACTCATCCAGAGTTTATCGGTTGCCGTCATTGACGGTACGGCTCCACACGTTGTAGACCCCCGCTATCCGGGAGCGATTGATGAGATCATTAACTTAGGCGAACATTGGAATGATTCCTACTTACGAACACATAAAAAGGAGATCGTTGATCTGACGCATCAAATCAGCGATCTCTTCACAAAAGGCTATGACTTCCTCTCCCAGGCCGGACAATTGCGGACTCAGTGGGAAAAGATCTATTACGTCCATGTCAACCATCATAAGATCACTGCAGAAGCAGAACATCTGATGGATGAGATCTTTTGTCAAAAAACTCCGGCAACAAGGCATTTATTTGCCAGTGCCGTAACGCCCAAAGGTTTCATGAGTTTTGCGGAAAATCTGACAGCCAATTATCCGCGGCGTTATATCTTACAAGGAGCGCCCGGGTGCGGCAAAAGTATTCTTTTGGCAAAGATTGCTCAATCAGCGGAAACCCGCGGTCATGCCATGGAAGTCTATCACAATACCTTTGCTCCGGAACGTATCGAACTCTTGCTTTTCCCCGATCTCGGCGTTGCCATCTGGGATGTACCCTATGAATATAAAATAAACGTAAGAAAAGACGATAAGGTCATTAACGGAACAGACTTCTTGAACGAAATCCCCACCTTAAGTGAAACAGAAACCATTTTAATGGAAAAATTCCATATGTTTGTTGATGAAGCGGCAAAAGAAATCGCTCAAGCTAAAGTCACCCATGATAAATTAGAAACCTACTATAACAAGGCCATGGATTTTGAAGCAGTGGATGAAACAGGTACGGCACTGTTTAATAAAATATTGAACATCATTGCCGAAAAAGAAAAAACTCAAACCAGTTAATTTGTCTGTGCATAAAAAAAAGACCCTAAACGGGTCTTTTTTATTTACTTTGAGTTTGTGCGGCTATTTTATCTTCTAATACCTGTACGGCTTTTTGCAGCTGAGGATCATTTTTTTCATCTGCTAAATAAATATCCATCAAACTTTTATCTTCGGGCCAACTAACCGCATAATCGGGAGTGATCCCGATCCCATGGATATCATTCTTTAGCGGCGTTAAATACCTGCTGTCTGTAAAACGGATTGCCGCGCCGGAAGCAAGAGAATAAGACAACTGGGTAATTCCTTTGCCATAAGAAGTTTCACCAACCAATGTTGCAACCTGATAATCTTTTAACGCCCCCAATAATACCTCCGAAGCACTGGCCGACCATTGGTTTTGCAAACAGACCAATGGGACTCCCATCAACTGTCCGTCGGAAGAAACCTGATTTATCAAACCTTCTTTTGTCTCTTGCCAGACTAAAACTTCTCCGCTATTCACAAATAGGTCGGCAATAGACAAGGCCGCATAAAAACTTCCGCCGCCATTATTACGCAAGTCCAAAATAATACCGGAAAATGGCATTGCTTGATCCTTACGCTCTGAAGCCAGTTCGTTGTATGCTTCCATAAATTTATCAGGTGTGTTCTCAGCAAAATCATAAATAATAAAGTATGCGATATCAGGATGATCCTGCAAAAAGAAGCCATCCACACTTTTAACATCTATTAAATCGCGCGTAATCTCAACATCTTTCTTTGTGCCGTCTTCATGCTGGATCGTAAGTGTTACTTGCGTACCGATTTCACCTTTTACTGCCAATGAAACCTCGTCCAAAGTCATACCTTTTGTGCTTTTCCCGTCTACAGCCCAAATATAATCGCCGGGTTGAAGTCCGGCCTTAAAAGCAGGCTCATCCGGCATTACAGAAAACACCTGTACGTAATCACTTTCTTTGGTTGTTGTCATATAAATGCCGACACCGCCAAAACTGCCCTTAAAATCATCGACATAATCTTCAAATTCTTCCACCGTAAAATAGGTAGCATAATGGTCGAAATTTTCCTCAAGCAAATCAAAAGAGTCCAAACGGACCTCTTTCGCCAAAGCAGTTGTATCAATAGAAGGGCTGTTGAAAGCTATTGTTTGGTTATTGGAACAAGCACTGATAAAAAAACAGCCAACAATCACCAGCAGAATGAAAATCATTTTTTGACAAGTTGCTAATTTTGTTTTCATCATTCACCCTTTGCTTTAAAACTAATTGAGACCAAAATGGATTTAATAGGAATCGATATGAACTTTATGCTCTTCCATCAGAGAAAAAACCTTCTACCATAGATTAGAATACTGGTCAAATTTATCCTCTAAAAAGATCCGAAGAATTGGGCGCACCGATTTGGGCCAAAGCATTGGTTTCGCTGGAGGAGCCGCCTAAGGTCCAGGTATCACCGGTACAGGAGCCGTATATATACATACCTACAGCAATTATCAGTAATAAAATACCCAATTTAATAGAAATATTAATTTTCTTTCTTTCTGCCATCGTTTACACCCCATTTCTAAAAATCAGCCATCCATTTTCTATTATAAAGGGAATCCATCACGGACGCAAGTATAAAAAAGGTGCAATCCATTCGGATTGCACCTTAAATATTTCATTTTAAGTACTTCCAGGGATTGATAGGATCCCCGTTCACCCTAACTTCAAAGTGCAGATGGTTACCTGTGCTCCACCCGGTTGAGCCCACATAACCGATGACATCGCCGGCCAATACATATTTTCCTTCCGAAGTCCCAAATTTGGACATATGGGCATAAAGCGTACAAACCCCACTGCCATTGTCAATAATCAACATGTTGCCATAAGCATTGTTCCAACACACCGAAATCACCGTTCCGTCGGCAACCGCACAGATAGGCGTTCCGTTAGGCGCGGCAATATCAATGCCGGTATGCATCTTATTGACTTTTAAAATGGGGTGCATACGCATGCCATAATCAGACGTGACTGTTGTATGACCCGGTACCGGCCACTGAAAGATACCACTGAATGTAAGCGTGGATTTGTTGGCTTCCTGTATTTTGCGAATCTGATTCGCGATATCGCTGGAAGCCTTTTCCATATCTTTATAGGCTTTTTCCAATTCTGCTTTTTGGGCTTTGCTTTCATCCAAAAGAACACTTTTCTGTGATTGCAGGCCTTCTAACTTATTCGTGGACTCCTCTTTGCTTTGCCTGATCACCCATAGTTGGTTATACCGATCCTCGACCAATTGTTTTTTCTCTTCGATCAGCGCCTTATCCGTTTTGATTTCGGTTAAAAGCTCAACATCCTGCGACATGACCCGTTCGGCCATATCGTACATGGTGAGAAAGTCCGCATAACTATCCGACTGGAAAAGTACGTCCAAGAGTGTAATATCTCCGTTCATATAGATATCACGCAGACGTCCTTCCATGGTGCCTTGACGCTCCTCAAGCCGCGCTTGGGCTTCTTCTATCTGGACATTGGCGTCGGCAATTTGATTTTGCGCCACCTGCAATTGAATATTGGCAGCATCAATATCCGATTCCATACGGTTGAGCTGGGCATCCAAATCGGAGATGTCGTTGAGCAAAGATTTTTGTCTTGCGTTTTGGGCCGCAATCTCTTTGCGTTTGGCATCCATTTCGTCTTTTAATTTTTTTTGTTGCTCTTGATACTCTGCTAACGGATCGCTGGCAGCTTGCGTATCGGTTACAACACAAGTAAACAAAAAAGCGGAAAGAACGGCGATACTGATGATCACTTTTTGGTATCTTTTCAAGTTGCAGCCTCACTTTCTAATCTTTTTTACCTACAATCATCTATACGTCCAAGAACTTAGCAACGGAGATAATACTGCCGAAAGCTCCCAATAAAATACCGGCTAAGATAGTAAACCCGACAACATTGAGCCAGATTGATCCAATATCAATGATGTATACAAAAGATAAAGTTGCAGACACATAATCAATCGCATAATAATAGAGACCAAATACAATAGCCAAAGCCAAAACGGAACCGACCAAGCCTAAAAGCATTCCTTCCAGGAAAAATGGCCAGCGAATAAAGGAATCGGTGGCTCCGACCCACTTCATCACCATGATTTCTTTACTGCGGGCATACACCGTCAGCCGTATCGACATTGCCACCAAAACAATAGCCGCAAACCCCAATAAGATCATGATGCCGATCCCCGCTTTACGTAAAGCGGAGGTAAAAGCGAACAGTTTTTCGACGGAATCCTCTCCGTAACGGACCTTTTCTATGCCTTCTATTTTTTCGATTGTAGCAGCTAAAGTTGCGACCTTATCCGGGGAGGCGGCACTGATATTAAACGAATTGGGCAAAGGATTTACTCCGTCCAAAGTGCTTTCTAAATCCACACCGTTAAAACGCTGCGAAAGCTCTTTGATCCCTTCTTGTTTGGAAACAAACGTGACCTCAGCTGTTCCATCTAACCCATGGATCATGGTTTTCATTTGATCAAACTGGTCTTCGGGTACTTCATCTTTGATGTAGGCCACAATCTTAACGTTCGATTCAATATCCGAAGCGTTAGCATCAATATTAATGACCAGAAGCCAAAAAAACGTACACAATAATAAAGATATGGTGATGGTAATGATCGCGGCAATTGTCATCCAACCGTTGGCAAACAAAGAACGAAAAGCCTGAGGGAGCAGATAACGAAAACTCTTCAGCTTCATCTCATTAGCCACCCCCCCATTTTATCACTGACAATCTTGCCGTCCGAAAGCATAATGACACGTTTTTGCATCTGATTGACAATGGCTTTATCATGCGTAGCCATGATAATCGTCGTTCCGGTCTGGTTGATTTCTAAAAAAAGTTGCATCAATTCTTCCGAAGTTTGTGGATCCAAATCTCCGGTAGGCTCGTCCGCGAAAAGGATCAAAGGATTGTTGATAATGGCGCGCGCCACGGCCACCCTTTGCTGTTCTCCGCCGGACAGGTGCATGACGTTTTCATTGCCCCGGCCGCCCAGGCCTACCCGCTCCAATATCTCAGGAACACGCACTTTGATTTCTTCCCAGGGCCGCTCTACCGCCTTCATGGCAAATGCGACATTATCAAATACACTGGCGCGTTCCATCAAACGGAAGTCCTGAAATACGACTCCGGTGTTGCGGCGCAAGAGCACCTTTTCCCTACGAGAAAGACGGCAAATACTGCGCGAACCGATAATGACCTGACCAGAAGAAGGTAGCTCTTCACAAAAGAGCAATTTGATCAAGGTACTTTTGCCGGCACCGGATAGTCCCGTTAGAAAGACAAATTCCCCTTTTTCTATATTGAGATTGATGTTGTCCAAAACTACCAATCCGTTAATATCATACTTTTTGGTAAGATTCACAATTTGTATGAACATAGAACCCCCGTTTATGTACACTGCGGTTTTTTAAACGATCAAAAAACCTTCTTTAAAAGATTTTTCGACAAATCTGCTTCTATTCCTTTTTGTTTTTATTCCATATACTCTCATTTAGTAGGTTTATATTAATATTCTACCTGCCATTATATAATTTGACAAGCAAATCGACAAAATTGTTCCAAATTCTTACATTTTTTTAGCTGTTCCATAAAAATAACAGCGCTTTATGGGGCAAAAAGGTATGGTAGCGGCAAACGGCTATTTCCACCAGTAGGATCCGTTTCCTGCTACCTTTACTTTATCGGCGGCATAGACGATGTTTTCCTCCTTTTCAAACTCCTTAAAGAATTGTGAAGTTCAGTCCCGCTTACAGTCAAATCATGCCTAAAACTATATATTGTACTTGTAATAAAATATTAAACCCATATATAGCGTTTTTCCCTTGTCACAATAAAAGTATGTGTTATACTGAAATCATTCCACAAAATATAAATGTTAAGGAGGCTGTTTTTTGTGTATACGGTTATCAAAAGAAACGGAACCCTTGCGGAGTTTAAAATAGCGAAAATCGGCGACGCAATTGAAAAGGCGTTTATTGCACAGGAGAAGAACTATGACCGTGATATCATCGATTTTTTAGCATTAAAGGTTACGGCAGATTATCAGGATAAAATCGTTGACAATACTATATCGGTTGAGGAAATTCAAGACAGTGTCGAACAAGTTTTGAGTAAGGCGGGATATACGGATGTAGCAAAAGCCTACATCTTATATCGTAAGCAAAGAGAAAAAATCCGCAATATGAATTCCACATTGCTCGATTACAAAAAACTTGTAAATGGGTATCTGATGGTTGAGGACTGGCGCGTAAAAGAGAATTCTACCGTTACTTATTCCGTAGGCGGTTTGATTTTAAGCAATTCGGGCGCGATAACAGCCAACTATTGGCTTTCTGAGGTTTATGACGAAGAAATCGGCAATGCACACCGCCATGCGGATCTGCACATACACGATCTTTCCATGCTGACAGGATACTGCGCCGGATGGTCACTCAAGCAACTGATACAGGAAGGGCTGGGCGGCATTTCCGGAAAAATCACATCGTCGTCGGCAAGTCATCTATCAACGCTCTGCAACCAAATGGTCAATTTCCTGGGTATTATGCAAAACGAATGGGCGGGCGCGCAGGCGTTTTCCTCTTTTGATACTTACCTTGCACCGTTTGTGCGGGTGGATAACCTATCGTACAGAGAGGTCAAACAGTGCATCCAGTCATTTGTCTACGGCGTAAATACCCCTTCCCGCTGGGGCACACAAGCACCCTTTACAAACATTACCTTGGACTGGATTTGTCCCCATGATTTGGCGGAACAAAACGCGATTGTCGGTGGCAGGGAACAAGACTTTAAGTATAAAAACTGCGAAAAAGAAATGGCTATGGTCAACAAAGCCTTCATTGAGATTATGCTGGAAGGCGACGCCAACGGCCGCGGCTTTCAATATCCTATCCCCACTTATTCCATCACCAAAAACTTTGATTGGAGCGATACCGAAAACAACCGCCTGCTTTTTGAAATGACGGCCAAATACGGCACCCCCAACTTTTCCAACTACATCAACAGCGATATGGACCCCGGCGATGTGCGCAGCATGTACTGCCGGTTACGCCTTGACCTTAGAGATCTGCGCAAAAAAGGCGGCGGTAACTTTGGCAGCGGTGAAAGCACCGGGTCAATCGGCGTTGTTACGATCAATCTGCCGCGCATCGCTTATCTGGCGAAAAACAAGACAGATTTCTATACCCGCCTGGACCACCTGCTGGACATCGCGGCCCGCTCCTTGGCTACCAAACGCACCGTGATCACAAAGCTGATGGATGAAGGGCTTTATCCTTACACAAAACGGTATTTGGGTACATTCGATAATCACTTTTCAACGATCGGGTTAATCGGTATGAACGAAGCCGGGCTAAACGCCAATTGGCTTCAAGCCAACATGCTGGAAGAAAAAACGCATCAATTCGCAATAGACGTCCTGAATCATATGCGTAACCGCCTGACTGCTTATCAGGAAAAATACGGCGCTTTGTTTAATCTGGAAGCAACTCCCGCCGAATCCACCACTTATCGTCTGGCGAAACACGATGTCGAGCATTATCCGGACATTGTCACCGCCGCAAAGCCAGGCAATACGCCATACTATACCAACAGTTCTCATCTGCCAGTCGGCGCTACCGATGATATATTCGAAGCTCTGGACGCGCAGGATGAACTACAAACATTGTATACGTCCGGAACGGTATTCCATGCTTTCCTCGGCGAAAGTATTTCCGACTGGAAATCTGCCGCCGTATTGGTCCGTAAGATTTCAGAAAACTACAGGCTTCCAACTTACACGATTTCTCCGACCTATTCGGTCTGCAAAAATCATGGTTACATCAGCGGCGAACACTTCACCTGCCCCAAATGCGGCGAAGAGGCAGAGGTTTACAGCCGTATTACCGGCTATTATCGTCCCGTTAAGAACTGGAACGCGGGGAAAACGCAGGAGTTTAAGGACCGCAAGGTATATGATCCCGCTAAATCAACGGTGGCTCCCGAAGATTATGGGAACAAAAGTATAAAATTTATCTTGTTTACAACCGCAACCTGCGTGAACTGTAAGTTGGCAAAAAATCTCTTAGATACCGCCGGGATCAAATATGAGCTTGTGGATGCGACAGAACATCAAGACATGGTTGACAAGTACGGGGTCAAACAAGCGCCCACACTTGTGGCTGTTTCGCAAGAGGGGACAAAAATTATTGTTGGGGTTGAAAAAATAGGAACGCATCTTCAAAACGGATAGTTTCGACCGACCATGTACCCCGCAACGCTACTATTAAGATATTATTAAAAAGAAATAAACATCGCACGAAGCCGACAAATTGGAATTGTGGGAAAACGGGAGTTTTCCGCCAAAGTCTCTTAAAATGCAAATAGGGCTATCGGTTTGACGCCGATAACCCTATTTTTATTATCACTTTCCGCTTGCCGACTAACCAATCCGAATGCTCCATGATACTTCCTTATTGGCTGCCGACATAAACAATGCAATTTTCCTCTTGTTTTTTATACTTCCGGTACCAAAAGACCATACCCGCCATCATTACGCATATATACTACATTCATTGTATTATCTTCCGAATTGACAAAAACAAAAAAGTTATGTCCCAACAAATTCATCTGCATAATCGCTTCTTCCACAAGCATTGGCTTTACGGCAAAATGCTTGGTCCTGACAGGCAAATCATCAAATCCCTCCGCAGAGATATTGTCCGATGCAACCGCTAACAGATCCTGCGCATAATCCCGGGCGCTTACCCTCTTTTTTCTCGTCAGTTTGTTTTTATATTTTTCGATCTGGCTCTCCAGTTTTTCTACCACCAGATCGATTGAACCATACATATTGGTCGTTTCTTCCTCGCCGCGGACGATCATGCCGTTATAAGGTATGGTGACCTCTACCCGATGCCTCCATTTGATCACGGACATGGATACGATCGCTTCATCGACCCCCAGTATTTTGGAAAAACTATCCAACCTTTTTTCCGTATATTCACGAAGTGCTGGCGTAATTTCAAAATTTCTTGATTTAAATGTAGTATTCATACCCTTCACTCCTTATTCTTTTTTTGTCAAATGACTTATTCTCATACCCTCCTTTTCTTGTGATATCTAGCATATCCTCTATATCGGCTCAATTTTAATCATTCTTAAATCACAACGGCCGTTATCGTTAAAACATAGATTGTTTTGGCGCCTTGATCCAATAACTCTTTTGCGCAGGTCGAAGCCGTTGCCCCAGTGGTAAAAATATCGTCGATCAATAAAACTGTTTTGCCTTGTAACCCTGTCCAGGAAGTAGAAAAGGCATCACGCAGACAACTCCGCCTTTCTTTGGCCGAAAGCTCCGCCAAAGCGACCGTTTCTTTAACGCGCAACAATCCCTTTTCCGTGTAGGGAATTTTTAGCCTTTTTGCTAATAGTTGTGCGCATAGAGCCGATTGATTATACCCTCTTTCTTTCAGACGTCCCGACGAAAGGGGAACAGGAACAATCAGGTCTATCTCTTTATCGGCAAAATAAAGCTGATACCCATCAAACAACATGGCGGCAAAAGGGCGCCGCAGATAGGTTTTATTATAATATTTAAATGCTTGAATCCAATCACGCATGCGGTCTTCATACGGATACACAGCCCGGGCAAAAGTAAAATAGTGATTGTGACCATCCAGGCAAGACGGACACAACTCGTTTTCGTCCAATACAAAAGCCGCACAATGGCGGCATCTGGGCATACTAATCGCTTTTTGGGCACACGCATCACAAATCCCCGGCTGCGAAACCGGAGAACCGCATGCCAGACAAATCCGTTGCGGAAAAACCAATTGAACCATACTCCCGGAAAGATCATCAGAAAAAGAAAGCGTCATCCATAAAATCTCCTCTCCTGATATTCTTGTTCTTTTAGATAATGGAGATCATTGCAAATTTGCTTCATCTGATGAATTTGTCATGGAATAACTGTTTATAAAGAACAGGATTCCTACTTCTATTATAAAACAGAAATCAATAAGATACAATCGGCTATCTAATTCTTTTTTCCGTAGGCGCAAACCCGATATATCCAGATTTGTGTTTTCTTCTTGCTTGCATAATCAAATCGCATTCTCTGGCTGCACCTTCGACCATGCTCATTTCTTTCCCGCAATAAGGACAATTCCAAAAACCTCTGTCTGAGGCAGAATAAGATGTCTGATTACATACCGGACAAATTTTATATACCATAAGCGAACCTCACTTTATCAGTTTTATGCTTACAGTATACCAAAATAAGCTGCTGTGACTTGCAAAAACATGTCGACGGCTATTCTCCTTTTTACCCCAATTCTACCCTGGGTTTGAGCAATATCGTACTGTTTTTGCTATTCCCAGGGGATAAAATAAAGGCTTTTAAACTGTTTTTTTGTCAGACCCATGGTGAGGGCGCTGCGATACAGATAGTCGGAGTAAGGGAAAACATCATAATTCGCCTTAAAGTTCTGAGGCCAGACACGGTGCCGGCAATAAAGCGAAAAGTTTGTATTTTGCTTGGCAAACTCTTGAATCAAAGCCTGATCCCCATTCGCGGCATGATAAATAGCAGCCGTCAAAATATCTTCTCGCAGCATAAGGTGTTGATTTGTTTGTAAAAAATCGATCAGATAGGGCAATCCCACCGTTTTGCGATTAGCCAAGAATCCAACCAACCCGCGCAGCAAAATACCATCCTTGCTGTTTAAATATGACGCCGCCTGAGCAAGCATCTGCCGGGGCAAATCAGATCCTTCATAAATATGATCAATGGCAAACAATGCGAGTAAGCGCCAAAAAGTTTGGGGGCATTCTTCAAAAAAAACAAACAAAGTACCTGCCGTATCGGCATCCCCCTGTTTACGGCTCATAAGAATGATCTGTTTCCACCGGTCATAGGGCTCTGTCGCTGTCAATAATTGTTGTAAATCGTTCTCCTGATTCTCTTTCAAAACGCTCAAGCTCCTTTAAACAAAAGACAAAAAACATTATAACAACTGTTATAATGTTTTTTATTTCTTTATAAAGTAGTCAAAACTTATTTTAACTGGGAATAGGCACTGGAAACCCAACCATGCGTACCATCCGCCAACTCTACCTCATACCAATCCCCACTGGTGGAAATATAAGTGAGCTTAGTACCCTTGGTGGCAGATGCAATCCGCTCTGCCGAAGTGCTTGCTGCAGCCCGAACATTAACAGTGTTACCGGTAATAACAACTGTTTTGCCCGACACAGTGGTATCGGTATTGGTACCAGTATTGGTATTGGTATTGGTATTAGTTGGAGTCGCACTGCCGGCGCCTCCCTTTAAAGCATCCAATTCGCTCTGCAATTCCTCTATAGATGTCTGCAAGGCTGCCGTACGTTCTCCTACCAGTTTTTCTACATAGCTTTGGGAAACAAGCGGGTCATCCTCTGAACCGGGGGTATTCACCGTAGCTTGCACAACCTGTCCAATTACAAAACCCAATGCCAGAAAAACAACCGCAGCCACAATTAAGGTGATTATGTTTCCTTTTGACATCTATCAACACTCCTTCGATTTTCTTTCTTATTTGCTTGATACTTTTCTATAGTTGGAACGGGATTTTGTTTTGATTGAACCACGCAGGACGCCAATTTTATCCGCACCGACAAAAATTGCCACTGTCATGATAATCAAGACGATCACTGACTGCGATGTCGTAAGGAGTGCCATCAGAATGGCAGCCAAACCCATAACAGCCGTAATCGCATAGATGACCAATACTGTCTGGCGATGCGTCAGACCTCTGTCCAAAAGACAATGATGCAGATGCCCGCGATCTGCCTCCAAAATAGGTTTGTGCAAATAAGCACGGCGGACGATGGCAAACAATGTGTCACAGATTGGGATGCCCATAATCAAAAGAGGAATGAAGATGGAAATAATCGTCGCGCCTTTAGAAAGCCCCAAAATGGCCAAAGCGCCCAAGACAAAACCCAAAAACAAAGAACCGCAATCTCCCATAAATGTTTTGGCCGGATGAAAATTATAGCGTAAAAATCCAAAAGCAGATGCCGCCAAAACTGAGGAGATGGCAGCTGCCACTACTTGTCCGCTGGCATAACACACCACTGCCATTGTCAAGGCGCAAATAATGGATACGCCGGAAGAAAGTCCGTCTAAACCATCAATCAAATTGACGGCGTTGGAAATCCCAACTAGCCAAATAACGGTAATGGGAATGGCCCAAAAACCGAGTGAAATCACTCCTCCGTCAAACGGGTTGGTGATAAACTGCACGGAATAACCGAATTTGATCAAGATCAACGCGGCAAAGACCTGCCCCAGTAATTTTACCTTGGGAGAAATGCCCCGGATATCATCTAACAAACCAAAAGCCATAACAATGGTAGAAGCTATCAACAAAGCGGCTACTTGCCAGGTATAAACACCTAAAATTAAAGTCCCGACGACAAAAGCAATATAAATCGCCACACCGCCCATACGGGGAATTGCGCCCGCATGCACTTTCCTTGCGTTGGGAATGTCCACAACACCCATTTTATGTGCGGCTTTAATGGCGAGTGGCGTTACAAAAAAGCTGATCGCCAAGGCCACGACTAAAGCCAAGCCAAAGAACATCTTTATTTCTCCTCTTCTCAACTGCTTTAATACAGTATATTAAACAGACGAAGATCGAATCCTGCTTGTTCCTAAACGCTCTTTTATTTTCTCACCTTGTCTGCTCACTGTCAATCATTTTGGGCTGTTTCTTTAATTTTTTTGCCAACAGATTGACTACCTCGTTGATCTCTTTAACGCCTAAGACCTTGGCAACAACGAGATACGTAACAACACCTGCCAACATAGCGACACACACTTCCATCAACAACCCAAAGGCTCCAGATGGTCCCGATGCTCTAAACACGAACAGAACTCCATACAATACGACACCCATGGTGATGGAGGCAATAACCATTTTAACCATGGAGATGACATCGGACCGAGTACCCATGGAAGGCAAGCGCTTGCGCAAGAAATAATAGAGCAAAATGGTATTGGAGGCCAACGCTAAGGAGTTGGCCAATGCAAGTCCGCCATGCTGTAAAGTACTCATAAAAGCCAAACTTGCCGCCACATTGACGCCGATAGAGACCAACCCGATCACCACGGGCATCTTGACATCACCCGTAGCATAATAAGCTCTCGTCAAAATCATATTCACAGCCGCAAAGAACAAGCCAAAAGTCATAAACAACAAGGCGTACGCTGTAATCTGCGTATCGAAAGCGTCAAACTGCCCATGTTGGAATAATAATTGTACGATGGGCTCCCTTAATACGATCAAACCCACAGCGGAAGGCAAAGCCACAAGACCTACCAAACCGAGGCCCCTGTTCATGGTTTCGCCCAGCCCCCGGGTATCTTTTTGCAAGGCTTTTTCCGCTAAAAGCGGATAGACGGCCGTGGCCACGGCCGCAACGAAAATACCGATGGGCAAATTCATCAATTTTCCGGCATAATTTAAAGCCGAAATACTGCCTTCCCCCATACCGGAAGCAAAGACACGGTTCAACAGCAAATAGATCTGATTGACGGCTACCCCTAAGATAATCGGCCAAATATCCAGCATCACGCCCTTGACGGCAGGATGCTTTAAATCCAGAATAAAACGGTAGCGAAAACCGGTCCTCCTTAAGGGGAATATTTGAATGATAAAGAAAGCGGCAAAGCTGATTAAAGTACCCCAGGCCAAACTGAAGATGCCTGTTGAAGCAAAGAAAATAACGGCTAAGATGATGATGATATTGGATGCACCGGGTGCAAAGGCCGCGACGGCAAACGAATACCGCGAATTTAAAACCCCCGTCAAAACCATCCCCACGCCCATAAAGAACACGGCGGGGAACATGATCTTGGTCATGACGATGGCGTTTGCCGCAACAGGGGCGGGCAGATTGGGAGCCGTAACGGCAACCAAGGCCGGCGCACAAAAAATTCCCAAGACCGATAAAATAGCCATGGAAATCGCGGTCAAGTTGATCAAGGAACTACCTACATGATAGGCTTGCTCCCTATCATCATCCACCCAGTATTTGGTTAAAATTGGCACAACAGCAGTTACCAGCGCATAACCAAGAATAGCCTGTAAAAAATAGGGGATGGTATACGCAACCAAATAGGCATCTGTATAACCACTGGCGCCAAAACCGCCTGCTATGAATGCTTCTCTAACAAAACCAAGCAGTTTGACAATCAGGTTGACCGCTAAAATAATCCCTGTCGCTTTAATGATATTCTTTGACATCCCAATCTCCTGCTGTTTTTATTGATTGGCAACTTCCCCGGATTGCTCGCGAATATCCTCCAGCCGTAAATTTTTGGCACCGAAGGCATATTCCCGTAACAATACCATGTTTTCATGACAGAGGGTTTGCCAGGTAGACTGCTTTTGCTTCAAGATATTTTTAGTGTTTCCCATGTCCGGCAAAGCCCAATCCAATACTTCCTGCAATGAGTTTTCATCCAGCTCCTGAACGGATAACTTCGGTTGTCCGGCTTGACGGCAAAAAGCATCGACCTTAGGATCATAGCCGATCCCTAAAAAGGGGACCTGTGCGGAAGCTGCCATAACCAAAGAATGTAGGCGCATTCCGACCAGAAAATCCAATTGTGATATGGCTCCCAGCATTTCGCCGGCTGATAAAATCTCTTTGGGCAAAAATGCCTTTGATTCCATTTGGTTCATAATCTCTTCGGCAACAGTTCTGTCATCAGGTTCGTGGAACGGAAGGAAAATCACCTGCCAGCCCTGATGATCCAACCAATCGGCGGCTTTGGCTATGGCCGGAATATCCAGGTCATGCCAAAAGCGGATGGCAAACCCAACCTTTTTCCCAAGATCTTTATGGGGCAAAGCGACAGAAAGTTCCGCTTGCAGACCGGCTAAAACAGGGTCTGCCGTTACGGCTACTTTTGCTTTATTTACGCCCAGACGTTCCAAAAGGCTGGCCGATGCATTGTCACGTACCGTGATATAGGCACAACTGTTCAAACGTTTGGCTATCTTTTTTCGGTTATTTTTATCATTGATGGGGCCGATGCCTTGCGCATAAAGAAATACTGGGCACTTAACAAAATTGGCTAGAGCAATTTGCGATAAATAATAAAGAATGCTCTTGGAACTGGTCACATCCTGAAGCAAACTACCGCCGCCAAAAACAAAAATGTCCGCGCGGCGCATGGCCCTCCAAACCTGCCCCAGCTTCCATCGGTTAACACTGTCAATCCCATATGCAGCCGAAGTTTGTTTGGGGTCATTCGATAAAGCCGTAATTTTAACATCGGGAATCTCTTTTTTTAACAGACAAACGATTGATGATAGAACGGCCTCATCCCCTAAATTCCCGAACCCATAATAACCGGATAGCAATACTCTTTTCATGTTTTCTTTCTACTCCCTATCTGAAAAAGCTCTCGTTTGTTGCCGACGATCATAAGCAACATATTTTTTGAACAATTTGACGCCGACAATTACGACAGCGATTAAAGCCAATCCCAAGATAATGCCGAGCCATAATCCATTGATGGTACGCAAGAGGGAGATCATAAGCGGCGTATGGATGTGGGCAAACGTGTTAACCAAAGACACTTGCCCAATGCTGCCGATTAAGATCAAAGGTAAATGGCGTTCCTTGTATCCCAGATAAAAACTTAATAACAAAAGCGGATGCCCGATTAAAAACTCCTTGGTACGCGGACGCACGCCCAAGACCTGATCCATTATGCTGCGGAAGGAACGCTCCAAAGAAGATACGGAAAGACTGTCATTGCCCGTACGCATGAGATAGATGCCTAAAACACCTACGATAACAGCACATAAAATCAGATATTTTACTTTAACCGGTCTATCCATGGTATCTTGAAGGGTTTGATAAGAACTCTTGTTTCGATCAGCAAACAACCAGAAATAAAGACCGATCAAGACAAGTGGCAACAAATGCGCTACTTTAACGCCGGAAAACTGTTTTAAGGTCAGCATATAATTGCCATCGGCCAGGATGCCAACCATCATAACGGCGCCAATTAAGGAAAAAACCGTTGTTATCAGTAGAAGCAAAACAGCCCGTAATGGCGTAATTTTTTTTCGGGGCATAAACGTAATCACTGATAAAGTGGGAAAGACCAAAACCGCACCAAGCGCAAAAAGCTTACGGATCATGTCATAATTGCCGATACCCGTTAATCCCACCAAAGCTAAGAACCCAAGGCCGATGAAAAAATAAGTGCTGCGACCAAAATGAAGTTTCTTTAAAAGCATCCAAGCCCCGGCTAAAACCCCTAAACAAATAATAAATAATAACACCGGTTGCGTATGCAGAGGCTGCGGCATTTGCAGCCCGCCAAGAGACAACCCCTTTACCTGCAGGGCTGTATCGATACTCTTTAAATAAGGAATATTGCCTGCAACGCCCTGATCGGGTAAAAACCGGACCAAGAGCACATGAAGGTTGCGTTCGGATGCCGCCAATTGAAAACGGTCCACATTTTTATAAACATTGGCTCCTGTTTCAATCTCTTTATCCGGTATCGGGTGCATACGCACAACCTGCTGATCCATCTTTAAACCAAGCGTATCGATCCCGGATTGTTTATAAAACTCTACCGTTACTAAGGGTGCACCCAAAGACTGAATCGCAGTTGCCAAGCGTTTTGAAATTTCGGACCACTCTTTTACAGGAAGGGTGACACCCGGCAACGCAGCGTCATTAAATCCCACGGCAATAAGATCATAGTCTTGTAAATTTTCTACAAGGACATCAACCGCTTTCTGATTGCCATCGGGCCAGGAACGGATCTGTGGAACCACACGCAGCCCACAACTATAAATACCGTCCAGTATTGTTCTGGAAAATCCGAGTCCTGTTGATGTCAGGTTATTATTGGATAAGGACGTCTCTATAATATAAGCATCACCGTAATAATTATCCGGGCCTTCATAAGGAGCCACATAGGCCTCCGGCATTTTGGTTTGCAATTGCTTTAAAACTCTCTCGTAATCCTCTTTTTGATAAAAAATTAAATAATTATAGCGGTTTTTTTGGCTTAAATCAATCTGTTGATTTAGAGCAAATTGTTGCGCGGAAACCAATAAACCTTGACCCGTGCTTTGCATATCAGCAATAGTCTGCTCCTTATAAACAACACCGCTGATATAAGGGGCAATTTCCGTTATAACTTGTTTAACGGTTTTATTTTCCCTTGCCGCCACGTCGGAAATATTCGCTAGGTCCACCAATACTTCCACATTTTTATTATCGGCTTCCCGTTGCCATCTTTGAGCACCGCAATAGAATGAAACCACAATAGCAATCAATATTAAAACGGCAGCTACCGTAAAAGACTTTTTCTGTTTAAAATTCAAAAAAACTCTCCCCCTTTGACCATATCGTATAATTTACATCCTTCTTTATTTCTTGATTTTTATGGTTTCTCCTTTTTATTTGCATCAAACGAATAGAAAAACAAGAATAGAAAAAACACCGTTTGACAAATAACAAACGGTGTTTTTTAAACCTATATCTAATTAAACTCTTTATTCTTACATTTTTTTCGTTCTAACGTAATTACATCATGCCGCCCATGCCGCCGCCCATACCGCCGGCCATTGCCGCCATTGGATCATTCTTTTCGGGAATGATGGAAACAATGGCTTCTGTGGTCAAAAGCATAGCCGCAACCGAAGCTGCGTTCTGCAATGCGGAACGGGTTACTTTCGCCGGGTCGATAATGCCGTTTTCAATCAGGTTTTCGTACTTTTCCGTCACGGCATTAAATCCGATTCCCTTAGCGGAAGCCTTCACTTTTTCCACCACTACGGAACCTTCCAAACCGGCATTATTAGCGATTTGTTTGACGGGTTCTTCCAAGGCTTTTTTAATGATGTTGATGCCTGTCATTACATCGCCTTCCGCTATCAATAGATCGATTGCCGGGATAACATCGAGGCAGGCAACGCCGCCGCCGGATACGATGCCTTCTTCTACAGCAGCACGCGTGGCGGAAAGAGCATCTTCTATGCGAAGTTTTTTCTCTTTTAATTCTGTTTCTGTCGCTGCGCCAACTTTAACTACGGCTACACCGCCGGCCATTTTGCCCAAGCGTTCGGCTAATTTATCCTTGTCATATTCGGAAGTAGTTTCTTCCAACTGGGCTCTGATTTCCTTCACTCTATCAGCAATGGCTGCCGGATCACCAGCGCCATCGATGATGGTGGTATTGTCTTTGCCAACACGAACCTGACGCGCAGTACCAAGCATATCAAGCGTAGTAGTGTCCAGTTTCAACCCAACTTCTTCACTGACGACCGTAGCGCCGGTCAGAATAGCAATATCCTGCAACATGGCTTTTCTTCTGTCGCCAAATGCAGGGGCTTTGGTGGCGACACAAGTAAACGTGCCACGCAATTTATTCACAACCAAAGTGGTGAGCGCTTCCCCTTCTAAGTCTTCTGTGATCATAAGCAACGGTTTGCCGCTCTGAACAACTTTTTCTAAAACAGGAAGAACCTCTGCCACAGCGCTGATTTTACGATCAGTGATGAGGATATAAGGATCAGAAAGCACTGCTTCCATCTTTTCAGAGTCGGTTACCATATACGGAGAGAGATAACCCCTTTCGTATTGCATCCCTTCGACGACTTCACACGTGGTTTCAAAACCCTGGCTTTCTTCTACGGTAATAACGCCGTCGGTGCCGACCTTTTCCATAGCGTCCGCGATTAATTCGCCGATTTTAGCGTCATTGGCCGAAATTGATGCAACTTGGGCGATCTCTTTTTTGCCTTCTACTTTGCGGGAATTCTTCTTTAATTCAGCCACTGCTACTTCAACCGCCATCTCAATCCCCTTTTTCAAAACCATGGGGTTGGCTCCGGCTGCAACGTTCTTCAAGCCTTCACGGACGATAGCTTGAGCCAAAACACAAGCGGTAGTCGTACCGTCACCGGCAACATCATTGGTTTTAACGGCTACTTCACGTACGAGTTGCGCACCCATATTTTCAACCGGATCTTCTAATTCAATTTCTTTGGCTATGGTGACACCGTCATTGGTGATGAGCGGGGAACCATATTTCTTTTCCAGGACAACGTTTCTACCTTTCGGTCCCAACGTGACCTTTACTGTATTACTTAATGCATTTACGCCACGTTCTAAAGCATAACGAGCGTCTTCACGAAATGTAATGTTTTTTGCCATTTGCCTTAATCCTCCTTAATAATTATACCCTGAAATAATTATATCCTTATTATGAATTACAGAATTATGAATTACAGACGGTGCTCCACAGAATCAATTTCTCCTTCGACGATCCCCAAAATTTCACGGTCGCCGCCCAAAATCAAGTATTCCACACCATCCAGTTTAAACTCAATACCGGAAAACTTGGGGAAAATCACCCGATCGCCCACTTTGCAATCCATCGGAGAGCGAGTTCCGTTTTCCAGGATACGGCCAGGACCAACAGCAACCACAACGCCTTGCAACGGCTTTTCTTTTGCCGAATCCGGCAAAACAATACCGGTTTTTGTTACTTCCTGAACTTCTAAGGGTTTGACGACAACACGATCGGACAATGGTCTGATATTCATTCGGTATACCTCCTCATATCAATTCAAGTAATTTAGAATTTTATTAGCACTCAAGCGAATTGAGTGCTAATCTCTGTATTTATAATATAGAACATAGGCTTGACACGCAAATCCAAATATTGGTTGATTTTTACCATATTAAGTTATTTTAACCATCTTTTCTTTTAATTACTTCCATTTTCTCTTGATTTCAATAAATATCATGCTAAGCGTCTGTATAATCGGCTTAATATTATACTTGTATCTATCCTGATAGTTATAGTAAAATAAGTATATCGGTTTTACGACAAAATAAATCAAAATATACCGTTTTAAACAAAGGAGTTTTATGAATTTAATCTCGTACAACAGGAAAATCGACTATCTACGTCTTTCCATTACAGATAAATGCGATCTCCGCTGCCGTTATTGCATGCCGGCGGAAGGGGTAAAGTCTAAGGAACATCATCAATTGATGCGCGTCGAAGAAATGTACCGTCTGATCACGCTTTTTAATCAATATGGTGTAACCAAATTGCGGATTACCGGTGGCGAACCTTTGGTTTCAAAACTATTATTCCCGCTTTTAAAAAACATTCGACAACTCCAATTGCAGGACATCGCTCTGACCACCAACGCTCAATTATTAGCACCGATGGTCAATGATTTAAAAAAAGCCGGCGTTAACCGTCTTAATATCAGTTTGGATACGTTAAAACCGGATCGTTTCACCTGGATCACACGCGGTGGTGATCTGCAAAAAACGCTCGACGGTATTGATGCAGCCTTACAATACGGACTTAATCCGGTCAAAATTAATGTGGTTGCCATCAAAGGCTTTAACGACGATGAATTTTTGGATCTGGCATTATTGGCGAAGGACAGGCCTTTACATATCCGTTTTATCGAACTGATGCCGGTAGGCGAAAACATTTGGGGCCCGCAAAACTTCATCAGCAAGCAGGAAATTTTAGACCTTACGGCAAGCTTAGGCAAATTGCTCCCAACAAAAGTCAAAGGCAACGGGCCCGCCGATATTTTTCAGATCCAAGATTTTTGCGGCACCATCGGCTTTATAAATGCCATCAGCGGACATTTTTGCGATCGTTGTAACCGTATGCGTCTGACATCCGACGGTAAGCTATATCCCTGTTTGCATAACGATTATTTTGTTGATTTGCTCAAACCAATGCGGGAAGGCGCAAGCGATGATCTGCTCTTATCATTGATCTTATCCGGTGCGGAAAACAAACCGATGCAACATAACCTGGGCGCGCAATCGCGCAATATGAATACAATAGGCGGATAAAACAAAACCCTCAGGCTATTGGCCTGAGGGTTTTTTATAATCAAATTAATTCGTTGCTACATCCATTTCAAACAAACGGGCAATCAGTTTTGTCCCGTCATCAATACGGTGTCCTTTTTCGCAGGTATCTTCCTGATAAGCTAAACCGCTGCCCAAATCTTTACGGCTATCATAAATCAAATACGGAACCGGGTCTCCGTCATGCGTTCTTGTTGCCATCAGGGTTTTATGATCGGCCTGGATCAAAATACGGTAGTCATCACCCATTTGGTTTAGTCCCTCCAACAAAGGAGCAACAACCCGATGGTCAATATATTCAATACCTTTGATCTTGCCCAGTAAATCCCCATTATGCGTGCATTCGTCGGGGGCTTCCACATGGATCACAACAAAATCATTTCCTTGCTTTAGGGCATCAAGAGCAGCAGATATCTTGCCTTCGTAATTTGTATCCAGTTCGCCGGTTGCGCCTTCCACATGGATATGTTTCAATCCGGCTAAGGTGCCGATACCGATTACCAAAGGAACCGCAGAAATCACAACCCCGGATTTGGCAAACTTGTCATAAAAAGAATCAAGCTTTGCTACCGTACCCTCTGCCCAAAACCAAATACCGTTGGCCTGTAATTTTCTCTGCTCGCATCTTCGGATATTATAGGGGGCATTGGGCAAAACATGATTGGCACGCCTCATCAAATGGCATAGAATCTGGCTGCCGGGGCCTTGCGGTAGAAATTTTTCGATCTCCTGACCCAAAATATCATGGGGAGGCGTTACAATCAAACCGTCAATATGGCCTTTTTTCTGCACGGCGATATGACGGAAAGAGGGATTTTCATAAAATTGTATTTTATAATGAGCCGCCATATCAGCAAAAATAGTATCCGCCAACAGATACCGCAATACGGCAATGGAATGCTCGCCTTCAATAGAACCTGCACTATGAGAAAGCATCGTTTTGTATTCAAACGGCAGATCGTCATCTGATAAAGCTACCATGTTACACCGGTATGAGATATTGCCTGGTTCTAAAGATACGCCGCTGCCGGCCGCCTCGAGAGGAGAGCGCCCCGTATAGTAAATTTGAGGATTATAGCCAAAAATGGATAAGATACCTGTATCACTTCCCGGGGCAACGCCTATGGGAATGGTACGAGCCGTACCCAATTCCCCTTTAGCCGCCAATTCGTCAATCATAGGTGTGTCTGCAGCCATCAAAGGCGTTTTACCCTTTAACTCCGGGATGGGATTGTCTGCCATGCCATCTCCGATTATCAAAACATATTTCATGTTTTCACCCGTTTCTTTATTGTTGCGATCATGAAGTCAAATTTATGCTTTTTGTTTCTCTGCCAAAGCTTTCTGCATCTGCTCGATTCGTTCCTCCAAGCAAGCAATCTTGCCATCCAAATTGTTTAATTCCTGTTTTACCGGGTCGGGCAGATTAATCTGATCCAAGTCAACAGAAGGAATCCGTTCCCCTGTTTGTTTGATGGGACGCCCGGGAATACCGATCACGGTGCTTTCCGGATCAATTGCGTTCAAAACGACAGAGTTGGCGCCGATCATGGAATTATCCCCGACTTCAAAAGGCCCCAATATTTTTGCTCCGGTACCGATTAAGACATTATCACCGATGGTCGGATGGCGTTTGCCGATATCTTTGCCGGTACCGCCTAAAGTCACCCCATGATAAATGGTGCAATTATCACCGATTTGGGCCGTTTCGCCAATGACAATTCCCATTCCGTGGTCGATGAAAAGACCTTTGCCGATTTTAGCACCTGGATGAATCTCCACGCCTGTTAAAAAACGATTCAGTTGGGAAAGCAAACGAGCCAAAAAGAAACATTTATGCCGATAAAGCCAATGCGCCCCTCTATGGATAACAAGGGCATGAAACCCCGAATACAAAAAAATGACTTCTAAAATATTTTTCGCGGCCGGGTCTCTTTTTGCAATTGAACGCGCATCAGACCAAAGAGACATATGGATACCTCCAAAATAATTCAAACCCTATCACACAATAAGATACAGATGGTTTTTATTATTATATAGTTTTACCTACCCTTTTGCAACTGCAAATTTATTGAGTATTTTTAAAATATAACTTGGCACAAAAAAAATGGAACGACGAATCGTTCCATTTTTATTATTTAATTGATACGATCATGAAAGGGGGAATGCAATTTTTGCCGTAGTTCCCCGGTATAAAATACTATCAATCGTTAAGCACCCATTATGCCTGGCAATCACATCAGAACAAAAGGGTAACCCCAGTCCGGTACCGCCGGACTTGGTGGTAAAAAAGGGATTCAGACAACGGTTTAAAACATCGGGCAACATTCCGTTGGCATTGTCGGAAATAGTAATGATTAGATTATTCCCTTCCAAATAAGCCCGTATTGTAATCAATGCGTCCGTCTTGGGGGTTTCTTCAAACGCCTCCAGCGCATTCACCAACAAGTTGACCAATACCTGTTTGGTTTTATTCTTATCCAGAAAAACAGGGGGCAAACCAGGGGCATATTCTTCTTGAAACTGAACCCTCAAAAGGATCGCTTTACTGCGCAATAACTCAATAACTTGTTGTAAAATAATATCTAAATTGCAAAATACTTTATTGAGATCGGTATGTTTATGACAAAAATAATCAAGAATATCGGCCAGAAAATCATCTTCCCTTTGCAATTCATCATATAAAATCATTAAGTAGCGGTTTAATAGGGGATCATTCGGCCTTTTCAATTCTAATAAATTCAACACGGATAGTATGTTTTGTAGAGGTTTTCTGATTTCATGAACGATATATGGCATTTCTTTTTCAGTAAATATAGAAACAGGCTCACAAACGGCAGAATCGGCTATCTGGGCATTCCATGATACATCACATTTCAAGGCACTCTCTTTCACAAGCTCTACACCCCTCCTTGCAAAAAATCACTCTTTTATAATACCCCATTTTATCCACAGTTTCCAGTACATTTATTCATCAATATTCGACAAATATTCTGTCTATAATAAATTATTCACAATATAAAACACACAAAAATGGCATTTATAAACATACTTATCCACTTATCCACAGACAATCCCCGTCTCAAAACAAAGTTTGTGGAAAATAATGTCAGTTTTTTATTTAGGATCGCAATATAAATTCTGTCTGGGATCAGCGTTTAAAGAAAGATCGGCAAAATCGGCTTCCAACCATTTGTCATAAGCAGCCGATGCGATCATAGCCGCATTGTCCGTACAATAAACCAAAGAAGGGGCATAAAGATTCATCTCTGGGGCGTACAAAGCAAACAGTTCCCGCAAACGCCGGTTAGCAGCCACGCCGCCGGCTAAAACAATGTTTTTTACCCCGTACTCTCTTGCCGCTTCAATTGTCTTATTCGCCAACACCTCAACGATGGCTTCCTGTGTCGAAGCAGCCAGGTGAGGGATTTCCTCCTCGCGGACGGGATCGTTCTTCATCTTGCGTTGATTCAGATAATTCCAAACAGCGGACTTTAAACCGCTGAAGCTGAAATCATAACTGCCTTTGAGCCAGGCTCTGGGAAAAGGAAAATAATTGATATCCCCGCCTAACGCAGCTTTTTCCATCAGGGGCCCGCCGGGGTATCCCAAGCCGAGGGCACGGGCAATTTTATCAAAGGCTTCCCCGGCCGCATCGTCTCTGCTGGATCCCAAAAGGAGGTAGTCGTTCTTCTCTTCCACAAAAACGATCCCCGTATGGCTACCGGAAACCACCAGCGCTACAAAAGGATAGGACGGATTATGCTCCAAAAATACGGCCGCCATATGCCCCTGCCAATGATGAACAGCAATTAAAGGGATATTTAACGCCTGAGCCAGCGCTTTAGCGTAGGATACGCCAACTAATAAAGCCCCGACCAGCCCCGGGCCGGAAGACACGGCAACGGCGTCGATTTGGGCAAACGTCAGATCGGCTTCTTTTAAGGCCTGGTCAACAACCGGAGCAATGGCCTCCAAATGGCAGCGGGAAGCGATTTCAGGCACCACCCCGCCATAGGGTTGATGAATAGCGATCTGGGAAGCGATGACACCGGAGCACACCTCTCGCCCGTTGGCTACGATTGCGGCAGCTGTTTCGTCACAGCTGCTTTCAATGCCTAATATATAGATTTTTTCTTTACTGATTTTTTCCACAATCAATCCTCTTTCTTTTTGGCTGGCGGGAGCGGCACAAACCTGCTTGCTCGGCTTGAATTCCGTTCGCCTTTCTTAAAAAACCCCGGCCAACAGGGGAGGGCTTTCTTGCCTCTGTCCGATGGGATATTGAAAGCCCGGATAAAAGCGTGTCTGCCCGTTAAGGAGCAGGACTTTTTCTCCGTTTATGGCGAGCTGGTTCCCTTCGCCCTTTAAAATGGTGCCGGCACAGCCCCCCACATGATCAGGGCATCTTCTTTTGTGTCGGAATAATACGCCTTTCTTCTACCCGCGATGACAAATCCTAATTTTTGATACAAGGCTAAAGCGGCTGTATTGCTCTGACGAACTTCCAACGTCATCCTCTTGCCGCCCATCGCATAACAATTGAGCATCACCTGGCGCATGAGATACTCTCCCACCCCTTGCTTGCGGTATGTCGGGTCAACCGCCACATTGGCAATATGGCCCTCTTCGCCTATAAGCCAAAATCCCATGAACGCAATCATCCGGCTTCCTTCAAACACACCATAATAATGTGAAAGCGTATTTTCTTTCAACTCATGTTCATAAGCTTCATAAGACCAGGGGACAGGAAAAGAAGCCCGCTCTAACAAGACGATTTCTTCAATAAACCCGATATCCAGTTTTTGAATGGTCAAATCTTGTCCGTTCATCTGCCTTGGGCCTCTTTTTTATGTCTTTCCGCCTCCGAAAGCCGCAAATAATTGGCCTTTAAGGTATACGCGGAGACAGGGGCGATATCACCTTGCAAACATAAATAAGCAGCCCCCAGCGCAGGGAAAATAAATCGGCTGTGTGGCGCAGGAACGTACCGCTCACCAAATTTGGCTTTAATATCTTCTCCATAAACAAGGACGCCGTCGCCGCAAAACATGACCGGTTGCTCCCAAGCAGCGACCTTATCCATCATCTCTTGTAAGGAACAGGCCATATCCGGTAAAAGACGAGTTCCGCTCTCAAACAATGCCGTATAAACTTGTTGTTTTCTTGCATCCAGTAGGGAACAAACCAAACCATCGTATTCCACCGTGGCAGCCAGAGCAGCCAGCGTGTCGATGGCATATATGGGTTTATTCAAAGCCTGAGCCCAGGCTTTGGCGGTAGAAAGACCGATCCGTAAACCGGTAAAAGACCCGGGGCCAACGGTGACGGCGATGGCGTCCATATCGGCAAGCTGCATCTCGGCAGCCTGTAACAAAGACTGTACCATCGGCAAAAACCGTTGCGAATGAGTTTTGCCAGTGTTTAAAGAAAACTCCGCCAAAACTTGATAAGATTCTTTTGTTTTCGGCTCCCCACAAACAATAGCGGCTCCGGCTGTAACGGTGGCCGTATCTATACTGATGACAAGCACTTGATAACCTCCTCCAACCAAACGCAGATACCCGGTTTAAAATCAAAATCGATCCGTCTTGTTGATGGCTCGGTTTCGGTATGATCCTGCTCTCCTTCGCCATAGTAATAAGAAAACCGGATCTGTACGGCATCATCGGGAAGCAATTCGTGTATTGCTTGCGGCCACTCGACAGCGACAACCGATCTGCCGTCAAAACAGTCTTCCAGTCCGGTTTCATCGATTGCGTCTTCCGTCAGACGATAGGCATCGATGTGACAAAGAGGGATTCTCCCCTGGTAGGTTTGTAATAACACAAAAGTAGGGCTCGTGACCGCATCACAAATACCCATTCCTTTAGCCAAACCTTGACAAAAAGTCGTCTTCCCTGCAGCAAGCTCCCCTGTCAGGGCAAGAACCGCTCCTGCCGGAATCACTTGCCCGATTTTTTGCGCCAATTCATTCGTTTGGGATGGGCTGTGGCTGATATATGTGAACATAGTTTCCCCTTAAATTCGTATATTCTCTTTATGTCGTTTGCAATTGCTGATACTGTTCGCAAACCTTTTTGATATCTTCCCAAACCAGCCTTTTTTTACTCTCATCCCGCAACAGAGCCGCCGGATGAAAAGTGGGCATAATCAAAAAAGCGCCTTTTTTTACCCATTGTCCCCTGATTTGAGTAATTTTAGCATCGGGAGCGATTAAAACCTGAGCAGCCAAGGACCCGAGGCAGACGATTAGGTCCGGATTAATAATGCGTAATTGCTCCCGAAGATAGGGCTTACAAGCGATCACTTCCATCGGGGTGGGAAAGCGGTTGGCCGGAGGACGGCATTTGACCACATTACAGATATAAATATCCTCTTGGGGGATATTGCTTGCAAAAATGATCTTATCCAGCAATTGTCCCGCTTTGCCCACAAAAGGTTGACCCAAACGGTCTTCATCAGCGCCGGGGCCTTCCCCAATTAACAGTACGCGGGCATTGGGACTACCTTTACCAAACACTAAGTTTTTTCTTGTCCCGGCCAAAGAACAAGATTGGCAATCTTTTGTGCTATCCTCCAACTTTTTTAGTAGCTCTTGCTTGTTGATCAGCATGTGATCATCCTCTAAATAAAAACAAATCCGCACAAACAAACATTCTTTTAAGCTGATAATTATTCGCTATTTTATGATTTATTTCCTGCCATATTTTAACGAAAGCAATCTAGTAAAGCATTAAAATGTTGTTTTTAGAAATAAAAAGCCCTTATATGCATCTATGTCCGACTTTCTAGATCATATTGAATAAGCTAAAATAAAAAGCAGGTTCAATTAATTGAACCTGCTTTTTTATGTTTTTTATTACGAATGGTTTGCCAATCCGATACTAACAAGCATGGCCCGGTCGATTCTCGCCATCAAGTTTTTGTCCAAGTCCGTAATTTTCCGCTTGAGACGGACTTTATCAATAGTACGAATCTGTTCAGCCAAAACAACGGAATCCCGTTCCAATCCGCTCACTGTTTTTGGCAATTCAACATGAGTCGGTAATTTTGCCTTATTGATTTGTGATGTAATTGCCAAAACGATGGTCGTAGGACTATAATTATTGCCTACATCGTTTTGGACAATGAGAACAGGTCGTACGCCTCCCTGTTCCGATCCTTCTACGGGGTTCAATTGCGCGAAATAAATCTCTCCCCTGACTACCATTTAAGTTCACCCGCAGCTTTCAATATTGAATTATATTAAAAGTCTGCCCCAAATTAGGGGAACTTTATTCTCTTTTAAAAAAATTATTAACGTTCTGATTATCGCAAAGCATTTTCGACTTTCTTTTCTGCTTCTTCTTCCACATCAAAAAAATCGCGGCATAAAGCAAGGTTGATAGCGGCCATCCCCTCATAACCTTCCTTTAATTGTTCTAAAGTCCAGCTTTCTTTACCTAAATTTTGACTCATCAGGACATCCTCCTAACCCCTCAGCAAAAACAGGGCTTTCGTTTGCGTCACATCGTTCTCTTTCATGATAAGGCATGGAACGGATCAAAACAAGAGGACAATTTTTGGAAATTTTATCACTTTAAGCCGCTATGTATGTAAACATAAGGCAAACGGTTCGAAATACTGCTAAAAATTTCATAACTGATGGAATTTACTGCCGTCGCCATTTCTTCCATCAAAATCGTTTCGCTGCCTTGAGTGCCGATCAAAACTGCCTCATCATCCAGTTTTACATCCCTTAAGTCGCTGACGTCGACCATCATATGGTCCATACAAATCGTACCGACGATGGGAACCCGCTTGCCATGGATCAAAACCTGCCCGCCATCAAAGTAACTGCGCCGGATTCCCCTGCCGTATCCAAGCGGTAAAGTGGCGATCACGCTCGGTTTTGAGGAGCGCCAACGCAGGCCGTAACTAACAGCGGAACCCTCCGGAATTTCCTTAACCAATGAAACATGGGTTTTTAAACTTAAAGCCGGGCGAAGATCGATTCGGTCGTGAAACTGCTGGCCGGGATACCCGCCATAAATCATGATACCGGGCCGGATCATATCAAAATATGCTTGCGGCAAGGTAAATATAACCCCGCTGCTTGCCATATGCTTGAGAGGAAACGTCAAACCCCTATTTTGCAATTGGGCAATAAAGTCTGTAAAATGATTCATTTGCTTTTCGGCATAATGATCATCATTGAGATTAGTGGTGGCAAAATGGCTAAAGACACCTTCCATTTCCAGATTGGGCAAAGCAGCAATCGCAGCAATTTCATTCAGGCTGGCCTCGTTGCACAAAAAGCCGACCCGGTTCATACCCGTATCTACTTTAATATGAATCTTTGCTTTTTTCCCAAAAGCTTGAGCTTGTTGATTGATTAATTCCGTAATAAAAAGACTATAAACCGTCAAAACCAAATCATGTTTAACTGCCAACTCAATATCGGTTAAAGTGACATGATTCAAAACCAAAATGGGCGCTTGTATCCCATTCTCGCGCAGGCCGACACCTTCATCAACTGTAGCAACAGCCAAATAGTCGGCGCCGTTTGCCAAAACTTCTTTTGCAACCGCTATGTCCCCGTGACCATATGCGTTATCTTTAACGACCGCCAACAATTTTACATCTGGACCAATGACTCTCCTAATCTCGCGCATATTGTGACCGATCGCATCTAAATCCACCTCTAACCAGGATACGTGTTTACCATCCTCCGACTGCAATTTGATCATCTCCCAATGTTATTAATTTATGCTTTTAACCGTCTTTTATCAGCCGGTAATTTCCCGAAAGGCAAATGGTATGGTAGCCAATAAATCCCCTGCTTTTAAAGAAAACTGATGCAGACTTTCGGCAGCAATATCTCCTGCACGTCCATGGATCCAAACGCCTACGGCAGCGGCAATGGCTGCAGGCAACCCCTGGGCCAGCAAGCCCGCAATCACGCCGGCAAGAACATCCCCCGTACCGCCTGTGGACATGCCGGGATTGCCAGTACTATTGATAAAGAGCCTTCCAGTCGGGGTGGCAATCACGGTTCCGGCTCCTTTTAAAACAACAACCACTTGATATTGTAACGCAAATTCCAGTGCAATATCAATACGATTATTTTGAATTTGGGCAACCGTTTTGCCCGTTAACAAAGACATTTCTCCCGGATGAGGCGTTATAATAAACGGCTCACGAGACTTGGAAAAAAGTTCCTTCATTTTTTCTTTGTTTTGTGCCACTGCATATAAAGCGTCCGCATCCAAAACGGCGGGCTTTTCTAAAATCTCAAGCAAACGGTAAACCAGCTGGACGGCTTCACTGTTGCGGCCCAAGCCCGGTCCGATCAAAAAACAGTTCGCCGGTTTTTTCACAAGTGATTCCGCATCAGTCGGTTCAGCGAACATCGCTTCCGGCAGACCCGCCGTAAAAGCCATCCTGCAAGGTTCCGGAATGGCAGCGGTCAAAAGCCCCACCCCCGAACGGATGGCGGCTGTAGCCGCTAAAACTGCCGCTCCTGGCATAAGCTCGGACCCGGCAAGCATGAGGATATGTCCGAATTTTCCTTTATGGCTGTCGATTGGTCGGGGATGGATCCAGTGCTTACAAAAATTCACATCAACTAAATCGCGGCGCACGGGGATCTGGTCTTCCAATTCTTTGGGGATGGAAATATCGGCAACGGTAAGCTTGCCGACATAAGCATTTGCCCCGGGCATAACCAACCCGGGTTTGCAATAGGCAAAGGTTACTGTTTGGGTCGCTTCTACGGCTGCTCCCAGGGGAATGCCCCGGTAGGAACAAAGCCCGGAAGGAATATCACAGGCTAATACCGGTTTGGCAGACTCGTTGATCACCTGGATAATTTGCGCAATTATTCCCTTGACCGCATCATTCAATCCAGTGCCGAAAATAGCGTCGACAATCAGGTCGCAGCTCCATAAGGTAACTCGCAAAACATCCAGACGGCGTTCATCGCTGATCCATTGGCTGTTGATCCCCAATTTTACTACCGAACTCCAACTAGTCAGGGCGTCTCCCTGAAAATGATCGGGATTGCTTGTTAAAAACAAACGTACATCGCAACCTTTGTTGTGTAAACGCCGGGCCAGAACGAGACCGTCTCCGCCATTGTTGCCGCCCCCGACAAAAATGACGACTTTTTTACCTTCCACAGTACCGATCATCTCTTGGGCACGGGATAAAAGTGCATTTCCGGCATTTTCCATCAAGACAATGCTGGGTATATTAAATTCTTTCGTAGCAGCCTGGTCAAGCATGCGCATTTCTTCAGCCGTCACCAAACGCATACGATCCCTCCTTCCATCAAGATGCTATATATAAGAGAATCAAGCCGTGTATTTTGTTCATTTATTCTTGCCAAATGATTTTGGGTTGAAAATCCAACAAATCGATGCTGGCATTATAAAAGCGGATTCCCCAATATTCTCCTTCTATTTTGCGGGAAGCTGCATCTCCATGCAAATGCCCGTAGATACAAGAATCCACCTGATACTGTTGCATCAACTGGGTAAAACCGCTGGGTTGGTCGGGGCGTAGCGCAGGCATATAATGCATCATGACAATAATGGGCAGAGAGGCCTTTTTTGCCTCAAGCAAAGACATTTCCAGCCGCAATAGTTCCCGCAAATAAATGCGGTTGTCCGCTTCAGTCCATTCGTTTGAACCGGGTAATATCCAGCCCCGGCTGCCACAAACCACTTTGGAGCCGACGACAAGGCTGTCATGCTGGAGGGCATAGACATTAGCCGGTAGGGCTTTTTTGACTTTGCCGATGCCCTGCCACCAGTAGTCATGATTACCCCGGATCAAAATAATTTTCCCTTTAAGCCGCGAGATAAAATCAAAATCATAGCGGCATTCCTCTAATGTCATGGCCCAGGAAAGATCGCCCGGCATTAAAACCCAGTCTTCTTCCGACACCATATCATTCCAATGATCATATATTTTTTGATAGCAATTTTGCCAATGAGGGCCGAAGACATCCATAGGCTTATACATAGGAACTTGGTCCAAAGCCATCAGATCAACGGGCCCGGCAAAAGACAAATGCAAATCGCTTGCCGCAAAAACCTTCATTTTGTCACCTTTATCGAAAAATCAAACGTCCTCTTTAACCCTGAATGAGCTTTTGTAACAAATAAAAATGGAGCACAATAGAAATAATAAAAACAACAGCAAAATAGCCTTTTCTGCTCTTATGATGAAAAAAAACCATTCCTAAAAATCCGCCCAAACCGCCTCCGGCTAAAGATAGTAAAAGTAGGGTTCTTTCCGGTATGCGTCTCTTTTGTTTGATGGCGCATCTTTTGTCAACACCCATTAAAATTAATAAAAATAGATTAATAACACCATAATAATACCACAAATATACAGTTGCTTCCATGGTTTCCCTCTCAATTAATCAGATTAACTTAGTTTTCGGCATATTTCTTCAAAATCATGCCGCGACGTATAAAAATCCCAAAATTCATTCATGCTAAACCCTAAAAGGAGGTGAAAAATATGAGTGGTTGGCAAAAAATCCTTTTGGTTCTCGTGATTATCGGCGCACTCAACTGGGGATTGGTTGGCTTTTTTAAATTCGATCTGGTGGCAGCTATATTTGGCGGACAGTTAACCGCGTTAAGCAGAACCATTTTTGCAATCGTCGGGCTGGCTGGTTTGGCAATTATCCCGCTTGTATTCTGGGATCGGCGTGACCGGCGCGAAGTACACCATGAACAACACACCTAATATCGCTCTTATTAATCTTTTATAGCCAATAAAAGGTGCCTAAACCAGGCGCCTTTTATTGGCTATTTCGTTTTTTTGATTCATTTATTGGCTTTCCGGCTCAATATACCGCATCAAAACACGTCCGGATACGCCGGGGCGCCTCTCCCGCTTTTGCACATCAAAAAAGGCGTGGCAAACTTCCTTCTCCACACGAACCAGACCGTTTTGCTCAAAACCAAAACGGTGCGAAAAAACAAAGGTATTTCTCTCATCCTCTTTATGCCGCAAAAATTCCGGCAGAACCGCACCTCCGCCATAACTAAGCCAATCCAATCTCAACAGATCAAAAAATAAAGCGGCATGCTCTCCTTTTGCCAATAATTGGTAAAGAAGATTATATTGATCGGCAAGAGCAAGCGTTTCTTTTGGATATTTTTGCCTTACTTGCAACAACGCCAGATAAAAAGACCAGGCATCCTTGTTGGCTATTTGGGATGCAAAATATAGCGTTTGACGGAAGCGGCCTGGATTATAAAATTGATCCAATACTTGGGCAATTTGTTCCAGTAAAAACAAGTCTTGGGCCGACATACTCTGGGTCGATAAAACCTGGTAAGGCGGGTTTTGGCTGTAACGCAAATCATAATTTTGCAGCTTTCCGGCATTAACCTGTTCCCATAACAAAGAACCGGGCAAAACCTTTAGAAACCCCAGTTGCAGGTGGTGGGGATAAAGGGTATGTACTTGATTAAAAGCTTCTTTAAAGCTGTTCAAATCCTCATAGGGTAATCCGGCGATCAAGTCCAAATGCAGATGCAGATTGTCTTTTTTTAATAACTCGCTTACATAAACTTTCACCTTTTGCCAATCGCTTTTGCGGCCGACAGCAGCAAGAACCTTTTGAGAAAGCGATTGGATACCGGCTTCGACCTGGAAGTAACCTTTGGGGGCTTGACAAAACAACTCGATCAACGATTCGCTTAAAAGATCCGGTTCAATTTCAAAGTGCCAGCTTAACCCAGGACGATATAAAGTAAGCAAATGACGGATAATCTGGATTGCTCTTTCTTCCTCGGCGTTAAAGGTACGGTCTACAAACTTGATCTGACCGCCACGGTTAGCAAGCTTGTTTAAATCATCTTTGACCAAGGCAATCGGCCTGTTGTGCAACCGCTCTTTAGCAGAAACACAAAATGTACAGGCAAAGGGACAACCCCTGCTGCTTTCATAGTAAACGATCTTATCTTGTAAAGATTGTAAATCTTCCTGATCATACAAAAAGTCCAAAGTTGCCAGATCAACCGGATCGGCTTTTGTATAGGAAGACTGTCCTTTCCAGTTTAATCCTTTGATCTGAGGCCGTAAATCACCCTTTATTACCGCCTGCAAATAACAGCGCCAGACGATCTCCCCCTCTCCGGCAATCACGCCATCTACAGGAGATTCCTGACATGACAAAACGTCAACCTGTGCCGTAGCCTGAGGCCCGCCAAAAATGATGGTGGGTTCGGGAGCAATTCTTTTTAGATCGGCAGCCAGATGCAACAAATAATCAACATTCCAAATATAGCAAGAAAAAGCGACTATATTATAGTTGCCCGTGTAAATTTCCCGCAATAGTTGCCTTTGGGGACGATTGACGTTCCACTGCGCCATAGTTATGTCGATTTGCGGCTCCAGGTCTTTGATAGCATTTTTTAAAGCAAAAACAGCCGGATTGCTGTGGCAATATTGACTGTTTAAAGCGGCCAATAATATTTTCATATCTTCACCCATAAAAAATTTGGATGGAGCATATTAACTCCATCCAAATTTAATCCTAACTTAAGAGGCAGGATAAGCATCCCTAGCCTTACCCATAAAAAACACAGATAACACACTGGGGCCGCAATGAGCCCCAATAATCGGGCCAATGCGATGCATTTGGATTGCCTTGACTTTGATTTTTTCCTCGATCATGGCTTTTAAATCTTCGGCATCTTTGGGACAATATCCGTGTGCGACAAAGATGGTTTGGTTTTCCGGGTCCTCGATCCGTTCCAGCAGGTGAGCAACAATTGCCTTCATGACTTTTTTGCGGCCTCTTTCCTTGGCAACAGGCATTAAACGACCCTCTTTGTCTACCCAAAGCAAAGGATTGATTCCCAGCATATTGCCAAAAAATGCGGTTGCTGCAGAAACCCGGCCCCCTTTTTGCAAATAAGACAAATCTTCCACGGAAAACCAGTGGTTCACTTTTTGCATATTTTCTTCGATCCAGGACAAAATCTCTTCTTTTGACTTTTCCTCATCCCGCAGGCGAATGACATGCCAAACGAACAACCCCAGCCCTATGGAAGCAGCCTTACTGTTGACAATGGTAATGTCTACTTCGGGCATCTCCTTTTGCAACATCTCCGCTGCTGTACATGCCGACTGATAGGAAGCGCTTAAAACCGCAGAAAAAGCCAAATAAATAATGGGACGATTGAGTGCGGCCAACTCATTAAACTTTTCTAAAAATTGAGAGACCGTTACCTGAGAAGTACTAAATGCCGCCCCCGCTATTTGCATCTGATAAAACGCATCTGTTTCTGAATAGAGCCCATTATCAAAATAACTCTTTTCGCCATCAATATAAGACAATTTAACTCTCGGGACCTCATTTTCCTCGTAATAGGAATCAGGCAGGTCGGAGCAGGAATCTGTCATAATAATCGGTTTTACATATTGGTTCATACATTCTCCTTTACTACTATACTATTTAATTTCATTTTCAACATCCGCGGCCGATAAAGCCGTATTCTCCTGATTGCTATTGTTTGGCAGGACTAAAGAGTATAACCAATCGGTCAAACACTCTTTGTGGTTTAGCAATAACTGATTGGCTTGTTCATTCCCGGGGTTTTGATTGCAATATACTCGGATACGACTCAATATTTCTACAGCTGCTTCTAAGATAGATAAAAACTCGACTTGTACTACCAAAGCTTTTCCTTGTAAAAACTCTTTGATGACGGCGTTGGAAAGACACAGTCTATAAAATGGCAGGCCTTCATTTGTATAGGATAATTCGTCATAAGATAAATAAACCAGATAACTGTTGCTTGGTTCAACCTTAAAACCCTGCGGGGGGTGAATTACTTTGTTAACTTCTGCTTTTTCTCCACATACCATTTTTTCTAAAGATAATAGGAATGTTCCCTGTTGCTGCTTATTATCCGCAACAGACTCATGTAAATACCGGCTAATTATACGGCGTAACAGTTCTTTTTGCATTCGATCCTTATACTCTCCCTTGTGTAAAACACAGTAAGTTTCATTATTAAGAAATTATAGATTATTCTGCCAAATCCAAACAAAATCCTTCTTTTTCCGTTTGATTTCTATTCAATCCCCCCTATTCGTCTATGATAATGCAAAGCCATTAAAATACCCTCTTCAAACCACACGCACCCCAGTTCCGATTTTAGCTGATTGCTCATCGTGCGGGATGAGCCAAAAGCAAGATTATATTCTAGTAATGGATAGATAAAATTCTTTAAGGTGATCCTTTTGACAAAAGGAGACAAGGCAAACAAGCTGATCGTATCTCCGGTTTGACCGTTAAAAAAATTTTCCTCTTTCGGCAAACAAAATACACCCTCCAGATCTTCCTGCCAAAAAGATAACCGAGCTAAACGAGCTGAAAAGGATGCCATTAAAAATAGATTGTTCAAAGTATGGTCGATTCTTCCGCCCAATGTGCCAAAGACAATCATCTCTTTTGCGCCTCTCTTTAAAGCCTCATGAAAGGCTGCTTCTCCATCTGTATAGTCTTTTTGAACCGGATAATCTATAAATTCAACACCCTGGGATTTAAAATACAACCCGACCTCTTTTGTTAAAGAGTCCTGATCCCCAACGATCAGTGTTGGGCTTATTTCCAAAGCATACGCATGGTTTGAGCCTCCATCGGCACAGATGATCCCATCGGCAGTTGGCGCCAGTTGTTTTAAGACAACTTCGGCATTACCACCGGGACAGTCTCCGGCTAAGAGAATCAACCACAAAGAATTCCTCTTTCTATTCATGAGTCACCTTCTTATTATGCCCGCACAAATTTGCCGTATCCTTTGCAGGTAGCATCCACCAAACCTTCTGCCATCACAATTTTACCGCGTACGATGGTATATCGAGGACGACCCTGCAATTTTAACCCATCAAACAAAAGATTGTTTTGTCTCCCTTTGGTAACCATCTTGGTAATATCGGGAGAAAATTTTTCATTCAAATTGACAATCGTAAAATCGGCATCCGATCCTTCGGCAATAGTCCCCTTTTGGGGATATAAGCCAAAGATTTTTGCCGGGTTTTCCGACATCAGTTGAACTAATTTTTCCAAACTCAATTTATTTTCAGCGACGTGGGTCAGCATGATGGGCACCAATACTTCGATACCCGCCAAACCGGACTTTGCCTGCCAGATCGGAGCATCGCCCATTTTTTTATCCTCTTCTAAAAACGGCGCATGATCCGAACCCATCAGAGAGATCGTGCCATCGTTTATATACTCCCATAACCCTTCAACATCCTCTTTTGAACGCAAAGGGGGATTGCATTTGGCATAAGAACCCAAAAGATCAATTTTGCTGCTATCAAAGGTCAGATATTGATAACAAGTCTCGGCTACAATATCTACGCCCTGCGCCTTTGCCTCCCGAATTAGTTGGGCGGCTTGGGTGACAGACACATGGGAAATACCGACTTTGGCATCTTGCGCTTTGGCAAACTGAATCACGGTTGCCACGGATTGTACTTCGGCAACATTAGGACGGGATAGATAATGAAAATTATTTTCTGTTTGTCCAGTTTTACGTAAATATTCTTCCATCTGGGCTATTACAAAATGATTTTCACAATGAAAAAAACACCGTTTCTTATGTTTGGCTGCCTGCTTGATTAACCAATAAAGCTGTCCATCATCTTGGGCCGTCATGCCTTTAAACTCAACTTCTTTGCCAACGGGAGGCGCTTGCAAAAAAGTTTTAAAGCCAACCTGACCTCCTTTTGCAAGTTCCGGCAACTGATCCAGGTTGTCGTAGCCTAATGCCGCATAAAAGTTAAAATCAACGACGGAACTTTGTTCCGCCAAAGCAATACGATCTTGTAAGGTTTGAGCCGTATTGGTTGGAGGCATGACATTGGGCATATCGAAATAGGCGGTGATTCCGCCTGCCGCCGCCGCCATGCTGCCGGAAAAAAACCCTTCCCGCTGGGTATATCCGGGTTCCCGGAAATGGACATGCGTATCAAACAAACCCGGCAAGACTGTCAGCCCTTCAACATCGAGCACCTGACCTTGCGGGTATGGCTCACCGGCGCCACAAGCCATAATGGCTCTGATTTTTCCCTCGGAAACCCAAATATCCCCTTGCAAAAAGGTGCCGTTCTGATAATAACGAGCATTTTTTAATACTAGCTGCATTGATTGATCGTTCATGGTTACACGCTTTCTTTTATCTTAAGGTTACGCCAAATGTTCTAATACCCCCGGTCGGCAGAAAAAGACGGCTACCGTTCCCGGTCCGACATGTGTCGCAATACAAGGTCCGGCAGCAAAGTCAAACGTTTTGCCCAGTTTGACTTCTTTTCTTAAGAGGTTTTCCAAAACCCCTTTGAGTGATTCATCCCCACAATAGCCGAACGCCAATAATTCATGTGTATAATCACGACTAATAGCGGCAACCTGCGATACGATGTATTGGAGACCTTTTTTAAATCCACGCACCTTATGGATAGCTTGCGCTGTTCCGTCCGGCAAAACACTGATAACAGGTTTGATGTTCAAGATATTGGCCAATATCTTTTCTGAAAACCGAATTCTTCCGCCCTTATGTAAAAAATCAACGGTATTAACCAAAATATAGGATATCATATTATTTTGCATGACAGACACCACGCGAAGGATATCCGCCACCGTCTTGCCTTCTTTCGCCATTTGCGCAGCTTTGATCACCTGAAGACCAATACCGATCGTTGCACTTTTGCTGTCAATTACATGCAAACGGGGATCATTGATTTCCTGGGCAACCAGGCAAGCCGTGGTATAACAACCGGAAAAACCCGATGATACGGAAAAAAACAACACATCTTCTCCCGATGCCAACGCCTCTTCAAAAAACGCTCGATACCGATATGGAGAAGGCTGTGAGGTATGGGGCAGATAAGGACTGTGTTTCAGTTTTTCTATAAATTGTTGATGCCCATCCTCCATCGTATCAAGAAATATTTCCTCTCCAAAGGACACTTCTATCGGTATAATATTGATATCAAGCGACGTTAAAAATAGGGCGGGAATGTCTGAACCACTATCTGCCGTAACTTTTACCATTAACTGATCCCCTTTTCCCTTTATTTTTATGAAAAGTATACGTTAATCTAAGTTTATTATAGTTAATGAAAAAACCTACGTCAAGCATTGAGTTCTTCAATAATTTATATAATAACACCATTGGGCTTTAACTTTTTATGATTACTATCATATCTTCATCCCCACCGGGCACGCCCGTAAGTTTCATTGCACTGTCGGGTGGCCGGGGCGTTTTTTAGTAAAACCAATTGTGACTATGTTACGCTTTAACCTGTTTATTTTGCCTTTATGTATGATATAATAAGTCATATAATGGACAGATATCCTGCGGTTTCCCGCAACTTACCTGGGAAAAGAAATTACTTTACAAAACCATCGGCAACTATGTCATACCATAGTCCAGCCGGTTTTAAACGGCCACCGCATTGCGCGTTTGGCAAACGAACTGAGTTTGCAACTATGCTATAATAACGGGATATATCACCAATTAATTCTTAGAAAAGAGGTGCATGAAATGAAAATTGTAATTATCGGAGGAGGCGCGGCCGGTCTTTTCGCCGCAACCCAAGCACGGAAGCAAGATGCCATGGCAGAAATTACGCTTGTTTGCGGAGAAAAATTTCTGCCGTATTACCGTACCAGAATCTGTGAAGTCTTTTCCGGCCTGGAGCCCCAAAAACTTTTGGTACATGATGAAAACTGGTTCACCGATCAAAAGATTACGGTCATAAAAGATACCGTCACCAAATTACTGGACTCTCCCAAAAGTATTTTATTGTCCGGCGGAAAAAAGATTGAATATGACCGCCTGATCCTGGCAATCGGCGCCAATGGCAACCGCCCCAATGTCGAAGGTGCCGACCAAAAACATGTTTTGGCCCTGCGCACCTTGGATGACATCGCCTATATCCAAACTTTAGGCGGCCCGATCGCTATCGTCGGCGGCGGTTTGTTGGGATTAGAGGCAGCCTGGCACCTAGCCTTAGCAAAAAAACAGGTCACCATTGTGGAATTTTCTGCTTGGCTTTTAAAACGGCAACTGGATCAAGAAGCAAGCCTATTTTTTCAGGATATCGTCAAGGCCGCAGGCATTGAAGTCATCGTGGATGGGGCAAGCGACAAGATTGAAACAGACCGGTTGATCTTAAAAGACGGCAGAAGTATTCAAGCCAACACCGTCATTTTTGCCGCAGGCATCGTGCCTACCATTGATTTAGCCAAAGCATACGGCCTTGCCACAAACCGCGCTATTGTAGTCAACGAATATATGGAAACATCCCAACCGGACATCTATGCCTGCGGCGACTGCGCCGAGCTGGATGGCAAAACAGCAGGGTTATGGACCGTATCCATGGCGCAGGGCATCGTAGCCGGACAATGCGCAGCAGGGAACCGGGTGGCTTATACCCCGCAAGAGCCTCCTTATCTGATGAACGCCATGGGAACCAAAATCTGGTCCGGCGGTTCGATCACATCTGAAGATACCTATTGTATCAAAGACGATCAGGCTAAGATCTTAAAGAAACTCTTTTTTGCGGAGGGGAAATTGCAAGGCGCTATTTTAATTGGCGATGTTGGCGCGCAAACCAAACTCAAAAAAGCGATTGAAGAACAACTGTTAAAAGAAGAAGCAATTCAAATCATCTAATTTTGGAGGAAAAGACTATGAAAAATTACGTATGCACAGCTTGTGGTTATGTCTATGAACCTGCCACCGGAGATCCGGAACACAATATTGCACCGGGTACGTCTTTTGAAGATTTGCCGGATGATTGGGTCTGCCCTGTATGCGGTGTCGGTAAAGATATGTTTGAACCGGAAGCATAGTTATATCCATAAAAAAACGGTGACTTATTAAAGTCACCGTTTTTTTATTTTATTTACTATTCTGAGGGAAATACACCTTCCGCAAACTGAGCTTTACAAAGATTATAATTTTGGATGGCATTCAAATATCCCAACTCGGCCTGTAAATAAGAAGCTTCTGCATTTTGCACATCATAGATGGTCGCCAGTCCGGCCTGGTATTGCAATCCGGCCAAACGGTAAGCTTCTTTGGCCAGATCGCGGCTTTTTTCCAGGGTGCCGCAGTTTGCGATAGCAGTCTCATACCCTGCATAAGCAGAACGCACCGTGATTTCCAGAGTGGATTTGGCATGGGCATAATTGATCTGGGCTTCTTTTAAGTCCAAATCAGCCTGCCGATAAGTATAGGTGTTTTCCAAAGAAAATCTCATGTCAAATTCTGCCTGCAGCTTAGTTAAATCATAGGTCATCTGGGCCGTACAGAAGGTAATATCGGTCGTCTGCGCTTTGACAAGCTCCGCATCCAGATTGATCGACTGTCCCTCTTTAAAAGTAAACTCCGATATCAATAGCAACGGGGTATCAAGGTCAATCCCCAACAACTGGTTAAGCCGCATTTGGGTAATATCACGCGTCGATTTAGCCGTATTATAGGTCGCTTGGGCGGAAAGATAACCGGCCTGAGCCGCAAGCACGTCCATCTTGGCCACTACTCCCTGCTTATAGCTGGCCAGCGCATTGTTATATTGCGTCTGGGCACGATTCAAAGCAGCAATATCTACTTCCAGCGCTTTATCACATTTTTGCAGTCCGTAATAAGTCGCTTCTATTCCATAGCGGATGCTGTTTTGGGTAAAAGTCTGGCGGACCTTTGCAAAATCGAGCGCTTCCTGCGCCTGCTGTGGAAGGATCTTCCAGATATTATAATTGGTTTTATTGGGTCGCACATAGGATGACTGCTCCATGGCATCTTCAATTTGCTTGGAAGCTGATTGCGCTTGCTTCAGAGTGATTTCTGCCGAACCGACAGACAAGGCGGACAAAGCAATTTGCTCGTTGTTAGCCAACCCCAAATCGATTGCCTGTTGTAAAGACAGCTTTCGTTGTTCCGGTGCCCCTTGAGTGGCGGCCGTTGTTTCTTCTACCACGGCAGTCATCTGCTCTTGAGTTATTGCCTGAGCCTGATCCGCTACTTGGGCCACTAACTCATTTTGTGTTGTTAAATCCGCTTCTTTTGCTACCGAATCGGCAAAAGCAAAAGCCGGGAAAGATAACAGCAAAACAAGCACCAATGGTAGTAATAACTTTTTATTTTTCTTGATCCACGATTTCATTTTTTATTCCCCCTCAACGATTTCTGCCTGCAGGGCTTCCCGATGAAAGCGCCTATGCCATTTTGCTTTGACTTTTTTCTCCCAACCAATCACAATTGAATAAACTACCGGGATAAATACTAAGGTCAAAAATGTAGAAAAGACCATCCCCCCAACTAAAACCGTAGCCAAAGGATTGCTCATTTCCGAGCCCTCTCCGGTAGCCAGAGCAAGGGGAAGCATTCCTAAAATGGTTGTTAACGATGTCATCAAAACCGGGCGCAAACGAATCTTCCCGGCAGTAATGATGGCTTCCGTCATGTTTTCCGGATACTCCTCGCGCATGCGGTTAATACAGTCCACTAAAACGATTGCATTGCGGACAACGATCCCGACCAGCATAACCAGCCCGATAAAACTGGCTAAATTCAGCGTTCTACCTGTGATAAATAAAGCGAATACAACACCGATGATGGCCGTCGGCAAAGAAAATAGAATAATAAACGGATGAATTAAGGACTCAAAGATCGAAGCCATAACCAGATAGACCAGTATAATTGCTAAGAACAAAGCCAATGTTAAGTCGGCAAAGCTATCGGACATCTCTTCGACACTGCCGCCGGTTTCAATGGAATATCCCTGAGGCAAAGCAATGGAAGCGATTTGCGCATCGATGGCTTTGGAAATACCGCCCAGGTCATTGCCTTCTATTTGAGAAGTAACGGTAATGACACGGGCGTTGTTTTCCCGGTTGATACTGACAGGGCTCTGCTCGATATTAAGCGCTGCTACATCGGACAAAGGGACTTGCGTGCCATAATGCGTTGTGATCATCAGCATGCGCAGGTCATCTATGGTCGTCCTGTAGGTTTCCGGCAGATAAATCTTAACGTCCACCTCTTCTCCGTTTTCATGATAGCTGGTTACCGTATCGCCCATAAAAACAGAGCGTGCGACGGAAGCAATCTGATAGACGGAAAGTCCATATTGAGAAGCCTTTTCCCGATTGACGCGTACCTGTAACTCCGGACGGCTTTCGTCCATAGAGGTAGCTACGGTTACCGTTCCCGGCGTATTTTCCATAATGGTCTTCAATTGGTTGGCCAAACCCTGCAAAACAGTAAGATCTTGGCCCCTGATGGAATAAGAAATAGGCGCGCCGGTAGAAAACATCATTCCCATACTGCCTGCCGTGTCGACAGTGATTTTTGCCCCGGGGATTTTGCTGAATTCTTCACGCAATTGCTCCCCGATTTCTACGACACCGCGTTCGCGTTCCGTTTTGGGCACTAAAATTACATAACCGCTGACCGAATCCTTCGAGGTGGAATATGAACCCATACTGCTACCGCCAATGCTGATCGATACATTGTCGAGCTCATCTTTAAGCGCAAGAACGGATTTTTCAATCTGCCCGGCAACCTCGTCGGATGCTTGCAAGCTGGAGCCTTTATCCAAATCAGCCGTAATGATAATCTCGCCGCTGTCTCCGGCAGGCATCAGCTCCGCTCCTACAAAGGGGATGAGGGCCAACGAAATAATTAAAGTGGCACCGATCAAGAGGACAACTTTTTTACGGTGGTTCATGGCCCAGCGCAATATCTTTTCATAAAAAACAACAATCTTTTGAAAGGTAGCCGTAGACCAGGTATTCATTTTCTTTAAGAAAGAACTTTTGCCGCCTGCCATATGGGTTAACGGTACTTTGGAAGATAGCATGGGGACTAGCGTGATAGCAACAATTAGACTGGCAAGCAGTGTAAAAGCAACCGTCAGGGCAAAATCGCTAAAGAACATCGCCGCTAATCCTTCGGCAAAAACAATGGGCAAAAATACGGCGATAATGGTTAAGGTTGAGGCAAATACAGCCGTAAACAACTCGGAAGCGCCCGTAATAGCTGCAGCCTTAGGCTCAACCCCCTTTTCTCGATGGCGGAAGATCCCCTCCAAGATCACGATGGAATCGTCTACCAGCATACCGGCACCCAAGGCTAACCCTCCAAGGGTCATCATATTGAGCGTCATATTGTTCAAATATAAGAGCGTAAACGCTCCGAATAACGATGTCGGAATCGATACGGCCAACAGCACGGTCATTTTAAGATCGCCCAAGAACAAGAAGATGATTAAAATTGCCAAAAGCGCGCCTAAAATAGCATTGACTGCCAAATCGCGGATCATCATCTCAATATAATCGGCCTGGCTGAACAAGGTGAAGGCCTGAAAGTTATTGGGCAGTTCGGCAGCCACTTTCTGCAACTCATCTTCAACGCCATTGGCAACGGCAACGGTATTGGCATCACTTTGCTTCATCACTTGAAAAGTTACGCTGTCTTTACCGTTGACTCTCGAAATCTGACTTTTATCTGCCACACTGTCCATAACGGTAGCGATATCGGATAGGCGGATCGTCGAGCCGCTGGGCAAGGTGATCAAAGTAGCACGAATATCATCCAGGGACTGGTATTCCCCTATGATGCGTACGGTAATTTCTTTATCCCCCTCATTGACTGTACCAACGGAATAATCCAAGTTTTCACTGCTCAATAACTGTGATAAAGAAGTAGTTGTCAAACCAAAGGCAGCTAAGCTGACCGGATTGGCGGAAATGCGGATCTGGCGCTCCTGCCCTCCGATCACACTGACACTGGCCACCCCGTTGACGCGTTCCAGGCGGGGGACAATCACATCTTCGGCTATTTTGGTCAACTCCGACAAATTCTGCCCGCCGGTGACACCGGCCAAATAGACAGGAATCATGGAGGGGTCCATTTTTATAACCATAATATTTTCCGTATCACCCGGCAAATACGGTTTAACAAGATCGATTTTCTCCCGCATTTGCAAGGTGGCAAAATCCATATCGGTACTTTGAGAGAAAGTCAGCATAACCATCGTATTGCCTGTGGAAGATACGGACTGAATATCCGTAATACCTTGTACGGAACCGACAGCACCTTCTATTGGTTTGGTCACCAGCGTCTCAACCTCTTCCGGTCCGGCTCCGCTGTATGTAGCGCTGACAACCGCCATCGGGAAGGTAATATCGGGGAACATGTCTATATTTAATTTGGTAAAAGAGACAAAACTAAAAACGATTAAGGCAACAAATGCCATGGCAACGGTAACAGATCGTTTGACGGATAACTCTATCAGTTTCACAAGTCTTTCCTCCTACCCATCAGATGGTTTATCAGTTGTTAACTCAGGTTCTTAGCGGTATTTGCATCCGCCAAGCCATTTGTTTCCTGGACAGACATACCGTCTTGCAACTGGTTTTGACCTTTGGTAACCACTTTATCACCGCTAGCGATTCCGGATATGATCTCCACCATATCATCGCTTTCCAGTCCCGTTTCAATCTTTACTAAGCGGCAAACCAAACCGTCTTGGGTTGACTCCACCACAAACACCTGTTTTTGGTCGTCTTGCGTCACAATGGCCGAATTGGGAATGACCACTACATCCTTATGGGTTTGAACCGGTAGCACCACTTCTCCAAACATACCGGCTTTGATTTTGTTCTGAGCATTATCAATGGTAATTTCTATCGGAAAGGTCATTGTCATACTATCGGCGGCCGGAGCAACGGTGGTAACCGTACCGGCAAACGGCTCAGCCGAAGCGGATTGGATCGTTATCTGAACCGTTTGACCGATTTTAATGGAACCAATCTGGCTTTCGCTGACAGACCCTTTCATTTTCACTTTTGCAATATCAACAATCCGGACAGCTACAGCTTGTTGGGAAGCCAAACCGCCCAATACCAGATCACAGGAAGCTACCTGTCCGGCAATCGGTGCTTTATTGTAGGTATTTTCATATTGGACACGTACGGCTTGCACAGCCGCTGCTGCTGCAGCCGGATTGGTGCTGTCCATGGCAACTTTCGCTTGTTCCAATTGGGAAAGCGATATTGCCCCTTCATCGTATAGTGCTTTCATGCGGTTATAATTGGTTCCGGCGTTATCATTGGCGGATTTTGCAACTTGATACGCGGCCTGTGCCTGAGAAAGCGATGCGGCAAGATCACCGTTTTCTATGGAAAAAAGCAGCTGGCCTTCTTTTACCCGGTCTCCCACTGCCACCTCAATACTTTTGACAAAACCTGGTATATGGGGCAACACATTAACCTCCAACTGGGGTATGATCTGCCCGGAGATATGGATTACCTGGCTAATATCATTTACTTGAGCCGTGGCCGTCTCAACGGCGATGGCGCTTTCTTTGACAACTGCCTCTTCTTTTCCGCATGCAGTCAACAGACAACACAAAAGCAAGAAAACAACAATCAAGTATTTATTTGGTTTTAACATAAGTTTCCTCCCCAAAAGTACTTTACTATGCCCTAATAAATTAAATAAGCGGCCTTTTACGAAACGCATTAGCGTGCTGCCGCTCTTTTCTGCAGCGCCTGTTCCCGCTCTGCCGCTGTCAAGGCAGAAAGCCGGATTCCGCTCTTTTTCAATCAATATTCGTCGTTCTGAACCAAGTTTGCGTTTTGACCGCTTGGGATACACTGTTTTCCAGGTCATCTCAAGGATTTGGCTCTTAATCCGAAACACCCTGCTGTTGCACGATCCCGTAGAGCAGACAGAGTAACCCCTCATGGATTCTGTCAGACAGGTCTTTTCCTTTAAAGCCGGATTTTATAAAAAACAGAGAAATAGCCATCACAATCTCAAACACAAACTCCGGATGAACATCCTTTTTTAAATAGCCCATCGTCACACCGCGCCAGATAAAGTCCGTGATTCGAGCGGTCATCTCATCCCGATGGCTTTGAATTGTCTTTTCTATGCCCGGGTATTCCAAAAAAACGTCCTCCAAAAAATCGGCATAAAGAATATTTCTGTCTTCCGAAAACTCCGCGGCAACAGCAGCCAGAGCCTCCAGATAGTTGTTCTCGCGGTCGATGATCTCGTTCACCCGCGACAGTGCTCTGAGGCTATAACCCATGACGACCTGTTCGATCAGCTTCTCCTTAGACACGATGATACGGTACAAGGTATTTTTAGCCAGGCCTGCTTCCGCCGCCAATTCATCCATGTTCCATCCCCGAATACCGTGGCGGGAAAGAAGTTCGGATGTTTTTGCCAAAATCCGCTCTTCGTTTTGTTGATCATTGATCTTCATAAAACCACCTCGTTATACTATATTAGTTCATATAGTATAAGTTTGTCAATAAAATTATCCGCTCCAATGATTACAATACGATAGACAAGGGCAAAAAAGAACGGAATTTATCTGTTATGCTGAACTACTATATTCGATAGTTTATTGGGAAAATTGCGCCTCATCACACAATCGCTGGCGGAGGCTGGCACAGCCAGCCCACAATCGGCGCATCCTGCGTCCTTTGCAAATATAAATTAGTTCTGTCGATAGTAATGGCTATTATATCATAATCCAAATAAAAAGAGGGCGGTTGTCCGCCCTCTTTTACGTAAAATTCTGGTAATTTATGCTTCCATTATTTAACATCCAATTATTTAACTTCTCTTGCGGGAACAAATACATATTGCAGACAATCGTCCTGGGGATCCTCGGTTGTGAGGGCATAGATGACCGCACCTTCCACAATATCGGAGGTTGAACCCAATTCAAATTCTCCATCCTGATTAGCCGTATAAACGATAACCGAAGCATCCAGCAGATAATTATGTCCATTGACAATAACCGTATCGCCATTGACAGAGTCTACGACGACAGAAATATTACTGACACTGCCGGCCTCGGAATCGGTGGTGCCGTCATCCAACAACCAATAAGCATCCGTATAAGGGGAGATGTCATCCGTATAATCTTCCACCTCTCCGTCTTCACCAAATTGCAAGAGGATACTGGAAATATAGAGATCTCCATTCACAAAATGGTAGAAAACAGCTGTGTTTGCAATAGCATCCTGACCGGAAGAAGAAACTTTAAAAGTTGCGCCGCCCAACAGTTTAGCCATATCAGCACCGCTATAATAAGCGCTTTCAATCACGCCGATACCGCCGGACTGACTGATGCGGCCGTTCACCATGTAGACCATGACAAGATTACTGCCATCTGTTTTGATCACGGAGATATCGCTGACCAACAGTTTGTTTGCCGTCATAATCGTTTGGGGAGCTGCAACGCTAGCCGAAATGAAATTGGTGCTGGAAAGTGTTTTGTATGAGGAATACCGCGAATTAAAGAAGACGGTATCGTCTGTGATCGTATAGGTCTTGCCGTTAATTTTGATGGTATCGTCATCGATTGTGAAAGTCTCACTGTTCGCGGAAGGGATGATTGGGTCAACCACACCGATCACTTTTCCTGACAGCAATTCGAACAGTCCGAAAGACCCCATGTACGTATTGTTGATTGCATAGGTCTTTTGCGATTGGAAGGTGGTGACTTTATTATCCACACCCAGTATTTTGATGGTACCGCTGCCATCTAAGTTAGCATAGGCATCCGTAGGAACACCGGGGAGGACACAATAGCCAAAAATCAATTCCTGCAGAGTGATGGGCAAAGCCTTGCCGTCCGTGCCTTTGAGATAGGCGCTGTCTCCCACGCTGACAAACTTCTGTTGAGCAACATTCCAGATAACAGCTTGGGAAGCTAAAGCATTATCCGCCAGCACAAAACATTCGCTACGGAGAGCGGATTTTGCACCGACAAAGGTATTTTTATTAATGATTCCCAAATCATCGGCTTTGCTGATGTAATTGGCAGGCCAGGTGCCGCCAAGCAAATCGCTGTAACCGGCAATGCGCAGCAAAACAGTAAGCGCTTCTTGCTGTGTGATGTTGCCGCCGGGGCGGAAGGTCCGAACGCCGCCCGTCTCATATCCCACCAGATACCCCTTGGCTACCGCCAGATTGATCCACTGGGTATACCAGGCACCTGATTTAACATCGGTAAAAGTCGTAGATTGAGTAGAGACACCGGCCAGCTCGCTGTCAACACCGGCTGTAACGCAGGCGATTTTAGCAAACTCGGCACGGGTTATGGTATCTTGGGGACGGATGGTTCCATCGGGATACCCTTCCAAAATATTCAGCGTCTCCAACTTATTAACGGCGTTTTGCACGGCCGTTGTTTGTCCGCTCATATCCGTAAAGGCCAACGCGTTTGCTGTCGGCAGCAATAGTAAAACGGCAACCATCATCATCGTGATCAAAATACTGTGTTTTATGCTCTTCATCGCAATCCTCCTTTATCTTACAACCAAATTACAATAAAAAATGCTATCAAATCCCCAAATCTTACAATTGATTGATAGGTACATTAGATTGATTATTCTCTTTTTTTCTGTCTTTTCCTGCATTTTTATCGTTTTACGATCCAAATTTGCCGATTTGTGATTTAATTTTAAAGATAAAAAAAGAGCCCCGAAGGGCTCTTTTTTTCTAGCTATTAGTAAAAGTAATATCCAATCAGAACGAATACATACAGGGCGATATCATTTTCATCGGCGATGATATACAACGGAGTTGCATCATCTTCTCCTGCGGTTTGGATATCATAAACATCCCCTTCGGCAAAATCGCCGTCTTCGATGGTATAGAATACGGTATCATCATCAATGGCGTAGTTGTAACCATCCGTACCTTCAATCAAGGTAGGGCTGGCTGATACAGCATATGCTTCATATAAATACTCGTCAACGGCCAAGGCATCAGCGCTCGCCCAGATATCATCATCCGCATCGGACCAAATGATTCTTGATGGGTCGCCGGTAGTCAATTTACCGTCAGATAACGTATATGCCAGGAATGCCCTATCTGCATATTTAGCATAATTGGTACTGGTCTTATATTCGCTGCCGCCCAAAAGGGTTGCATACCAGCTGCCACTGCGGTATTCAGTACTGTCAATGATGCCATAGTTGCTGGTGCTGGTGAGGTCGGTATCAAGCAAGAAGAGCTGTTTGACAACGCCATCTTTCACAAAGGCAAGGACGTCACCGGAAATTTCATCAGCGGCCATCAGGTCGGCAATGTCAACAACTTCAGCTTCATCAAATCCATCATCAGTCGTGGTCTGGAAGACAAGCGTGTCGGCAGTCAGGGTGTAGTAGACGCCACCATCATCCTCACCAAGTTTAATACGTTTGGAGTTGATTTCGCAGGTGTCAAGGTCTTCAACAACTGCGCCTGCTGCTAAAAGACTACCCCAGTTATCGGAATAAGGATCAGCAATGTAGGCGATGCTATCGGTATCGATCGTACCATCTTCAGACACACTGGCTTTAATGTAGGAACCAAAAGTCAGATAAAAATCTTCTTCTGTGGTACCAAGGTCAGCAAAAGGAACATATTCCGGACGGCCATTGGTATCACCTTTGATTAAGGTGTAGTCAACTTCTTCGCCGTCGGCGCCAAGAACCGTAATAGCGGAAACTTGACGATCAATGTTGGCTTTAATGTCGGTAATGATACCGTAAAGTGTAGTGCTTTCTCCGCCTTCAAATACAGCCAATCTGAGGTCATAAGGATTGAGCAATGCAGCGGCATACTTGATGGTGGTGCCAAATGCATCATCCAATAATTCCAGATCGTTCAGCGAAGCAAAGTTATCCATAGCGTCATCGCTATAATAGGCACTATAAGTCGGTTCATCTGCGCCATTATTCCAGACTAAACCGCTGCCATCAATGGTTAATTTGGTGCTGTTTGCTTTGGTCAGTTCGCCTTCCTTAAAGGAGGTAACTATGATCACGATATCGGCGTTGTTGGGTTTGTCAGTACTAAACACATTAAGGATATCCCCATCTTTCAAGTCAGCAGTAGTAATGAACTGGCCGGCTTTTAAGATTGCAACATCTTTATCCTTAACGGAGATGTTACCTTTCCCTGCATCATAAACATCGATTCTGTTTTTGGAAGCATTATAGCTTTCAAAGATAGCAGGCATAAAGCCAAGTTCAGAAACGTCCTGTACCAAATAGACTTTACCGTCTTCATCGTAGTAAACTTTGGCGGTATAATCGTCATCGTCAAGATCATCGCCATCTGCGTCAATAAAATCTGCACCTGCTACGAGTTTTACGGTTTTGCCGTTTACTTCAAGGGTGCCATCGTCGATGGTTACATCATCCGAGTAAAGGTTTGTAGAGGTAACATCAACATAAACGACTTCTTTGTCGCCGTTCATGATGAGGTTAGCCTGCATATTGCCTAAAGAATTGATGACTTGGCCATTGGATATCCAGTATTTTTCAGCCAATTCGGTCGAATCATAATCCGATTCTAAGTCTGCCATTCCATAATAATCAGCGCCATAATCCAGATAGAGTTCCTGATCGTCAAAATCATCGAAACCCCAGCCGTAAACTATGATGTCGTTTTTAACGATAGCACCGAATTTGTCTTCCAAAACGCTGATAGCAACATCATCGCCATCAACCTTTTTGGTGTCTTCAACAAATTTGGTTTTGTCGCCATCCCAATAAACCACATTGATGTCCAACAGGTTGGACGCCATCACAGCGATGGATGCACGGGTTGCCGGTGCAGCGCCTGCGAAGGCTACGTCATCGGTAACATCCAATTTGCCGCCCTGGGCAATGTAGTTGAGGGGCCAGGGGCCAACGAGGTTATCGTTGTAACCGGAGATACGGAGCAATACGGTGAGCGCTTCCTGCATTGTGATATTGCTGTTGGGTTTATAGGTCCCATCCGGATATCCGGAAACAAACTGCAGGCTGGTAGCCAGGTTAACATACCCGGTATACCATTGGTTGGCGGGAACATCAGAAAATCTGGATGCATTGCCCTTCAAGACGTCTGCGGAATCGGCCATGCCGGAAACCACACAGGCGATCTTGGCAAACTCGGCTCTGGTAATATTGGCATCGGGCTTAATCGTTCCGTCCGGATACCCACCAAAGACGTCAAGTGCGGACAGCTTCATAAAAGCGTCCTGTACCGTTGTGGTCTTACCGCTTAAGTCCGGATAAGCGGTAGCCAATGTGTCAGCGGCCATCGCAGAAGATGCGAAACCAAAGACCATAACAACGGCGAGAAGTACTACGAGTAACTTCTTCATTTTTTTTCCTCCTTGTAAAAATATTATTTAGTGTCTAAAGGCTAGCCTCCCTTAGAAACTTTGTTTACCCTATTTACTTTATGTACTTTGTTTAAGTTTTCCCTATTAAAATAATTATCAAATAGCAGGCATTTAATAAATCTTTTGAAATAAATGAAGAAAAATAACTGATTAAAAATTATTCCCCCACAGCAATATACATTATATATACAATCTTTCTTTCACATTTCTTTCATATATTTTAAAAAAATTTTTCCCATATGGGCAATTAATAGATTATAATACCTGATAAAGATGCTAATAAATTTTTCTTTTTTAACGGTCATAATATTTTTCCTGTCCTGATTTCGACAAATTTCTACAAATACTTACATTATTATGCATAATTATGTCGAATTTGCTCGAATCAGCGGGGCGCGGCTGCCAATGATAGGTCCGTTGTTTCTAATAAATAATTGGGCCGGCTTGGCTTGGCAGGCAAAGGCATCCTTTCGCGTTTCCTTTTCCCGACATATCCTTTCCCTACAAGAATCTACCCTGCGATAATCCATCCCAAGTCCATCCCCAAAACATCAACATCTCTTCTTTAAAGATGACCCCGCAAGTCATACAGCATTCTTTGTTGTAATTATGCTCCATACACAACGTAAGGACAGGACCTATACCAAACGCACAACGTTTGACACTGAACCTGTAAATAGCATAAAAAAAAGAGCCCCGAAGGGCTCTTTTTTTTATTCAGGTCTTTCTAATCTAATTAATAATCAGATTAAATGGTAATATGCGCTGTAACAGAACCGCCGCCGACAACGATGAAGACATAAGCAAGGATATCATCGGTATAATCATCGGTGGTGATGCATACGAGCGGGGTTACGCCGTCTTCGACATCATAGATGTCGCCTTCGGTGATTTTGCCATTTTTGATGACATAGAATACGGTGTCATCATTGATGGTGTAGTTGTAACTGCCGTCCATGATCAGAGAAGAGGTAGAAGTTAAATCATCCTCATCGATATCAAAGATCACTTCGCCGACGCCCAAACCGTCATTGTAATAGTCTACGTTGTTAGCGGAAGAAACGCTGACGATAACGTCATCTGCATCAACAGCAAGTTTGCTATCGGAAACAGTGTACGCTACAAAGGCAACATCAGCATAGGTTGCAAGGGAGGTGGCAGTTTTGTATTCGCTGCCGCCCAAAAGGGTTGCATACCAGTTGCCACTGCGGTATTCAGTGCTGTCAATAATTCCGTAATTGGAGGAACTATTGAGGTTGGAGTCAAGCAAGAAGATCTGTTTGACAACGCCGTCTTTCACAAAAGCAAGGACTCCGCCGGAGATTGCATCGGCTGCAATCAGGTCGGCTACGTCAATGACTTCGGCTTTATCAAAGGCGCCTTCATCCAGTTTGGTCTGGAAGACTAAGGTATCTTTGTTCAGCGTGTAGTATACGCCGTCGAGTTGGATACGGCTGTTATTGATCGTGCATCCGTTGGTATCTTCGATAATGCCGGCGTCATCAGACCAGTCATCGGTATTCGGATCATACAGATAAGCGATGGCGTCTGTGTCGATGGTGCCATCTTCGGATACATTGGCTTTAATGTAGGAGCCAAAGAAGATGTCTGTGCCATATTCCGGACGATCATAACCGGTGACTTTGACGATAGAGTATTCGACTTCTTCGCCGTCAGCACCAAGAACCGTAATCGCGGAAACGAGACCGTCGATGTTGGCTTTGATGTCGGTTACGATACCGTACAGGGTGGTGGATTCTCCGCCTTCAAATACCATCAATCTGAGGTCATAAGGATTGACCAATGTGGAAGCATATTTTACGGTTGTGCCATATGCGTCATCCACATCACCAGGTTCAGTAATGTTAGCAAAGGTGTCCATAGCGTCAGCGCTGTATTTAGCATTTGCGTAAACCAATGCGGTTCCGCCGATGGTCAATTTGGTAGCATTACCTTTGGTCAATTCGCCTGTCTTAAAGGAAGTGACAACATAGGCAGCATCCGCACCGGAAACAGTGATCTTATTGAGGAGGTCGCCGTCTTTTAAGTCAGCAGTGGTGATGAATTGGCCGGCTTTTAAGATTGCGAGATCAACATCGGTTTTGATGTTTCCAAGATTGTAGGTTTCGATCCGGTTTTTGCTTGCATTGTAGGTTTCAAAAACAGCGGGGCTGTCGAAACCGAAAGTGCACTCAGCAACCAAATAGACTTTGCCGTCTTCATTATAGTAAACTTTGGCGGTGTAGTCATCGGCAGAAGGAACATCCGCATCTGCTGTGAGTTTTACGGTTTTGCCGTTTACTTCAACTGTACCGTCATCATTAACGGTTACATCATCCGAGTAAAGGTTTGTGGAGGTAACATCAACATAAACGACTTCTTTGTCGCCGTTCATGATGAGGTTGGCTTGCATATTGCCTAAAGAATTGATGACTTGGCCATCGGAGATCCAGTATTTGCTGGCCATTTCGCTGGAATCTTCATCATAAATGAGGTCGAGTTCCTGATCATCAAAATCGGCAAATTCCCAACCGCTGATGGTAACATCAGTTGCAGTTGCAGCACCGAATTTGTCTTCCAAAACGGTTATAGCAACATCATCGCCATCAACCTTTTTGGTGTCTTCAACAAATTTGGTTTTGTCAGCATCCCAATAAACCACATTGATGTCCAACAGGTTGGACGCCATCACAGCAACGGAAGCACGGGTTGCCGCGGCTGCGCCTGCGAAGGCTACGTCATCGGTAACGCCCAATTTGCCGCCCTGGGCAATGTAGTTGAGGGGCCAGGGGCCAACGAGGTTATCGTTGTAACCGGCGATACGGAGTAATACGGTGAGAGCTTCCTGCATCGAGATATTGTTGTTCGGTTTGTAGGTCCCATCGGGATAACCCTTGATGAAATTTTGGCTGGTAGCCAGATTAATCCATCCTGTATACCATTGGTTAGCCGCAACATCAGAGTATTTGGATGCGGAACCTTTCAAGATGTCTGCGGATTCGGCCATACCGGAAACCACACAGGCGATCTTAGCAAACTCGGCTCTGGTGATATTAGCATCGGGACGGATCGTTCCATCGGGATACCCACCAAAGACGTCAAGCGCGGACAGCTTCATAAAAGCGTCCTTTACCGTTTGATCTTTAGCACTTATATCCGGATAAGAAGTGCTGAGGGTATCGGCTGCCATAGCGGTAGCTGCGAAACCGAAGACCAGAACAACGGCGAGAAGTACTACGAGTAACTTCTTCATTTTTTTCCTCCTTGTAAAAATATTATTTAATGTCTAAAGGCTAGCCTCCCTTAGAAACTTTGCTTGCTTTAAAACTTTGAATATGTATTTTGAGAGAAAAGCTAGGGATCAAGAATAATAATGATATCTACTCACCTATACATACAACTTTTTCTCTGTTTTTCTTGCAAATTTCGACATATTTTTCATAAATTTTATTGTTGGATTCATAAAAAAATAAACTTTTTTTGTTTATTGGCTATTCAATGCCTGATATCTTTGTTTTAGCCTGTTTTATAAAATGTAATAATTTGTCTGATTTAGTAGAAATTTAGAACATAAGGTATAGTAGATGTGTAGTAAACAATGTGTAGTAAATATAGTAGGCATAAAAAAAAGAGCCCCGAAGGGCTCTTTTTTAACTTTCACTCATACTTCTAGATTAAATTATTCAATCATTAAGATCCACTAAGCTGACACTACCTTCACTACCGTTTACTGCATCTTTGATAATGAAGACATAAGAGAAGATATAATCGGTATAGTCGTCCGTCGTGATGCCGATCACAGCCGTGCTGCCGGTTTCGATATCATAGATGTCGCCCTCGCTAATCTCACCGTCTTCGATGACATAGAATACGGTATCATCATCGATATCATAGTATTGATTACCTAATTTAACACGGGAGGATGTGGCGTCAACAAGGTCCGGATCGTCTTCTACGATCATTTTATAACCAGTATCTAAAGCAGTATCATCGTATTTGACAGTGTCTCCGTCGGCCCTAACAAGAATAGGAGTGGTGATGCTAATTTTACTATCGGATACCGTGTATTTAAAGAAGATCTGGTCGGCATCATCAGCATAATTGCTATTAGCGATCTTGTATTCACTACCGTCCAAGAGGGAAGCGTACCAGTTGCCGCTGCGGTATTCGACATCGTCTAATACACCGAAGGAACCCGTGCTGTTAATGTCGGTATCCAACATATAGATCTGCTGGCAAACACCGTCATCAACAAACGCCAGGACATAACCGGATGTGATTTCGTCTGCCGCCTTAAGGTCTGCGACATCCACGACTTCGCCTTCGTCAAACTCATCTCCGTCATAAGTGGTCTGGAAGACTTGCGTATCATCGTTAAGTGTATAGTAAACACCATTGAGTTTAATACGGTTGGAATTGATGACAATTTCGTCTCCTTCGGATGCTGCATCGTACACACCGTCAACATCTTCCAACGCCCATTGCGAATAAATGGGGTCGACTAAAGCGATGATGTCATCGGTATCGATGGTGCCGTCGTCAGAAACTTTGGCTTCGATATAAGAACCGAAAGTGATATCAAAGTCATTATCTGTATCGGCCATTTCGGTGTATGAGATATAATCCGGACGACCGATATCACCTTTCACCAAGGTGTATTCCACTTCCTCGCCGTCAGCGTTCAGAACCGTGATGGCGGACACCTGTTTGTTGATATTAGCGTTGATATCCGTAATAATGCCGTACAATCTGCTGACGGCATCGCCGGAGAAGACAACCAAATCAATATCGTATGGATTGCTTAATTTGGTTGCGTACTGAACGGTGGTTCCGTAAGCGCCATCCAAACCTTCAATGGTCACGGCGGAAAAACTGTCCATGGCGTCATCGCTGTAATAAGAAACGTCTTTCGTAACGCCATCATCATCGCTACTTTGGCTGACCCAAACCAAAGAGTTTCCACCAATTGTCAATTTGGAACTACTGGCTTTGGTCAGTTCGCCTTCCTTGAAGGAAGTTACGATATAGGTGCCATCGGAGCCGTCGGCTGTGCCAACTTTATTAAGGATATCTCCATCAGAAAGAGCATCCGCCTCAATAAATTTTCCTTCTTTGAGGATCGCGATATCTAAACTCTTCAAAGAGATATTGGAGCCACCCGCGTCGGAATACACATCAATTCTGTTTTTAGAGGAGTTGTAGGATTCAAAGATTGCGGGCGCATTGCCGGTTTTGGCAACATTTTGTACCAAATAAACTTTTCCGTCATCGTTATAATAGATCTTAACGGCGGAAAGGTCATGCTCTTTGGAAGAATCCCCATCATCTGCTTCATAATTGATGATGCCAACGCTGCTTGCGAGCTTTACGGTCTTATCGCTTATTTCCAGCGCTTCAACCACGGTTTCAACATTGTCTTCGTCCGAATCGTCATCCGTTAAGGTTACAGTTACATCATCCGAATACGCCGTGGTGGATGTAACGTCGATGTAAACGATTTCTTTGTCGTCGTTCAAGATCAGATTGCCAATCGCATTGGAAAGATTCCCGATGTTCAAACCACCGGAAACCCAATATGTGCTGGCCAATTCATCGCCGTAATTGTTTTCGCCGTCATAGTTGAGATACAATTCCTGGTCGTCAAAATCATCAAAACCCCAGGAATCGGAGTCAAATAAGACGTCTTCATCTGTGTAGGCACCGAACTTATCCTGCAATACGGTCAAAGTATCGTTGTCGGAATCGGTGTCTTCCACATGTTTTGCCTTGTCGGTATCCCAATAAACAACATCAACATCCAATACATTGGATGCCATTACGGCAACAGCTGCACGGGTGCAGGCAGAGGAACCTGCAAATGTTACGTCATCGGTAACATCCAGTTTGCCGCCCTGAGCAATGTAGTTCAGCGGCCAGGGGCCAGTCAGATTGTCCGTATACCCTGCAATGCGCAAAAGTACGGTCAATGCTTCCTGCATTGAGATATTATTGTTGGGCTTAAAGGTACCGTCGGCATAGCCGTTGACGTAGCCCTGGCTGGTTGCCAGGTTTACATATCCGGTATACCACTGGCCAGCGACAACATCGCTGAACTTGGATGCATTACCTTTCAATACATCGGCAGAATCAGCCATACCGGCAAGTGTGCAGGCAACTTTGGCAAATTCAGCCCTGGTAATATTATTATTGGGCTGAACCGTGCCGTCCGTATACCCTCCAAAGACATTCAGTGCGGAAAGTTTCATGAACGCATCCGTCACTGTTTGGTCTTGGCCGCTGAGGTCTGAATAGGCAGTGCCTAAAGAATCGGCTGCCAACGCGGTGCCGGCAAAACCGAAGACCATAACAACGGCGAGAAGTACTACAAGTAGTTTCTTCATGTTTTTTATTTCCTCCTTAATTAAATTTTTTCTAAAGGGTGAATAGGATTTGGCTAGCCTTTTCCTTTAGAATTAATATTTTGCAAGAAAAAAAGGATGAATAGTTAAATATCCATACCTTTTAATTCCTTACATTAATAATACAACACCATCACACTTTATCTTGCAGGGTTTATGTGAAACTTTGGTGAAGTTTTTGTGAAACTTTTCTGGTTTATGTGTTTATTGTGATGACTTTTTGACAGCCTTCATAAATTTAGGCAAAACCATCATCCTGCCGATACGGCTTGGGTTGGTAAGCAAACGCCAAAACCATTCCAATCGCAATTTTTGGAACAACACAGGCGCTCTTTTAACATTTCCGGCAATGACATCAAAACTACCACCCACACCGATAAAAACACCGCAATCAATTTGCGCCAGATTGGCCTTAATCCATTTTTCCTGCTTGGGAGCACCCAGTGCCACAAACAGAACATCGGGCTTCTTCTCATTGATCTCAGCGACGATTTGCGGTGTCTCCGCATCGTTAAAGTATCCGTTTTTGACGCCGCAAATCCGAATGTCGGGATAACGGAGCTTTAGTTTGTCGGCGGCAAGCCCCGCCACGCCTGGCGCAGCCCCAAAAAGATAAATCCCTATCCGGCCATCGGACGCCAGATCGCAGATCGCCTGCATCAGATCGATACCGGTTACCCGCTCCTTCAAAGGTTGCCCCAACCTTTGGGCGGCCCAAAGCACCCCGGCGCCGTCGGGCGTCAAGAGATCGGCATCATTGATGATTTTCATCCATTCTTCATCATTTTGCGCCAAATAGATCATTTCCGCATTAAGCGTTATAATCTGAAACTTTTGTTTGTTTTTTTGATAAGCGTTGATGTAATCCATGACCTTTTGCAGGGCTTGCCTCATATCAACATCATCAACCCTAGCACCGAGAACGACAACCATATTACTCTGCTATTCTCCTTTGCTCATTTACTATTTATTGCGATCCTGATCCACTTTGAGGAGAAGAATCCGGGTCCGTCTGCCCTTCGGCGGAAGTATCTTCAATATTAGTTTCGCCCATTAAATAATCAACAACCAGCTTCATCTTTTCTTCATCCGGCACCCAATAACTGACGCCGTTGATGTATTGTCCGTCGCCTTCCAATTTTGACATTTCCATAGCCGAAAGGTCCGTATCCTGCATCATTCCGGCCAAAGCCAGCATCTCTTTGATCGACAGGTCCGTACTGATATACTTCATCCCTGTATTGATCATCTTGGGGATATGCCAGACATTGGAAATATCAAACGCTTGGTTCAACATAGCGGAAATAAATTTTTGCTGCCGGTCGATACGGCCGATATCGGCATATAAAGGTTCCCGGTAACGAACGTAGGCAAGAGCATTCGCCCCATCCAACGTTTGTAAACCCGGCTGCAAATCGATTCCCTCGTTTTTATTTAACATCCGATCCTCTACATCTAAATCCACACCGCCCATAATATCGACCAATTCCTTAAATCCGTTAAAATCGACCTCCATATAATTGTCGATTTCGATACCGATATTTTGCTCAATGGTTTCTTCCAATAAAGATACTCCACCAAAACTATAGGAATGATTAATTTTAGTTTTTCCACCGGATGTAGGCAAGGTTACATACGTATCACGTGGGATGGAAAGCAAACGGATCTCATTGGCGTTGCTATCAAAAAAGACAACCATGATGGTATCTGTACGGCCTACATCATCTACGGTCGGACGTGCGTCACAGCCAATCACCAAAACCACTTTGATTCCTTGTATAGACATTGTGTCTATAGCGTCAATATTGGTGCTTTCACCAGTTACCATATACCCATTCCATTCGGGTTGTGACGCTCCGGCATAACTGAAACCAACATAAAAAGACCAGGCAACCACAAATACAAACAACAAAACCATACAGATTTTTTGCCAGGGATTTAAATTGCGAAATCTGTTTTTTCTCTTTTCATGTATTCTCGTTCTATCCTGTTCCCAAAAATCAAATTGCAGCAAATCTACCATCTGCCATCCCTCCAAAAAGGATTAAAATAAAGCAATTTCTGCTAAAAACTATTCCCGATCCTCAATAAATATCCACTTTTTTTTCTGCAGCGGTCCAATCAACCCGGCAACCGAATGCCTCAGCAATAAAACGGGCCGGCACCATAACCCGGCCATTCACCAAACGTGGCGGAGCCGAAAGGGTAACTACCTTGCCGTCAATATTAGCTTTGCCCCCATATAATGGTAAGATAACGTTTTGATTCACCGATTTACAACTAATAGTTTTACTGGTATTGTCCCACGCCACGGTAATATTTAATGATTCCCCCACAAAGCGCATCGGTAGCATGGTATAGCCACCCACGATCTGCGGAGCGGCATCCAATGTAACCGTCTGATTATTAACAAGAGCCTGTGTCTTTCCAATATATAAAACAATATGGGGGCTGCCTAATAGGCCTCTTACCTCGTTTAAAGATGCTTTTGCCGCATCCAACTGCGTTTGTACTGCAGAAAATTTTTGATTAAGATAAGAATCAAGCCAAGATTTGGTGACCAGGGGGTCGTCCTTTGAACCTGCCGCAGCAAACGCAGAAACGGAAATAGAAAGTAACAACCCAATCAAAAAACAGCCCAGCCAGATTTTATTTCTTGTTTTTGGCGCTTGCTTTCTTTGTTTCAATTCCCTGACACCTTTCGTTAAAATCTCTATAATCTAACAAAAATTCGACAGTGTTTCCATTATCCCTTTTCTTAAAGTCCGCAAACAAACTCTTTATACAAAAAACTCCGTAAGGGATTTTTGCCTTACGGAGTTAAAACTTTGTTTAAATAATTCTATTATTTTCACAAGGCTTGGCGGGTAAACCCTTGCGCATTGCGTAAAAGATGGATCTGTGACAATGCCTTGCCCGTACCGCGGGCGACACAAGAGATCGGGTCTTCAGCCACGTAAACAGGAAGGTCGCATTCATGGGATAACAAAGCATCCAACCCATTTAAGAGGGAGCCTCCGCCTGTCATCACAATACCCTTGTCAATAATATCGGAAGCCAGCTCCGGCGGCGTAACCTCCAAGACTTCTTTCAAGGCTGAAACGATGGCATCCAGGGGTTCCTGCATGGCTTCGTAACTTTCCATGGAAGAAAATTTAACACTTTTTGGCAATCCGGTTAAAAGATCGCGGCCACGGACTTCCATAATTTTGTTTTCCCTTAAACCCTTAGGGAAGGCTGTGCCCACGCTGATTTTTAAATCTTCGGCAAAACGGTCGCCGATTAAAAGGTTGTGGGTACGACGGGTATAACGGACAATGGCTTCATCAAATTTATCGCCGCCAATGCGTAACGATTTGCTGCAAACGATTCCGCCTAAGGACAAAACGGCAATATCGGTTGTCCCGCCGCCGATGTCAACGACCATGCTGCCGGAAGGACCGGCAATATCCAGCCCGGCACCCAAAGCGGCGGCCAAGGGTTCTTCCATCAAAAAGGCTTGGCGGGCACCGCCTTGCAAAGCAGCCTGACGCACAGCTCTTTCTTCAACACCGGTCACTCCGGAGGGGATACAGATCATGACGCGGGGTTTAAATAAAAAGCTTTTGCCACAGGCCCTACCGATAAAATAACGCAACATTTTTTCTGTAATATCGTAGTCGGCAATCACACCTTCACGCAGAGGGCGAACCGCGATGATACTTCCGGGGGTTCTGCCGAGCATTTTACGGGCCGATTCACCAATGGCAATCACATACCCATCTTTTTGGTCTATTGCTACGACGGAGGGTTCATTTAAGACGATGCCTTTCCCCTTGACATAAATCAAAACGCTAGCCGTGCCTAAATCGATCCCGATATCCGTTCCAAAACTAAAAAGACCCATTTTATACTTCCTCACTTCATCTGATATCCTATTCTTGCCTTCATTGAAAAAAGATACTAAGAAAAAAGATACTAATATTGAATAATGATATTCTAAATGAGGTCGAAAAAACCTTCTTTCTCAACAATTTTGTCGAAAAAAATTAAAACTGTTTTTTAGAGGGCCCATCTAACCCAATATTTTTAAAGCATTGCCGGCAAAGATTTTCTCTTCCGCCTCATTACCAAGTTCCAACTGATGCAAAAAAGAGAGTCCTTTTTCAGCCGACATCCAGGGGCAATCGCTGCCAAAGAGAATATGATCGGCTCCATGCTCCAATACGATCTCTTTGACTTCAGCCGGATCATAACCGGCTATAAAAGCTGTATCAAAATAAATATCACGTCCTACCAGGTACTTTTTTGCCCCTTTGCAATTTTGATAACTGCCCAGATGAGCAGCGACAAAGGTAAGCCCCGGCACCGCATCCAAAACATAGGCGATTCTTTGCGGGTCGCTGTGGTACGGTGGCGGATACCCGACATCCGCGCCGGTATGGGCAATCACGATCAGATGATGATCGCGGCACCATTCGTATACGGGAAATACACGCTCATCATCAATAAAAAACTGTTGATATTCGGGATGAAGTTTAATGCCGCGTAACCCCAAATCTAAAACCGTTTGCAACGCTTCAAAAACATCGGGGGAAAGGGGATGAACCGAACCAAAAGAAGTAAAAAATGGGTTTTGGGCATTGATCGAGGCCGCAAATTCATTGATGGTCTGATGTTGGGAGGCTTTTGTGGCAACAGGTAAAACGATCGCATGGTCTACGCCCCAAGAGCGTAGCATTTGTTCCGTATGCGCATACGTTCCATCCGTTAGCGGAGTCAGGTCGGATCGGCCTGCCATCAGCGCAAGAGCCGCACGAGCAATCTTATCCGGCCAAGCGTGGGTATGAAAATCCAATACCATTTTATCAGCAAACATTCGTTTTCAATCCTTTTTGTGATTTTAGATATCCTAAAGTATCAGGCATTACTATATCGTTTTTAAGCCAAAATGTAAAGTTTAAAAAAATTTTAGGCAATTATTTTTAATCGATGGAAAAATGAACTATGAAAAAAGAACCCGACATTCGTCGGGTTCTTTTGGATTCAAGCAACCCGTTTGGTTCAACTCTTTCTTACTGAACTGCTTTCAATTGGGCAATCAATTCCGGCAATAGCTCCGAGCAATCTCCAACCAGGGCATAATGCGCGACCTTGAAGATAGGAGCGTCCGAATCGCTGTTGATGGCCACAATGGTTTGGGCCGAGGACATCCCGGCTAAATGCTGGATCGCCCCGGAGACACCTACGGCTATATACAGTTTTGGTCCGACTGTTTTGCCTGTTTGTCCGATTTGCTGGCTGTAGGGCAACCAACCCAAATCCACTACAGCGCGTGAAGCGCCTACTGCGGCACCCATGAGCTCCGCCAATTCTTTAACAAGTTGCACATTTTTGGGAGAGTTAATGCCTCTGCCTGCCGCCACAATAACTTCCGCATCGGCGATACTAACCCCTTGTTCCTCGTGTAAAACCCTTGCGATCGTCTCAACGTCGACAGGGTTCTTTTTAACAGGAAGCTCGTGGATCTGGCCTGTCCTTGTTTCATCTTGGGGCAAGGTCGCAAAAACTCCCGGTCGTACCGTCGCCATCTGAGGACGGTAATAGGGGCAAATGATGGTCGCCATCAGATTGCCGCCGAAGGCCGGACGGGTCTGCTCTAATAATTTTGTTTCCAAATCGATGCTCAAACCCGTGCAGTCAGCGGTCAAACCGGTACGTAAACGCGCTGCCACCCGTGGGGCAAAAGAACGCCCATACATGGTCGCACCCAACAAAATAATTTCCGGCTTTTGTTTTTCTACCAAAGAGGCCATAATATCCGTATAGGATTGATCATTAAAATCCTTTAAAGATGTATCATCCGCCACAAAAACATCATCCGCCCCATAAGCGATCAGCTCCTGCGCCAGATGTTTAACGGGATGGCCGATCAAAACGGCGGTTACTTTGGTATGTAAGTCGGCCGCCAACTGTTGCGCTTGACCCAGCAATTCCAGACCTACGTTACGCAATTGGCCGTCAAACGTTTCAGCAAACACCCAAACGCCGTGATAGGTACTGATATCTTCATGGGCAACTTCATCCACCGTCAATTCAATGGCATTAAAGCGGCAACTTTCCACACAGGAACCGCAAAGCGTACAATTATCCAGGATAACCGCTTTTTTATTTTCTATTTGGATGGCTGCAAACGGACAAGCAGAAACACACTTTTTGCAGCCGATGCATTTTTCGTCAATTACTTTAATTGAAGACAAATTAATTCCCCCCTACCAATTCAATAACTTTTGTTCCCGCAGCTTTTCGATCAAAGCTTCGGCCTGTTCCGTCGGGCTGCCCGTCAACACTTCACTTGCGATATCATGACTGGGAATAAAAGTACGGACAACCTGTGTGGGAGAACCGGAAAGACCAATGCGTTCTGCTTCCAACTGAAAATCCTTGGAAGTCATAACCGGGACTTTGGCCGCTTTGCCGCGCTTCATTCCCGCAATAGACGGCAAGCGTGGGATATTGATCTCTTTTGTCACGGTAATGACAGCTGGGAGCTTGCTCTTAACGGTTTCGTAGCCGTCATCGGTCATACGGCGGCAGAGGATGAAGTCAGTCCCGATCTCTAAAATTTCCCCGACATCGGTGATTTGGGGAATGCCAAGTACTTCCGCAAGCATGGGTCCGACCTGGGCCGTATCTCCATCGGTGGCCATTTTGCCACAAAGAATCAAGTCATAGTCTCCGATCGATTCAACCCCAAGCTGCAACGTATAGGCCGTCGCCATAGTATCGGCGCCGGCAAAAGCACGGTCGGAAAGTAATATGGCATCATCCACGCCCAAAGAAACCGCTTCCTGCAAAAGAGTAACGACGGAAGGTATTCCCATGGACAACGCCGTAATCTGGGCACCTTGCTTTTCTTTGATGCGGATCGCCTCTTCAATAGCATAGGTGTCGAACGGATTGAGAATGGATTCTACGCCCTCGCGGATGATGGTGTTGGTTACAGGATCCATCTTTACTTCATTGGTCGCGGGGACCTGTTTGACACAAACGATGATCTTCATTATGCGTCCCCCTCCTTCTTCATTGTGAACATATTGCCGGGGTTCAGGTGACCCTGGGGATCAAAGACAGCTTTTAGCGCTCTCATTTGCTCTATGCCGGCATCCGTCATCATCACAGCCAAGAACGGCGCTTTCAATTTGCCTACGCCGTGTTCAGCGGAAACGGTACCGCCCATGGCGGATACTGCATTGGCCCACTGCAAATACAATGCCTTGCCTTTTCGGTAATCCTCCATGTCGCGCGGCAGAATATTGACATGCAAATGGTTGTCTCCGATATGACCGAATGCCACGTAATCCAATCCGTTGGTCTGAATTTCTCCGTTATACATATCCATGATTTTATCCAGGTATTGATCGGGAACGGCCATATCCGTACCCAATTTGGTGATGGCCGGATCTTTTTGCCTTCTTTGGTCGATCAGCATATTGACGCTTTCCGGCACAGCGTGGCGGAAAACCAAGAGCTTTTCCATATCCCTGGGATTGTTCGCCACCCAGGTGTCTTCCGGACTAACGCCCAAAGCTTCCAGCATTTGGTTCATTTGTTCCACCATTTCCCAAACTTTTTCTTCCGAATCAGCGTGGAACTCCGTATAAACGGCATTGTAATAGGTGGCTTTGAGTTCCTGGATATGGGCAAAAGCGGCTATCTTCTGCTTTTGAATCCTTAATAAGTCGAGCGCTTTGTGATTAAAAAATTCAATCGCCGCAGGCTTGACTGAAAATTCCACACCGGTTGCCTCTTTTTCACCCCTCAAACCCCTGACAAAACGCAAAGCGCTTTTTTCATCGGGGAAGAAGGTGGTAATCCCCCAAACAGCCTTGGGCATAGGTAATAATCTCAGCTCTATTTGCGTAATAATTCCTAAAGTACCTTCTCCACCGATAAACAGATCGATTAAATCCATATCTTCTTCTATATAATAGCCGGAAGCGTTTTTTACTTTAGGCATGGCGTAATCTGGCAGCTTACCGATAATGTAACTGCCGTCATCCAGATTGAGGCAAAAGTCTCGGCCCTTGGCTTTTTGTTCGCCACGCCGGATATGTAGTGTCCTGCCATCGACGAGAACAAGACGGAGCGCTTCTACATAAGGCCTAACCGGACCGTAACAAAACGAACGCGCACCGGAGGCGTTACAAGCCACCATACCGGCAAGCGCTGCCGAAGCTTCCGTCGGATCGGGAGAAAAGAACCATTCCCCGGCTTTATAACGGCAAAGCGCAGCTTGGGTAAGATCGTCCGGCTCAGCGATTTCAAACTCTCCGGAGGATACGGCTTTACGCAACTGGGAAAGCAGCACGCCCGGCTCAGCGGTAAGAAAAAAACGATTGTCTTGTTCGTCATACCTTGCGCCCAGGATGCGTGTCATCCTCCCAATGTTGATCAAATGCCCTCCATACGGAACAGCCGCCGCCGCCAAACCTGTTCTGGCGCCCTGCACGGTAACAGGGATCTCGGTTTTTGAAAGCTTACGGACAATCTCGATTAACTCATCTTCGTTTTTGGGAAAAGAGATGGAATCCGCATGTCCGACACTCCTGGATTCGTCTCTTAAATATTCGTCGAATTCGACTTGATAGGGTTGAATTTCTGTACTCATAGCTTTGTCTCCTATAATCATTTTCTGCCATACAAAGAATATACTATTACTTTATGCAAAATCCTTGCTTTTTTTAAGCAAAAATTTGCATATTTTAGTTTAATAAGTTATAATAAAGAAAATTTCTCTCCCAAACGGATAAATCTTTGAAAAAGGTGATTAGATTGCCCACTTTTCAGGCCAAACAAGAAAGCACAATTCTATTACGCGAAGATGACAATTGGTTGATGAGCTTTTACCACTTCCATGATTTTTTGGAACTGTCCATCGCCTTGTCGGACAGCGGCCATTTTCTGATCGGAGAAAAGTTGTATCCTATCCAACATGGCCGGGTATTCTACTTAAACACCATGGACTTCCACCGTAGCGTCAGCGAAACCCTCTACAAACGCTATGTTATTCATTTTTCCGCCGATCTATTGAACGGGCTTTCCACGGAAGAAGTTAATCTGTTGGAATTTTTTTCACCCCGTCCTGTGGATTTTAACCATAGCGTCGTCCTCAACCCCAAACAACTGGAATCGGCTTTGGAAATCATCGAGCGTAGCATCGAGTTGATGGAAGAGAACAAACAGGCCAAAGATATCTATATGAAGCTCATGATTTCCGAACTGCTGTTATTGATCAATCCTTTGTTCAAACATCAGCAAGCTATGCCCATGGAACCGACTACATACCAATTTGCGCATATCATGCCCATCATCTCCTATATCCAGAATCATCTGGAAGAAGACTTAAGCCTTGACTTTTTAGCGCAACAATTTTACTTAAACAAATACTACCTCAGCAAATTATTTAAGAAATCAACGGGTTACGGCGTTACCGAGTACATTATCCATATGCGGATCTTAAAAGCCCGTGAATTATTAAGAAAGAATCACTCTGTGCAACAAGTCGGCGAAATGGTCGGGTTTAACAACAATTGCCATTTTATCCGTACATTCACCAAATTGATCGGGATATCTCCCAAACAATACTCGAAACAAGTCAGTAGATAAGTTACGATTCAGTAAAAAAGAAAAGAAACATGATAAAACAAGCGGCCACACCAACGGGACGCTTGTTTTTTTGTTGGTAAGATCAAGCATTTCCCATTGTCTTTATTTGTTTTTCTGTTTGATTTGAGCAATCGCCTGCACAAGCAACTGGACTTCGTTTCTTGTCCCGATTGAGATGCGGCAACAGGTAGGATATCCCCATCCGGTACCGGATTTGATCATGAACCCTCTTTTTAATAATTCCAGCTGCATAACCTCGGAATCCATCCCCACATCCACAAAAATGAAATTGGATTGCGACGGAACTACCTTACAGCCACATTTTTCCAATTTTGATATTAAATAAGCTTTGCCGTTCTGCACAGTCTGACAAACCAAATCGGCAAAATAAATATCGTCCAATGCAGCTATGCCAGCAGCTTGAGCCAGGGAATCCACGGCAAATACCTCGACGACTTTATACATGGTCTCAATCAGACGTTGGGGCCCAATCGCATACCCCAAGCGCAATCCGGCCAAACCGTAAAATTTGGAAAAAGTACGCAAAGACAAAATATTTCGATTCTCACGGATATAGGTAAGACTGTCGGGGAAAACATCTTTATCTGCAAAATCCATATAGGCTTCATCCAAAAGCACCAGGCAATGATCGGGGATTTTTGCCATAAAATCTTCCAGCTCCTCTTTTGCGCAAATGGTGCCGGTAGGATTGTTGGGGGTACAGATAATAATCAATTTGGTTTTTTGATTGATTGCCTTCAACATGGCTGGCAAATCAAATTTATACTCTTTGAGCGGTACCTTGACCGTCTTGCCACCCATGGCGGTAGCTGCAATATCGTAGATTGCAAAAGAAGGGGTCCCAATAATAACCTCGTCTCCTTCATTGATGAACGCCTTCATGACCGTTGTAATGATATTGTCTCCACCATTGGCGCAGATGATCATCTCCGGAGATAGCTTGTTCTTTTGTGCAATCTTTTCTCTTAATAGTTGGCAACTGCTGTCCGGATAACGGAAGATCTGGTCTAAGTTGGCGCGAATCGCCTGCAGAGCTTTGGGGGAAGCGCCGATCGGGTTCTCGTTTAAATGCAAGACGGTCATTTCATGCAATCCATATTTTTCTTGATATTGCTGAGGCGTTTTGCCTGCATGATAAACCGGCAGTGCATCGATACCCTTTCTGGCTAATGTTTTTTCCGTTTGGTCAGACATACGATTCACCTCTATTTCTTCCCGTCACTCTTGTTAAAGCATAAAAAATAGGAGGGCTATAAGTGTTTCCGACGGTTAATGCGACTCTGTTATACCACAAAAAACGGCTGCAAAACCACAGGTTTTTTATAACACAAGCGTTTCAGATTGCGCCTTAGCACAACTGCCACTTACGATGTAATAAACAACATCACACCAAAGGGATGATGCGCTTTTAATACGGCACTCAAGAGCTTTGCTCTTGAGTGTCTGGGTTTATTATACCACAAGCTTTTTGCTGCTTCAACCTCTTGTACAATTTTCAAATCCTAAATCAATATGTATATTATTTAAAAAATTGGAAATAATTTCAAATAAAGTACGCAGTTTATAACCTAGGGAGTGATTCATTTGCAAAACGATACAAAACAAAATCCAAATAACAAAAAAGATTCCCTTTTCGATTTTGGGCGGTGGAAAAACAAAAAACGGGCAAGTCTTATATTGAATGCCCTTTTGGTTGTTATCCTTTTGGGTGCTGTTTTCATCTCTCATGATCCCTTTGCCCAAAACCAAACACCAACCCCAGAGCAACAAACCCAAACCGCTTTAAACCCCCAAGATGAGCGGGATACCTTAACTGAAACAAGTCAAACCGGACCTGCTCAGCAAGAAAGCTCTTCAAAAGCACCTGATAATCAAACTACTACAACCGGTACGGTAGCTCAACAAAGCTTCGAGAACGCAACAGAAGCGGTTGCAGTGGAAGGAAAACCCGAAATCTGGCTTCCCCCGGCCAATGCCGGTTGGGACAGAAATTACGGCTATGGACTGGACCCAACCTTTGACGATTACCGTTTTCATAAAGGCTGTGATATGACGCTGGAAATCGGGCAACCGGTTTTAGCCACGGCAGAAGGTACGGTTAAAAGCATCTCCACCGATCCGCTTTGGGGTGACATGATTACGCTGGCACACGGAGGGGGCTTTACCAGTGTGTATATGGGAATCAACGCTGCTGAACTCAAAGTAGGGCAAGCCATTGCGGCCGGTGATAATTTAGGGACGGTCAGCGCATCGCCAAAAGCCGAGCAGGCACAACAACCGCATCTGCATTTCGAACTATATTTAAACGGTGTCAGTCAGGATCCATTGATCTGGATGAATCAATAAACCATTCTTTTGCAACGATAACAAAACCCATGGCAAATATCTAAATTCGCCATGGGTTTTGTTTGCTTTCAAATATTTAAGAGGATATCTTCTTATTAAAAAATCGATTGTAATGGAATTAAAGGATGTGGTAATATGAAGCCGGCTAAAAAGAAAGTTCTTTTATTCGTCGCGTTTTTTGCCTCTCTGCTTGCAATAAGCGTCATCATAGCCGATCATCTGACCGAAGCCACGGCGCATATCAATCCCCCATATGCCCAAATCGACCTGGTCCCCATCCTTGACCAAAAAGAGTTCGCTCAAGATGATTATCAGACTTTGTTTTACCAAACGGGGCTTGGCAAAACGGCAATCGACGAGCTGAAGGCAAACTCCCCCGACTTTGAAGAAAGAGTGCTTTATTTTCAGGACTTGTTTTTTACGGATGTTTCAGTTACCAGCCAGAATAATACTTTTGTTTCCAAAGAGGAGTATACGACCGACAAAAATGGCAATATAAGCCCGTTATTTGAATTCGCCTTGATAAAAGACAACTATATTCTTGTTACCAAATCTTCTATTACGCTAGGGTGGCGCAACGGACATTCGGCGATTATCGTTAACCAAGATAAGGGGCAAACCCTCGAGTCTGTAGTGCTGGGCACAAACTCCCGCATACAAGATATCAGCAAATGGACATATTACCCAAACGTAATCGTCTTAAAACTAAAAGGAAACCCTGACATAGAATCCGGCAAAATCGCAAAATATGCCCTGCAACATCTGAATGATATCCCCTACCGCCTCTCTATCGGCGTATTTTCCGCCAAAGAGCAGACATTCGCAACAACAATCAAAGGCACGCAATGCGCTCATCTGGTTTGGCAGGCTTATGCATACTTCGGCTACGATCTCGATTCGAACGGCGGCAAGATCGTAACGCCCAAAGATATCGCAAACAGCTCCTTATTAGAAGTGGTTCAGGTTTTCGGAGTTGATCCGCGCCAAATTTGGCCATAGAGCAAAGCAATTGAGCCCCATCCGGTTTTTTAGTCGCAGGCGATTTTAATTTTTGCTAGGCGAAGGACAACGAAATGCTTTATGCATACCTGGGAGGGGGTTAACAAAGTAAAACGTACATTCAAGCCGGCCTAAGACAGATCTTTTCTATCATCGCTCAGCCCCTTACTCTCCATACCGCTGTGTCAATTTTATCCCTTGATAATAATAGGCCAAAATCTCTTGGGCGGTCTTTCCTGCTTTTGCCATACCGTTGGCTCCATACTGGCACATGCCGACGCCATGCCCATAGCCGATGGTGGAAAAATTGATGTTGCTACCATCGACCTGCCAGCAAAAGTTTGTCGAGTTTAGCCCCCATGCCGTTCTCAACTGCGTCCCAAGATAGCTTTTTTCGCCGATTTTGACTTCTTTAACCCGTCCGCCTACAGTTTTCGATACTTGCTTCATCTTGGCAATATCCTGCGCGTTAACGTTCGTATTGGTAGCATCGGATAATTTTTGGGCGGCTTTTTTCAAGGTCATTTCTACTTCCCCATGATACCTGGGAGCTTCTTCGTCCCAGGTACAGGGGACGCTTTGCAGCCAGGGCAAATCGCTTCCCCAGACGTCTGCATTATCCTCCGTACAACCTCCGCAAGTGGACGAATACGGCGTGGTGACCATCTCACCGTTATACGTGACAACCAAGCCGTAGGTATTATAAACCGCCGTCCTGATTTTCTCCAAATAAAAATCTGCCTGGTCATGCCAACGTTCTTTCATTTCTTCTTCTGTAATAAAGGCTTGAAAATTGCCCGGGTTGGAACTGACGGTTACATCCTGATTTAAATCTGCCGCTCCCACCGGCTTAGGAAGGTGCATCAATACATAGGTGCGAGCTACGATTGCTTGTGCTTTTAAGGCCTCGGGTTCAAAAGAAGCCGGCATTTCCGCAGCCACAACGCCCACCACATATTCCTCCAGCATCAACTGCAATTCGTCCCCATTCGGTGCCATAACAGAAACCACCGGAGATTCAGGCAAAATTTTTGGCTCTTGCGAATAAAAAAATTGCACTAAAAAAAGGGGAAAACAAATCAATAGCGTAATGAATAAAAGGAGATAAATAAATATATATTTTTTTTTGGGCATAAGCCCCCAAACCAAATGATGAAAAAATCGTGCCATAGGTTTTCTCCAAAATAAGGATGATTTCCATTATTATGCACGATTTGTCCCAAATATTACCAAATGTACTGCTATCGGCTATTAATTTGTGATTTAGACATAATTATGGTATCCTATCCACATAGATATAAGCAGCGTAACTGTTTATATCTATGTTTTGCGGTGGGCTGCTGCACATAGCCAGTTGTGAATATTACGGCACAAACCGCAAGCGCTGATTCGGCGCTTGCTTCGGTCACGGACCTACGCAAATCGCCCTGCCTTTTTGCGTTGTGTTTGTGGTATACTAGACAAAGCAGGATATTTTTTATATGTATGGAATAATAGCTTTTGTTTAATTATGTTTAATTACGTTCAATTACAATCCGGAGGGGTTATTTTTGCATAAAATAATCATAGAAGGCGGCTACCCATTGCATGGAGAAATAGCCGTCAGTGGAGCTAAAAATGCAGCTTTGCCATTGATTGCAGCCACTTTGCTGACCAATGGCAGCTGTGTCATCGACGATATTCCCTGGCTTTCCGATGTCGAAAACATGTGTCAGGCATTGGTACATTTGGGCGCTAAAAGTTCTTTTTCCGACAACCGTTTGGAAATTGACACAACCCGAATTCATAGCGTCGAAACGCCGACCGATCTGGTTCGCAAGATGCGGGCCTCTTTGCTGTTGATGGGGCCTCTTTTGGCAAGAGAAGGGAGAGTGCGCACAGCACTTCCCGGGGGCTGCGCCATCGGTTCGCGTCCTATTGACCTGCACCTAAAGGGATTTGAAGCCATGGGTGCAACGGTTACTATCGGACAAGGGTTTATCGAAGCACAAAACTCCGGCAAACTCAAGGGAGCCCGTATTTATTTGGACTTTCCCAGCGTCGGCGCAACGGAAAACATCATGATGGCAGCCGCCCTGGCCGAAGGCTCCAGCGTGATCGAAAACGCAGCTGAGGAACCGGAAATTGTTGATCTTTCCAACTTTTTAAACGCCATGGGCGCAAAGATCAAAGGCGCCGGCACCAATATTATCCGTATCGAAGGTGTGGAAAGTTTGCATCCCGTTTGCCATACCGTCATTCCCGACCGCATCGAAGCTGGCAGCTATATGTTGGTTGCAGCCTGCCAGGACGGCAGCGATGTGATCATCAATAATGTTATCCATGAACACTTAAAATCCATCACAGCCAAATTACAGGAAGCAGGGGTTTTTGTTGAAGAACTATACGACGGTATCCGTATCATGGGGTCTTCCGATTTAAACCATGTCGATCTTAAAACCATGCCTTATCCCGGTTTCCCCACAGATATGCAGGCCCAATTTATGGCGATGCTCTCTACGGCAAAAGGTTCCAGCCTGATCACAGAAACGGTTTTTGAAAACCGCTTTATGCACGTACAAGAGCTCAAACGCATGGCGGCTGATATCCGCATCGAAGGGAACTGTTCTGTTGTCAACGGAGTTAAGCAGCTCTTTGGGACTTCCGTCAGAGCTACGGATCTGCGGGCCGGCGCGGCCATGATCATTGCGGCCTTAAAAGCCAAAGGCAAGACGGAGATCCTCGATGTTTATCATATCGAACGCGGCTACGAGAAGATCGTTCAAAAACTTGAGCAAGTAGGAGCCAAAATCAGTACGGATTAAAAAGAGCGGGGTTTCCCCGCTTTTTGTTTTATCTATCTTAAAGCTCCATTACTATTTTCGGAATAAAACAAGGACAACATATAAAGCAAACACGATATCTGTTATAATAAACTGCTATATAGCTTGTATTATTTCAACTGCATCAACGCCGCCATGGCGCCCCGTTTGCCATTCGATGCGCGGTGAGAGAAAAACGACTCCGGATGACAGCAGGTACAAAGTCCGCTTGCAATAATATTTTGCTCCGATACGCCGTTTGCCTTGAGGATTTCCCGGTTGATCTGCCAGAGGTCAACCCTTCTTTTTTGCGGGTCATTCTCTTTATTTGGTAAAATGCATAAATCGAGCGGCAAACCCTCAATTTTTTGCGCTTCCAGCCAAACATCAGGCCCCACTTCATAACAACAGGGACCGATGGAAGGCCCGATCCCCACTAAAAGATCACTTGGATTGCTGCCGTATTCACTGACAAAAGTCCCTACCGTCACCGCGGCAATCCCAGCCACCGTTCCGCGCCACCCCGCATGCGAGAGCGCGATCACCTTTTTTTGCGGGTCAAAGAAGAACAAAGGCACGCAATCTGCATAAAAGGTCATCAGCGCGATATCGGGACAATTGGTGATCAAACCGTCAATACAGGTATAATCCCGTTCAAAGATCAGCCCTTTTCCCCGATCTGCTTCGGTCACCCGACGGATAACAGTACCGTGCTCTTGCTTTGAAAAAACTGTGTTTTCCGGCAGAACCCCCAATGCACAGCAAAAGCGACCGATGTTTTCTTTCACCTTCTCAGATTCATCGCCACGGGAAAAGTCCAGATTTAAACTTGCATAAATCCCTTCGCTTACGCCGCCCGCTCTCGTGGAAAAGCCATGGATCAGCTCCGGATAGGCGGCAAAATGGGGGAACGTATTCATCGGTAATTTTTGATCGATCATTTTAGCTCCTTACAAACCTTACCAAATATTGGCAGGATATTTCTTCCCAATCTAGAAGATATTCTATTTATTAATACATTATGATTGGACGTACTGTGCTGTTTTTAAGAAAGGGGAAATCTTATGAACGAAACATTGAGTATTATCGAAAGAAGACGAAGCATTCGCAGCTATAAACCCGAGCAAATCACCGAACCGGAACTGTTGCAAATCCTTAGAGCCGGTATTGTAGGGCCGACGGCGATGAACAGGCAAAAAAGGTTTTTTATCGTGATTCAAAACAAGGCATTGCTCGATAAGATGGTTGACTTCAATAAACAAGGCATGGTTGCAGCCGGAGCCGATCTTTCGAACAAACCCGACTACCATACATTTTACCATGCCCCGACCGTTATTATGGTATGCGGTGAAGACGGGTATGATAAAAGGCAACTGGACTGCTCCTATGCTACGGAAAACATGGCTTTGGCCGCGGAATCTCTTGATATCGGCTCTTGTATCATTACCTCCTCTTACTTTATGTTTACTACAGATCAAGCAGAGGCTTTAACAAAAGAGCTGGGTATTCCGCAAGGGTACAGCCACATCTGTACCATCGCGCTTGGCTATAAAGCAAGCGGAAATCCGCCCATGCCGGAAAAAGACTTTAACATCATCCATTATATCCGATAACCTCATGATCCTTGCAAACAGGGGGCGATTCGGCCCCCTGTTTTTTTATATTTTTATCATACCATATGCTTTTATGAAAAAATATAGACAAATTTAGAGATTTTATATATAATAGCTAGTATGCAAAAAAAGAGAAGCATACTCTTTAGAAAGGGGGTTGTCTTATGCCTGTTAAAATACCGGATGCTCTACCCGCCAGAAAAAAGCTGGAAGAGGAAAATATTTTTGTCATGACAGAAAAAAGGGCTGCTATGCAGGATATTCGTCCTTTGCATATTGCCATTTTAAATTTAATGCCGGAAAAAGAGGCAACAGAGACACAGCTTTTGCGTTTGATCAGTAATTCGCCGTTACAGGTGGATATCACATTGATGCAAACGGCAAGCCGCAAAAGCTCGCATACTTCCCCTGAGCATCTTGCATCTTTTTATAAAACTTTTGACCAGGTAGAAAAAGAAAAATTTGACGGCATTGTCATCACAGGCGCGCCGGTAGAAAGTTTGGGCTTCGAAGAAGTCAGTTACTGGCCGGAGCTGGTCGAAATTTTATCCTGGAGCAAAGAAAACGTCTTTAGCACCCTGCATATCTGCTGGGCAGCCCAGGCTGGGCTTTTCTATCATTACGGCATCGAAAAATACCCGGTTTCCGATAAGGTTTTCGGCGTTTTTCCGCATAAAATACGGGTCAAAAACCATAAGCTTTTGATTGGCTTTGATGATGTTTTTTACGCGCCGCACAGCCGCCATACGGAAATCCGCCGCGAAGATATCTTAAAAAACAATAAACTGCAACTATTGGCCGAATCAGACGAAGCCGGTGTTTTGCTGGTTACCAGCAAGGACGGCCGGGAGATTTATATCACTGGACATTTGGAATACGATGTCGAGACCTTGGGCAAAGAGTATAGGCGCGACTTAGGCAAAGGGTTGCCCATCAAACTGCCGAAGCATTATTTCCCCAATGACGACCAAAATAAAAAACCCCTCGTTAATTGGCGCTGTCATGGAAATCTATTGTTTAACAACTGGCTCAACTATTTTGTCTATCAGGAAACGCCGTATGAACTCGACCTGATCCGTTCCAAATAACCTTCTCTTTCAATTTCATTGGAAGGTGATAAGATGTTTGGCATTAAAAACGATAACCCACATTTATTATTCTAACACCGCAGAACGATTAAAAGAGCAATTATCTTTAAGATAATTGCTCTTTTTTATTCTTTAGCCGACCAGTCTGCAAAGGCCAGTTCGATCTCTTTAATCGTTTTCATCTGGTTGACGGCTTGCCGCATCATGGCAGCATGTTTCATGCCTTTAAAATAATGTGCCAGGTGGGTGCGCATGGCGCAAACGGCCATCTCATCCCCATTCGGAGAATAAGCCGCCTGCAAACGCAAGTGTGCCAAAGCCGCCCGCAAAATTTCTGCTTTGTCAGGTTTGCCTCGAGGTACTCCGCCCGATAATACAGCAATGATATCTGCGATCAACCAGGGGTTTCCCAGCATGCCTCTGCCCACCATGATTCCAGCGCAACCCGTTTGCTGCAACATGGCAACAGCGTCGGCGGGTGAGATAATATCCCCGTTGCCGATCACGGGGATGTCTACGGCGGCAGCTACTTGGGCAATGCAGTCCCGATCGGCTTTGCCTCCATAAAACTGCTGTCTTGTTCTGCCGTGTACGGTAACGGCGAAAATCCCGAGATTTTCTGCCATCTTGGCAAACGGCACGCAGTTGATGCTTTCGTCATCCCAACCGCTGCGGAACTTGACGGTAACGGGAATTTTTGTTGTAAGATTTTCCTCTGCCTGGTATTGCTCCATGGCGCAAACAACTGCCTCCATGATTCGTGCTGCCAAGTCGGGGGTTTGCATCAACCGGCAACCCTCACCGTTTTTGATAATTTTGGGCGCCGGACAACCCATGTTCAAATCAATCACATCTGCGCCCAACTTGGCTGCGAGCTTAGCCGCCTGCGCCATATAGGCGGGGTCGGAGCCGGAAAGCTGCACGGCAAGCGGAACAAAACCGCCCTCATCTATTGCCTGGGGCGGCTTTTGAATCAACTCAAGCGTCTTTTGGTTTTGATAAACCAAAGCCTGAGCGCTGATCATTTCCGTAAAAATCAAACCGGGGCGCTGCCTGCTTAAAATCTGCCGGAAAGCATAATTGGTTAAGCCGGCCATAGGCGCTGTAATGACCCTGTTTTTTAAAGTCAGCTCCCCTATGGGTAAAGGATTAAGACATGTTCCGTTCATAGATTAAACGCAATCCTTCCAAAGTCAGCATCGGATCGATTTGATCGATGGTTTCCGTATAGTCGGCGATGGTTTTAGCCAAACCGCCCGTCGCCACCACATAGGCTTTTTGCCCCAATTCCTGTTGCATGCGCCGGATCAGGCCATCCACCTGCCCTGCAAACCCCCAAATCAATCCTGCCTGTAAACATTCCTGCGTATTTTTGCCGATCACATGCTCAGGCGGCGAAAGCGGAACCTGAAACAAGCGGGCCGCTTTACTAAAGAGGGCTTCCTGCGAAATCTCGATCCCGGGGGCAATAGCACCGCCCAAAAACTCTCCCTTTTGGGACACACAATCAAATGTTGTCGCAGTCCCGAAGTCAACAACAATCAATGGCCCGCCGTAAACCGCATAAGCCGCGACCGCGTTGATAATACGGTCGGCTCCTGCTTCGGCAGGGTTGTCCAAAAAAATAGGCATACCGGTATCCGTCGTATAATCAATGCATAAGGGGGTTATATTTAAATACTTTTTCGCCAACCGCATAAAGATGGTTTGAAAAGTAGGCACAACGGTCCCAAGCGCAAGGTGGTTTATGTCTTTTATATTTAACCCTTCACGGTTTAACAGGCTTTCGATCAAAACCAAATATTCATCTTCCGTCCGGTTGGCATTGCTTTGCAGCCGCCAATGACTAAGCAGTTTTTGTCCTTGATAAACTCCCAAAACAATATGGGTATTGCCGCAATCGATCGCTAAAAGCATCCTAACACTCCTTTAAGATGGCCGCTTGTACTTTACGTGCATCAATTCTCCCCACCATTATAGCGGTTATTTGTGATAATAGCAAGAACAGACCTTGACAAAACAAAAGACGCTTGTTATGATAAAAATATTGTAAACCATGTTTGCGAATCGGGTTGACAATAGGCCAGTCTTGACAGGAGAATTCACTATGAAAGAAAAAATTTTAGCGCTTTTACGTAAAAATAAAGAAATTTCCGGCGAAGAAATCAGTCGGCAATTGCATATCAGCCGGGCCGCCGTAGCCAAACATATTAAATCTCTGCGGCAAATGGGATATGAGATTCAAGCCAGCACCAAAACAGGCTACTATTTTAAAGCAGCGCCCGACAAACTCTTATCGGCGGAAATCGCTTTGTATTTGCCGCCCGACAACGATTGCAATTGGCATATTTGCACTCTGGATCAAGCCGACTCCACCAATCTTGTCTTGCGTAAAATGGCGAACCTTGAAGCACCGGAGTTTACCGTCGTCATTGCCGATGAACAAACAGCCGGACGCGGTCGCCTGCAAAGGGGTTGGTATGCCCCACCGCATACGGGCCTTTGGATGTCGGTTCTCTTTCGACCAACCTTGGCACCCATGTTGGCGCAAACCATCACCTTGACTACAGCCGTCGCGATAGCCCAAGCCTGCCAAGACTTGGGAATCAAAGCTCAGATCAAATGGCCCAATGACGTTTTGGTCGACGGCAAAAAGATTTGCGGCATCTTATGCGAAATGCAGGCCGATATGGATCATGTGACCTGGATTATTGTCGGCGCCGGCGTCAACATCAACCAGGACGCTTTTCCTCCGGAGCTTGCCGATATTGCGACCTCATTGTCCCTTGCCAAAGGAGAGCCCCTGACCAGAAACATCGTCGCAGCCAATGCACTTTACCGGCTGGGACAAAACTACCGGATTCTCTGCCGGGAAGGCTTTGCGCCGATACGGCAAAAATGGAAAGATAAAGCCGTTAACCTAGGCAAAACGGTAACCGTACGGGACGCATCCGGTCAAAGAACAGGTAAAGCGCTGGATATTGACGAAGCAGGGTACCTGCTTTTTGAGGAAACAAACGGCACGATCTGCCGCATCACAGCCGGAGATATTTTATTGTAACAGCATCAAAAAAGTCGGAAAACAAAACCGCTTTTCTGTTTTCCAGGCGTACTCCATGCCATGTTATCCACAATTTTTACAGCTGGGAACCTTGCGCGCAGAATTTTAATTAAATCAAAATGAATTTACAGACAAATGGGCGGGTTGGTTTTGCCCCCGCTAATTAGGGAGAAAAACATGTCCAAAACATATCGCATCACAGCCGTCGCCATGATGGTTGCCATCATGGCGATTTTTGCACAAATTGCTATTCCCATACCCATATCCCCGGTTCCCTTAACATTACAAACGGCAGGCCTGATCATTGCCATGGTGATTTTTAATTGGCGGGAATCTTCCCTTGCCATGCTGGTTTATATTTTGCTGGGCTCTGTTGGCGTACCGGTGTTTTCCGCCGGCAAAGCGGGGTTAGCCGTTTTGGCCGGGCCGACCGGCGGATACCTCTACGGGTTTATTGCAGCAGCCTTAATCGGCTCTTCTTTGCTGGCACATGTCCGCGCCAACACCAAACATCGTCTTTTTAAAGCATATATTTGTGTTGCTTTTGCCTTAGCTGTCATGTTTTGTTGCGGCATGTTGCACTTTTGCCTGATTATGCACGTGGGTTTAAAAGAGGCGTTTATGCTGACTATTTTGCCTTATCTACCGCTGGATATTCTTAAAATCGCAGCCTTCACACCCTTGGCCTGGAAGGTGAAGCAATCTTTACACAAACAATATCCCAAGATATTTTAATCCGTTTGCATAATATATCTGTTTTTTGTCACCCACAATCGACCCTTCATAAAAATTATAAAAAATACATGGGTGGGGGTATAGTCCGTATAATTATGTGCCTTACCCGTTATTTTAGCGGTAAAATAAATATATTTTTAACTGGATACAACATACAAGAATCCCCCCGGTGTAACCGGGGGGATTTATTGTAACTACTTATTCCTCATTTTCCGGAGTCCGTTGATACAAACCCGCCAACAATTGAGCATGCTCTTTTTCATCATTGAGAATCTGCAATACTATTTCCTTTTGCCGCATGCAATCTAACATACCCGCTAACCGTTCATAAAAAGCAACGGCCTCCAGTTCGTCACAGATGGCGGTTTTGATCATATCGATAAAGTCCATCGGCATGCTGATGGAAGCTTTGGCCATTTCAAAGACCGTATCAGTTCTTTCTTCAAAAATCTCCTGCAACAAAAAATAATGCCTGCGTTCATCTCTTAAAATGGAGGTGATCAGCTCTTTGTCCTGCCCCGAGCCGGAGTTGTGGCGTATCATCTCATAGCCGCGGATCGCCATTTGTTCTCCCAGCAGTCCTTCTTTGAGTAGCTGGATTGCCTCTAAGTCCGTATTTTGTTGGAATGGGTTCCCCTGACGGTTGTAGTTCAATGCCATAACACTCCCTTGACGTCATCGGTTATGGCATCGTATGAAATATATTTTACTTATGTGCCTGTATCTATTATTTGATTACAACGCCGCCTTTGGCCCCGGTAAGAGCTCCGCGGTCTATTTCCATAGCACCGTTGACAAAAACATACGACATTCCCAAAGATAATTGGTTGGGATTTGTCCGCGTCGCATTCACTTTCAGATCCTGCAAATTAAAAATCACGATATCGGCGTAATACCCTGCCTTTAGTAACCCACGTTCCTGCATGCCAATGCTTTCTGCCGGCATCGACGTCATTTTTTTGATACATTCCTGAATCGTCAGAACCTGTTTATCCCGCACATACTGAATCAGAATAAACGGATAATTGGCAAAAGCCCGGGGATGAACGGCATACCCCAAAGAGGTAAGACCGGAATCGCTACAAACCATGACATTGGGGTTCTTTAAAACTTTTTCGATATTGGCTTCCGACAAAGAATCACTGGTTCCCGCAACATCCCAGCTGGAATAGGTATAGCCGTAGACATCTCCGCCTAAATTTAAGCCTTGTGCAATGGCCTCGTCAAAAAGGGATAAAACCTCATCCTGCTTATCCCAATTGCTCATGCCTGCGGCCTTAACATGGGAGTACTCCACTTTGGCTCCGCTCTCTTTCGTCAATTGGACCAATTCTTTTACCGAAGGAATAACTTTATTGTACTCGTCCCGGATATGTACGGCCACCAACTTTCCGGTTGGGGCAACCGTTTGAAACAAAGCAAGTAATTCTTTGTATGTAGCTTTATTTTGGGGATAATAGGATAAACCCATGCTTAAGCCAACGGCTCCATCCGCCAAAGCTTGCTGCAACTTCGCCTGCATCTTGGCAAGAACTTCATCCGTCACTTTCCCGGAATCAGCGACAAACGCTCGCCGCAACGCTTTGTACCCGATAAAAGTACCCACATTGATGGCGCAATGGTCGACTTGCTGCAAATATTGGGCAACATCGCCCGTTGAGCTGCCACAAAGGCCTACGATCTGCGTAGTAACCCCCTGGCAAAGCACCGGAGCTCCATCCGGGTTCGTTCGCCAGTACTCATCGGTATGGGTGTGGGGATCGATAAACCCGGGAGCCACGATCATACCGCCCGCATCAATCACCTGGGCACCGTCTGCAGGCTTAAGCGCCCCTTCTTTGCCGACGGCTACGATAGAATCTCCTTTGATAGCTAAAGATCCCAGGTAAGGTGCTTGTCCGCTGCCATCGACGATGCTCCCATTGTCTATAAAATAATCACAATCAATCACAATCGGTTCTACCTGGGCCTGCTGCTCTTGCGTATTGTCCGTAGGCAAAGCATCGGAATTACGGATCACAAAGTCGCCCCGATAAGGCCAAAGCAACGGGATTAAAATAGCAATTGCCACAACAACGGCAAACAGAATACATTTTTTTTGATGCTTTTTAAACACCTGTGCCGCAGCTTGGATAAACTTGTGCTCCAATATTTTCATTGTCTAGGCTCCGATTCGTTCAAAATATCAATCAAACCGCTTTTATCACGGGTCTTCCTTCCACTCGATTACTTTTTCCCATTCATTATGAAGACAAGCGGAAATAAAATAATAGAAAACCGCAAAGAAAAACAGGACCGGGAAGACGGCTAAAACCACCAGAATACATATTCCTAAATTCCAGCTGAGTTGTAAGAGAAATAAACTGAGCAAAAAGACGGGAACAAACAACAGAAAAAACGCAAGCCAAACATAGCTTTTTTTAAACATCCGACTCTCCCCTTTGCAACTCTTTCTATCGATCAATATATGCAAGAGGGGGTCTTTTGGCTATGATTTATTCTTCTGATTTATTTATCTTTGCTGCAACCAGAACAAACATCGCAAAAGGCAACCGATTTGGGACAATTTGGGGAAGCACTTCGCAAAGAGGCCACCTGTTCTTTTAGCGTATCGACAACATAATCAATATCTTCCATGGTGTTACCGTAACCGAGACTAAAACGAATGGAACTGTTGCTCCAGTGCGGTTCAAGCCCTAGGGCCAGTAAAACATGGGACGGCTCAAAAGACCCGGAAGAGCAGGCTGACCCATTGGAGCAGGCAATGCCGCGTAGATTCAGGCGCAAAAGCAATGCTTCTCCTTCAATATAATTAAAAGAAAAGTTGACGGTCTGCGGCAGGTGCAAACCCGGGTGTCCGTTCAATTTAACTTCCGGGATCTCGGCGATAATTCTTTCAACTAAATGAGCGCACATTTGATTTAATTGGTTGGCGTGTTCCTGCCACTCTTCTTTGGTGATTTCCGCAGCGATCCCAAAGCCGTAGATGCCGGGCAAGTTTTCTGTACCGGAACGCAATTTCTTTTCCTGTCCGCCGCCATAAACCATGCGTTGCAGCGTTACTCCTTTTTTGCGGTAGAGCGCACCCGCGCCCTTGGGACCGTTGATCTTATGGGAAGATACGGTCAACAAATCAATCCCTAATTCATTTACATCCACGGGAATTTTACCCACGCTCTGGACTGCGTCCACATGGAAGGTGATTTTTGGATTATAGGCATGGACCACTTCGCCAATTTCTTTAATCGGGTTGATGGTGCCGATCTCGTTATTCGCATGCATGATGCTGACAAAAATAGTATCTTCACGTAGAACGTCACGGACAGCCTGCGCAGATACCACGCCATACTGATCCACGGGAACAAGGGTATAGGAAAACTTGTCCGGATATGCTTTGCCTAAATGAACAATCGTATCCAAAACGGCATGGTGTTCCACAGCCGATGTGATCAGATGTCCTTTGCCAATTTTGTTCGCCACACCGAAAATAGCCAGATTATCTGCTTCGGTCCCTCCGCTGGTAAAAGTGATCTCTTCCGGTTCGGCATTGATTAGGGCGGCTACTTTTACACGGCTTTGTTCCAAAGCCTGTTTAGCATTGGTTCCAAATACATGCAGACTGGATGGATTGCCGAAATTTTCCCGCATGAAAGTGGATATTCCGGCAATTACCGGGCCAAAAGGCGGGGTTGTAGCGGCATGATCTAGATATACAGCTTTATTTGTCGTTGACATATGGGTTTTTTCATCTCCTTATATAGACCTGAGGTTCTCATATATTGTTTCCAAAGATAGTGGTTTTATTGATCTATTTTGGGATCTTTCAACAGATCCGCCAATGTATAGGCGTTTAAAACTTCATCAATGCTGCTTTGCAGCCTACACCACAAACTGCGGCTCGCACAGGTGTTAATGATGTTACAGCCATATAACGGATCCGAAATTACTACGCAATCCGCCAGGATCACAGGGCCTTCTAAAGAGCGGTAAACATCTCCGGCGGTAATTTCCGCCGGAGGGCGGGAAAGGAGATATCCACCCTGAGCGCCACGCACACTTGTAACCAAATGATGTTTTTTTAATAACATCATTAATTGCTCGAGGTAGCCTTCGGAAATCCGCTGCCTTTTGGCAATAGAAGAAAGAGTAACCGGCTTTTCGTCCTGGTAATGAGATGCCAGATCTAACATAGCCCTCAACCCGTATCTGCCTTTGGTTGAAATATTCAAAGCCATCACCTCTTTTTAAAATCTATCGGATTAATCCCTAATAATTTGATAGGCATTGTGCTTAGTATAAAATAAAAAAATATTTCTGTCAAGAATGATAAAAACAAACCAAAAAAATAATGATTTGCCAATATTTTTTATATACAAGTTCTTATTACTAGGTTTTCACCTATCAAGTATCAAACAATCAATAAAACTTTACAAATAAACCTTTTATTTTTTACATTGCGATGATATACTTTGTATTAATTCGGTCAAAAGACTTATAAAACTTCTAAGGAGTGTCCTTTTTGTCAGATCAAAAACAACGTCAGCAATTTGAAAGATGCATTGAAGACCTGGTTCAAACCAAAAGTGTTACTGAGCTTAAGGATATTCCTCTTCATCTTAATCAAAATTGTTACGAACATAGCTTATTTGTAGCTTATATGAGTTATACAATTTGCAGCCGATTTGGTTGGGATTATGTTTCCGCCGCCCGGGGTGGTCTTTTACATGACCTGTACCTCTATAATTGGCGGGATAAAGACAGCCATGAAGGGTTGCATGGTTTTACGCACCCAAAAGTGGCTTTAAAAAATGCGCAAAAACTTTGCCCCTTAAATAAAATAGAAGAGAATATCATCGTCCGCCATATGTGGCCGCTTACAACGATTCCGCCGCGTTATAAAGAAGCCTTTGTCGTAAGCTTTGCCGATAAGGTCTGCGCTCTTGTGGAAATAAGCCGATTGTACCACCGTTTGCAGATCCGACAAAAACTGGCATTCGCCCTGTAAAGAATAATCGCTATCCTTGTCCCCTAACTCTGCAATAACGCAGAGTTTACATACATAACAAAAGCCGCACAAATAGTGCGGCTTTTGTTATGTATGTCGAAAAAGTAGTCAACGGACCGAGAAACGAGCAAGACTAGGCGTAGGCGAAGCCGGGGACTCTAGGTGTTAAAGATACGTCGAACTATCTGAAACCCCTTATTTCATCAGGCTGTTTAGAAACAAACCAGACTAGGCGGCAGGGATGACCAGATAAGGAGCGTACAAAAAGTACGTGACCGACTTTTGCCGTCCCAACAACACCGTAGCACAGTTTATGGACAGCCCGGCGTCGAGGAGACGGGAACGGCGGAGGCGACGTAACCATAGCTTATCAACACGCTGAAAAGCCGCGCTTTTTGCGCGGCTTTTTGTATTTAGATCATCCAATTATCGATCAGACGGGTTTTGCCGATATAAACAGCCAGGGCAACCAAAGTCCCCTCTTTGATCTCCTCGAACGGCTCCAGCGTCTTGGTATCCACAAACGCGATATAATCGATCCGCGCAGCAGGGGCTGTCGCGATGACATCTTCCATTTGTTTGCGGAGCTTCTGAACGGATGTCTCTCCTTTTTTGACCTGTTCTTGAAAGAATTTTAAAGCAGACGATAATACCAATGCTTGCTTTCGCTCATCCACTGAAAGATAGGCGTTACGGGAACTCATAGCAAGCCCGTCTGCTTCCCGCACGATGGGCATCACACGCATAATCAGGGGAATATTAAGATCATCCACCATCCTCCTCAGGAGTATCGCCTGCTGGGCGTCTTTTTGACCGAAATAGGCATAATGCGGTTGCGTGATCTGAAACAATTTTGTGACGATGGTCGCAACGCCTTGAAAATGAATCGGCCTCGTCTGGCCGCAAAGTTTCTTTTCCAGCTCTTTAACGTAAACATACGTAGCATATCCCCGAGGATACATCTCTTTTTCCGTCGGGAAAAAAACCGCGTCGACACCCGCCGTTTTGGCAATGCGGATATCCCGGCAGGCATTACGCGGATAAACGGAAAAATCCTCGTTAGGGCCAAACTGCGTGGGATTGACAAAAATAGAAAGAACCACTTTGTCACATTCCCTGCGCGCGGTATTCAATAAGGAGGTATGCCCCTCGTGTAAGTATCCCATAGTGGGGACAAACCCGATCACCCGGCCCTCCTGCCGCCAAAGCAGTGCCTGCTCCTGCATTTTTGCCACCGTAGTAATGATCCTCACTTTTTAGACCTCCCGAAAATAAGAAATAACTTGACTTACCATTCATCCGGCTCATACAGTTTCTCTAAGATCGCGTCTTGCTCTAAAGTGTTACACCATTGGCGGACGCTTTTTTGTTCTCCGTTTTGCCTCAGGATCAAATCGGGAGCCAGATCTGCCAAAGGTTTCATCACAAAAAGCCTTTGCGTCATCAAGGGATGCGGGATTTTTAAATCTGCGTCGTCCACTTCGCAGCCTACGGCATAAAGGATATCTACATCAAGCGTACGCGGACCCCAACGCCCCCCGCGCTGACGACCGGCAGCAGATTCCAAAATCCGACCAAATCGCAACAGTTGCCAAGGCATCATTTCGGTTTCAATTTCGAGAACAGCGTTCAGAAAATCTGGTTGATCCACCTTTCCCCAAGGTTTGGTCACGTAGACTGAAGATTTCTTTATGCTACTAATCCGTGAGTTTACAGCAAAACACTGGACGCACTTTTGTAAAAATTGCAATCGGTCTCCTAAATTGCTGCCTAAAGACAAATAAAACCGCAATGATTTCACCCGCTATCTCTTTCGGTTGATTTCCACAGCCGCACAAAAAAGGTCGTCTCCAACTTTTGCCCGCAATTTTACCACCCGTACGGTCACAGCCTGAACCATGATATTTTTTAGGGCGATATCGGCCACTTCCTGCGCTAGTTTTTCCAATAACCGATGCTGTTTATTTTCAAACAACTGCTTTAGCTCTGTATATAATAAAGCATAATCCAAGGTATCGTCCAGCTGGTCGCTTTGACACGGTTTTTTTAAATCTACCTGCAGCCAAAGCGTAACCAAAAAAGGTTGCGGCTTTTCCTGCTCTTCTGAGGAAGCGCCATGCCTACCCCAAAATTCCAACTCTTTTAAGAGGATACAGTCGTAGGCCTGACTACTCATAGTGGTCATGCCTCCCCAATATGGCGTCCGCAATCACGGCGGCTTGGAGCATGACGTCAATACCATGCACACGCACGATCTGCGCGCCCCCGGCGATTGCCAAAGCAACACTGGCGGCTGTCCCATAAGAACGGGCCTCGATTGGCAGCCCCAACAACTTGCCGATAAACGACTTGTTGGAAGTCCCCACCAAAACAGGGTGACCCAGAACAGCCAATTCCGGCAGGCGGCGTAAGAGCAAAAGATTTTCTTCCAGCGTTTTGCCAAAGCCGATCCCGGGGTCGACAATCAAACGTTCCGCCTCAACGCCCGCTTTGCGGGCAACTTCTATGGAATTACGAAAAAAATCCAAGACGCAGTCGACCATGTCATAACCTTGGTTTTTCTTGAGATTGACCGGATTGGCGTCCGCAACCGCCGTATCGTGCATGATGATAACAGGCGCATTATATTTTACCGCAACCTTTGCCATCTCCGGGTCTTTTTGCAAACCTCCGATATCGTTGACGATCATGGCTCCGGCCGCCAAAGCTAAGTCCATCACCTGAGCTTTATCACTATCGATGGAAATGGGAACCGAAAGCAAGGGCGCGACGGCCTCAACAACAGGCAGAATGCGGTCAATCTCTTCCTGTGGCTCCACACAAGAAAACCCGGGACGGCTCGAGGCGCCTCCGATATCGATAATATCGGCTCCAGCTTCCGCCAGGGCAAAAATATGATCGATAGCCTGATTGGGCTCGTTGTACTTGCCGCCGTCATAAAAAGAATCCGGCGTGAGGTTGGCAATACCCATCAAAAGCGTATTTTTACGGAAATCCAGCACAAACTCTCTGTCGCGGTTATGGCAAACAATCGCTTTAGGGGCGCATTGTATCCGGCTTAAGAGCTCTACTATTTCATCAGCCAATTGCGACAAACCGAAGCCCTGCGTCTGTAACTTTTCAATGAGTTTATGGTATTGTGCTAAAGTTGCCATTAAAAGTACGGCGCTTTTATCAATGCCGTTTACAATTACCTGATGGTGAATGGCAGCCTCCGCCCCTAAGGAGAGCATTTCCTGTTTTAGAATCAATACCGCCGGATTGGATAGATCGTCCACATAAAGAAGAAAGAACTGACCTTTTGGCACCATATGATAACATCCGCTGGCAGAAACCCCCAGCAGAGCCAACTGTTGATGTAAAGATTGCGTATTCTCAGCTTTGATCAAGCGAAGATGATGGTTTTGTGTCAAGACAACCACTTCCTTTTTCTTTTATCCTCAATTGTCATTTGGGCTTTTATCCTGTTATAAAATATTTTTTCTTTCGTTTTCCATTTAGATATTTTTGGTCCCGATTACGGACTTTGATATTTATCCTTTTTCCGCCCCAGCCTGTATTTTAAATACATTTGGATATCCTTCTAACACCTATAGCATAATCCAAATAAGCGCAAATTACCAGTTTTTCATTATAAAAAAGGCGGATTAAGATCCGCCCCGAAGGATATTTTCTTCTTCAACTGCACTCAGCCTGTTTAAGGCTCTTTGTAAGGCCGCCTTTGCCCGCACGACATCGATGGTTTCGTTTATATTTGCCAGCCGGGTTTCGGCCCTTTCTTTGGCATGCAGGGCACGTTCCTTATCAATGTTTTGCGACTGCTCGCCAAATTTGACCAAGACCATGACATGGTTGCTTTTTACTTCAATAAACCCGGGGCCGATGGCAATCTTTTGTTTTTTGCCCTCGCAGACATACTTTAAGATGCCCAGCTTCAAGGCTCCCATTAATGGCGCGTGATTATAGAGGATACCCACGGAACCGGACACGGTTGGAGCCACTATCGACTCGACATTACCACTAAAAACCTGGCCTTCCGGAGTAACTACTTCCAGTTTGATTCTGTCGCTCATGGCTATTCACCCTTTTCTTCATCGGTATAGCCTAAAGATTTCGCCTTTTCCGCCGCTTCTTCGATGGTGCCGACCATCAGGAAAGCCTGCTCCGGAAGATGATCCCATTTGCCGGACAAGATTTCTTTAAAACTACGAACCGTTTCGCTCAAAGGCACATATTTTCCCGACACGCCGGTGAACTGTTCCGCAACGTGGAAGGGCTGCGATAAGAAACGTTGAATCTTTCTTGCTCTACGTACGAGGATCTTATCGTCTTCTGCCAGCTCATCCATACCCAAGATGGAAATAATATCCTGCAACTCTTTATATCTTTGCAAAACACCCTGTACTTGGCGGGCAACATCATAATGTTCCTGCCCCAAAATCAAAGGATCCAAAGCACGGGAGGTGGAATCCAAGGGGTCAACAGCCGGATAAATCCCCAACTCCACGATTTGGCGGCTCAAAACCGTCTTCGCATCCAGATGTGCAAACGCCGTGGCGGGCGCCGGGTCGGTAAGGTCGTCAGCCGGCACATAAATTGCCTGGACGGAGGTAATAGATCCTTTTTTGGTCGAAGTGATCCGCTCTTGCAGGTCACCCATTTCCGTTGCCAGCGTCGGCTGATAACCAACAGCCGAAGGCATTCTGCCCAGGAGTGCCGACACTTCGGAACCGGCCTGGGTAAAACGGAATATGTTATCGATAAAGAGAAGAACGTCCTGACCACTCATATCACGGAAGGACTCGGCAACGGTTAGGCCCGTGAGCCCAACGCGCAACCTGGCCCCCGGAGGCTCATTCATCTGGCCGAATACCATAGCGGTTTTGCTGATAACGCCGGATTCTTTCATTTCATTCCAAAGGTCGTTGCCTTCGCGGGTACGTTCTCCCACGCCGGCAAAAACAGAAAATCCACCATGCTCATAAGCAATGTTGCGAATCAATTCCTGAATCAAAACCGTTTTGCCCACGCCGGCTCCGCCAAAGAGACCGACTTTGCCGCCCTTTAAATAGGGGGCAAGCAAATCCACAACTTTAATTCCTGTTTCCATGATCTCGGCAGAAGGCTCCAGATCTTTGAATTCGGGCGCTTTGCGGTGGATCGGTAGTGTCACATCGGAGACAATTGGCCCCAAGCCATCAATCGGTTCACCCAGTACATTCATCATTCTGCCCAGTGTAATGTTGCCAACTGGAACCGTAATAGGAGCCCCGGTATCCTGGGCAACCATTCCTCTTTGCAAACCGTCGGTGGAGGACAAGGCCACGCAGCGAACAATATTATTGCCCAGATGTTGCATCGCCTCCATCGTGATATCAATGTCTCTCATCTGGTGCTCCGGTTTTTGCAAAGACGAGAGAATGACGATCGCGTTATAAATATCCGGTAATTTTCCGACCGGAAACTCCACGTCTACAACAGGGCCGATGACTTCTATTATTTTTCCTTGAGTTTGTTCCGTTACCAAAAGATAACCCCCTTTGAAAAAATCTTCTCAGATTATACCTTAAGAAAGGGCCGCCGCCCCGCCAACGATCTCGGAAATCTCTTTGGTGATGGCAGCCTGTCTCGCCCGGTTCAAAGACAAAGTCAAGGCATTGATCATGTCCAAGGCATTGTCTGTCGCCGCGCTCATCGCCGTCATTCTGGCCCCATGCTCGCTTGCTTTGGCTTCAATCAGCGCATTATAGATGGCTACTTCAACATATTGCGGGATTAAAGCGCTTAAAATGATTTGCGCATCCGGTTCAAAAATATAGTCTACATATTTATGCTTATCTTCTTGCTTATCGGCAAGCAGATTCGGCTGAATCGGCAGAATTTTTTTAATGGTTGGCAGATGAGAAATGGTTGAGCGGAAGCGGTTATAAACGACATATACTTCGTCATAAATCCCTTCGTCAAACGAACGGCTCACTTTGCTCACCAACCCTTTGATCTGCGTATAAGTCGGCACATCACCGATATAATTATACTGGTCGTCCAGCGTGAATTTACGGCGCACAAAATAATCTCTGGCTTTTAGACCGATCGTAATGATCCCAACCGGATTAGGGTTTTGATTGATATGGTTTTCGGCCAGACGCAAAACATTATTGTTGGAACTGCCGCAAAGCCCGCGGTCCGCTACAAAAATCAAATACGCGGTTTTTTTGACTTCTCTTTCTTTTAAATAAGGATGCTTTACGCCGCTTTTGCTTAAATGCGCCGTAACTTCTTCAATTTTATTTAAATAAGGACGCACTTGAATAACAGCAGCCGACGCCTTGCGTAGTTTGACCGCGGAAGTCATTTTCATGGCTTTCGTGATCTGCTGCATGTTTTTTACACTTTTGATACGTCTTTTGATATCCCGAGAAGTCGCCATTACTTTTCACCTCTTAAACTGAGGGTATTTTTGAATTAGATTTGCTTTTTAAATTCAGCCATAGCCGCGGAAAGTCTAGCCTGCAGCTCTTCTGACAGTTTCTTTTCCTCTTTGATCTGTTTGAGAAGATCGGCATAATGCGCCCTGAAATGGGTTAACATTCTTTGTTCGGCTGTTTCCACTTCTGCAACCGGCGTATCCGCCAAATAACCATGGGTGGCGAAGAAAATCGAAAGGATCTGCTCTTCCACCGGCATGGGGGAATACTGAGGCTGTTTTAAGATCTCCACCGTTCTTACCCCGCGGTCCAACGTCGCTTTGGTGGCCTTGTCCAAATCAGAACCAAACTGCGAGAAAGCCGCCAATTCACGATATTGCGCCAAATCCAGGCGCAAGGTTCCCGCAACCTGCTTCATGGCTTTAACCTGTGCGTCGCCACCGACACGGGACACACTCAAGCCCACATTGATGGCTGGACGAATCCCGGAATAAAACAGGTCTGTTTCCAAAAAGATCTGGCCGTCGGTAATGGAAATCACATTGGTCGGAATATAGGCCGCCAAGTCGCCGGCTTGGGTTTCGATGATCGGCAGCGCTGTCATGGAGCCGCCGCCCTTCTCATCGGAAAGCTTGGCTGCACGTTCCAAAAGGCGGGAATGGAGATAAAAGACGTCTCCCGGGAAGGCTTCACGTCCCGGCGGACGGCGTAACAGCAAGGAAAGTTCACGGTATGCCGCCGCTTGTTTACTTAGATCGTCATATATGATCAGCACATGTTTGCCGTTGTACATAAAATACTCGCCCATAGCCGCGCCGCAATAAGGCGCGATATAGAGCAACGGAGCAGGCTCCGAGGCGGCAGCCGCAACAACGATGGTATAAGACATGGCGCCAAACTGCTCCAGCTTGTGTACCACTTGCGCCACCGTAGAGGCTTTTTGTCCGATTGCCACATAAATGCAAATCACGTCTTGCCCTTTTTGATTAATAATGGTATCAATGGCAATGGCGGTTTTCCCGGTCTGGCGGTCTCCGATGATCAGTTCGCGCTGACCGCGGCCGATGGGAACCAAAGCGTCGATTGCTTTGATGCCTGTTTGTAATGGTTCTTTAACCCGCTGACGGTCGATAACACCGGGCGCCGGAGATTCCATTGGACGGAACTGGCTGCTTTTGATCGGTCCGGCGCCATCCAAAGGTTCTCCCAAAGGATTCACAACCCGGCCCAACAACTCTTCCCCAACGGGCACCTCGACAATGCGGCGGGTACGTTTAACCTGGTCGCCTTCATGGATTTGTGTAAACGGCCCTAAAATGACGCAACCAATATTGTCCTCTTCCAGGTTTAGAACCATGCCCTTGACGCCATTTTCAAATTCAAGCAGTTCCCCACTCATCGCATTTTGGATCCCGTAAATACGGCAGATACCATCACCGACATTGAGGACAGTCCCGACTTCTTCAATGTTGAGGTAAGACTGGAAATTTTCTATTTGACTTTTTATGATCGAACTGATCTCTTCTGGCCTAATACTCACTATTTATCACTCCCAGCTGCCAACTGCTGTTTTAATAAGGACAATTGTCCCGTTAAGCTGCCATCATAAACGGTATCATTGATGGTCATGACCAGTCCGCCGATCAGTTTGGGATCAACAGATAAGTCCAACCGGATTGTTTTGCCGGTAGCTGTTCCAATGGCGGATACCAGATCCTCTTCTTGATTTTTAGCCAAGGGAAAAGCGGAAGTTATGTTTACCGTTAAGATACCATTTTTTACATCCATCATCTCATGCAAAACTTCCCAGATATCAATGATGTAGTTTTCTCTGCTTTTATCGAAAAGAAAAAAGAGAAATTCAAGGATCAAAGGATCCACCGTAGCGGAAAAGAGTTTTTTTGCAAGGTCCTTTTTGTTTTCTTTGGGCAAGAGGCGGCTTTCAAAAAGAATGCGTACTTCCTCATTTTGTTTAATAGCATCTGTTATGAAACTCCATTGCTCAAAAAAAGCATCCAAAGAGTCCTTATCCTCAGCTATATCAAAAAGGGCCTTGGCATAACGCGAGGCAATGCTTTTCTCTTTCATTGAATATGCCCTACCTCTTTCAAATACTTATCGACTAACTTCTTCTGCGTTTCTTGATCCATTTGTTCTCTTAACATTTTAGCTGCAATCTCGACCGCGAGTTCAGCTATTTCTTTTTTGATTTCGACCACGGCCGCATCTTTTTGGAAAGTGATTTCTTTTTTCGCTTTTTCCACGATATTATTGGCTTCTTCTTCGGCCTTAGCCAGTATGTCGCCTCTTAAAAGCTCACCGCTTTTTTTAGCCGCAACTAAGAGATTGTCAGACTCAACATGAGCTTTGGCAATCAATTCGTGCAGACCCGCTTTGGTCTCGTCGGCTTCTTTTTGAGCCAGATCCGCAGCATCCAAAGAATCCTGAATGGATTTTTTGCGAGCATCCATGGCCTTTGTCAAGGGGTTATAGAGAAGCTTATACAAGACAAAAAGCAAAATCAAAAAGTTTACAATTGTAAAAATAATTGTACCGAGGTGAAGCTCCATATGACATCCTCCTTTGGAAGCATTGAACACGGGGCGGTTTGGAGTCTAATAACCGCCCCGCGATTTAAAACTTAACCTAATCTGCCTAAGATGATTAAGGCAAATAACAAACCGAAAATTACATAGGATTCCATAAAAGCGATGATAACAAACATGTAGTTACGGAAACCATTGGCCATTTCCGGCTGACGGGCCATTGCGGAGAATGTTCCGGCGGCGGCTATCCCAACGCCGATGCCAGGTCCTATTGTGGCAAGTCCGATTGACAAAGCAACTGCAATATAACCGAGATCCATTGTATTTCCTCCTTTCAGCAAGTAACTATATTAATTAATATGGTTTACAGTTCTTCTTCACCGGCCGCACCGCCGATGTAGACACACGTTAAGAGCATAAAGATAAAGGCCTGCAGGAAACCCATAAACAGAGCAAACATCTGGGGCAATAAAGGAAGGATGAGAGGAAAGGCCTCAAAGGCTTTGCCAATCAGCGTTTCTTCCCCAACGATATTGCCGTAAAGTCGCAAAGACAAGGTAACGGGGCGGATAAATTCATCCAAAAGAAAAATGGGGAACAAAAATACAATCGGTTTGAAAAAATGCTTAAAATATGAAAACTTGTGTTCCTTAAGCCCAAAGTAATGGGTTGCAATAAAAACGATAATCGCTAATCCTGCCGTTACGCTTAAAGATGAGGTGGGAGCAGCAAAACCCGGAACCTCTCCGGCAAAAGGTAAAAGACCGCTGTAATTGCAAACGATAATAAAGATAAAGAGGGTCGCCATCAGGGGGAAGTACCGTTTACCCAGCTTTTCTCCCATCATATCAGAAACCAGGCCCTGCAACGAGCCCAATAACATTTCCATAGCGTTTTGTAGCTTACCGGGCACAATGCTAACACGCCTGCTGATCACATAACCTAATAGAACCAGCAGGATAGTGATCACAACCATCGTTATGATGATGCTGCTTACGCCGAAAGAACCTATATAAAATAGTACCGGGGATTCTTCCATTTATTTCATCTCCTACCGAGATTTAACGGTTGCGGTCTTTTTCCAAACGGGCTTCCCGCTTGACTATGGTTTTGTTAAGAACCAAACCGCCAACACTTAAAGCAGCGGCCGCACCGATTAATACAGAAAGATAATTCCAGGGCAATAGCTCCCTGCAGAAGTAGACAACCAACAAACCTGCTAAATCAAACAAAATGCTAATAAAAAAACGGATGCCATAATAAATTACATAACCGGACTTTTGATCCGATTCATGGACCGGCTTTTTCATGGCCGGGCGCCAGATCAAATAATATTTTAGGGCGGCTACGAGCCCACCCCAGATGACACCTGCCAGAGCGCCAAACAAAATATTTTCCAATCCCATATTTTTTGTCCCTAGCCTTTATATATAAAAGTTTTAGTTAAAATAGACTGGCTGTTCATTCCCATAAAGAATCTATGGCTGTTTTTTATGAATACTTCTCCAATTATTATATATAAATCTTATTTCGCATTATAACTCATCCATTTTGATTTTTCCAGTGTTTTTTAAAAAATTTGTTTAATTTACCTATAATTCAATCATTTTACTTTTTTCTTTTCAATTATAGTAGATATTTACAGCATCCAATGTAAAATCGCGGTTACGATATAATCTGATGCATACCCGTCTCCATAAGGATTATTGGCTTTTGCCATTTGCTCATAAAGAGTTTTATCGGTAAGAAGAAGTTTTGTGGTGTCAAATACGCTTTGGTAAGTATTTCCTGCAAGCCTTGCCGTTTGCGCGGCAATGGCTTCCGGACGTTCCGTAACTTCCCGTAAGACCAAAACAGGTTTACCCAAGGCAGGCGCTTCTTCTTGCATTCCACCCGAATCCGTCAAGATCAGCGTACATTTTTGCATCACATGGCTAAATGGCAAATAATCCAACGGCTCGACCAAATAAATGGCCGGGTTATTTCCTAAAATTTCCTTGGCAAGATCGCGCACCAGAGGGTTTTTATGCACGGGGAAAATGACTTCTACATCCTTATAACTTTTTGTGATATCCGCCACGGCATTAAAGATCTGACGCATGGGTTCACCCCAATTTTCCCGCCGGTGACAGGTCAAAAGCAAAACTCTTTTAGACCAGTCGATATTGCCCAGACCATATTGATTCAAATCGCACGGTTGGCCGACAACATGTAAAAGCGCGTCAATGACCGTGTTACCGGTGACTTCAATATAATCCTGGCTGATATTTTCCCTTAACAAGTTTTCCCGGGCACCGACAGTAGGCGCAAAATGATAATCGGCAAGAGCGCCCGTCAAGCGCCGGTTCATTTCTTCCGGATAGGGTGCGTATTTATTGTTGGTACGCAAACCGGCTTCTACATGGCCGCAGGGAATCTGTTGATAAAAAGCAGCCAGGGCTGCCGAAAATGTTGTCGTCGTATCTCCGTGTACCAAGACCAGGTCCGGTTTTTCTTTGGCAAAAATCTCGCTTAATCCTTGCAGAACGCCGGACGTAATATATTCCAGTTTTTGACCGGGCTTCATCAAATTGAGGTCATAATCCGGTTGGATGGCAAAGATCTGCAATACCTGGTCCAACATTTCCCTGTGTTGCGCCGTTACGACTACAAGACTTTCTATCTGTTCACAGGCCTGTAATTTTTTTACCAAAGGCGCCATCTTGATGGCCTCGGGACGAGTACCAAAAACAGAGATCACTTTGATCGTTTTCTTTTGTTTCATTGTCCCATTCTCTCCCGTTTCTTACTTTTTAAGCATCCGCTTTCCCCACCAAATCGGAAAAACGAACCAATTCCATACCTGCCTCTTTCGCCAGTTTACAGGCTAGTTCGTCAGGGTAATCGGAGTCGAAGATGACTTTTTTGATGCCGCTGGTCACCATCGCTTTCACGCAAGTAGTGCAGGGCTGCGCCGTAACATACATGGTCGCGCCGTCCAACGGAACACCGTAACGGGCAGCAAAATTACAAACATTGGCCTCCGCGTGTTGGGCACGGCAGATTTCCTGCCGTTGACCGGAAGGGATATTGAGTTGTTGTCTAAGACAGCCGGCAATCTCACAGTGGGGTGTGCCCGGTAAAGCTCCGTTATAGCCCGTCCCTAAGATTCGGTTTTCCGGACTGACAGCAACAGCGCCCACCTGGCGCCGGCTACAAGTAGAACGCGTGGCAACTACGTGAGCAATTTGCATAAAATATTCTTCCCAGCTACAGCGCATAAAACACCTCCAACATTATTTCGGCAGTAACAAATAATTATTAAGCATTTAAATGAAGCCGATTTGATTTTTTATGATAAAGCACTGCTTTAAAAAGCAGTGCTTATTGATTCCGTTTAACGCAAAGGCCCCATCTTGATTAATAAAGGGGGAATCTCTTGCACAAATCGGCTGCTAAACCTGCTGCCTCTTCGACTTTTGCCTCATCATGGGAAAGGCATAAATCAAATGCTTTGGCAATCAATTCCATTTCCGGCTCTTTAAATCCGCGGGAGGTAACAGCCGCTGTACCGACGCGCAAACCGCTGGTGATAAAAGGACTTTGCGGATCGAACGGAATGGCGTTTTTATTACAGGTAATCCCCGCGTCATCCAAAATTCTTTCCGCCTCTTTGCCCGTATAGTCGCGGCCACGAACATCGATCAAAGCCAGATGGTTGTCCGAACCGCCGGAAACAAGACGGAACCCTTTTGCCGTCAAACCATCAGCCAAGGCAGCCATGTTCTTTCTCACCTGTTTTTGGTACGTAATAAATTCTGGCTTTAACGCTTCGCCGAAGGCCACAGCCTTGGCTGCGATTACGTGCATCAACGGCCCCCCCTGAATACCGGGGAAGACAGCCTTATCAAGGGCCTGGGCATATTCCGCTTTGCAAAAGACCACACCGCCGCGCGGTCCGCGCAGCGTTTTATGCGTAGTCGTCGTTACCATATCACAATAGGGTATGGGGCTGGGATGCTCGCCGGCAGCTACCAAACCCGCAATATGGGCCATATCCACCATGAGCTTGGCACCGCATTCTTTGGCAATATCAGCCAGGGCGGCAAAATCGATGATACGGGGATATGCCGATGCTCCGGCGACGATCAATTTAGGCTTGACTTCATTTGCTTGCTTGGCAACCGCTTCATAATCAATCTTTTCTGTCTCCGGGTCCACGCCGTAAGAAACAAAGTTGTATAATTTACCGGAAAAATTGACCGGGCTGCCATGCGTCAAGTGCCCACCGTGAGCCAAACTCATACCCAAAACCGTATCGCCGTAATTCAAAACCGTAAAATAGGCCGCCATATTGGCCTGAGCGCCGGAATGAGGCTGAACATTGACATGGTCGCCGCCAAACAGCTTTAACGCGCGCTCTCTGGCCAAATTTTCCACCATATCCACATATTCGCAACCACCGTAATAGCGTTTACCCGGATACCCCTCGGCATATTTGTTAGTCAGCACAGACCCTTGAGCCGCCATCACAGCTGAACTCGCAAAGTTTTCCGAAGCGATCAATTCGATCTTGTTCTCCTGACGGCCTTTTTCTTTTAAAATCATTTCTGCAACTTCCGGATCGGCTTTTTGCACATAAGAAAAATCAAACATCCATTTCCCTCCAAATTCAAATAGTTTATATCTTCTTGCCTTTACTATATTTAACTATATTTAACTATATTTACTTCCTGCATTTCATGTTTTGAGCTTCGATCATAGCAATCAGTTCAAGTCTTTGCGCATGGCGTCCACCTGCAAAAGGGGTTTTCAAATAGGTCATAACAATCTCTTTGACCTGATCGCAGGTTAAAACCCGGGCACCCATGACTAAAATATTGGCATCATTATGCTCGCGGCAGGCTTGCGCCGTAAAAAGATCATGACACAAAGCAGCACGAACGCCACAAAATTTATTGGCTACAACTGACATGCCAATACCGGTGCCGCAAACCAAAATCCCACACTCAAATTTCCCCTGACTAACTGCCTGGGCAACCTTCGCCCCGTATTCCGGGTAATGGACCGATTCTTCGCTATAGCAGCCGAAATCTTCGACGTCATGCCCCAGATCGTGAAGCAAAGACTTGACTTGTTCCTTGCAGGCAAATCCCGCATGATCGCATCCGATGGCTATTGTCATCTTTTTTCCCCCATTATCTTTTGTGTTCTGACTTAAAAAAAGAATCATTGCAATCTCTACAAATTTTATTCTGCATAAAAACGACGAACCCTTTTCTTTTGATGTGCTTATTGGTCAAGATTTTTTTCGATGATCTGCCATAGCGCTTCCACAGCTTTCTGAATACGCGCCGCACACAAGCGGTAGCGCGCTAAATCGCTGCCGTAAGGATCCCCAATCTCTGTCTTGGCAAGCTCGTTGCAACTGTAACAACGCAAAGTAATCTCCGGTACGGCTGAAACCAGCATCTGTTTATGCGCATCGGTTAGGGCACAAATATAATCTGCCTGCTCTAAAACATCTTGATTGATCCGCTGGCTGGAATGTCCGGTAATATCGATCTCGTATTCTTTCATGGCTTCGACAGAATTTTGGGAAGCAGGCTCACCTGCATTAGCATAAATTCCGCCGGAAAGGACCTCGAAATGTTCGGAAAGCCCCTTTTTAGCGATCAAATCACAAAAAAGTCCCGCTGCCATGGGGCTGCGACAGGTATTTCCCGTGCAAACAAAGAGTACTTTGATCTTAGACATCGGCATCCCTCCGTTTTTATTTTTCTAACCAACAGGTGACGGGAGCGAAGGTCAATCCGGCTAACCGCTCGCCAAGCACCCATCATCCCCATTATTCTTCTTGTTTTTCATCAAGCGGTATGGATCTCTTTATCTTTAATGAATACTTTATTGTTAAGTTTTATTGACGACTCCCGCCGCTTTGGATAATCGATTCATAATAGCCCTCCCAAACCCCTGCGGGGGAACCGTTTGCACCAAAATTGCAGCAAACCCCTGTGTATCGGCAAAGCGAAAAGCCTCAAACAAATGTTGGGCAAAAGCCTCTAAATCTCCCTGCTTGCCCAATACATAGGCATGGCTGTCGGCAGGCATTTGCGCGAGCAGCTTGTCGAATCCCAACAAAAGCGGCTCCATGCCCTGTCTTCGTAAATCCGCCAGTTTTTGTCCCATCTGCTCAGCGTCCTCTATTACATATACTTGGGCTTTGGGCGCGTAATGTTTGTACTTCATCCCGGGAGAGCTGGGACATTTCGCCGAAGCTTGTCCGGCAAACTGCAAAACACCGCAAACGCTTTTTAATTGTTCCGCCGTAATTTTGCCGGGCCGCAACAATACTGGGACTTCACCGCAAAGATCGACCACCGTTGATTCCACGCCGATCTCCACGGGGCCGCCATCCAAAATCAGCGGAATCTTCCCCCGTAAATCAAACATCACATGCTCGGCACGCGTCGGGCTGGGGCGACCGGAGGCATTGGCGGAAGGTGCGGCAATGGGGACTCCCGCGCTACGGATCAATCCCACCGCTACAGGATGAGACGGCAAGCGTACAGCGACGGTATTCAACCCCGCGCTGACGATTTTCGGCACCGTGCTCTTGCGCGGCAAAACCAAGGTCAACGGTCCCGGCCAAAATTGCGCTGCCAACTTTTTTGCCATCTCATTGGGGTAAGCAACCTCTTCCAACCCGGCAAAATCAGCGACATGCACAATCAAAGGATTATCTGCAGGACGGCCTTTGGCTACAAATATTTTGGCCACGGCGGCTGCATCAAAGGCATTGGCGCCTAGGCCATATACTGTCTCCGTAGGGAAGGCGACCAGCTGTCCTTGTTGAATATAGCGGGCGGCCTGTTGCAATAACAGGCTGTCCGGACGAAAAGGGTCAATTACCCACTTTAGTGTCTCATCCATTTTTCTTGCTTACTCCTTGTTTATCGAATCAAACGGTTGCAGTAAAAGCCCCCTATGATTTTGCCCGTAATCTTGAATCTCCCGTAAAACCTGCCAGCCCTGTTGGGCACAAATCTCCGTAACCATATCTTTTTGGTCAAACCCCATCTCCAAAAGCAAATATCCCTGGGGCTGTAAACAGGCTGCCGCATCTTTTGCAAGTCGGCGGTAAAAATCAAGCCCGTCCGCACCTCCGTCCAGGGCCAGTTGCGGCTCCTTTTGTACGTCAGGCGGCAATGTTGCCAAATCCTCATGTGGAATATAGGGCGGATTGCAAACGATCAGATCAAAAGATTTTCCCTGCAACGGTTGCAACAAGTCTCCTTGTAAAAAGGTCATCCGGTTTTGTACACGATGTCTAACAGCATTTTTTTGTGCCACTTGCAAGGCTTGCTCCGAAATATCGGTAGCCAAGACATGCGCTCGCGGCAAAAAATAAGCCAAACTGACGCCGATGGCGCCACTGCCGCAGCAAATGTCGGCAACATCAACCTGATTGTCAGAAGCGGCAAAAAGGTTAATCGCCGTCTCCACAATGCGTTCCGTATCGGCGCGGGGAATCAAAACGGTTTTTTCTACATAAAAAGCCAAAGACATAAATTCCTGTTCGCCAAGAATATATTGCAATGGCTTTCCTGCCTGCCTCATCTCAATGAGCCTATTTAGTTTATCCAGATCGACAATTCTTTCGCTTAACAAAGGCAAGCGGGACGGAGAACAGCCCAAAATATGCGCGACCATCAGTTGCGCTTCTCTTTTAGCCTCCAACTGTCCGCCCAGTTTTTCTACTGCATAATCCCAGGCCTGCCACATTTTCATCTTTATCACCCGATATTTTTTATTCTACGTTTTTCAATCGCTGAGCTTGATCGTCTGTGATCAGCGCGTCGATAATTTCATCCAAATCCCCCTGCAAAATCCATTCCAGGCGGTGTAAGGTCAAACCAACCCGGTGATCCGTGACCCGCCCTTGAGGGAAGTTATAGGTACGGATGCGTTCGGAACGATCACCTGAACCGACCATGCTTTTACGCGTGCTGGCCTCTGAGGAAGCAAGCTCCTGCTGCCTTTTTTCCATGATGCGGGCACGCAGGACGCGCATGCCTTTATCCTTGTTTTTGTGCTGGCTTTTTTCATCCTGGCAAGAAACCACGATGCCCGTGGGGATATGCGTTAGGCGGACAGCAGATTGCGTCGTGTTGACGCATTGCCCACCGGGGCCCGTCGCACAGAAGACATCGATGCGGATGTCGTTGGGGTTGATCTCCACATCCACCTCCTCGGCTTCCGGCAAAACGGCTACCGTAGCGGCGGAAGTGTGAATCCGACCGCTGGATTCCGTCGAAGGAACGCGCTGTACGCGATGCACGCCGCTCTCATATTTCATACGGCTGAAAACACCCCGGCCTTCCATAAGCACAATGATTTCTTTGAGGCCGCCCAAATCCGTATAGCTTGCATCCATAATTTCCATGTGCCAACCCTGACGCTCGGCGTAACGGCTATACATTTTAAACAAATCGGAAGCGAACAGACCGGCTTCGTCTCCGCCCGTACCGGCGCGAATTTCCAAAATAACATTTTTTTGATCGTTGGGATCTTTAGGCAAAAGCAAAAGATGCAGCTGATCCTGAAACGCTTGGCTTTTTTCTTTCAGTTCATCCAACTCCAGCGCGGCAAGTTCCGCCATTTCTGGGTCTTCTTTATCGCGGATGATCTGCTTGGCATCCTCAATTCCTTGTAAACATTGTTTATACTCGCGGAATGTCATCACCATTTCTTCCAGATCGGAACGGGCTTTGATGTATTTCTGCCAGGTCGGCTGGTCGGCCATAATGGCTGGGTCCGATACCAAACCTGTCAATTCCTCATACTTTTCTTCCAGGGCCGTCAATTTTTCAATCATATATGGTTTCCAAACCCCCTATGCGTTGGCATTTTGAAACTGCGTTTTAAGGATCGGCGCTTGTTCGGCTTGCGCTTCTTCTTTGACGGGAGCCGTATTAGGCACAAATCCCGGGATAGCCTTGAGCGCTGAAAGTGCTACTTCCAACTGGCTGTCATCCGGCTCGCGCGTGGTCAGCCTTTGCATTGCAAGCCCCGGAGCAACCAGTGCTTTGACAATCAGGCTTTTGGGAAACTTAAGTGGCAAACGGAACAATTCATAAGAAACACCCGCGATTACAGGCATCAAGGCCAACTTAATTAAAATCCTATGCAGCGCGTCCGTTTGACCCACAAAGGTAAAAATCACGATCATTAAAATCATCGCCATCAGGATAAAGCTGGTACCGCAACGGCAATGAATGGGCGAATACTTGCGTGCATTTTCTACCGTCAATTCTTCTCCGGCCTCATAAGTAGAAATACTTTTATGCTCGGCGCCATGATAAGCAAACAAACGCTGGATATCCTTCATGCGACTGATGAGGACGACATAACCGATAAACAGACCGCCGCGGAGTAATCCCTCCGTCAGACTCCGGCCGAAATCCCCTACATAAGGGCGGACGACCGTTCCCAATAAGACGGGCACGACAATAAAGAACACCACAGCGATTACAAGGGCAAGCAAGACGGCAAAAACAATATCCTTTGTAGAAAGCTGCTCGTCCTCTTCCTCGCCGATTTGCGCAGCAGACCAGGTCAAGTCCTGAATCCCACTCACCATGGAGCTGACAAAAGAGACAACCCCACGAATGACGGGTTTTTTTAAAGAAGGATGCCGCTTGAGAAAAGACGGTTTGTTATCTATTTTATAGACGATTTCTCCGTTCGGTTTGCGGCAGGCGATGGCTTTTCCTTCAGGGCCTTGCATCATTACCCCTTCCATCACGGCCTGACCGCCGTAAGCGATTGTACCCATACTTAAGCTCCTTGATTTTCTACTTCATTATTATATACCGACGGGAGACATTTAGGCAAAATAATTTAAAGTGAAAAAGCTCAAGGCTTTCTATTGGTTCCAATAGATGTCTTGAGCTTATCAGTTGCAAACGGGCACGGCTTAAAGTCCGTATTTCTTTTTGAATTTATCCACTCGGCCGCCTTCTTCAACCAACATCCGCTTGGATCCGGTATAAAAAGGATGGCATTGGGAACAAACTTCAACCTTAATCTCTTTTTTGGTGGAACCAGTTTTAAAACGGCTGCCGCAGGCACAAACGACCTCGACTTCCTGGAATTTCGGATGAATTCCCTCTTTCATAGCGGTCACCTCTTTCCCTCTCAAACAATTTGTGCAATTGATTTTATCCAATTAAAATTGCCGAATAACAGAATTTTAACACAATGATCTGACTTTGTAAAGCCTTTTTGTTTTTGTGATGTTAAAAGCAAAACCAAATTCAATTTTTAGCCGTCGACCGCATTCCCTGTTATTTCCTTCTCCTTGCTTGATATCCGAAGCCTTGCGTCGTCTGCCTTGCCCGGCACAAGCCTAAAAGCAAAAATTTTTTCGGTCACCGCAGTCGTATTTTGCCGAGATGATGGATAAGGGCATACTTTACGGATTCTCAGAACTATTAACAACGCCAAACCCAGCCAAGGCGGATACGTTCCGTTCCCGCTATCTTAATCCCAAATTTTGGAATAATTGCCGATAGCAAGCGTCGGTACTTCTTGCTGTAAACGGCCGATCATGGCTCCAATGCCGATGGGCTTACTTTCTTTGATAAACGGCTGCATCAAAGCCGGGTCCAGGTTCAAATTGCGGAACTGGATTTGGCGGATGCCATACTTATGGATCAAAGCAATTAAAGCGTCCACTCTTATTTTATCATCGGTGAATCCTGGATAGGTCAACAGATTTAAAGAAACAGGAACTCCTGCTTCCTCAGCTAAACGCAAACTAATGCACACATCCTGCAGATGATAATTTTTGGGGCGGTGATAGGCATCATACTCGGCAGCAACAGGAGAAAACAAGCTGACCCGCAAACTATCGATGCCTGCCTCAACAATTTTTTGAATGGCTTTCGTATCACCGGCGTTGGTGTTCATATTAATGCTTCCCTTTTTAGTTTTGTTACGAATTTCTTTGATCGAAGCCGCAATCAACTGATGCTGCAGGCTTGGCTCCCCCTCGCACCCCTGTCCGAAACTCACGATTGCATCATTTGACGAATCAAGATGGCAAACGGCCATCTCTGCCACTTCTTTTTCCGTAGGTACAAAATCGATGCGCTCTTGCGGCGAAGGGCAACACTCGGACTTTTGCAAAGAGATACAACCGATACAATCGGCGTTGCAAGCCGGAGAAACAGGAATGCCCCCTTCCCAGCGCCCGTAAAAGATATTTTGCGCCGTAAAGCAACCGTATTCCAAAGAACAGTGCGCCAGTTGCGCGATGATGCGGTTGTCGGGAAACTGTTGCTTTTTTTTCTTAACCAAATCGGGCAAGTCGGGTGTATTGTAGTGTTTGGGATGCCATCTTTCATGCTCGTCCGTCTGCATCGCCGCCACCATCAGCTTGCCTTTTAAGATTCCTACCGCCGTATAACCCAAAAGAGGCAGCGTTTTTTTGCTCTTGGTTGCGGCGGGCATCAGGGTTCTCGTAAAACCTTGCGGCAAAAGGGCAGCCAAAGCATAGATAGGCTCGACTTTTTTATTGTACGGGTTTTGGTCCACGAGCAAAAACTCGCCCGTTTGCGGATCAAAGCCATAGGGATGCGCGCCGGGCATCATCGTTAAGGTCGCGCCTTCCGGCAAAGGGATGAGGTCGGCTTTGGTGGGGCAAAGCAAACGGTTGCCGCATGAAGCCACAAAAGCCAAAGGCGGGATATCCATCCATTCTCCGCTCGCACGGGCAAAAAGCATTTGAATCATGATACCCTCCTTGAATCCAGTCGTTCCTATAAAATTATATCAATAAAACATTGATGAAGGCAAGCTTATTGATGCGGATAAAATAAAAGAAGAGAACGACGGGCAATTATCTTCCACATGGAAAACCATGTCTCCCGAGTCTCATCTATTGACACCAACATATCACAAAAAAACTCCGGCGTCAATGACAGTACATCCGTAGAGAAAAAAAACGATACTTATACACCATATCACAGTCATAATAATATCGTGCCGGACTAAATAAACAAAGCAACCGAGGCGGCTGGTCAGGTAAGTTTTAAAACAAACCCCACGCAGTAAAATCCTCAGTTGCTGACACCAACATATCACAAAAGAATGCCGGCATCAATATCAGTATATCCGGAAAAGGCGGAAAGTTTCTTTATTATATACTATTATATGATACTGCGAAAACAGAGCAAAACCGTTTTGACACCCCAAATTAAGCTCACTGAACAGGATTGCTGTCAAAAAATGGAATAAAATATGGAAATTTTCGGTAAAAAATGAATATTATATGAAAATTTAGGACAAAATGACAAAAGGTTAACCAAACCAAATCCACTTAATCCATTTTTAAAGGAGTGATTCTTTGTTTGCGAAAAAGTATTTTTTAAGGGTAGGTGTTCTGGGCATCTTTCTTTCCTTGCTCCTACTTGTTTTACCGGCGCAGATTGCCTCCGCCGATGACGGCAGGCAATTGTATCTGGGCAAAGGAACGGAAAGCTTAAAAGCCGTAACCGACTATTACGCCCTCGATTTAGAGCTGGTGGCGGCTATGAACAATATCCCGACCGATACCAAGTTGCAAAAAGGCCAAAAAATCTGGTTGCCGCTGGAACCCGTCGAAACTATCACCGTTGAATCAGGCGATTCCTTGTGGGAACTGGCAAAAGAAAATGGGACGCAAGTAAAAAACCTTTTATACTATAACAATATTAAAGACCCCAGCAAGCTTGCCGTAGGGCAGGTTTTGAAAATACCTCAGCAGGATTCTGTAGACAGCCTGGCCGTTTCCATACGGCAAACTACTGTAACAGCCTCGCGCTCCGGTTCAAAAACAACAACAAAAACGCAAACCGCGTCCCGTACTATCGACACCGAATTTAGCTGGCCGGTCACGGGGATCATTACTTCCCCTTATGGTCCGCGCAAAGGCGGATTTCATCACGGCATCGATATCGCCACTGCGTCGGGAACCGATGTCAAGGCGGCTAAAGCCGGTATCGTAACTACCGCGGGTTGGTATTCTTCGATTTATGGCAACGCCATTCTTTTGGACCACGGCGACGGAACAACCAGTTTTTATGCGCACTTGAGCGAAATCCTGGTCAAAATTGACGAGAAAGTCAAAAAAGGCGAAGTGATCGGAGAAGTCGGAGAAACTGGTAATGCAACGGGGCCGCATTTGCACTTAGAAATCCGAGTCGACGGAGAAATCGTCAATCCCCGCAAATATCTCTGATAATTCTTGTCGTACCAGCTATAAAAACAATTGCACCTTTCTTAACCCCTTACTGAACCAGGCTGACGCCTAAACGCATGACGAAAGAAAACCCGAATATGTGTCGTGCCCCATCTCCCGCTTCTTCAGGCATAACCTAAGCACCTGCCCGCTTTGGTATTATCAGAAATCTCAATTATCACTCAACAAAGACAGAGGAGGTTGAAATTCAACCTCCTCTGTCTTTGTTTTAACTTTTAAAAAGAGATCACACCCAGGTGTTCTAGCAGAATCTTGACACCCATACCGATCAGGATCAAACCGCCGGCCCATTCGGCTTTGGAACGATACTTCAGACCGAAGGCATTGCCGACTCCCACGCCGATCAAAGAAAGCAATAGCGTAACAACCCCGATCAAAAGTGCGGCCAGAATAATATTTACCTGTAAAAATGCGAATGATATGCCTACGGCTAAGGCATCAATACTGGTCGCAACCGCCAAAACAATCATTCTTTTAAAGCCAACGGAAGTATCAACCGAATGCGTCTTGCGTCTTGCTTCCCGAATCATATTCAGTCCGATCAGGCTTAATAGAACAAATGCAACCCAATGATCATACGCCCTAATTTGACCGGCAAACTGCACGCCCAGAAAATAGCCTAATATCGGCATGACGGCCTGCGCCACACCAAAATATAGCCCGATTATTCCTGCGTTTTTAATTCCGATGGTTTTTAAAGATAGCCCTTTGCCAACAGCTACGGCAAAGGCATCTAATGACAAGCCAACCGCTACGATCAGCAATTCCACCAAGCCCATTGTTTGATCCCCTTTTGTCTGTTTGTCATAGAAAAAGGCCTGCTTCTTCAGACCAATCTGCCATTTTCACCCATTCAACCTTAAAAGAGCTATCCGCATTGTTAATTATAATTAATATTACTCTTTTTTGTCAACTTGTATGCATGATAAGGCTTTGTTTATCATAAGGCTAGCTTATGGTGAGGTTGCTTGTCCCATTCCGCCACGGTCAGGCAAAAGACGCAAGAGTTTTAGCAACGACTCTGGCGCACTTGCTGTAAAGCAGATAAGATAGCACTGCATGGAGGCGCACAAAAACCGGATTGGGTTCGACGCCCAACACCTTTTATGATATAATTCTTTTATAAATGGTACCTGCCCTCCAAATGAACAAAGAAAGGATTCCGTAATGAACATTTGGCATGATATCGACCCGGCCATGATTAGTCCGGAAAATTTTACGGCCGTCATAGAGATCTCCAAAGGCAGCAGTATGAAGTACGAGCTGGATAAATCCACCGGGCTTCTACGCCTGGACCGAATTTTGTACACGGCGACCTATTACCCGGAAAACTACGGGTTTATCCCCTTAACTTACGGTGACGACCTGGACCCTTTGGATGTACTGGTTATTTGCAGCCAACCGATTGTCCCGTTGACACTGGTTCAATGTTCCCCAATCGGGGTGATCAAAATGGTCGATAACAACCGCAACGACGAAAAGATTATTGCCATCCCCTTTTCCGACCCCTCCTTTAATACGATTAACTCGATCAGCGATCTTCCTGTGCACCTTTTTAACCAGCTGGAACACTTTTTTACCGTTTACAAACAGTTGGAAAATAAAGAAACCGTCGTCGATTCCGTACAAGGCAAAGACGTGGCCGTCAGACTGATTGCCGAAGCCGTCGATCGGTATAAGCAGTATTTTAAGGACGGAAAACAGGTATAAACAACAAATTACCAGATACAACATATGGGGGCCTTGTCTTGATACGTGGGACCGGTTCTCTGTTCTATTACTTTGCTAAAGCCGTGCTATCATAGGCCCAGCTAATGGCCACAATGCCTGATGCAAGGGACGGTTCTTTGTTTGCCGCCACCAGATGTCCACAGGTCTGCTTATGGGTTATAGCAGCAAAACAGCTTCTATCTACATGATTTACCGCTCTTTCTTAACCAAATAACACTTCTGTTTAAATCCAATTCGTCCGTTTAAACGAAACGAGAAATCCTCTTAAACAAACAATAAACCCCTTTGTCCATATGACGAAGGGGTTTTTTAGCACTATTTTATATCAGCCGGCTTTTAAAGAACCATTACCGTTTCTTTCTTGAAAGCACAAGCAGCGCCAAAGCAAAGAACACGACCGCCGTTACGATCAGAATGACAACGCTCCAGATTGGGGCCAGCGTTGTGCCGCCAAACTGAAAGGTAACGCCCATCATTTGTTCAAACTGATTCACGGTTTCGGCCGGAGCTCCGGCAAAGGTTTTGGCCATCGGGTCTGCCATCATCACCTGCCGCAATAATACGGCGGCATGGGAAACGGGGAAAACTTTGACAACCATTTGCACGGCGTCCGGCAATTGCCCGATCGGCAGATAAATGCCTGTCAAAAAGCCGATCATGGTGCCGATGATGGTGCTTGCCGTCGCGAAGGCGTTGCTGCTCTTAAAAAAGGAGACGATAAACAAGATCAACGCTGTATTGGCGAGCGTTGCCAGTAAGATCAACCCCAGCACTTTGACGAGCGAGACAAGACCCAGCCAAACACCGCCTTGGGCAACCACATAAAGCTCCACGATAACCAGCGTAATCAGGCTCATGATCACGCCGATGACAAAGGCGCTGATGATATAGCCGCCCAGAATGTCCCTGCGCTTTAAGGGGGATGCCGTAAAATCTTTGATGATCTTTTTGGTTTTGTCTTCCACCATGGTGCCGAAAGCGCCCATGGTCGTGGTGACAGAAGTCACTGCTAAAAGCCCCGCCAAAATCCAGGTGTTCATCAGATAGCGCACCCCGGTCATGTCGGTAAAGCTGTTGACCCAGACGTCCCCCAAAAAGAGGGCGTAGAGGCCGATGATGATAAAAACAGCCAAGAGCGAAAAGAACACCGCCATTTTATCTTTAAAGAAAACCAATAGGTTTCGTTTCGCAAATCCGATCATTGGCGTATTTCCTTTCCCGTAATCGCGATAAAGGCGTCATCCATGGTTCCGGTCGCCACCTCAAACCCGGATATCAGCTCTTCGACCTGCCCGAGGATGGGCAAAGACGCCATTGTTTCCGCCACGTTGACCACAACCTGGTTGGCCTTTGTGACATAGGGGATGTTTTGCGCGTCCAAAATGGAGCGGACCGCGTCCATATCCCTGCAGTACAAAGATAGCGTGTCGCTGGTATATTTTTCTTTTAAGTCGGAGGGCGTGCCTTTGGCTACGATCTTGCCGTCGTCAATGACGATGACATAGTCGGCATCGGCGGCCTCCTCCATATAATGCGTGGTCAAAAAGACCGTCATGCCCGTCCGCTCTTGCAGGGCGGTGATGGTCTCCCAGATGTTTTTGCGTGTTTGCGGGTCAAGCCCTGTCGTCGGCTCGTCCAAAAAGAGAATTTTGGGCGTGTTGATCAGCGCCCGGGCAATATCGCACTTGCGGCGTTGCCCGCCCGAAAGCTTGCCGTAGGGACGCTTGAGGATATCGCCGATGCCGACATCTATGACAACCCGCTTGACGGCATCGTTAAGCTCCCGACGGCTAAAGCCGTAGGAGCTGCCACGCAGGCGCAGGTTTTCTTCCACCGTGAGCAGGTGATCTAAAAGCCCGTCCTGAAAGACCACGCCGATGATGGAGCGGATGGCGTTGTCGTCCTGCCCCAGCACATGCCCGTCCACCACGATAGTTCCTTTGTCCTGCCGCAAAAAGGTGCAGATGATGTCGATGGTGGTAGATTTGCCGGCGCCGTTGGGCCCCAAAAAAGCGAAGATTTTGCCGCTTTCCACAAAAAAGTCGATGCCTTTAACAGCCTGCACAGCTCCGTACGACTTTTGCAGACCGGAAACCTCGATGATATGATCCGAAAACTGATCGGAACGCTCCAAAGCCGCCCCCTCCTCCCCGTTTGGTTGATGATACCAAATTAAGCCTAAATCTATGCCTATCATACCAAAGAATGCTTTAATTTTCTAGAGATAAATACAGGTTTTATGTATAAATCCGCAAAAAAACTGGTAAACCCTGGGCATTTTTACCCCAAACCCCCTCCTTGTGACAAAATTAGACATTATTCGCAAGACGGATAGGGGGAAAAGGGGTATGATGAAGGTAATAGCAACAATGTTTATAGCCTCATTTTATATTATAACAAGGAGCTATGATATGCTTATTATGTCTGCCACTCATAAATTAGATGAAAAGAATTTTATTAAACAAGTATTACAGCATGGTTATATCGCAGAACAAATTCCAACCTGTTTTGATGCTACATCATTTGCATACCATGCTAACGCACTATTACCATTAATTTCTATAGATAAAAAGGGCACATTACCAACAACATTATCAACTTATAAGAACGACATATCAAGAAGAGTATTATCTCTCCCTAATCCCGAGGCCTTTTTACGTGTAGTTAAGCTTATGGCAGATAACTGGAATGAAATAAAGTCTGCTGCAGAGAGTCAAAATTCTTTATCTCCTATTACATATATTCACTCATATCATAATAAAATTTTTGCAGAACTAATTAAGACAGAACTAATTAATAATGAAACCATGCGTGATTATATGCATTCTAAAAGTGATTATCTTGATGGTACTATTAAGTGTATTAAAACTTCATTAGGATATAAATATCGTCTTGATTTAGATGTTGCAAATTTTTATAATACAATTTATACTCATTCCATTACATGGGCTATGTGCGGCAAAAAAAATGCAAAAAAATATTTAATAACACAACAACCTACTTCTATTAAAAAAAAGTACGAACTAGCAGATCAATTAGATAAATATATTCGTATTCAAAAAAATACTGAAACTAATGGAATTGTTGTTGGTCCATTTACTTCCAGAATTTTTTCTGAAATGATAATGGCAGAATTAGATAGAAAGTTAATTGAACGTGGATTTGTTTTTCGTCGCTATGTTGATGATTATAAGTTTTATTTTCGTACTGAATCACAGGCACAAGAAAGCTTACCGATCATTGAAAAAGTTTTAAATGAATATTGTCTAAATATAAACCCCGCAAAGACGGAAATACACAGATACCCTTTTGATATTATTTCACCCATACAAACGACTCTTGAAGAAATTTTACAACAGAAAAAGGGGCTAAATAGCGGAGTTTTTGGTGTTCTTAATGCTGCTGCACAATTTCAATTATCTGGACATAAAGGTGCATATAAATATGTGTTAAAAATGTTAAAAGGACATGACATTCCCTCAGAAGATTTTGATATTATTATGCCTTCCTTAATCAACATCATGTTAATTGATCCCAAATATGGGAAATATGTCATAAATTATTTAAAGCAAAATAATAAAAAGCTTGATAAAGAAAAATTAAGCAAAATTATGAACCATGAACTTGCTAGTAGTATAAAAAATGAATTACAACAAGAATCATTATTGTTTATGCAAATTTTTATGGAATTATCTTTAAATTTAAATGCTAATAATTTGTTAAATATTCTTAAGTCTGGGGATGATTTTTCAATTATTATTGCCTTGGATATTTGGAAGAATAAAAACAAATATGTTCAAAGAACCCGTTCCGAAGCAACAAAAATCAAAAAGGCTATTAATTCCCTTGTCATAGAGTTAAATGGTGAAACAATGTCAGGATCCCATTGGCTCTTATTGCATGAAATCTTAATGCATAAATTAATAGATGCAAATATCATACCTGTAATTAACCGAAATAGTTTTTTTAAGGAGCTTATAAGGCTTAATATTTCCTTTTATATGAGCATAAAAAACAAATAAACTCTGTTCCCTGGGTAGTTTTTACATAGGTGAAGTTTCTTCTTGCTGAACTTGTCTCTTTTCTCTCCCCCTCTCATTCGGGGGTCTTTTTTTTTCTGGAATTCTTTGCCAGGCATTAGCACCACTAGCCTTCGCGCATACTAACCAAAGGAAACAAATCCACAAAATCCCCAACTTTCTAAAAAAACTGTGGATAAAACTATCTTTGGAGTGTGGAAAAGTGCAGGAAGTCGTTGCCGCCAAATCCGTGCCAGTCCCCAGCCCGACGCCTAAACTGACTTTTTACAGGGCGATTTGGCTGATTATCATCTTTAGCGTCTTCGGGGTTTATTTTGAAGACATCGTTTATTTTTTGCAACTGGGGTACTTTCATTGGTGGCGCGGAACCATCTACGGCCCTTTTATGCCCATCTATGGGATCGGCTCGGTGCTTTTTATCTGGATTTATCTAACGTTTAAGATAAAAAATACTTTTTTGCTCTTTATCGTCTTTGCCGTTGTCGGCTCGGCTTATGAGTTTTTAACCCATTGCCTGGCCCAACAAGTCTACGGACTGGTATCCTGGGATTGCAGCAACATGCTCCTGAATATCGGGGGGCGCACAACGGTATGGCTCGCAGGCGTTTGGGGGTTGGGCGGCATCGTGATCGTTAAATACGGCTACCCATACTTTAGCCGCCTGATCGATAAAATCCCACATAGACAGGGCGTGCTTGCCGCCTGGCTGTTGGTGATCTTTATCTTGGTGAGCCTGTGGATTACCATTGTCGCCACGCAACGCTACGCCGACAGGCATAAGGGCATCGCCGCCACAACCGCATTTGAGGCGTATATCGACCAAAAATATCCCGATACTTTTATCGACGACATCAAACCCTGTCTGACGATAAAATACTGACCAAGCTAAAGCGGGCTTCTTCCTATATTATTATACTGTCAGCGGATTTTGCTCACTTTAATCCCGCAAAACAAATGGCATCGAGCGCTATTTTTATCCCCAAAATAAAAAAAGACGACCAAAAGCCGTCTTTTTAATATTCTTGTCGGAGTTAAAAATTGGGATGTCAGGTAAATATCCCCTCTTTTGCTCTCCAATCAATTAACAATAGATAGTAAAAGACCTTCCCGGGAAAACCCGAGAAGGTCTTTATTCATCTTAGTAACGATTACGAGCAGTAAAACAATCACGGCAATATACCGGTTTGTCGCCGCTGGGCTGGAAAGGAACCATTGTTTCTTTTCCGCAGCTTGCGCAAACTGCCGGGTACATTTGACGTTCCTGGCGCTGATAACCACCGCCGTTGCCGCCAAAACTGTTTCTGTTACCGCCACGAGTTTGTTGCTTTTTGGCTGCACGGCATTGCGGGCAGCGTCCGGGCTCATTGGTAAAACCTTTCTCAGCAAAAAATTCTTGCTCAGAAGCAGTAAATACAAATTCAACTCCGCAGTCTTTACAGACTAAAACTTTGTCTTCAAACATAATGAAAAACCTCCAATTTTTTATTGCCCGCCACTGATAGGAAGTTTCATCACTTCCTGGCGTCTAGGGCAACAGAGAAGGAAGGTTTTAACTTGATCCAATACATATTAACGAGCTTCTTCAATATAACACTATCTTATTCAAAAGTCAACACAATGTTACGCTTTTATTCAAACTTTTATAAAAATTTTAAAAATTTAATGGTTATTCGGACAAAGTATTGCTAAATATCTTGTAAAACAGCTTGAATCTAAGTACAAATCTGTATTAAAATGATGTTAAGGGAATTAAATGGCGCATAGATTAATAAATCTTAAGAAAATATATACTATATGATAAAAATCAGAACCGAATAAGAAATGAGGATAAAAAAATGACAAAGCTATTGGAATTTGATACGGTTATCTTAGGCGGCGGTCCGGCCGGGCTTTCGGCGGCGATCTATTGCGCAAGAGGAGCTTCTTCTACTGCGATCATAGATAAAGGCATGCTCGGAGGACAACCGAACAATTATTCCGAACTGGAAAATTACCCCGGTTTCGGTCTGATTGACGGTTTTGATTTGATGCAAAAGTTTGAACTACACGTTGATAAATTCGGCGTCCAGAAATTCCCGCTGCAAGAAATCGAAAGCATCGATTTAAAAAACAAGCTCATTCAAACAAAAGAAGCTGCTTTTCAGGCAAAGTCTATTATTATTGCCACAGGCGCCCAGGCAAAAAAATTAGGGATCCCCGGCGAAAAAGAATTGACCGGACGTGGCGTAAGTTACTGCGCAGTCTGTGACGGCGCTTTTTACAAAGGCAAAACCGTTGCCGTTATCGGGGGCGGAAACGCCGCAGTTGAAGAAGCGATGTATTTAACAAAATTCGCAATCAAAGTCTATATTATCCACAGACGGGATCAGCTCCGGGCAGACAAAATCGTCCAAGAGCGGGCCATGAAGAATGAAAAAATAGAATTTGTTTTGGACGCCATCCCCAAAGAAATTATCGGGCAAGACTTTGTTGACACACTTAGCATAGAAAACACAAAGACTCATGAAGCTTCAAAGCTTGCCGTTGACGGGGTTTTCCCGTATATCGGATTTGCCCCCAATGTAGAAGGTCTAAACGGTCAGCTTGATCAGGACGAAGCGGGGTTTATTATCACGGATGAAACCATGCGGACTTCTGTCGAAGGGGTTTTTGCAGTAGGCGACGTCAGAAAGTCTCCTTTACGGCAGGTAATTACCGCGGCATCGGACGGCGCGGTTGGCGCGGTTTACGCCGTTAAATACCTTGAAAGCCTTTCGTGCTGAGACTGGTTAATTAAATCCGATTCCTCTCGTTGAAATAAACAACCAACCTAAAAATATTAAAGATGCCGGTTTTTTAAAACCGGCATCTTTTTCTGTAAAATTTTGATGGCATCCAAAAACAATTAAATTTTACATTAAACCGATATCAGCATATTAATAAAGATTTGGTTCAAGTATGCTTTATTTTATGGATAAAACAGCTAAAAACTGACAACAAAAACCCCTCTACCTATCCGATAGAGGGGTTTTTTGGCGGAGAGATGGGGATTCGAACCCCAGGTAGAGTTTCCCCTACACATGATTTCCAGTAATATTTTTGGCTCGTTATTCCGTCCTAAAAAGCGTTGAAGTGGCTTATTTACCAGGACTTTTATCTTAGATGAACTTTACTTGCCGTTGGTTAAATGTGTTAAAAGTTAGTTATTATGTTAAAAAAATGTTAAAATTTGAACTTATTTTAGTGGGACGAGTTAAACCATATGCAAACCCTTTCTTCTTCGCAGGCGGATTTGGGGTGACGGTAAGTTTATTAGATACAAGGGAAAATTATAATGCAGTTTAGCCGCTCCTGCTTTAGTAAGCTTTTACCCATCATTCTTATAGGAGATCACAAAGTGCCATGAAACATTATTCTATTCCATAAGTTGCAATGTCGGAGATCAATCTTTAGAGTATAAAATATACAAATCCCATTAGAATAGGGAATAAATACATTCTATAAATCGATTTAACTCCTTCTATATATTTCACCTTTTTTACTCAGATACAACAGCATACCAGTTCTCTGTGATTTTTTGCGATTTTATGATATACATATTATCCAGTTTACCATCTGTTGGAACATATACTAGTCCACTAATGGTTCTTATGCCAGCACCCTCAATAAAGTAGATAACTTTATCAGATCCTATATATATTTTAGAAAATTTCAATTTTTTAAAAATTGGCGTAAGACTGTTTCCGATTCTTTCAATAACCTCTTTACTAAGTTCATTAGTTGACTCTATATAATATCCATCTTCTGTTTTATAATAATTATACTTATCATCTGTAACGGTTTTGCTTGGATTTTTATAGATAGTAATCGGGCCAGAAACACTGCTGAGCACCAAAGCAGCCGCATCAAATACTTCTTCATTTTGATTATAGCATTCTTTTAAACCATCAATATCTAATTTCGGAGCTTCGCTTCCAAATACTAGCATCATTGATAAATGAATTGTTAATATTGTTAAAAGAAATATTGCTGTTAAAACAATAATTATCTGTACCGACTTTTTTTTAAACATCTTATAACCTCCATGCTTAACAGCAGTTCTATTTTAAATATCTATCTAGTATTGGTCTAACATCTATATTTATCAGACGCCTTTGAGTATCATTCTGATGCTGTTTATAATACAAATCTATACCCCATTGAATATTATTGTGATCCAATTCGGTATCACCATAATAGGGGGCACTACTTGAATTATCAGCACCAGCGGCCCAACCCGCTCCAGTAAATATTGATTTTGGACTAAAACTCAAGTACGTACCAGTATACCCATAATTTATATTTCCAAGGGTTTCTAGTGTAATATATTGTCCGTTATATGTACACACACCGTATTCCGGGAACCATGGTAATTTTAATTCGGAATCAGTCTTATAATCCCAATCCCCTTTGGCCTGTACCAAAGAAACCCACTTTAATAATGTATTTATATAATTACCAAGATTAATTGAATCATTGGTTAATAATAATTCATTTAATTCTTCCAAATTTAACTCAAGCAACTCATTTATTTCTGCTGTTTTATCATGATATGGATCCCCATTTCTTACAGCGTCTCTAATTTTATTAGCCTCTTCGTGGATCTTGATCTTATCCTCATCGCTTGCTTTTTCCCATAGCTCTCCTAAATGTTCTAATGCAGCTATTACATCATCCTTGCCAGCGAAGTCTGTATAATCCGACTCTAATATATATCCACTCGGGTCGACAAACATAACTGGATTGTTTTGACAATATATATATAAATTAAGACTAAGCTGATTGTCAATAGTTCCAGTATACCTGTCTTCCTGCGTAAAGCGCTGCGTTTCCGGGTCGTAATAGCGGGCCCGCAGGTAATAAAGTCCCGTTTCGTCATCTAGGTATTGGCCCGAGTAACGGAAGGGATTATCCACGCCATCTGTCTCCGCCTGCCACAGCTCGATGGTGCTGTTATCCCCAAACCCCTGCGGAGCCGGGGCCTTTTCGTTGCCATAGGGATCATAAATATAACTTTTGATCACGTTGCCCATATCGTCCGTTAAGCCTATTATATCACCATGCGCGTCATGAAGGTAGTTGTATGTTGTATCTTTTGTTTCCCGCTCGATCAGCTGCAATCCCCAGACATTGCGCGCCGTAATGCTGCCGGTTTCATCCGTTTCCAGCACGATATTTGCGTTGCCGTCATAGTAATAATTTATCGCATTTTAACCTTAAAGAAAATGCTACTGATATACTTCAAAATGAATATGCTTTGGAGGCAGATGAAGATAATCTAGACAAATATATAGATAAATCATTAGATGAAGCTCTTGAAAAATTAAATGAATTATGTGAAGAAGCTGAAGAACCTCTTAAAAGCATAGATAAACTCCTTACTGATTTTATAAATGAAATAAATGAATTCTTAGAATTATTTCAAAAACAAGTTATTAATATTAATATAGATAACACGAAATAAATAAAAACGATATTATAAAAAACTAGCATAGTAACCATCCCGTTAAAAAAATGTTAAAAAATATAAAAGAAGACTCCGGACGTTAAAATCCAGAGCCTTCTTTTTTGGCGGAGAGATGGGGATTCGAACCCCAGGTAGAGTTTCCCCTACACATGATTTCCAGTAATATTTTCGGCTCTTTATCACGTTCTAAAAGGCATTGAAATAGCTTATTTACCAGGACTTTTGCCTTGCCGTAACTTTGTTTGCCATTGGTTAAAAGTGTTAAAAAACGTTTGTTATGTTAAAAAAATGTTTAAAAAGTTGATTGATTTTTGATGGACCGCGTTGACCTATATACGAACTTTTACTGCTTTATGGGCGAGTTCTTATTTACAAAAGAATTTGATGGAAGCAAAACTTCAAGAAGCCTATCGTAGTTGTCTGTTCTACTGTATTGATTTTGTTGAACTTTATTTCTGTTGTTCTTTTATATAATGACTTATTTCAGGGGTTAGTTTTAAACCAAGATTGCCCTCACTCACAGTATCTTGAATACGATAGTCAACATAATATAACTCGCCTGATATACTTACAATCATTCCCTTTGGAATATAGAAAGTTAATAGCGAATCATAGAGATAAACATTATACTCATTATGTATTTCATCATCTAAACTACTTATTCTAAATATTATTTTCTCTGCATCGGTATCTTTTAACTGTTGTAAATCATTATATACTTCATCAGTGAGGGGGATAGTGGTTTTGCCATCATTCAAACATGGTTTATTTAAAAATGTGCCATTTTTGATTTGTTCTTTATAACGATCATAGGAATCTGCTTTGCAATAGACAACGGGAGACTCAATTCCGCCCATAATCAAAAATGTATTGTTATCGTCATTCTTGATCGTCCATAAACTCTCCCTAAAGACCAAACCCGATAACCCCACATCTACATATCCAAGATTATCATTCAATTCATAATCATATACTAAGTCCGAATCCATTTGTTGGTATACTGAATCCTGATACACAAGCCCGGAAAAGTTAGCATAACGAAGCGTTTTGCCCACATTAGTTATATGGTAATAGATCATAAAACTGATAACTGGTATCAGGATAATCAATAATATACTTATTGTTTTTCTATATTTCATTATCTTAACCATCAATCACACCTCTTTATCTAATATGGATACAGAGTAAATGGACTCGATATATTATGCGCAAGAGATTCCCAATATTTTGCATTCCAGTCATTATCTACTCCCCCCATATTGGCAATTTCCACATGGCTTGTCGCAATACCTGCCTTGTATAATTCATAATGTGCATCTAACTCTATCGCCAATCCTAAATCTGTTCTACCATTTAAAGGCTGTTTATATCTATATTCATAGGCATTATTAAGCTGCGTAGCTACGGTATACTGCAGACCCAAGGCACTGATACTACCATAGTTGTTTTGTGAAAAATCAACATTTATTGCGCCTGAAGTAAGAGTAGCGCTAAGATTTAACGTTTGACCATTAATTGTAATTGTTACTGTTGCCACATTACCGGAAACTTCAAATGATGCAGCCCCCCTGGTTCCGCCAACCTGCATCGGCATATAGGAATAGTTTTTCGACGATACTTCTACTCCATTCTTGTAGAGTCGGTCGTCAAAATTTACATAAGTAATACCACCTTCTTTATAAATTTGCTTATAGTGGATATTACCCTCCTCGTCATAATATACAATTTTTTCTACACCGGTACTTTTTTTGTTACCTTCGTATTGGTTTTTAAGTTCTTCATATTTGCCCTGCCTGGAATCATTGGGCGATACAACATATTCATGACCGTTTAATACTCTTGTATAGCTACCATCGGGATTCTTATATATCCCATCAGCCATAAGGCCGCTTGGGTCGACAAACATGATCGGGTTATTATTGCAGTATACATATAAGTTAGTTCCGCTCAGCACAGGGTCTTCCTGCGTAAAGCGCTGCGTTTCCGGGTCGTAATATCGAGCACGCAGGTAATAAAACCCTGTTTCATCATCAAGGTACTGGCCCGAGTAGCGGAAGGGATTATCCACGCCATCGGTCTCCGCCTGCCACAGCACGACGGTACTGTTATCCCCAAACCCCTGCGGGGCGGGCGCCTTTTCGTTGCCATAGGGATCATAAATATAACTTTTGATTACGTTACCCATATCGTCTGTCAAGCCTATTATATCACCATGCGCGTCGTGAAGATAGTTATAGGTATGATCCTGGGTCTCCCGCTCAATCAACTGCAATCCCCAGACATTACGCGCCGTGATGCTGCCTGTTTTATCGGTTTCCAGAACAATATTGGTGTTGCCGTCATAGTAATAGTTGATGGTATCCTCACCGTTGGTTTTCTGTGTCCGCAAGCCGGCACCGTTATACACGTACTCAAATATTTCGTTATCCGGCGTAACTACATTGGCAAGTTGGTTGTAGCCGTTATAGTAATAACTATACGATTCGCTTGCCGAAACGTTGCCGTTATATTTGAACACTTTGTCCTTAGCGGTTAGGTTCCCCTGTGCATCATAGGCAAACGTAGTTTGCGTCTGATCGTTGCCGCAAGTTTCTTCCAGGTACATCAGTTTATTGTCTTTGTCATACAAATAGTCGGACTCACTCATCGAGGTACCGTCAATTTTCACCAGGCTCTCGATGTTGCCCAAATCGTCATAGGTGTAATCCTGAATCCCCTGATTGGCGAGAAATGCCGTTTTGATCCTGCCCATCGCATCATAGTAATACTGGGTTACATTGCCGTTCTCGTCTTTTTCGATCTGGTTACCGTTAGCGTCGTATTGATACTGGTAAGCGATAAACGTATCACCGCCGTTATCGTGAATCAGACTCTTGACGTTTCCCGAAGGATAATAGGTGTATGAAGACGTCATGCCTGTCATCCCATTTTCTTCTTTAACAAGCCGTCCGGCTGCATCATATTCGTAGCGATAGCTCTTACCACTATCATTAACGCTGGTAAGCCGACCTATTTTATCATATCCGTAAGAAAGGTCGGTAACGGTGATGCTCCCCTGCGTCAGCGTAAAATTGGCAAGCCTGTTGGACTCGTCATAGGTATAAGACTTTTTAATGCTGTCACCGTCTTTTTCATAAACCAAACGACCAAACCCATCATAGCGATAGGTAGTTAACCCCGATTGATCCGACATTTGCGTTATGTTGCCGAATAGGTCATAAGTTGCCTGGATCTTGTTTTTATCCCCATCCTTGCTGTTATACTTTAGAGTCATCCGGTTCAGACCGTCATATTTAAAATAGGTCGTCACGCCGTTTTTATCCGTGGATTGGATCACATTGCCATTGTTGTCGTACTGATACGTGACTTTGTTCTTGGCATTATCAACAGAGCCTATTTGCCTGCTCAGCGTATCATACTGATACTTCTTGGAGGAGTAATCATCATCCAGCCAGGAGCTTAAACCGGTTTGAACCTCTGTAATATTACCGTTATGATCATAAATGATCTTTTCTATATTGGATTGTTCTTCTGATGTCGGCTGCTCTACAGCGTAAAGTAGGTTCCGCTCGTTATAATAATAGTTGGTTGCATTACCTTTTGCATCAACCCTTTGGGACAGATTCCCAGCGCCGTCATAATAAAATTTCGTCATGCTGTATGTACCAGCCTCATAAGGTGTCTGTTGCGATATTTGCCTGCCCAGCGCGTCATATTTTACGTAAATAGTTTCACCCAACGCATTGGTAGCAGAAGTTAAATTTCCAAAACCATCATAACCATACGTATTAAGATTGCCCCCAGCATCTTTTGTCTTTAATAAATTCCCTAAGACATCGTAAAAGTAATATGTTTTTAGACCATCAACACCTTTTTTTGATGTGGTATTATCTAAGTAGTCGTAGGTATAGGAATTAGTTAGTACCCCATCTTTGCTGACAACTTCCTGTTTCTTTAACCTCTGGAAAATATCAAAATAATAATTGTTGGTCAGCGTCTGGTTATTGCCTTTTTGCATGATAGCGATCTTGAGATTTTTTTGGTCGAACTTTTCACCATACGCTTCGTTATAAGAAACGTTGGTCTGCGACATCAAATTACCTGCTTTGTCACGATTAACAATAGCCGTAATCCGCGCCAACGCATCATAGGTCAAGCTTTGCTTATTGCCATTACCGTCAATCTTGGCAATCTGATTTTCATTTTCATCATATGTATATTCCCCCAAAACCACATTCGCTCCCGGTTCTACGACCTTAATCAGGTTCCCTAAACCGTTATAGTAGTATTTGAGGCTATTTTTGTTAGCATCGGTTTCTGTTAAAATATTATTGGCGTCATCATAGTTATATTTATAATAGGCTCCATCCGCAGCAGTCATTTTAGTAACGCGGCCAATATTGTCATATTTATATTTTGTCGTATTGCCGTTGCCATCTGTCGCCGTAAGCATATTGCCTGTATTAAAATCGTATGTGTATTCTTGCCTAATATTCTTCGTCCCACCGTCCGCATCCTGAACAGCCTTGGCTACCGTTGCCGTCAAATAAGCATAGTTATACTGTGGAGAATACTCGTAAAGTGTAGTCGCCCATACCCCTGGTTCTTTTTCCACAGACTGAGATGTTATATTCCCACAGCTATCATATTCATACTTTGCATCGGAAACAACCGTTGTGTTAGAAAAGACAGTTGTCCTAGCAACAGATTTTTTATCTGTCGTAAGTGCATAGCGAACAACAATACTGGTGTCTTTGTCCTGTTTATACTTTTGGCTGGTCATAACATTATAGTCATAGTCATATTGATATGTGGTCTTATATTCGTTGGAATCTTCCGGGGTCGTTGCGTCAGGATGATTTTCCCAAAGCAGGTTGCCTCTGTAATCATAACCATAAGAGTCAACCTTGCTCACCCTATCCCCGTTTGTATTGTAGGTTCTGTTTTCCACCCGGACAGGAAGATTATAAGGATCATAATATAGGTATACTGTTTCGTTCAGAAGCCTGCTTTTTTCTTGTTGCGTTTTATAGAGCTGATGCTCGGAATTATATAGATACCTCGTTATGACACCTTTGCTATCCACCGCTTCGCTGTAATATTTATAGTTGTCGTCTATCGCAGAAGCCTTATATAATGGGTATCCGTCCGGTTCGTTATAGTAGGCATATTTAATCTTATTATATACCGCTCCCTTATCCAAATCCGAACGTTCTTGAACCTTGTAATATTCCATATAACCGCTATTGCCCAGATTCTTTTTGCTCTTTTCATAAACATAGGAAGATTTTAACCCCGAAGGATACATAACTTCGACCAGGTTGGCACATTTGTTGGTGGCCGCGGTACCTGATAGCGTATCAAAGGCTGCATCTTGTAGTGCATAGCTAAAAGTGGTTTTTCTGCCTTCCGCATCGATAATGCTGGATAAATAATATTGATTGGTTTGTCCGGGGATAAGGCTCTTGATGGCACGAACTACTTTGTTCCCACAGGTAAAAACAGTTTGTGTATCGTTGTATTCAATATCTATTTTATGACCGGCACTGTCAATCATCTTTGTTAAAAGCGTTAAACCATCGATTTCTTCCCAATAATATGTAATGGCATTATTATACCGATCCATTTGAAGAATTAACTGTCCGTCAGCGTTATAATAATAGGTATCTCCATTAACATAGATTAATTTATAAGCGGATGCATCAATCCCGTTGCTTTGGGTTGTATCCCGCGTAAAAACAACATCAAACAACGTATAATCCTCTAAACCGCATCCGTCGGAAAAATTGGCAACATAGGTTTGTCCATTTAAGAGAGTGACAAAGATTGTATCCCCGTCAACTTCCAGCCAGGGAATACTTAAACTCCACCCTTCCCCAAAGATATTCTTTGCCGCATTAACGTCGCTTTTGGGGTTGGCATTATTGACAATGGCGCTGCTTTTTAACAAGCTGGTACCGCTCGGATATTGTAAATAGCCGTTAAATACCCAGGTATTTCCATCGATTGTCCTTGTACCAAGGATTGATGAATCGCTGGTTGTATATTGATAAGCACCCATCCCAATAATACGGTTATTTGTATCGTATATATCATAATAAGCGTTAACGGTCTGTCCAAAGCTTTGGCTGACAGAAGCGCTTTTTGTGCCTTCGCTATATAAACGCGCATTGTTGTTGGAATAAACCAGCTGAAAATCTAAATCGTTACCATTTCTTCCCGAAATATTAAAAATCTCACTGGATAGACTAAGGCCACCTGTTTCGCTGCTGATATACTCACTGATCCCACTCGATTCTTTAGTAAACGGCGCGTTGAGCGAAACGTCATACACCGATTTCTTATTTTCTTTGGTAAGGTCGGTCATCAATGAAGATACTGTCGTTACAGAACCGGCAGAAACCAATAGATATGGAAACACCAAACACACCAGAAGGACAAAAGACAGCAATGCCAGCTTCTTTTTCACAATAACCCATCCCCCTCTAATTTGTGGCGATTATCCCCAGGTACAAGGACAATCACAGAATTAACTGCTAAAATCCGTAAGAAGTATATTCATCAAGACCTTGGTCTTAGATATTCTACTTTTGGGGAGAAGAAGTACCAAAAAAGTACTTCTTCTCCCGTGTTTGTTAAATAGTAAGGCAAAAAAAACGCACAAGGACAATCTCCAGTTTATGTGATGATTTTGCCGGAGAATTTATTGCTCCTCAACCTTGACTGATTGAATCATATAGTAATTAATAAAGTAATTCATACTTCCAACTTTGATGGTATAAAAGACGGGGCCACGACCATGCTGGCGATTACTGATCCATTCCATAAAATCTTCAACCTGAATAGCACTTAAGGTAGAAAACGTTGAAGTAGTACCATCATTCATGATGATATTTAGGGTAAGGGTATCACTGTCAAAAAAATCTTCAACATAATCAGCATTTACAATACAACTATAGTTTTCTGTTGAGTCATCAAACACTTTCATGGCATATACAACGGAGAACTGTTCCCCTGCCAGTTGGCTGGTCAAAGAAGCTTCTGGAATTGATTTTACATCGTTTGCTGCCATACCGACTGCGGTAATCTGAGGCCAAAATATTTGAACATCCGTTAAATAATTAGTAATTTCTCCTGCCGTTTCTGTTTGCCATTGCGTCCCATCATAATAACTATATGCGCCATTCACATAGACGAAATAATAGAAAGTGGCTTCTTTCTTTGTCAGCTCAATGGGATAGATTCTTTTTATCTTTCTCCAGTCGCTACCGTCAAAATCTGCCTTCTTGGCGGCATAGAGAGCTTGGCCGGCCAAATTATCAATAGAATTGGCATCTTCTTCATTAGTGATAACTGAAATAGAACCGATGCTGGGCGTTATATAGGGGTCGTCCGATTTAAAATAGATAGCAACGTCAACCGTATAGATGTCGCGGCCGTCATCATAAAGCTGGGCAAAATCATCGGCATCCAGTGCATTGACTTCGTCGGCTGTCATACCGTAATTTGAAAAATCATCCGCTGTAGGCGTAGCGTGGTCAATCTCTATCAATTCTCCATCTATAAAACTGCACCAGGTGTTTTTGCCGTCGAAAGAAAGCAGATAATTTTCTCGGGTTTTATCTTCCTCTAAAAGTATAGTTTTTACCACTCCGCCGGTCGAAAGGTATTCTATTTTAGTCCCAGCGTCATTAATACCAATCACAGTACCTAAATCAGAAATATTTTGAGATATGGTTTTTTCTCCCTTCATTACATCATAAATAACTACATTATTATATGAATCTACTCCAAATAGCCGATCTCCTGTTAAAACTTTTTTGATAGTGAAATCGATGTCCAGCTTTCTTATCGTTTTTGTATCATTATCGTAAAAATAATTATCTGAAAAATATACTTTGCTGCCATCATCATTGGAAAAGATACTGGTTATCTTGTTACTCGCAGTATAAATTGAAGATGTATTCCAACCAGAGCTGTTTTTTTCTGAACGATATAGTTTTTTTGCGTCATCAGTAGTATTATCTAGAGAGAAGTATACTATATTTCCATTTTGTGGAGCATCCATATAAACCTTCGTATGATCACTAGACATCGTATTAAAATTAGAGTAGGTATTAATCGAAGTTGAGCTTTCGGTTTCAGCAGAATAAATTTTTATTTCACGTGAACCACTGGTATAAGTTCCTATAACATATACGACTGAACCATTATTTTGCAGAGAAAACACCATCGAAGAACTACTTAATAAGTTTTCTTTGGTAACCTTATTGTCATTATAATACACTACTTGATTACTTCCGGTCTTATAAGCAGCGATGGTCCCATCATAATTTACCTGTATTTCAGTAATACCGGTATAGTTGCCAACTTTACTTGAAGCCCCAGTGTTCAAATTCATTCTATACAAATACCCATCACTACTATTGCTATAATAAAGGGTATCTCCATCTCCAGAAAGGCAGAAGTTGGATGTGCTAATTGAACTTAAACTGTTCAGTAACGGTTTAGTCTCTACCAATCCATTTACATTAGCATAAGCCGAGTCAATAGATATTTTTTCAAGTTTGCCGCTTTCAAATGAAGGGACATTATTATAATCCTGTCCTTTAATGGATATAGTAACTTTATATAATGTTGGATCAATAATTGTCCTATTACCTACACTAACTCTGTATTGTAATCTACTATTTGAAAGATCCGTACCCGAATTGATTCCAGTAATATTTCCCCCATTATCTTCCTCCTGCCAGCCTTGCCATGTTGTTCCTCCATCCAAAGATAAATTGGTCTCCACTTTCAACCCACTGCCTTCTTTTTCAATCCAACTTATTTCCGAAGAAGCTACTGATAAAACTTGGGATGTATCCATAACAGGTGAGGTATATTGACCATAAGTATACATCTCGATTTCTGTTACGCGCCAACTATAACTGGAGCTAGTATTAGCATTGGCTAAAAATCTCCATTGTTGTGCACTAGCTAATGATGTTATTGTAAAACCATCATTACCATCTAAGGAACCTAATGTCTGGGCATCTTTCCAAGTTGAGTCCTCAAAATATTGTAATTTTACACTGCTAACTAAATAACTCGAATCTTGTCTTATTGATATACTTCTGATCATTTTAGGAGAAGAAAAGGTATAACCAACATAGGCATTACCTGATACAGAAGTGCCCGTTTGTAAAGAGCGCCATGTAGTTGACGTAGAATCATCAAAAGCCTGGCTGGGAGGATAGGATGTACTATAATCTCCACCACTTATGGCAGTTCCCCCAGTGCAACTATCAACAGTGGAGGAATACATTTTTAAAGTTTTGTTACTATTAAGAGTAACTGCATCCAACATACCACTACTAAAATCTGTTCGCGTCATTTCAAAAGATTGTTGTTGATTAGAAACCAGAATAACTGGTGTCACATCAAACATTGGAGTAGTTGACGGATTAAATTCCAATCTTCCGTTATTAATTCTTACCTGAGAGTAATCCATCCTTGAAAGATCTATAGAAGTTACCGGTGTTTTATGAGAAGTAACATTGTCATAATACCAGGTAGAATATTTATTTGTACGTACCGTTAAATCGTCCCCTTGAGTTATACCCCCTTGTGCTTTTGTTAAATCAAGCGTAATTTTATTCCAAACTCCGCTTTTAATATCCTGGCCAACCTCAAATTTACCGTCATTGGTGGCGTCTCCTAAAATCAATGCACTGTTTGTATAAAACTGAATCCATTTTGCTCCCATAGCAGGTTTTATGTATATTGTGACCTCGCTATATTCGGCTATATTAAAGACATCCGTACTGACTAGGGTATAGGCCACATAGTCCTGTCCTGTTTCGTCCCCTGCCGTTACTTTTACAGAATAATTACCTTCAACCTTGTCTTCTGAAAGAGAAACGTTCTTGGTAACGGAAGTGAGTTGTGTGTAAATGGAATCGGCTTCACTTTGTGTATTCATGAGGCCTTGCACAACCGGGGCCTCCGCATATACATCTTGTCCAATTGTTGTTGTAGCAGATGCATTCCCCGAAACAAAAACGACTAGAATCATTATACAAATAGCTGTTAAAAACTTTCTACTCACAAAAACGCCCCCTTATTTAAATTTAATAAGCCGCTCTCATCTCATTCGATAATATATTACAAATTCTCTGACATTTTTTATTTTATACTGTTTATGCAGTTCATTTCAACAACCTTATATCGACAAATTAATATTTTATCCGACATCTATTATGGCGTAGCTCGTGTTTTAAAATGGCTTGTTTTTTATTGATTTAAACAACACCAATTTACATCAGTTTTATGCAACAATATATCATAAATAGATATTATTTTGTGTATTATTAGTATTGTTTGGTTATTTACTCATTATTTCATTTGCTAAGGAGATTTCTATTTAAAGATATAATCTTAGCCCCTTTAAACAAAATATATATAAGATATAAATATAATAATATCATTTTATACTTTAGAGGTTGTCAGATGTCCCCGGATTCATCAGAATAATCAGCCTATATATTCATATCCCCAAAATAAAAAAGGTCTCAGATAAAAGCTGAGGCCTTTTGTTTATATTATTAACTTTATTAAACATTATATGTTTTTAATGTAGCTTATTTACATCTTAATGATTTCCAGTAATATTCTTGGCCCTTTTTTACACCCTGAAAAGCATTTAAACAACTTATTTAACTGAACTTATACCTTGACTGAGCATTATTTGTAATTGGTTAAAAATGTTAAAAATTATTAGTTACGTTAAAAAAATGTTAAAAGTTTTTTGATTTATAGCCTCAACCCTATTTGTACGATAAAAAGTATTCTATAAACATTTATGCGTTTTTTCATTATAAACATCCCCGCTAGAGATATAGAAATGTCCATAAATGTCCTATCGTGTCCTGAAATGTCCTTGTTTGTCCTACACTTCGTATGATATTGTTAAACTAGCAAGAAAATATAGGTTATAGCCGTCCCAATTTAGGGGCGGCTTTTTCATGTGCTATTTACCGGAGGAGAAACAAATATGCCATACGAAAAGAGAAAAACGTTTGCCCTTAGAGACCCGCCAAAACGGCGGGTTTTTTATTTGCATGACTAAAAAATATTTTCCGATGGGGATTTCCACGGCATCAATAAAAAAATTAGGAGGAATATCAAATGAAAACAAACAAGAACCTAAAAAAAAATCTCAAGGAAACGGTCAAACCAACCAGTCAACAGCTCAACGAATTGGTTCAATCTTTGGCTAGTGCCGACATCGCTCAAAAGCTGAAGCAAACGAAGTCCGCTTTTACCAACTCCAGTAACTCACGGTCGGTACCTACAACATCCATAAGTAAGGTAAACAGCATCGGGAACGGGAATACTATATCCCCCGAAAGTTGGACAAGCCGAACTTATGGAGCTAATACCAGTGGATTCGACAATATTGTCGAAACATGGGAGAAGGAAAAAGCTGCTCAAGAGAGAATCAATAGGCAACAAGCACCATCGGTTAATGCTATAGGTTCGACAAACAATCTAACAAATAACAATTCCGGGGTAATGCCTCAAGAGTTATCGGCTCTAAACCAGGCGTTAGAGGCTTATCACCGTAACACATTGGCAAAAGGACCTTCGACAGACAGCGGAACAAAGTCAACCGTATTCAATACGGCTTCCTATGCCGATCCATCTGCTACAACGTCAAAAAGCTCCCGCGCAAGCACAACCAAACAAGCGGACGGACTTTATTATGACGCCAGCGACGGCAGCTATACCCGCATGGTCAACGGCAAACCCTACAAAATAACCTATAAGGACTCGCGCTACGGGACGATCCGCAACGAGTATAACAAGACCCATACGTCCGACATAATGTATGATATGGATACCAAGGGCGTCATCACCAAGTATGTGAACGGTACTCCTAATATGGTCCGGCCCGATGAAGCCCGCTATGCCCGGGTGGCAACTGAGTTTTTGGCAGCCAATATCGGCGACCAAACGAATCAGGGGATCAGGGACCTGGCAAAAAAATACCCGGCCTTGCAGGTCAATTGGTGGGACAACGGCGGTGACGATACCATCACCATCGGATTACAAAATACAAGAGAACCGCTGATCACACTGACGGATGAATACGAGGATGGAACGTATACTTCCACAAACGGTATCATCACCTGCCAGCTGCAAAAGGGTGGCAATTATGTGATCGCGGCGCAGCCAACAGCCACTACCAGTAATACAGTATATCAGAAAAATACAAGTTTAGATCGCTATACAAACCGTCCGCAAATGGTGTCCCGTGATGGCAGTATCGATACGAAAAGGGTTGCAGCGGTAAACGGAACGGGAACGTCTGGCAAGGTCGTAACAAACGGGACGTGGTCCGTGCCGGGAACCAAGTCACTGGAGATGGATAACGTAGGCAACTTCAGCAGAACGATGACAAACGGTAATTCATACCCAGTTTCTGTCAGTATTACAGACCAATATAAACGGGTGCTAAAAGAGTATTTGTCAAACAAGCCCGGGGAAGGTTTGCGGGATTTGTTGAAGGGAACGCTTTTACATGTAAACTGGGACAATAAGAATAAGGCCATCACGATCAGCTATACGACTACAACTACCAGACAAGATGTAACGTTGGCCAAGCTGACCGACGAGGAGGGGGACGGGAAGTATAGTACAAAAGATGGCGATCTGACCTGCAAGCTGCAAAACGGCAAAATGTTGATAACAAGTAAGCCTTCTGGTAGTATTAATACAACATTATACAATAATAGTAATTTATATAAACAAGAAGCAGATTTATTATCTCAAGTAAATCAGATTGATACTGATTTTGATAACGAATTAGAAAATTTTAAAGAGGCATATAAAAAGAATATAGCTATTTATACAGAAATATCCAAGCGGACTGGTCTTCCCCCAGAATTAATTGCGGCTATACATTATCGAGAATCTGGTTGTGATTTTAGTACATATTTACATAATGGAGACCCTTTAGGTAAACCAACCACTCATGTGCCCGTTGGAAAATATTTTGACGACTTTACGGATGCTGCTGTAGATGCATTATTAAGTAAAAAATCAATAAGAGATAACTATTGTTTAAATGCGAATTCTAATGATATAGCCGCTATGCTTGCATTTGCAGAATCTTACAATGGTTTGGGTTATTATAACAATAATCGAATTAGTCCGTATGTATTTAGTGGAACGACTGTGTATAAAAGCGGGAAATATGTAGCGGATGGCAAATATAATTCAAACGTTATAGACGGCCAACCAGGTATTTATATCCTTCTTATGGCTTTGAAATAATAGTTTAATCATGGAAATTCTAATCTGGAATAAGGAGTGCCGTTATGAAAAAAATATTGGTTATAATTATAGCAATCACTTTCACTTGTTTAATAGCTGTCGGTTGCACCCAGTCTGATAAGTCTATCTCTAACAATAGTACGGATTCTAAGGATCCGACAAATACAACAGTGATTGAGAACCCCTTCTTCTTTAAAAATAACATAACACAACTAAGCTATCATGGTAACTTTTCTTTTGATGATGTTATCAAAAAGGAAGTTAAACTGAATATCAATGAAATAGCCGGTCTAAAATACGGCAAATTATATGAGTTAAAGCTTGAAGCTGTGGACGGTATTCCCGATGACCGGTTACAGTTAGGTTATTTTTATGTACAAAAAGATACAATATATGGAATAGAACCAACTGATGTTACTAACTTAATAAACAATGGAGAAGTGCCGGATAATAGCGTTATTGTTTGCCAGGATACAGAAATAAAGGATATCCTAAGTCAAACTGAACTCGGATGGCATCACTATCTTGAAGTCAATGGAGATAAAAGAGAATTTCACTCATATAATAATCAGGTTTTAACAGGTTATTATGAATCGTTTGTTTGGGAAAAAAATAAAGGGCTGACCGGTTACCGTAGTGGGTATGGTGCAGAGAGTGACTCTATTGAATTAAAAAGAATTCAATAACGTTAACTTAAAGAGAGAATCCAGAAGAACAGGACTCTCTCTTTAAGTATGGATGGGAGGTTCTCCCGGAAATCACCAATATACAACAGATATTGCCTGGGCGGCAAAGCAAACATATAGCATTAAAAAAATGTATGATATTGAGAATGGAATGGAATGGAATACAAAACTCTGTTTAGAGCTCGCTGTGATAACGGTGAAGGAATAGAAAATAGACAAGATATCTTCCATATGCCATATAGCAAAAGATCTCTTGTTTCCACCCAAAGATATAGCATCCCAGGTTGTCCAAGCCTTTATTTCGGGGGTTCTATTTATGACTGCTGGTTAGAGATGGGTAAACCTTCCTTTCATGAGTTTTATGTAAGTAGATATGAAACAAGCGAACATTTAAATATTCTTGATTTAGCCCAATATCCATATAATAGTTACGATTCTGAAGAAATCAAACAAACCATCATTTTATGACCTTTAATTTTTTCTTGCTCTATAAAAATAAAAGACCCTGGAAGAACGTTTAAGTCAGAATACATCATTCCTCAAATTTTATTACAAGTTGTAAAGGATAGAAAAAATATAGATGGTATTAGATTTTTCTCAACATTTATGCCACAAAACCCCATGGGTTTTCTAGCCCCTTTATATATTAATTATGTGTTTCCATGTATCTATGACAATAACGAAGACTTTTCTAGTTTTTTCAAGGATAATTTTTTACTTACAGAACCTTTTAATATTGGTAAATACGCACAATTTGGAGCATGTAATTTAAATACACTTAAAACAACTGCTAGTAACAGAAGGCGATTAGAAAATAAATATATTCACGTAAATCGAGGAAAGGGAGCCATTTTAGCAACACCTTTAATCTATTCAGAATATGAAAATACTTTATTGTATGATGTAGAAGAATTATTATTTTATTTCCCTACGGAAAAAGTATTTTATTAAATTACTAACGTTTTTCTATCCCTCGTTTAAAAAATGTTAAAAAACATAGAAAAAGACTCCGGACGATAAAATCCAGAGTCTTCTTTTTTGGCGGAGAGATGGGGATTCGAACCCCAGGTAGAGTTTCCCCTACACATGATTTCCAGTCATGCACCTTCGACCAGCTCGGCCATCTCTCCATATGAAATTCACACTACTTTTTGTAATATCCCCTGGTTCGATTCACCATATTTCCAGTCATGCACCTTCGACCAGCTCGGCCAACTCCATGCAATATAAATTTACTTGGCGGTCTTCTTAAGTCCACTGTTAAGTACATCCTCAAAAAAACCACGCCAGTACATTATAACGTAATAATTTGTGCAATGCAAGTTTTTAAAACAAATTAATTTAATTATATCTTTGGCGCAAATAAATTTTGGTTGCTGGCACGTCCTTTGTCAAGCGCTAAAACGCCTCGCATCATGCGCGTATTGACCGGCGTATCCACACCGTTGGCTTCTCCCAAACGGACGATGCTGCCATTGATGGCGTCAATTTCCGTATGCCGCCCGCCTTCCACATCGGTCAGCATCGAAGAGCGGTTTTGGGCCGTCAGACGGCACGTTTCCAAAACAGAAGCCCAGATTTCGCCATAGTTTAAGGGAATGCCCATCTTCTGGGCTACGGCAACCCCTTCGATTACCAGATCGGCCATATCACGCACGACTTCTGGATTGTTGACCAATTCCCCATTATTTAACCCATGAATGGCCGTCAGGGGATTGATAACGCTGTTGACAATGAGCTTTTTCCAAATGATGGCGTCCAGATCATTGGTCGCACCGGCTTCGATGCCGCAATTGTTCAGCATCCTGGCCAAATCCATAGCGGCGGGCAACTGATCTTTTTCCATAGGCGCGATCAATGTCATCCCCATACCTGTATGGGCAATTTTTGCCGCTTCGAGCTCTTTTGCGCTATAATAGGTCACCCCGACATAGACCTGTTTACTGTCGATCAATTTAGCAATTTTTTCTATATTGCCCAAGCCGTTTTGCAGCGTTAAAACCTTGGTATTTTTGTTAAACAGCACAGATGCTTCCCGAACTGCCCGATCCGTCTGATATGATTTGACCATAAAGATAACAAGTTCGGCAGGCAGGGCTTCTTCAATAGTAGAAACTGCCGAAACAACCGTACGCACCCCCTCTTTTTCCGGGGAGGTTACCGTAATGCCTTTTTGGTTGATGGCATCTACCTTCTGTTGATCCATGTCATAGAGCGCAACTTCTTGGCCGCCTTGCACAAGCAGGGTCGCAAACAAGCTCCCCATCGCTCCAGCGCCGATGATTAATATTTGCAAAGGTTTCACCCCTATATCTAATTTCCCGTTTTAGTACAGCTTTTTGACTTCTTCCTCATTCATAGCAAACGAATGGGCGTCATCCGGATACGATCCGGCTCTGACTTCCTGCGCATAACCGCTGACCGCTTTAGCAAGCTCCGCGCCGACATTGCCGAACTGTTTGACAAAATGAGGCGTGTATGCTCCCTCCGGATGGAATCCGGCCAAATCGTGAATCACCAAAACCTGTCCGTTGCAACCAACGCCGGAACCAATGCCGATGGTAGGGATTTCCGTCTTTTCCGTCACAAGACGGGCTACATCGGATGTTACCAATTCCAAAACGATGGAAAAAGCCCCGGCTTCTTCCAATGCCTGAGCTGCATCTACTAAAATTCTCGCAGCTGCCTCGTCCTTGCCCTGAATGCGGTATCCGCCCCAGAGCATGGCTGTCTGCGGCAAAAGGCCGATATGCGCCATTACAGGAATACCGGCATTGGTCAAGGCCTTAACGACGCCGACCGCTTCCAGGCCGCCTTCCAGTTTAACCGCGTCCGCTCCACCTTCTTTGATAAAACGAATGGCATTGCGTACTGCCTCCGTATTGTTGACCTGATAAGAACCGTAGGGCATGTCGGCCACGACCAAGGCATTTTTCGTTCCCCGCACCACCGCTTTGGTGTGGTGCAACATATCTTCCATTGTAACGGGTGTTGTCGACCCATACCCTAAAACCACATTGCCGAGAGAATCCCCGACCAACAGGATGTCCACGCCGCAGGAATCCGCGATTTGGGCCGTCGGGTAATCATATGCCGTTACCACAACCAATTTTTCGCCTGCATTGTTCTTTTCCAAGATTTGGGGGATGGTTATTTTTTTGGTCATTTTTAATACGCTCCTTATGTATCTATACGTAAACTTATTTGCTTTATTTGTCTTCATAAAAGGTCTTGCATGAACCTTCTATTTCGTTCCAGGTTGTTTTCTTTTCTACACAGACTTCCGTTTTCCTTTGTCCGTCGGCCGTTCTGCCATTTTTTGTTATAAAATACCAATCGGTTATATTTTAACCGATATTGATCTTTTCCATCGGCCAGGTTGTCAATGCCGGTTCCTTTCTGCCAATAAATAAAACCACAATCGTAACCGTGCTGACACGCCCGAAATACATCAAAAAAGTTAGCAGGATTTTACCGAAAATCCCGATTTTAAGCGTTGCCCCTAAAGAAAGGCCCACAGTCCCAAGGGCTGAGGCTACTTCAAACATAGATTCTTTCATGGATATCCCTTCCACGCCACAAAGCAAAAAGACCGAAACAATAATCAGGCCAAGGTAAAGAACAAGTACAGTCGCAGCCCTTGCAACAGCGTCATCCTCCAGACGGCGGGAAAAGACATTGACATGTCTTCTTTTTTTGATGGTATTCATAGTGGCACACCATAATACAGCCAATGTTGTTGTCTTGATACCGCCGGCCGTCGACCCGGAAGAACCACCAACTATCATCAAAAAGATGATTAAAAAGATCGTGGCATCATTAAAAGTTTGCAAATCAACGGTATTAAACCCAGCTGTTCTCGGCGTAATAGATTGGAAAAAAGAGGCATAAATTGCCTCATGTAAAGGCATTCCCGCAAAAGCGTTTTGATATTCTGAAATAAAGATCGCAACAGCTCCACCCAAAATCAAGATCAAAGTCGTCATCAATACCATTTTGCTGTGCAGGCTGTATTTTCTAAATTTTAGTTTGTGGGTATAGACGTCTTCCCAAACAAAAAAACCGATCCCGCCGATGACGATCAAAAACATAATCACCGCATTGAGTAAGCCATCGGCCGCAAAAGTCGTCAAAGACGAGTATTGCCCGAATTTACCCATCAAGTCAAAACCGGCGTTGCAGAAGGCAGAAATCGAATGGAAGATACCATAGTATAGTCCTTGTCCAAACCCCATTTGCGGATAAAAACGCAGGGACAAAAGAATGGCTCCGGCAGCTTCAAATATCAAAGTCCCCCACAAAATGTGCTTGGCAAGGCGCACAACCCCTCCCAAATTTGTCACGCTGATGGAAGCACGCAGCAAGTTGCGCTCACGCATGCCAATCTTTCTGCCTAAAAACAGCCAGACCATGACGATAAAGGACATAAAGCCCAAGCCGCCGATCTGAATCAGGGAAAGGATCACGATCTGCCCAAAAACAGACCAGTGCGTATAAGTATCCACGACGACCAAGCCTGTAACGCAAGTTGCGGAAGCAGCCGTAAAAAGAGCATCCACAAAAGAGGTGGGCATGCCTGTTTTGCTTGCAACCGGCAAAGCAAGCAAAAGGGCGCCAAGGAGTATGACTCCCAAAAAGCCCCCGGCAATAATTTGCAAATAAGACAATTCCTTCATTTTCAATGTTTAATCGTCCTCTTCATCCGCATGATTAGAAAGAAAGCATGAACGGTTTGTTCATGCTTTAAAAATTGTTAAGACTTATTATACACCCAAATAACCCTTTTGTCATTTGTTTCATGGTCAATCTTATTGATTTGCGGGGAACAAATCCGTCACCAAAGTGGCTAATTTACTGGATTTTCCTCCTACCCAGCCATTTTGTTCATTATTCAGATAGTAAAAAACAAATTCGCCGTCTTGGCTGGAAAACAGGTTTTCTTCCGTACCGTCAGAATATTCAATATCGATCATAAATTTAGGATTGAAATTTTGGACGTCGGTATATTGCTTTTCTTCATCTGTCTGTGGATCTTCTACTTTTTGAGCTTTTACTTTTTCAAATGCCGCAACAAAATTGGCAAATTGCTCGTCTTGGGCTGTCAATGTAGCCTGTTGCGTATCCGTAAATCCGTTGTATACGGTAATCGTTTCAATGGCGGAAGCATCCCCTGTCAAAAGAGAAACGGTCTCCGTGCTACCGGTACAGGCCGAAAGGATTGCCATCAAAAAAACCAGGCCTAGCACCAAACTCACTCGTTTTGTTTTCATGTTCTAAAGTCCTCCTAATTTCTATTGTATCAAACCTATCCACTGCTCCTGGGGCAATGCTTTTTAAGGGATATAGCGGTTTAAGTCAGCTCTCAAACTTTAACCCTTTCGTATTTAAAAAAAGTATGCGGCGTTTTGAAACACATCCATATCTACCAACTGGTTTGTTTATTTAAATACGGTTATAATGCCATATGCTCCATCTCTTTGAGCATAGCCTCAAAGATCTTCATGGCTTCTTCCACCGGCTCGGGTTTTGTCATGTCCACGCCGGCCAGTTTCAACGCGTCGATAGGGTCAAGGCTACATCCGGCCGATAAAAACTTAAGGTAGTTTTGTTGCGCAACTTTAGCTTTCTTTTCATCGGGCTGCAAAAGACCGGCGGCAATGGCCGAAGCGGCGGAAAAACCCGTGGCGTATTTATAAACATAAAATGCGCTGTAAAAATGCGGGATCCTGGCCCACTCCAAAGCAATGGCCTCGTCAATCACCAGATTTTTCACCTTATTTTCTCCAAAATACAGCTTATTTAAATCATAATAGATTTGATTGAGATTTTCAACCGTCAAAGGCACTCCGCTTTCAACCGTAGCATGACAGATCTTTTCGAATTCGGCAAACATGGTTTGGCGAAATACGGTTCCGCGGAACTGCTCCAGATAATAATTGTATAAAGAAAGCTTTTCCCCTTTTTGGGTGGCGTTTTTTAAAAGATGCTGCAAAAGCAGGATCTCATTGACGGTGCTGGCAACTTCTGCCACAAAAATGCTGTAAGAAGAATAGACGTACGGTTGTGCTTTGGCGGAAAAATAGGAATGCATGGAATGCCCCATTTCATGTGCCAGGGTAAAAACACTGTTTAGGTTAGCCTGATAATTCATTAAAATATAGGGTTCCGTATCATACGTGCCTGTGGAATAAGCGCCCGGCGTTTTGCCGACGTTTTCATAAACGTCTACCCAGCCTTGGGCAAGCCCTTGCGCGACAATACGGCCATAGTCTTCTCCGAGCGGTGCAAGACCTGCAAGCATCATCTCTTTAGCCTGATTGTAGTCGTATTCTTTTTCAAAATCGGCAAACAAAGGGGCATAAACATCATACAAATGCAGCTCGTCAACCGCAAGTAACTTGCGCCTGTCTTCCAGGTATTGCCAGTAAAGCGGCAGGTTTTGATGCACGGTTTCGATCAGGTTGTCATAGACGGAAACCGGAACGTCATCGACAAAAAGCGAAGCCGAGCGGGAATCAGCATAGTTCCTGGCCCTGGCGTAAAAAACGTTCTTTTTGACACTGGAGCCGTACAAAGCGGCAAAGGTATTTTTCTTTTTTTCATAGGTGGCATAATGCTTATCGAAAGCTTCTTTCCTAACTCTGCGGTCGGAGCTTTCCAAAAAGCGAATATATTTACCATGGGAAAGCTGCTCTTCTTCCCCCTCACTATTGGTAATGGTGGGGAAATCGATATCAGCCGTGTTGAGCATGGTAAAAATGGTCTTATAGGATACGGCCATTTCTCCGGTCATAGCCAAAATCCGCTCTTCCTCCTCTTTTAAGGTATGGGGACGCAGACGCGTAATGTCTTCGATCATTTTGCGGTAGGGCGCGATACGGCTATCCTGCAAATACGCTTCCAAAAGTTCTTGCCTTATGGCCAGCAACTGCGGAGAAAAAAAGGAAAGTAAACTACTGGCTTCAACGGCCAAAGATTGAATACGCTCCTTTAAGGATTGAAACAAAGGTTCGTTTTTATCTTCATCGGAACGCATGGACGCATATAAATAGAGACGGTCGACAAGCAAAGAAAGTTCTTCTTCGTAGTGCAAAAAAGAAAAGAACTGGTCTGCCCCATCGCTAAGCGTACCGTTAAAGGGAGCGGCTTTTTCTAAAAGTTGTTGGGCCTTTTCAAAATCAGCCTGCCAGATTTTTTCGTCGGCATAGATTTTTTCAACCTTCCATTTGTCTTCGGCTGCAAGCTGATTTCTTTTTAAAATAATTTTTGGTTGCGACATTCTTTATCCTCCAAATTCTTCCCTAAAAAAGAACAGCAGAGCGAGCTCTGCTGTTATCTTGCAGACGAAAGCTGCCTTATTTTTTGTCTTCATCCTCTAGCTTAAGCTTTTTTTGATAAAAATCCATTAAATCTCTGCGGCGAACGATGCCGATAAAAACACCCAGGTCGTCCACGACCGGAATAAAATTTTGCTCCATTGCCATGGTAAATAAATCGCTCACCTTAGCATTGATGGAAACAGGTTTGTTATCGCGCAAACGCGGAACTTGGGAAAGCGATACCTTTTCCGCATCGGCTAAACTCATATCATGAGCGTCTTTTATATACCACAAAAGATCCGCTACGGTAATAGCCCCGACATATTGGCCTTCTTGATTTAAAAGCGGTACGGAAACATATTCATGATACTGCATTTTTTCCAGAGCTTGACGAACCGTATGGTTCTTCAAAAGAAAGATGGTCTCACTTTTGGGCAATAAGAAAAAGGCGATTTGCATCCCATCAGCTCCCTATAATCTCGGTAGAATTCTCTTTAAAAAAATTTCGCCATATCCGGTTCTTCTCCTGCCACATATCTTTTGTTTTTTAAGCGAATTTTTTAGAGTTCTTGGTCTTCCTCTTTTTCTATGGGAACCTGATCATGCTTTTCTTCTCTTTTTTTGAGAGGTTCAGTGACCTGCAAATTGTCTTTTGTAACAACAAATGACGGAATAAACGAAATCTCTGGGCAACGGAAGATCTCTTTTGTGTTTTGTTCTTCGTCATCCCTATCATCAACAAACTCGTTTGGTTCAAATTCGGACTCCGGCATCTCTTCGTCCGGGTCCATTTCATCAGATAGCGTATCCTCTATTTCCTTTTGCCGTTGTGCTTGGGCGAACTCCAAAATTTGCTGACGCTCTTCTTCCGTTTTGGACTGACGCAAAAAGTCAGCTAAAACTTCGTCTTCCACAGGCTCATCTTGGACCACGGGCAAAATCGTTACGAGCTCCGGTTTCAATGGCGGGGTCATGTCAGTTTTCAATGGTGCTTCCGGGTTTTGAGCAGATTCGCTTTTCTTTGTGGAAAAACCCGGCCCCTGCACTTGAGCCGCCACTACGCCGGATTTTTGCTGTAGAATACCCAAGTGGTTAAACAAAACAAGAATAACCCCTGCGATACCCACCCCCACTGCTGCGCAAACAATTACCTGAAACATACGATTAACCCCTCTTCTGTTTTACAAAAATAGTTCTTTCGGCATATCCGCCAAAAGACAAAGTGCAACGGCATAGATTTTCGCCAGTTTAAGCAAATTCTCACAGGAAATTGATTCTCCTTTATGATGTGCTAACGATACCTCCCCGGGGAAAACCGGACCGAATGCCACGCTGTTTTTCATTTCTCTGGCGTAGGTTCCTCCGCCAATCACCAAAGGCGGCGAATCATCGCCTGTGATGTTTTTATAAACCATAAGCAATTGGCGCACCAAGGGATGGTGCACCGGTAAAAAGTGAGGCTCTTTTAATAAACACTTGCCAAGCACAATATTATAAGCGGCGGTGCCGGCATGAAGTTTGTTTATGATACTCTCTCCCGCCATGCTCACGGGAAAACGCATATCCATCATCGCATAAGATTCTTGATCTTTTACTGCAATTTCTTTTATATTAAGCATGGTTATTGCCGCCGTAAGACAGCTGTATTCATCAGACAACTTCATATCCAGACCGCCGCCGTCATTAGCATATGCCATCAAGTGAGCAATATCCCGACAATATTTTCCATTTGCTCCCGAAAGCGGCAAACAGGACAAAAAGCGTAACAAAAGTGCTACTGCATTATAGCCGCTATCCGGTAAGGAGCCGTGCGCTGCTTGGCCTATGGCATGGACAAGCACTTCCCCGTTTTTTTCATCATAGGCGATGCCGTCTTTGTCCTCAAACTGGTTGTAAGCCTGCAAAAAAAGCTCTTTGCCACGCGTCGTCAATTTAAGACAGGCTTCGGCTTCATCCGGGATGATATTGACCGCTGTTCCGCCCTTTGCCCACCGAAGTATCATGTCTTCGACCTGAGAAGAACCGTCTGTCTCACCGGCTTTTGTTAAATCGGGCAAAAGCGCACATTGTAAAATTCCCTTCTCCCCATGGATCAAGGGGAACTCGGCGTCAGGAGAAAAGCTGATCGCAGGAGGGGTATGATGCTTCAAAAAGTAGGCCAAACATTGGGAGCCGTTCTCCTCGTTGGTGCCGATGATATGGCGTAAAGTTACAGGAAGCGCTACGCCGCTTTCCTTGATCGCCCGGAAGGCATACAAAACAGCCATCAAAGGACCTTTGTCGTCGATGGCACCACGCGCAACAATCCGGCCGTCAATGATTCGGGGGCAAAAAGGATCAGTCTGCCAACCGCTTCCGGCCGGAACCACATCAATATGGGTTAAGACACCAATCTGAAAGTCGGAAGACCCCCAATCGACCAAACCGACATAACCGTGATCATTCTCACAGACAAATCCCCAGCCGGCGGCCAAACCCAAAACAAAATCCAAAGCGCGCCCAATTTCAACCCCAAAGGGACAGCTTTCGCCAGCCTCCGCCAAAACGCTTTCGATCTGCAACAATTTGCACAAGTTTTGTTGCATTTCAACCTGATATTGTTCCAATATCAACTCGATTTCTTTGATTTTTTGCTGCATAAAAGTTCTTCCTCTTTTTTGTGGTTGTAATAATGGTATAGTTATGCCTATTTTCTTGAATACTTTTTCTATTTTTTGTTGGAAAATTCCTCCAATTATCTGATTTTATTCTTTTTTATGGGGTTTCCCCAGGCCGCCAAATATCGACTCCGTTCGACAAAAGCAGGATTCGGGTTTTGTTTTAGCGAATTTAATTTTGTTATAAAATATACAGCAATTTAATAAATTTTCAATCGACATATTTACATAGACGGAGAAAACAAACAGATCATAAAGGAGGGCTACTATGCAAAACCCCGGGCTCAAAAACAAATCTTTGGCTATGCTGATCCTTTTATTGACCCTTTTGTTCTCGGTTACCGCCTGCTCCCTTCATAGCGATTCCAAAGATACGCCTGAGACTGCTCCCACAAACGCTTCCCAAAGAACCCCTTTAACGGAAGAACACGAAGCAACTGCCGTAACCGTTTATTATACCACTCCGGATCATGAGTACCTCTTACCATTGACAGTTTCGGTCAACGCCACCAGAGAGGTTGCTAAAATAGCCATTGAAAAGCTTTTAGCCGGTGCGCCCGACCAATTCTCCGCTGCCGTCATCCCGGAAGGCACCAAACTAAAATCCCTTTATGTGATTAATCAAACCGTCTATGTGGATATGACGCAAGAATTTTTAAATATAGATCCCGAAAACGCACAAATGGCTGTGGATGCTTTAGTTGCCACGGTTTTGCCTTTAACCGAAGGGTATCAATTACAGATATTGATCGACGGCAATTCGGTGGATCAAGTGGGCAACATTGACATTAGCCAACCGTTATCCTATAAAGATCCCAATATCGTAAATCCCAACGACTTAAAAGACGATTCGGTTCCCGTTTTATATTATCTGGGAGATTCTCAGGCAATGTATATCGTGCCGCAAACCGTTTTGGTCGATCCTGATAAAATCGACTCTAACAACAACGTTCAATCAAAGGCAATTTTTGCGATTAAGAGAGTTTTAGCCGGACCTTTGCCCGACAGTTCGCTTTCCAGCCCGATACCGAAAAAAACCAAGCTCTTGGGATTGACAGTTGATGCCGGTGTAGCGACCGTCGATTTTTCGAAAGAATTGATTGCTTACGGTGGGGGCAGCGCACAAGAAAACATGCTGCTTAACACCATTTTATATACGTTGACGGCACAAGAGCAGATCATTTCCGTACAGATTCTTGTTGAAGGTGAAAAACAAGAGTATCTGCCCGAAGGCAGTGATAGCAGCGTTCCTTTGCTGGTCTCTCGACCCGTAAATAAAGTTCCCCAGTATTAATTCAATCCCACCAAGGAGTCCATATGACGGCAATTTTATTTGACTTGGACGGCACCATATCCAATTCCATCTCCAATATTCTACACGCCTGTTATCTTTCTTGTCAGGACTTGAACGTCCCCTTTGAAGAAAACACTTTTTTGTCGTACATTGGGCTCCCTTTATTAAAAACCGGGGAGTTGGTTTTGGGCAAGGGACGTGAAGAAGAATACTACTCCACCTATCAAAAACATTTTTTTGCCACCAGTGCAGCTAATCCCCTTCAACCCTACGAAGGCATGATTCCGCTTTTACATCAATTAAAAAGGTCCCATGTCAAACTGGCGTTGGTTACATCCAAAAGCACCCGCGGAACCATCCACTCTCTGGAGAGCCTCGACCTGCAAGGCTTTTTTGACATTGTTGTCACATCGGATTCGACCAAAGAGCATAAACCACATCCCGAGCCTGTGCTTTTTGGGTTGCAGCAATTGAACGAAACAGCCCAAAATGGTATTTTTGTTGGCGATAGCCTCCACGACATGGAATGCGGCCGGGCTGCCGGTACAAGAACGGGCGCCGTCACTTGGGGCGCCAATACAAAAGAAGAATTACGCACCGCCAATCCCACCTTTTTAGCCGATACACCGCAAGAGTTGCTAGACTGGCTTTTACAACAAATATAAAAAGGACGCGCTTAGCGTCCTTTTTTTTATTCTACTTTGTATTCAAGCCTTTAGGGCATCACCACAATATTGGTAGCCAATTTCCGTTGCGAGCCATCCGACGGGCTGTTTAAAATTTTGCCGTTGTAGTACATGGCGGAAGAACCACCGCCGTCTAAGTTGAATGCTTCCATAATGCCCAAGTGCAAAAGCAATACCTGCATCTCTTCTAAAGTAATCCCCGTAGAATTGTTGCTTTCCCGACCATCGACCACAATAAAGAAAATATCGCCGTTGGGATATTGTCCCAGAACGGTACGGGGCTCTCTGGCGGAAGCCCATTTGGAGGGAATGGTGAGCGGATCCCAGTCGCGCACCAAAGCCGGCACAAAACTAATTCCCTGCCAGGCGCCGGAAGCCAGGAGGTCTTCTTCCGTCTGATATTGACCGCCGACTAATTTATTGGTCTTACTAAAACCGGCAAAAGAAAGGTTGTTATACGACGCTTGAAAATCTCCGACCAAAGAGCCTTTTACCATCGTAGTGCCTAGAGGAACCAAGCGTTTGACGCCATCGGTTGTCAAATAAGCAAAACCGCCGCCGTTGACAGCAAAGATCGCGCCGTAACGTTTTGCCGCCTGGGATGTGGTTTCTCCGTTGACTTTATCTTCCGGGGCAAGGGTTACGCGCAAAGCAGTGCTGTTTTTGAGTTTAATTTTGGCCATATAGCCACGAAACCCTTCTTTATTTAACTTAAAAATCATAATATTAGAATTGGTCCCTTTATAGTTATAGATGGCATTGCCCAAACGGCTGACAATAATATTTTCATACGTTTCGATGGACAAATTTTTGTTGGACGCGGTTTTCTTAGCCAAAGCAGCCAATTGGTTATTTAAAGCAGCATCTTTTTCAGCTGCTGCCGCCACGGAAGTCTTTAAATCGGCGGCAGCAGATGAAAAAAACTGCATGGTCGCCTCGGCCTCGCATAACGAGGCTTCAATGGGCGTACCGGCTTTTCCATAAGCCACGGAATTAAAATCAAGCTGCATGGCGCTGTCATCCATCACCATAGCAATGCTGATGCCAATGATCCAGCAAATGCCCAGCATGAAAAAAAAGATTCCTAGCCTTTTGTTTTTTTGATCGATCATCGTCTTCCCCTTTTAAGCTTACCTGTTCTTGTCTTCCAACAAAGCGTTGAGCGAGGCTTTCAGTTGAGCCAACTGTTTGTCCATTTCTTCGATCCTTTTCGACATCGCTTCCCTGTTTTCGGCACCGCTTGCCAAAATAGCTTCATCCGTGTTCTCTAAAATGGAAACGACCTCATTCATCTGACTTTCCATATTCTCAATCCTTCCAGAAAGATCGGAAAAAGCCGCTGCGTTTTCTTGCGACATGACGGCAATTTGCTGATTGAGCGTTTCGCTGAGCGCCTTTTTTTGGGCGGCAAAATACGAATACATCAGCACACCCGACAAACAAACAATAACCGTACCGGCAATCACACAAATGAGGATAAAATGCTCGTTCAATTGATCGGCTCGCGTTCCACTTAAAAACCGCAGGCGTTTCTTTTTGTACTTTTTTGCCGGTTTCTCTTGTTGTTCATCCGGCGCTAGCATCCCCGGAATATGGTCTAAAGACCTATCTGTCTCTGCTTGGATTTGCGGGAAAGGAGCGGGCGCAAACGCCTCCTCCAATTCACTTTGTCGCAAAGAAAGAGACGCAAATGTTTCTTCCCGGAGTCTGGAATCACCGGTATCCGCTTGCGAAACCGCAGAAGAATCTTTCTTGGAGTCATATTCAAGCGCGCGCGCTAACTTACAATCCCCCTTGTCCGGAGTTGAATCAGGTGATGGATTATCCCGGCAAAATATTTCCCAGGAGGGACTGTTCATGCTTATATTTTCCCGGTTTGTCTGATTATCGTGCGGGTCTGCTTCTCTTTTTTTCATACATACCCCTGCTTTATATTTTTTATCAGAATCCTCTTTTATAAAAAGAGACGCATTTGCGTCTGTTTTTGTTTCTTTATTAACTTTGATTATTTTGCAGATTATTATACCAAAACTCATAGTATGTCTGAAACTTATTTTCCAACATCGAAACCTGTTTGGGATCTGTTTCCGAAAATTTCCAAAGAACCGTTCCTTCCCCGCCCAGCAAATCGCTGTCTTCCAATGTTTTTTTCATCAGCCGGGCAATGCCCAAATTTCCATCAAAGATCTTGATTTTTGGAAATTCCTGCTGCAGGAAAGGCCGTAAAAAGACATAATGCGTACAACCGAGAACAATTCCTTCCAGCCCGTCGGCATGGGGAGCAATTTTTTTAAAAATATAATTAATCGCATCTGGATTGGTCGGCGATTCTTCCACCAGGTCAGCCAAGCCGGGACAGGGTTCCAAAATAATTTTTTGGCTTGGATTCGTCGCTTGCAAGTGGGCTAACAGATGGCTAAATTTTTCTTCCTGCAAGGTCAGCGCTGTCGCTAAAACCAGTATTTTACCCCGGCAATTTTCAACGGCCGGCTTTAAGGCCGGTTCCAAACCCAGAATGGGGATGCCGTACTTGGCCCGTAAATCTTTGATACAAACGGCCGTCCCCGTGTTGCAAGCCATCAGTACCGCTTTGATACGATCATCCAATAGTTCTTCCATATGGGTTAAAATAATCCTACGGATTTGTTCATGGTTTTTATCGCCGTAAGGGACTTGGGTCACGTCGGCAAAATAAATAAAATTTTCGTCAGGTAAAACCTGCTTTGCCTGAGCTAAGACAGTGATTCCCCCGATGCCGGAATCATAACACAAAATCTGCTTTTTTTTAACACTTTCCATGCTTTGTTCCTTTTTTTCGAATCAACTTGTGACAACACCTGAATTGACAAAAAACAGTTTGCCTTCCGGCAAATCAAAACGGTTGTCCGTTGTTGTAATAATCGTTTGTACTTTTCCCGAAAGCAGGGAGACCATCTGCTGGCAACGCAAAAGATCCAGCTCTGACATTACGTCGTCCAAGAGCAATACGGGATATTCTCCCTTTTCTTCTTTGGCTAACTCCAATTCAGCCAACTTTAAACTCAGAGCAGCCGTTCGTTGCTGCCCCTGCGATGCATATAGGCGGCTTGATGTCCCGTTAATGGTGATAAATAGATCATCCCGGTGTGGACCGAAACCCGTAACGCCCCTTTGCCGATCTGATTCAAAGCCGACTTCCAACTTTCGTAAAAAAATTTGTTGTAGACTATCGGCATCGTTTATCTCTTTTAAATCAATTCCGCATTGGTAATTCAGAATTAACTCTTCTCCGCCACCGATCTCTTTTTGCAGAGCGTTAGCAAACGGTAATAATTTTTGAACGGTGCTTTTCCGCCGAAGAATAATCGCTACGCCCAACTTAGCCAAGGATTCGTTCCAAACCAGGACTTCTTCTTTCATCCTTGCCCCGTTCCAATTCTTTAACAAACAATTACGCTGTTTTAAGGTATGATTGTACTGTACCAAAAGTCCGTAATAATCCGGATAAAGCTGCACCATTTGTTTGTTTAAAAAACGCCTTCTTTGCGAAGGCCCGCTTTTTACGATGGATAGGTCGTCCGGTGTAAAAATCACCGTATGAAACTTTCCCACAACCTGCTCCAGTCTTTTGGCTGACTGACCGTTCAACTGCCATTTCCTGATCTTTTCTTTCGAATAGGCGGCACTTAAATGAAGCTCTTCTTGGGGAGCATGTTCTTTTGTAACGGTTGCCTCTATTCGAAAATATGGTTTTTCCCAGCCGAGCATTTCTGCTTCCATTGCACCGCGAAAGGAACAGGCCAGGCTCATATAACAGATCGCTTCTAAAAGATTAGTTTTTCCCTGGGCATTCATTCCGCAAATAATATTGGTTTGATCATGCCACAAGATTTCTTCCTCTTCATAATTGCGAAAATTTTGAATCAGCAGGCGATTCAGTTTCAAAATGCTTCCCCCAATTTAAACTCGTACCCGCATCGGCAAAACCAAATAGGTATACGGGGCATCCGCCAATGTTTCATAGGCTGCATCGGGAACAATAATGCCGGGCGTGTTGTCCCCCGTTAAACGCATGACTACATTTTCGCTGTCCATCACACGCAGAGCGTCTAAAAGGTATTTGGCATTATAATTGGATACGATTTCTTTCCCCTGGAATGAAATCGGGATTTCTTCTTTGATCCTCCCGACATCCGGCACATCGGCCGAAAGCGTTAAAAGATCTTTCTGCCAGGCTAATTTTACCACATTGCTTTTACCGCGAATGGCATCGCGGGGCAAAAGCGCTGCTCTTTCCAACGCTTCGATCAAACGCTGACGATTGACGACGCATTGGCTGACAAATAGATTTTCTGTCGGCAAAACTTGTTTGTAGTCAGGGTACTGTCCATTAATAACCCGCGTTACCACAATGATATTGCCGATGGCAAAGAAAACTTGATTTTTGCTTAAAGTAACAATAACCGACTCTTCTTCATTTATCGCCAGGCGGGCTATTTCCTGCATGGTATGGGTCGGCAAAATATACGTTTGTGCGGCCTTCCCTTTCCAGCCCCCTTTGCATAAAGCCAAACGATGCGTATCAGTAGTTACCATCGTAATTTGATTATCTCCAAATTGCGTATAGATTCCACTAAAAATAGGACGAACCTCATCTGTTGCAGCAGCGATGGATGATTGGCGGACTATACGCCGAAAGATGGGAATGGGAATTTCTCCGCTAATATCTTCTTCCATTTGTGGCAAAGCAGGAAACTCATCCGGATCCAAACAATGAACAGAAATATGTGATTGGTCATACTCGATCGTTAATTGTTCACCTGTCTTTTCAAAATATACATTGCCAAAAGGAAGATGTTTTACCAAATCATAAAAATAACGTCCGGAAATAACAACGGTTCCTTCTTCTAACACATCGGCATCAACCAGGCATTCCATTGCCATTTCTAAATCTGTAGCCCGAAATGAAAGTTTATTTGCTTTGGCGCAAATCATGATTCCTTCCAAAATAGGTAGTGTATTTTTTGTTGAAACGGCACGTACCACAGCTTGGACAGCATACAATAAATCTTCTTTTTGACAATTAAATTTCATTTGTTTCCTCCTTTACTTTTACAACACAAAAATTTATGGTTAGGAGAATAGTTATAATATATATTTAGCAATAGTAATGGGGTATGTTTACAGTGTACATAAGTATCAAAATAAGCCTAGCATACTTGTCTTTTATAGCGTGGATATCAGAACAAAAAAATCGCCTTTTTTCCACAAAATATGTGAGGTTTTAAATAATAGGAGTATTATTAACATTGATCACAATTCGTACAGATGCTTATCCACGGAAATTATTGATTTATAAACAATATTTTGTCAATAAAAAAAGAAAATAGATGAAATAAAGCGCAAATGAAACATTCTTTTTCCACAAAATAAACCAAATATCATCATTTTCCACAAAGGTTGATATACTAAATATTATAAGCAATTTGTTATAAGCTGTCTATTGGAATTTAAAAAAATTAAATGCAAATTTATTTAACACAAGTTGATAAAACAAGCACTACAATAATTGCAGCGCCTATTTTTTTAAGAAAGTTTTTCTTTTAATTGTGTGATAATCTTTTCCAGTTTAGGATCATAAAGCAATCCTTGCTCGATCTTTTCACAGGAATGAATCACCGTACTGTGATCCCTGCCACCGAATTGTTTTCCGATTTTTGCCAGCGGTTCATCCATCAGATCGCGACATAAATACATGGCAATTTGTCGTGGATAGACAATACCGTTGTCTCTTTTTTTACTTTTTAATGACTCTACCTGAATGTTAAAATAGTCTGCAACTGTTTTTTGTACACCGTCGATGGTAAGAAGCATTTTATTTTCTTCCGGCAGAATGTCTTTTAGTGCCATATGAGCGTCGGCGATGGTAATTGTTTTTATTCTATTTAAAGTTGTAAAATGAACGACTTTGTTCAATGCACCTTCCAATTCCCGGATGTTAGAAATAATTTTGTCTGCGATAAAGAAGATCACTTCTTCGGGAATGGAGACATTTCCCTGCAAGGCCTTTCTTTGCAAGATTGCGCATCGTGTTTCTACATCGGGTAGCTGAATATCGGTGATTAGCCCCCATTCAAAACGGGAACGGAGCCTTTCTTCCAACATTTCAATTTCTTTAGGCGGACGGTCGGAAGAAATAACGATTTGTTTGCCGGCTTCATAAAGAGCATTGAAAGTATGAAAGAATTCTTCCTGTGTACCTTGTTTTCCTGTTAAAAATTGAATATCGTCAATCAAAAAAACATCGGCGTTACGGTATCTTGTTTTAAAAGAATATAATTTGCCCATTCTCACCAAAGAGATAAACTCGTTGGTGAACGCTTCCGTTGAGATATAGACAACTTTGGCTGAAGGATTTTTGCTTAAAATATTTTGAGCAATGGCATGCATCAGATGCGTCTTCCCCAAACCCGAACCGCCATAGATGAAGAGCGGATTATACGTGCGAGAAGGGCGTTCTGCAACGGCCATAGCTGCTGCATGGGCAAAACGGTTAGAAGCCCCTACCACGAAAGAATTAAAGGTATAGGTCGGATTAAAGCGGGAAGGGGCTGTTTGTTCCATATTTTTACTGATCGCAAGACTATTCAAAGGAATATCAGCGTAAAGATCTTCTCCAATATTTGTTTCTTCTTCCTCGGCGTTGATAAAGCGAACGTCCAGAGGCTCCTTTGTGACAAGCTGCAGATTGGTTTTAATAATCTGCGAGAACGCTTGTTCCATATAAGACTGAGCGTATTGATCCGGCACATGAATATAGACGGCATTTGATTGCCGTTCAACAGATAAAATGGTATTGAACCATCGATCAAAACTAGTTTCTTTGATATCCGTCTTTAATAATTCCAAAACCAAAGGCCATATTTGTTCCACTTTAAAGAAACCCCTCCCAAAGCTTTGTTAACTGCTGGAATATAATTATCCACAACTGCCGAATATCGAGGTTTAAAAAACAGGTAAAACCCTCTTAGGATATATTTATCTAGTAAAAAAGTGAAAAAACAAAGGAGTTACCCACGGTTTGGTGGATAATTCTCCCAAAGTTAAGACTCCATTATTATCATACCAAAACTTATCCACAATTTCAATAATAAATCATGTAAAAACAAAGGATTCTTTTAAAAATATCGTAGGAGGCTTGTTTGCTGATTTTCCTTGACAACTATTTTGAATTCCGTTATAATAAGCTTCTGTTAGTTTAATTTATATTGGGTTATTATACTGATTTTAGAGGGAGTTTCCCTTTTAAATTTTAAAGGAGGGTGCTTTTCAAATGAAGCGTACTTATCAACCAAAAAAGAGAGTGCATAAAAGAGTACATGGCTTTTTAGCCCGTATGAGTACAAAAGGTGGTCGCAATGTCTTAAAAAGGAGACGGAATAAAAACAGAAAAGCAATTGCGATTTAGTGATATAAAATGTTGCCAAAAACATATCGCTTAAAAGAAAAAAAAGATTTTCGTCGTATTTATCAAAAAGGAAATACAATAAATACGCCGTATTTTGTTCTATATTATAGAACAAACAAGAACGAAGAAACCAGAATTGGGTTTTCTGTATCCAAAAAGAACGGAAACGCCGTTGTTCGCAATCGTTTAAAAAGACGATTTCGGGAAGCTTGCCGTGTATTGCTTAAGGGGTTCCCGCAGGGGTTTGATTATATACTGATTGTTCGCAACTCGGCTAAACGTGCTTCTTATGCGCAATTACTAGAGAAGATTCTCGATGCCGTAGGGCAGGTTAAGCTGAAGCTAAAAGCAGGCGATCCGAAATAAGGTGTCTTTTTAATGAGCAAATTATTTTTAGCAATTATTTGGGTGTATCAAAAAATAATTTCCCCCTTTATTGGGCCAAGATGCCGTTTTATGCCGACTTGTTCGCAATATGCCCAAGAAGCGATTATCAAATACGGCGCCTGGCGGGGAGGCTGGATGGCAGTAAAGAGGATATGCCGATGCCACCCATGGAATCCGGGCGGATTTGACCCGGTACCCTAATCCCTGCAATCCAAAGTTTATTGAGGAGGTGAATCCACAGCTTTACTGTGGATAGATTTCGTGAATATGATGGATTTATTTTTATCTTCAAACATTGCCGGTGGAGTATGGCTGTCTTTGAAGCTGGGGTTGGCCACGATTTTAGAAAAATTGTTTGATTTAACGCTAGCAATTGGTATTCCCAACTATGCTTTGGCGATTATTATATTTACCCTGGTTATCAAACTGGTTTTGTTCCCTTTATCGATTAAGCAGCTGCGCTCCATGCGTCAGATGCAGAATTTGCAACCAAAAATAAAAGAGCTGGAAGCAAAATACGGCAAACAGAACACGCAAAAGAAACAGGAAGAAACGATGAAGCTCTATAAGGAGAACAACGTCAACCCCATGAGCGGGTGTTTGCCTTTGTTGATCCAGATGCCTATCCTCTTTGCCCTGTTTCAGGTTTTGCGTGATTTTGTTCCGGCTAATCCGCAATACTACAAACTTTGGTGGCTCGGCAATTTGTCAAATCCCGACCCCACTTGGGCGTTGGCAATTATCGTTGCGGCAGCTTCGTTTTTTATGCAGTATGTTTCCACTACCAATAAGAATGATACCATGCAAAAAACGATGCTCTATATGATGCCCATTATGTTCGGCTGGATGGCGCGTTCATTTCCGGCCGGATTGTCCATTTATTGGACTTTTTTCAGTTTGTTCGGCGTGGTACAGCAACTTGTAATTAATCAAATGATGAAAAAGGAAGAAGCAGCAGCAAAAGCAAAGGAAGAGGCAAAAGGAGAAAAGCAAGAGAAGGATTCTGCTTTTCTGATAGAAATGTCAACAGAAAAGGTCGTTGATGGAGCCGGCAAGAAGGAGCGTTCAGCTGCCGACGGCTCTAAATCCAAACCAATCAACAAGACGCAAAAAAAGAAAAAGAAATGAGTTGTTGACAAGGAAGGAAGGAAGGCAAAATGGAAAATACTATTTTCGAGGCCACGGGGAAAACAGTGGAAGAAGCCGTGGATCTTGCCTGTGCCAGAGCGGGAGTCGGAATCGAAGATGTGGAAGTAGAAGTTCTTGAAATCGGAAGTAAGGGAATTTTTGGTATCGGAGGAAAACTTGCAAAAGTTAGGATCATCTCCCAAAAGCCCATTGGCAGACAGGAGATAAAGAATAAAAAACAACAGGCCCAAATCCCTATTGTCAGACAAACAGCCTCCGTAGTTGCGACTAAAGAAAAAAATCAAGTAGTACCGGAAAACATTGATTATGATGAAATGACGCGCCAAGCGATGGCTTTTTTAACAAAAATATTTCAGCATTTCGGAGTTCGTCCAACCTATGAAACAACTATTTCCCCGGACGGGGTCTTAAATATTTGCTTTAATGGCAATGCGCTGGGTGTTTTGATTGGCCGCCGCGGAGAGACACTCAATGCTTTACAGTATTTAACAAACCTAGTGGTTAACCGTCATAACGAAGATTATATCCGCATCGTTTTGGATGTGGAAGATTATCGCAAAGCCAGGGAAGAGACCTTGTTCTCTTTGGCAAAAAAAATGGCGGACAAGGCGATTCGCACAGGTCGTAGGGTTAGTTTAGAACCCATGAACCCTCATGAAAGAAGAGTCATCCATATCGCGCTTCAAGATGATAATAGGGTTGAAACCTATAGTCAGGGAGAGGAACCTTACCGCAGGGTGGTTATCAGTAAAAAGCATTCTGCGCGTCCCAAAGAATAGTAATGCCCGGCTAAAGGCCGGGTTTTCTTTTTGTATATGAATAAGAAATCAAGGGTAAACGTCTATTGCGGGGTTTGCTATCAAGCGATGCCGCCGTAAGAGTATTCTTTTTTCTTTACCTGAAGAACGCCAAAGCTATTGCTTTGCCCTTGTACATCGCCCACACAAAAAAGGGCTGGTTTTAGGCGGAGCAAAATTTTCGATAGCTAATGGTTTTTAGTAAAAGATAACATGAATTATTTGGAACAACGCGATAAAGCTATCATCATAAGAAAGGATGTTTTTTCATGCGTAACCAGGATGAATTGATTGCGGCTATCGCCACCCCTCCCGGAGAAGGGGGAATCGGTATTGTCCGGATCAGCGGCGACGGGGCAAAAGAGATCATGAATCGGATGTTTGATCCCCAGCAGCCTGATCGGGCTTGGCAAAGCCACCGGCTTTATTTTGGCAGAATCATCAATCCGGCAAACGAGCGGGAACAAGTTGTGATCGACGAGGGATTCGCCGTTTATATGGCTGCGCCTCATTCTTATACAGCTCAAGACGTGGTGGAATTCCAGGTTCATGGCGGCCCCGTGGTGCTTGCCAAGGTGTTGGAGGCTGTTCTTTTTTGCGGCGCCCGTCTTGCCGAGCGGGGAGAATTTACTTTGCGTGCTTATTTGAACGGTCGGCTGGACTTGGCCGAGGCAGAGGCTGTCCAGGATCTGATTTGCGCTAAAACGCCGCAAGCGGCATTGATTGCGGCCGGACAGCTTTCGGGCACTCTTTCCCGCAAGGTGGATGCCATCGGGGATGAAATTTTGGAGCTTGTGGCGGATGTAGTCGTCGGGATTGATTTTCCCGAAGACGAAGATGTTCCGGAAAAAGAGATAATCCGGGCAAAAGTTGATCGCATAGTGCATGAAATCGACGTTTTAATAGAAGGTGCCGTTGCGGGTAGGGTTTATCGTGAAGGCTATTCTGTAGTTTTGTGCGGCGCCCCCAATGTGGGCAAATCCAGCTTGTTAAATGTGCTGTTAGAAGAAGAGCGGGCCATCGTCACCAAAGTTCCCGGTACGACTCGGGATGTGATCGAAGAATACGTCAATATCGGTGGGTTTCCGCTGCTTTTGAGTGATACGGCCGGATTGCGTGAATCGGGCGATGAAGTAGAAACCATCGGCATTGATAAAAGCCGCGACAAAGTCTCCGGCGCTCAAATGTTGCTTTTGGTTATCGATGCTACGGTCGGCCTGGATGAAGAAGCCCAAAGCATTTTAGCCGAGCATCAAGACAAGCCCGTTTTGCTTGTTGTCAATAAATGCGATAAACTAAATGCCGCCCCAATATTAGATCAAATCAAAAAACAATATCCCGACCAGAATATGCCGGCTGTATCGGCTAAAACGGGACAAGGCATAGAAGACCTCAAACAAAAAATGGTCAGTTTTATTTCCGGAGGCCATGTCTTTAGCCAGCGGGAAGCTGCTGTTTCCAACGCGCGGCATCAGGAAGCCCTGATCAAGGCACGGCAATCCCTGCTTGAAGTTAAACAGACCTTATCAAAAGACGGGTGTTTCGATACGATAGACGTTGATCTGCAAGAAGCCTGGCAGGCTATAGGAGAAATCAGCGGCAAAACGGCCGGAGAAGAAGTGATCGAAAAGATCTTTTCCACGTTTTGCCTGGGAAAATAAAGCGTTTCACGTGAAACATGTTGAAAAAAGACGGTGAGGAAGATGACAATTAAGCTGAAAGAAACGGAATATCTGGCCGGAAGTTATGATGTGATCGTCGTAGGCGGAGGGCATGCTGGTTGCGAGGCATGTTTGGCAGCCGCGCGCATGGGCGCAAAAACGCTGCTTGTCACCATGAGCCCGGATGCCATCGCCTTGGCGCCCTGCAACCCCTCTATAGGGGGCACGGCCAAGAGCACTCTGGTACGCGAGATCGACGCCATGGGGGGCGCGATGGGGTTGGTGACAGACCGGACCCAAATCCAGATCCGCATGCTTAATACCGGCAAAGGCCCAGCCGTACAGGCTTTGCGTGCGCAGATCGACAAGCCTTCTTATCAACGCGTCATGCGCCAACTGTTGGATAACCAGCCAAATCTGGATTTAAGACAGGCGGAAGTCGTTTCTTTGGTAATTTCCGACCATCGTGTGGAAGGCGTTATTAGCAAAAACGGCGCCGTGTTTGCCTCCTCCCACGTGATTTTAGCCGGAGGCACCTCTTTGGGCGGCAAGGTGATTATCGGCGACTATTCCTATCCTTCCGGCCCGACAGGATACCCTCCCGCTATCGAGCTGGGCAAATTTTTGCGTGATTTGGGATTGCCCGTTGAACGCTTTAAAACGGGAACGCCTGCCAGAGTGGATAAAAACACCATCGATTTTAGAAAAACACAAGAGCAACCGGGGGATACGAGTGGCTTGCGATTTTCCTTTATGGCGGATGCGCTTGAACTTCCCAAACGCCCCAGTCTCCCCTGTTGGTTGAGCTATACCAATGAAAAAACGCATCAGATCATCCGTGATAACCTGCACCGTGCGCCGCTTTTTTCGGGCCGCATTGAAGGCGTTGGGCCGCGCTACTGCCCCTCTATTGAAGATAAGGTGGTACGTTTCCCCCAGCGTGATTCTCACCAGCTTTTTTTGGAGCCGGAAGGATTAGACAGCCGCGAATATTATGTGCAGGGAATGTCTTCCAGTTTGCCGGAAGAAGTGCAAAGGGATTTTATGCATACCATCCCCGGGCTGGAAAATGTTGTCATTATCCGCCCGGCCTATGCCATCGAATATGATTGCCTCCAGCCTACGCAGCTAAAGCCTACTTTGGAGCATAAAGAGATCGTGGGATTGTTTTCCGCCGGACAACTCAACGGTTCTTCCGGATATGAAGAGGCCGCCGCACAGGGGCTGCTTGCCGGGATCAACGCCGCCTGCGCTGCCTTGGAAAAGCCGGGATTTACCCTGGACAGATCGCAAGCCTATATCGGCGTCATGGTCGACGACCTGGTAACCAAAGGCGTGCGTGAGCCGTACCGCCTCTTTACTTCCCTGGCGGAATACCGCCTGGTGATGCGGCAGGACAATGCGGATATGCGCCTGACGGAAATAGCCGACGGATTGGGGTTAATTGACGAAGCCCGACGACGCGTCTTTGCCGAAAAGAAGCAAGCCATCGAAGAAGAATACAGCCGTCTCGAGCAATACCACCCATCGCAGACGGAACTGGCGGAAAAGAATTATCCAGTCAAAGGTGAAACCACCTTGCAAACACTCATGCGCAGGCCGGAAAACACGTATGATTCGCTGGCGGCCGACTTTCCGCCGCCCAAAGAATTGCCGGGCGATGTGCGCGAACAGGTGGAAATCATGATCAAATATGAAGGCTATATCAATAAACAACACGTGCAGATCGAACGCTTTAAACGCATTGAATCCAAACGCATCCCTCAAGAGATCGATTATGCCCAGGTTGGCGGGCTGTCTATGGAAGCTGCGCAAAAGCTGGCACAAATTCGTCCGCTTTCCATCGGACAAGCGGGACGCATCACGGGTGTTTCTCCTGCGGATATCAATGTCTTGCTCGTCTATTTGCACCGTTTTGCATCGGACAAAGCCGGGAAAACAACGCAAAAACCATAACCGCCTTAAAGCGGTTGTGTCTCCTTATTGCTTTCTTCGAATATACTGTTATTGGCAGCAATATCATTTTCTGATATGTATTAGAAGAATAGCTATTGGGTACCCGAAGGCAATTACAGCCGGAGAGCTTGGGCCCAAGCAGCTATTCTTTGTTTTGACCCGGTCTAAAAACCGATTGTATCAGATATTTGTTTAATAGCCAGTTTATCGTATCTTAGGCGCTGAAACCATCTGTAAATGCAAAAAGAGGGCTTAAAGAATAGTTAAGCTCATCTTTGCTTTCTTCGGATAGACTGTTATTGACAGCAATACAGCTTTATGACAAAATAAGCATGGGCAACCTGTCCGCCTCTAGGCTACAGTATTAGAGTTAGAAGGGCTGTACCCATACCTACTTTATTGCGGAGGAATCTATGTCCGAATTTCTTTCTGTTTTAGAACAGGGCGCCAAACAACTGGAGATTGAGTTGAGTCAAAAACAGGCCGGGCAAATGCGGGAGCATTGGCGTATGGTTTGTGATTATAACCAAAAGGTCAACTTAACAGCCATCAAAGAAGACAATCTGGCTGCCGAAAAACATTATTTGGACAGTCTCCTGTTGTTGCCTTATTTGCAGTACGGGATGCATTGTTTGGATTTGGGTAGCGGTGCAGGGTTTCCGGGGACGCCGCTGGCAATCGCTTACCCACAAACAAGCTGGCTTTTACTGGAGTCTCTGCAAAAACGCTGCCTTTTTTTACAGCAGGCCAAAGAAGCGCTTGGCTTGGATAACCTGGAAGTTTATTGCGGGCGTGCGGAAAAGGCGGGTCGAGATATCCAATGTCGCGGCAAGTTCGATCTGGTAACAGCTCGTGCGGTTGCCTCAATGCCTGTTTTGTTGGAGTATGCGCTGCCCTTTTTAAAAACGGGGGGCGTTTTTGTAGCCATGAAAGGTCCTTCGCCGAGGGAAGAAGTAGAACAGTCCGCCAATGCTTTGGCTCTATTGGGCGCTTCGATTATAAAAACAGAAGCAATAACCTTGCCCGTGTCAGGAGAAAGCAGGACCTTTGTGCTGATTAAAAAGATTAATGAAACACCTGATAAATATCCGCGCAGAGAAGGCATGCCGGAAAAAGCTCCGCTATAAACATAAAATGTTTCACGTGAAACATTTTTAGACAGGAAACTCTAAAAAGATGCGGAATATTTAATTAAGAGCCAAATAAGTTTGGCGTTTGTTGAAATGGGGAAAGAATTGGTGAAAAAATGGGAAAAGTAATCGCAATCGTAAACCAAAAAGGCGGCGTCGCCAAAACGACAACAACGGTTAATCTTAGCACCTATCTGGCGAAAGCCGGCAAGAAGGTCCTTATGATTGATATAGACCCCCAGGGGAATGCCACCAGCGGCGTGGGGATTGACCGCAAAGCCATTCAATATTGCGTCTATGATGTTTTAATAAACGGCGCCTCGGCTCAATCGGTAATAGTCCATACGCCGTATGAAAATCTGGATATCCTACCCGCCACCATTCAATTGGCAGGCGCGGAGGTGGAACTCGTGCCTGCAATTTCCCGCGAAAACAAGCTCAAACGCGCACTCAAACCCGTTCGGGAGCAATATGATTATATTTTTATTGATTGCCCGCCTTCTTTAGGGTTGTTGACGCTCAATGCTTTGTCGGCTGCCGACAGCCTGATTGTCCCGTTACAATGTGAATACTATGCCCTGGAGGGCGTCGGACAATTGATGAACACCTATGAACTGGTTAAAGCTCACCTAAACCCCGGCTTATCCGTGGAGGGGGTGTTGTTGACCATGTATGATCCAAGAACCAATTTGTCACAACAGGTGGCGGATGAGGCGAGGCGTTATTTTGGTAAAAGAGTATATCAGGCCATCATTCCCCGCAGTGTCCGCCTTTCGGAAGCGCCCAGTCATGGCATGCCGATTGTCTATTACGACCCCAAATCCAAAGGGGCGGAAATGTATGAGCTTTTAGCGGAAGAATTTGCCCGCTTAAACGGAGATCCGATCGAACGAAAGGAGCAGACGTTATGAAAAAAGGACTCGGAAGAGGGCTTTCGGCATTGATCCCGGAGTATGAGAGTTTTGAGCCGGAAAAAGGCGAAAAGATTCAGGTGATTGAAATCATCAAGATCCGGCCCAATCCCTATCAACCGCGGCGGGATTTTGATCCGCAAAAGTTGGAAGAGTTGGCCAGTTCTTTAAAGCAATACGGCATGTTGCAACCCGTCTTGGTAACACCCAAGGAGGGCAATTATGAACTTGTTGCGGGTGAACGGCGGTACCGTGCGGCTCGCCTTGCCCAACTGGAAGAAATCCCCTGCATCGTTCGTACGCTTTCTTCACGGGAAGTAAACGAGATATCTTTAATTGAAAATATACAACGCGAAGACCTCAATGTCTTGGAAGAGTCTATGGCCTACCAGAGATTGATTGCGGATTACGAGTATACGCAAGAAGAACTGGCGCAAAAACTGGGTAAAAGCCGCCCCCACATCGCCAATACGCTGAGGCTTTTAAATTTAAGCCCTTATTGCCACAACCTTTTGCTAAAAGATGAACTGTCGGCGGGTCATTGCCGGGCCATCTTGTCTTTGCCCAACACAGTCGCCCAAGATGCACTGGCGAAAAAGATCGTCGGACAAAACTTAAACGTACGTCAGGCCGAAAGCCTAGCGCAATCGCTTAAAGGAGAAGTTTCGGAAAAAATCAAGAAGCTCAATCCCAAAGTACGGGATGCCTTTTTACTCTCACTTGAAAGCAAAATGCAGCAAAAACTCGGCACCAAAGTGGTTGTGCAGCACAAAAAACAGGGCGGACGGTTTATGATCGAGTTTTATAATGATGAGGACTTACAACGCCTCTTAGAATTCTTTTTGCCGGGAGAATTGTTTTAAAATATTTGTGCATTTTCCCAAAGGGATACATACAATAAGATATGGATTTACCATATCTTATTTTTTATGGATTCTCCCCGAAAGGAAGATGGATATGATATTTTTAGATAATGCCGCCGGTAGCTGGCCTAAACCGAAAGAGGTGAAGGATGCTGTATGCCAGGCATTTGACCAATACGGCGCAAACCCGGGCAGGGGGTCGTATGCCTTTTCCTTGGAAGGTTCCAAGCTGCTGTTTGCTGCCAGAAACCGACTGGCCGAGTTTTTGGGCTGCGAGAATCCCGAACGCATGGTTTTTACGTCCGGAGCTACGGCCAGCATCAACTATGCCTTGCAGGGATTTTTAAAGCAAGGGGATCATGTTGTTTTTTCCGGCATGGAACACAACGCCGTTTGGCGGACGCTCGCTAATTTAGAAAACGTCGGACGGATTACTGCCACTTGTGTCAAAGCCAATCGGGATGGGGTTGTGGCCCCTGGGGATTTTGAAAAAGCAATTAGGCCTTCAACCAGGCTTTTGGTTTGCCTGCACGTAAGCAATGTCTGTGGCAGTGTGCAACCGATAGAGGCAATAGGTGCGATTGCAAAAAAACGCGGCATTGCTTTTATGGTAGATACGGCGCAATCGGCCGGACTTTTGCCCGTCGACGCCGAGAAAATGAACATCTCTTTATTAGCAATAGCCGGACATAAAGCGCTTTACGGGCCGACGGGCATCGGCGCCTTGTATGTTAGCGATAAGATAGAATTATCACCTTTGATTTATGGCGGCACGGGTAGCCGTTCGACTTTTTGGCAGCAGCCGGACTTTTTCCCCGAGCATTTAGAAGCTGGCAGCCATCATATGTTGGGCATTGCCGGGCTGTTGGCAGGAGTTGATTTTATCGTCCATAACGGATTGGACAATATTTACGAAAAAACAACATATTTAAGTGACTATTTTATCGACGGAATCATCGAGATTCCGGGTATCCACATCTATCACCCGGAAGGCAACCATATTGCCAAACGCAATGCTGTTCCCGTTGTGTCGGTGACTTTGGACGGCATGGAAAGCGGTCAGCTGGCCTACCAGTTAGATAGTCAATATGATATTGCCGTTCGTAGTGGCCTGCATTGCACGCCTTTGGCGCATCATGCTCTGGGGACGATCGATGACGGCACGACGCGTTTTAGTTTTGGTTACTTCAACACCAAGCAGGAAGTAATTACGGCTATCAAGGCTTTAGAGGCGATCGCGGCACAAAGACGATACAATAAGCCCTGATCAAAAAAGAGAACCACCTATTTGGCGGTTCTCTTTTTTGATCGGATCTGGTTTATATCTGATGGCGGACGCACTATTTGGACATCCCTGCCCAAGAATTAATTATCCAGAAGAAACAAATTCTCCCGATAGTGCAAAAAGCCGCGTTATCTTTTACATAGAAAGCATACGTTCTGATCGTGCCAACATAATAAATAAAATAAAAGACCGCATACGCGGCCTTTGTAATGCTAACCAATAGCAGGAAGCGGAATCTGTCGAGCCTGATTTGTTCTGTCTTGAGAAATAATTTGATAAAGACGACATAATTTTGTGTCCAAGCGAACGGCTTTCTTTTGATCCCGTAGAATGGACAAAAATGTCTCGTAATCCTCTTTAGCGACTCGCAAAGAGATGCCGCAACTTGCCGTAATTTCACGTAAAGTAGGGACTACGATTACCTTCATCCAGTTGTTCAAGTCTTTTTGCGCCTGCATAGCAGCGTGGGTAGAGTCAAAAACTAATAAATAATATGTTTCCATCTAAACAGTGATCACCTTTGCAACTTCTTTTAATTTATCCGTAATATCCAGCATATTGGATACGGTGCCAACTTTTACTTGATCCGCTAAACCGAAATAATTAAGACAAGTGCCGCAAACGAGCAGTTTACAGCCTTTGTCGGACAAGGCTTTTAAATGTCCTGCTACTTCTTCATATTCGTCCATAGCCGTCAATTTGACGCCGCTATTCATAAAGAGAACATATTTAGGCAGATCATCACTTTGGGCAAGCGTATAAAAGAACATTTTGATGAGGTTGCCGCCCAACTCGTCGGAACCGTGGCCGATGGTCGGTTTGTTGACAAAAACGGCCCAACCGGCAGTAGGTTTTTGGGCGATGATTTGTGCCGCTTCCGCACAATAGGAACAAGTATCTTGTTCTTGTGCTTCAAAGACAACTAGAAAGTGGCCTCCATCGGCTTTTGCTTCGGCATGGTAGCCACGATTGGTGGCCAGCTCTTTGAGGTTACTGTAGGCGATCTCATTATCTACTTTTATTCCGAATAAGCGATTGCCGGATTCGATCTCTTTTTTTGCCATGATTACGGGAGTGGGACACGCCTTGCCCAATGCGTCTAAAATGATTTCCATAATAAATACCTCCTGTTAAAACCGATCACGATATCAGTATATACCGATTTTGCCGGATATTCAATTTAAAAACAGGAGCGAGGCGATTGCAATATTTTATGGGGTACGGCAAACCCATAAANNTTTATGGGTTTGCCGTACCCCATAAGCCCCCTTTAATTCTAATGAATATGAGAACGATAGATTATATAGAAAACAGATGAAGTAATTCGCTTCATGCGGTAACGATGTATTTGATTTTTTTCATCCGGGGTTACACAAAGATGGCCTCAAAAGCGGCAACGATGGATTTTAACTCTTTTTCTTCCACAGTACGCAGGTCTAAGGTCAAGGTGTTGTTGTGCAGATAACATAAGATGGCAGGCCGGGTTTGCAACAACAGTTGCAAGAGTGTTTGAGCCGGATACCGGTCGCTTTGAATCTGTAAGACAAAGGTGGGTAATTCTACCTCGGGTAATGAGCCACCCCCTATTTTTGATTTGGCTTCGCTGATCTGGATTTCCGTATGGGTCTTCATGCCGGGGATATTCTTTAATTGGGCTTGTAGTTTTTTGGCTGCATCTTTGATGTGGGGTAAATCTTTTAAAAGCATGCGCAAAAGAGGGATCTCCTGCTCGGCCCGCTTTGGGTCAAGGTGACATTGCAGCGTGGCCTCCAGGGCTGCCAAAGAGAGTTTGTCTATGCGTAAAGCGCGGAGAAGGGGGTTCTTTTTAATGAGATCGATATATTGCGTTTTGCCGGCAATGATTCCGGCTTGCGGGCCGCCCAATAATTTATCACCGCTGAAGGTGATCAGGTCGACTCCGGTGGCAATCACTTCGGAGATGGTTGGTTCCTGGCCAATGCCCAGCTTGCGCAAGGGGTAAATACAACCGCTGCCCAAGTCGTTAACGATAGGAATGTGATTGTTATGGGCTAATTCCACCAACTGGGACAAGGGGACATCTTCCACGAACCCTTTTTGAATAAAATTGCTTTTATGCACATGCAGCAAAAGCCCTGTTTCTTCGGTGACAGCCTCTTCATAATCGCTAAGCCTTGTTTTGTTGCTGCTGCCGACTTCTTTTATAAGGCAACCGGTTTTTTCCATTATATCAAAAAGACGAAAACCACCGCCGATTTCGATCAGTTCGCTGCGGGAAACAAGCACCTGTTTTCCTCTGGCCAATGTATCCAGAACCAAAAGGATTGCTGCCGCATTGTTATTAACGACCATGGCGGCCTCGCATCCTGCGAGCAGGCAAACGAGTTTTTCAATGTGTTGATAACGGGAGCCGCGCTTGCCGCTTGCTAGATCCAACTCCAGATTACAATAGCCGCCGGCCTGCTCGATGGCATTTAGAGCCGGTTTGCCCAAAGGAGTGCGCCCGATATTGGTATGCAAAACAATTCCGGTGGCATTGACGATGGGGATCAGAGAAGGGAGCATGCTGTGGCGGATGGAATGACTGGCATAATCAAGGCAGAGGGCAAGCAAGTCCTCTTCATGATCAAAAACAACTCCCTGGTCGAGTTGATTGCGGAAATAGGCCACTGCGTCGCGGCAGGCTTCACAACAAACGGCACGGGGACATTCGGTATGCTCTATCATGCGTTCATTCTGCAACAATGTCTCTATGGACGGCAAGAGGCGATATTGTTTATTTGTTTGGGCCACTTACAATGCTCCTTTCTCTTTAAAACACCTGAAGCACACTTGCTTTTAGTATAGTTGCTATGGCTTTATTTTGCAACCAAAAGCAAAGAATCGAATAGTTGGACTATGTAAAACCTATCATCAAAAAGCGGGAGTACCGGTTGTTTCTTACAGCACTATGATACTATAAAAATAGATGGATTTACAAGGACATTCATGGACATTTTAAGATCTTATTCTGCGGTTTTATATGTGTTGATAAAAGCAACGGACAAAATAGTTTTATAAAAGGGAATACACGACCAAAACAAATGTCAAGCCGCCTCTTGTTATTGTTGTTACTTTGCTTTACTTTGCTTTACTTTACTTTACTTTACTTTACTTTACTTTGTTTGGAAATGTAAACATTTTGACACGGAATGTTTACATTTTTTCTGGGAATGTTAACATTTTGTTCAGAGCTGCCGGATTTATTAGCCGTAATGTTTTTTATAATTTTGCGCCCACAAAAAAGCCATCATTGATTTTAAGTGGTTTTTTGTTTATACTGAAAGAATCAAATATCAACAAATTTGATATTTATGTAAGAATCGGGAACAAAAGCGTGCTTATAATAGACTAATTATTGAATATTTTGTGTTTTTTAACCGTTTATCCTGACACCTTTAACCTGTACTCTATTAATAACAGGGTTAAGAAGGACTTTTTTCTTGGCAAAAAGAGGTAGTACAAAAAGAAAAGGTTGCAAGCGGTAATTTGGCGAATAATATCTTATTTTGCTAAGATAAAAAAATTATTTGGCAAAATCTTGAAAATGATGCAAGATTTTCTTGTGGTTTTTTGTATGTATTATGAGGCCAGGAGGTTGCTCATGATGGAGCATCTTGCCGATGAAAAATTGGTAGCCCTGTGTTTACAAGGGCAAAAAGAAGCATATAATATATTGGTGGTGCGGTATCAAAGCAGGATTTATAGTTTGGCTTACCGTTTGGGTGGAGATTATGACGAAGCCAGGGATCTTGCGCAAGAGGCCTTTATTCGGATTTATCAAGAGCTTCCGCAATTTGATGCCAGCCGCAAATTCTTTCCCTGGATGTACCGCGTGGCGCGCAATACCTGCATCAACTATTTGCAGAAACGTTCGCGGGTTGTTCCGGTGGAAGAGGATATCGATGACTTGACAGGTATGGCGGTCCGTAATCCGGACTACAATCCGGAGCAAAGCTTTGAAAAATCCACCGTAGCCAATCAGGTTCGAGAAGCCATACTTTCCATGCCGGAAAAATACGCCATGCCGGTCATGCTTAAATACCTGGAAGGTTTGTCGTACCAAGAGATCGGCAAAGCGCTTGACCTGCCGCAAAGCACGGTGGAAACCAGATTGTTCCGCGGACGGCAAATATTACAAAAAAAATTATCCGATTTACGCATTACTAAATTTTAAAATAGCAATATTGATAAAAATAAACGAAAGGAGGAGGCAAAATGCACTGTCATAAAGCACAAATGATGATCAATCAGCAACTTGACGGACAACTGGATCAGGATTTATCTGCCCGGTTAGTTGAACATCTGCAGCAATGCCCTTCCTGCCGTTTACAATACGAGCAACTCACTAAGGTGGACCAGCTCTTAAAAGAGCAGTTTACTCTTGTTGAACCGCCGGTCGATTTCGCCGTATCTGTTATGGCAGCTCTACCGGATATCGCCATCCCGACATCTGATCACGTGGTGCCTTTGTTTAAACGCGTGAACCGCTTGCAGAGATATGTCCTTTCGGCCGCGGCCACAGTTATGATGTTGGTTGGCATCAGTTATTTTGGGTTTGGCGGGTTGTTGGTGGCGGATAATGATCAGAATACTCCACCGATTAACACGGCACAAACGCCCAATACCCCGGCAAATACTGTCGATCAACCCATAACACCCGATACTTCGCTAACCCAACCACAAGATCAAACGGTTGATGTAGCTGTTGGCAATGAGGATACAACCACTCAAAACGATTCGGATGTGAACACCACACCGCAAAATACGCAAGCAACCGATACGGATACCCCGCAACAATCCGTTGTGGAAATGCCTAAAGTAGCCTATAATTCGCAGGTGAGCGGCAGTTTTTCCTTGCAGGTTTTGGCGGAGCACGAAGGTCATTCAGCAATTTATCCCAAGACGATAGATGGCCAGACCGTTCAATATTATGTTAAAGTTGACGGCGGTTACCAGCTGTGGCAACAAACATTAAGCGCCGATATGGCCCCCGTGATGATCCAAGACAATATTTCCGCGTTACCGGTTGTTGGGGCAGCTACGACGCAAACCAATGATGTTTTTTCGGAAGACGGAAGCAAAGTGGTTGCGTTGTCACCCGATGGTTCCATGGTAGCGGCCAATGTCTATAAGGATGCAGTAGCCTTATGGCTTTCCGATAATTACAGTGACGCCGAGCCCTATGTACTGACTCATAAAGCGGGCGGAAAAATTTTAGTTTGGTCGCCCAACAGCGGCAAAATCGCCTATACGGATGCTGCAGGGAACTTATTTGTGGCTTACCCGTCAGAGAATATCACTTTCTTAGTATACGAGGGAGTTGTCAAGAGCGTTTGTTGGGATCAAAACAGCAATGCCTTGGTTTTCTCCGCAAAAACCGGTTTTTCAGACTATACAGGGATTTACAAAGTGATTGTTCCGTAAAATTAGATACAAAAAGACGGCGTCTAAAGACGCCGTCTTTTTTATTTGTATTGACAATTGAAAAATGACAAAAAAAACTGTATGATAGCTAAGAAAGGGTTTTTAATGTCACATAGCTTTCTTAAAATCCGTTTATAATGAAAAAAGAACATATCGGAAGGAGTTTGTCGTTTATTATGGCAGAAATCACAACAGGTACTAATTCGGAGACTTTGATCGGTATGATCAAAGAGGAGTTAAAGGAATATTTGAGCGAGGCGATCCAGCAGGCAATCCATAGCGGCGCATTGGCTCCTTTTGATTATGGTGACCTGAACATAGAAGTCCCCCGGGACGCTTCAAACGGCGATTTTTCTACCAATGCGGCTATGCTGTTGGCTAAGTCTGCCAAAACGGCACCCCAGCGTATCGCGCAGAACATCGTAGACTATTTTCCGCAGGATACTAAGCTGGTGCAAAGCGTTGAGATCGCAGGTCCGGGATTTATCAATTTTTATTTAAAAGATGGCTGGCTGCAAGACAGTTTGTATAAGCTGTTACGTCAGGGAGACCGGTTTGGCCGTTCTAATCAGGGCAAAAAGAAAAAAGTGCAGATCGAATTTGTCAGCGCCAACCCGACCGGAGAATTGCATATCGGCAATGCGCGCGGCGCTGCTATCGGCGATACGCTGGCTTCTTTGATGAGTTTATGCGGTTATGATGTCAAAAGAGAATTTTACATCAATGACGCGGGCAATCAAATCGAAAAATTCGGCGTCTCTCTAGAGTGCCGCTATTTGCAGGAACTGGGTGAAGACGTTCCTTTCCCGGAAGACGGCTATGTTGGACAGGACATTATTTTAACCATGCGTCAGTTGATCGAAGAGCAGGGGGATAAATACAAGGATATGGAACCAACCTTGCGTCGTGAACTGTTGACGCAATATGCGCTGGAAAAAAAGATCAGCACCATCCGGAAGGCATTATGCGATTTCGGAGTAGAATACGATGTTTGGTTCAGCGAACAATCATTGCACGACGGTGGCGCTGTGGCGGATGTTATCGAAAGCTTAAAAGAAAAGAATTATCTTTTGGAAGAGGACGACGCTCTTTGGTTAGATTGCCGTTTATTTGGGGAGGCTAAACCTGAGGTTCTGGTCCGCGCCAACGGTGTCCCCACCTATTATGCTGCCGACATCGCTTATCATGATAACAAATTTAAGCGCGGATTTGATCAGGTAATCGACATTTGGGGAGCAGATCATCATGGCCATGTGGCGCGTATGATCGGCGCCATGGAAGCGCTGGGGTATGAACGGGGACGTTTGCAGGTGATCCTGATGCAATTTGTTCGTTTGTATCAGGACGGAGAGCTGTTGAAGATGTCCAAGCGGACAGGCACTTACGTTACGCTCGAGGAACTGGTGGAAGAAGTGGGGCGCGACGCAGCACGATTTTTCTTCGTCATGCGTTCGTCCGACAGCCTGATCGATTTTGATCTTGACCTGGCCAAGTCGCAATCGGCGGAAAACCCGGTTTATTATGTGCAATATGCCCATGCCCGTATCTGTTCCATTTTGTCGGCTGCCAAAGAACAGGGCTATAACCTTGCGGACCTTGCAGATGATAAAATCCGCCTCGCGCTTTTGACCGACGAAAGCGAAGAGGCTTTGATCCGCAAGATGCTGGATTATCCCGACGAGGTGATCTATGCTGCCGTTCACCGTGAACCGCACCGCATTGCGGCCTATATTCAGGATCTGGCGGGCGCCTTCCATCATTTTTACAATAATTGCCGCGTCCTGGGCGAAGAGGAACCCCTTTCTTTGGCCCGCTGCGCTTTAATTTTGGGGGTTAAGACTATTATCAAGTCGGCTTTAAACGCCATGGGCGTCCAGGCGCCGGAAAAGATGTAAGACAGCCCCTAACATGACGGCAGTAGAATTAAACCGCCTCCATCGGGCAGGTCTAAGCGTACAAACGGTATACCGTTGTTATAGCCGCCATGCGGCGGCCGAAGCGTTTTTTGCGGCAAGCGCATGTGAGACAAAGGCGGATAATGTCAGGTTATTTGGTTGTTAATAAGAGCATTACGCGTATGAAGGGTTGTCGTTGGGCAAAGAACAGGATTGGTACGGCTCCCGGCGCCTTAAAGCGAATATGATTGAAACAAAGGAGTGAGCGGATTGCAGTGGCAATTGCTTGGCGACCGCAAAGAAGAAAAAGAAACGTTTAACACGTTTATCGCCAGCCATGACAAGGGTCATGTCTTGCAAAGCTGGGAATGGGGAGAAGTAAAAGCCCGTGGAGGCTGGCAGCCCTTGCGTTTGGTCGTGCGTGAAGACGACGACACCATCATTGCCGCCATCTCCCTTTTGAAGCGCCCCTTGCCTTTAAAGATGGGCTCTCTGTTTTATGCGCCGCGCGGCCCCGTTATGGATATCGGGCGGCAGGATGTCTGGGAGGTTCTCTTTAACGCGGTGGCCAAAGTGGCAAAAGAACACAATGCCTTATTTTGTAAGATTGATCCTGACGTACCATCAAGCGATGAACTCTGGGCAAAAAGGATCAAATCCGCCGGATTTGTGCCCTGCGATAACGGCGAAGGGTTTGAAGGGATTCAGCCCCGCCACGTCTTCCGCCTCGACATCAACCCCGACGAAGAAACGCTGCTTGCGAACTTGCATCAAAAGACGCGTTACAACCTACGGCTAGCAGAAAAAAAAGGCGTAGAGGTTAAAGCAGGCGCATCCAGGGGAGAATTACCGGACTTTTACCGCCTGTTGAGTGAAACCGCTGAGCGTGACCGTTTTCTAATCCGCCCCTATTCCTACTATGAGCATTTCTATGATTATTTGGTACCCGCCGGCCTGGGGGAATTGTTTATGGTTTATTATGAAAACGAACCTGTCGCAGGGGCTTTGGCTTTTAAAATGGGCAAAAAGGCCTGGTATATTTACGGAGCGTCTTCCAATGCCCATCGCAATGTCATGCCCAATTACCTGATGCAATGGCGCATGATCCAATGGGCCAAAGCGTGCGGCTGCACGATGTATGACTTCCGCGGCGTTCCCGGGGATGTGCCGCCGGAGCACCCGTTGTATGGGTTAGTTAAGTTTAAGAAGGGCTTTGGCGGTGACTATGTGCATTTTATCGGGGAATACGACCTACCATACCGGCGGGGCACCTATGGTTTTTACCGTTGGCTGGAACCCAAATATCAAAAGGGGATTCGCAAATGGATCCGTTTGAAGAAAAAACTGAAGGGCAGGGGTTAAAAGTGCTAGTACCGGAAGGCCTTCAAAAATCCATTCAAGTGGACTTGTCTGCCATAGAGCACAATGCCAAAGAAATACTTTCCCATCTGCCGCAAGAATGCCGACTTTTGGCTGTGGTTAAAGCCGATGCCTATGGTTTAGGAGCCATAGCCGTGTCCCGAGCCTTAGAGCCCCATGTGGCCATGTTTGCTGTCACCACTTTGGAAGAAGCCATCGAACTGCGACAGGCGGGTATCGAAAAAGACATTTTGGTTTTCGTACCGATTACTGCGGGACAGGCCGGGCTTTTTGAAAAGTATTCTCTTACTGCGACGGTAGACAGCGCCGCTTCTTTAGCTGCGTTGGCGGATAATTTAATCAGGTTGCCGTTTCATTTAAAAGTCAATACCGGCATGAACCGCCTGGGCGTCAATATTGAAGATGTTCCAGAACTTTTAAGTATAGCCGCTAAGCAAAATTCGGTTGAGATAAAAGGGATTTACTCGCATCTTTTTCATGCAGCCGACCTGCAATCTTCCAAAATACAAATCCAAGCTTTCCAAAAATTACTTGCCACCTTAAAGGGGATGGGGATAGCATACGGTTTGGCGCATCTGGCCAATTCCACGGCTATTTTGCGCTTGCCGGAAAGTTATTTTGACCTGGTGCGTGCCGGGACCATTTTGTATGGCCAATCCGCTGTTGACCTGCCGCAAAAATGGCAGCTGCAAGACCCGTTTACCTGCGTCTGCCGCATTGTCTCCGTCCGTACGGTTGAAAAGGGGCAAGCAATAGGGTATGGGGCCGACTCTGTTGCTAAAAAGCGTATGGAATTAGGCGTGATCCCAATCGGTTATGCGGACGGCTTTGTTTGTGAACCGCATGCTCGCCCTTTGACGTTTGCAAAAGTGATGAATCAGGCCGCCAAAGATACGGCTCGTCTTATGTCTCATCAGGGCATGCCGGTGATTCGATATAATGATCGCGTTTTGCCCTTGGTTGGTCGTGTCAGTATGCAGCTTGCTTCCATTGACATCAGCGGCACAGGCTTGAGGCTGGGGGATGAAGTAACTGTTATGATCCGCCGTACCGCTGCGAACCCAAATATAGCAAGAATCTACTTGCGCGAAGGCTGCCCGGTGGCGGTAAGGCAAAGAGGCCAGTTGCTTTCCATACAAAATCAGGAATAAAATATAATCAATAGTGTTTTCATGTTATGCAATAAACGTCAATGTTGTTGGCGTTTATTTTTTTTCTGATTTGCACACATCAAACCCTCTCTTCATACCATGTACTATAATACTCCACCTAATTCAAGCCATGATAGCAGGCAAAAACATAAGATAAAAGGGTATTTCTCCGATTGTTTTATGGTAAGCGGATGAGTCTGGTATCTTTTTTGAAGCGGGGGGGGGGAAAAAAGAGAAAGCCGAAAAGGAGAGATGTAAAAATGTTTAATTTTGGCTCTACTGCCGGGTCTGGTTGCGGGAATAACGGTATTTGGGGATGTCTGGTCAATTTGATCATTCTTCTCATTGTCCTCGAATTCCTTTGCAGCATTTTCTCTGGCAACGGTTGCGGTGGCAATAGCTGCGGCAATAACTGCTGCTAGCAGAGAAGGAGGAATTGAGATGAACTGTTTTAACAATATGGCCAATGTAGCCGGAGCTACTGATTGTGTTGACAATGGCGGATGTAGTTCACTCTTTAGTAGCGTTATCTGTTTGATTATCGTTTTGATCGTATTCCAGTTTTTAACCCAAATTTTTAATAATGATGGTTGTTGTAATAACAATGCCTGCGGGTGCTAGGTTTAAAAGGTAGGTTTCAATAGGTTCTACCAAAGGATCGATTTTTAAGAAATTGTTTAAAGCGGTAATTTGGTAGTATATCTCTTAGGCAGCTTGAAAAAGCGTACTTAACGGCCGGAATATTCCGGCCGTTTTTTATTCACATTGAAGAAGAGAGGGGCATATGTTGATAGAAGAAGATAGGTTTTTGGAGGCAAACAAGATGCAACGGGTATTTGATTGCAAAGTAGCGGGAGCCTTATTCCCGCCAAGATCATGAGCGGCAATCCCCGTTCCCTGCTTGGTGGCCTGAATGCCTTTTCTAAGATAGGAGGGCCTATGGGAATTCTAAATAATATGGGCGGCGGTGGCGGTAGCAATATTTTATCCATGCTTTCCGGGCTTGGCGGTACAGGCGGCCCTCTTTCCATGTTGAACCAAATGCAAGGCTTGGGAAATAAAGGCGGCTCGGCAGGTGGCATGGGCATGCTAGGTGCGTTAGGAAGCTTGAGTGGTCTGGGAGGCTTAGGCGGTTTAGGGGCCTTAGGGAGTTTAGGTGGTTTAGGTAATCTGGGTGGTCTGGGCGGCCTAGGCGGTCTAGGCGGTCTAGGCAACTTGGGCGGCCTGGCGTCCATGTTGGGGGGCATGAACGGCGGAGGAGGCAATACAGCTGGGGCAACAGGTAGCGCCAATCAGGCAAATCCGCTTGGCAACATCGATATCAACCAAATTCTCTCGGCATTCCAGTCTATGCAAAACAACCAAAAAACAGCGAGCCACAAGGCAGATACCGGACCGGTCTATGATATTCCGAAACAGGATGATGGCAAAACAACGGAAGAAGAGTTTAATGAAGACTCGTATGACAAAAACTTTCAGTTTGAGGATAATCAGCAATTTGATTTTATGGGTATGCTTTCCGGTCTAATGGGTAATTTAGGCAACCAAAAAAATGCCGGCCCAAAAAAAACACCCAATCCGCCTAAACCAAGCGGAGTAAATGATTGTTATAATTGTCCGTATCATTGCAGCCGTTATCAAAAGGATTTGCCGGAATATGAACAGGTTTTACAATTGGCCGTTGATTGGCGTAGGTATTAGATAAAAAAGGGAGGGATTGGCATTACACAAAACCAAAATCTGGTGGATAACCTGTTGGCCTCTATGAGTCCCAAAGATGTCAATGACTTAAAAAAACTCTATAAAAAATATGGCGCCTTTTTGAGTCCGGAAAACCGAAAAACGATTGTGGCTTTGATCAAGGAGTTGGAAAATGGCGGAGACCGGGATTCTTTAAAAAAAATAGCTAACCAGATGCAGAAAAATATCCGTGATATTGAAAGCAATCTTACTGATAAATAAAAAACAGAGGTTAAAACAACCTCTGTTTTTATTATGTAGCAGTAATGTTTGTTGTCAGCTTATGCTATAAAAAAGACTGAGTAACGATCGAGAACTTTAAATGATTACTGTCAAAGCTTCAGTACATTGTGCAGCGGAAGCTTTGATCTATGATGAAGGCGTTTTTGTTACATCTCATAAAAGCAGCTTTTACCTAAGAATTCCTGTAAAAGAGAGTTTTTGGGGATGGAGTGTGTTTCGGCAGGTGTAAAGTACTGGATGATGCGCAAAAGCCTTTTCGCTTCCAGATACGCAGGGGATTCCAGAGGGATTTTAGCAAGTTCCGCTTCGATCATGGGACGCAGAACCGGCAATTCGTAAATCAGCGCAGAATTAAAGAAAAAGTCTGCTGTTTCCTGATAAGGAAAGATATATTGGGTTTCTCCGTTGCGTACAGACGGCCAACGTAGGATTGTTTGTTCCGGCGTATGGCTACGGAACTGCATGTCACGTACCATGCGGCGAAAAAGTCGCGAATCGGTTGTGCTAATAGGCGTGAGGTTATCCAGATTAATCTGCGTGAGCGAGCTGATATAGATTTTGCGCAAGGCTTTGGTTGGAATACCGGAGGTCAAGGCATCGTTTAAAGCATGAATGCCTTCAATGAGTAAAATCTGGTTTTCCTCCAGAGAGCAAGGGCTTCCTTGGTCGGTACGCCGGCCGCTGATGAAGTCATAATGCGGCAAAAAGACCTCTTTCCCTTCTAAAAGCTGGTTGATATGCTGATTGAATAAGGAGAGGTCTAAAACAGATAACCCCTCAAAATCCGCATGGCCTTCTTTGTCGATCGGCGCGTCTTCGCGATTGAAAAAGTAATCGTCCAGCGAGATTGTGATCGGTTTTATTCCCAGTGTGCGGAACTGGATGGCCAGCCTTTGCGTAAAGGTAGTTTTGCCGGAAGAGGACGGTCCTGCAATCATGACAACGCGAACCTGCGGAAAAAGCGCATACAAACTGTCGGAAATTTTATGCAACATGCGTTCCTGCAATGTTTCTGCAATCAAGACCAATTCTGTCAGTTTGTCGGACTCAATGACATGGTTGAGTTTGTTGATATTATTGATCTCCAAAAGATCGGTCCAATCAGCATAACTGCGCATAGCGGCTTGCAATTGGTTGGGTTGGGGAAAGGTGCTGTCTTTCGGGGGGTGTTCTTCTGTCGGCAAACGCAGGACAAACCCTTTGTCAAACGGCTGAAGACTAAAATCTTCCAATAGGGCGGTATGGGTTACCATGCGTCCGAATAGATAATCGGTCACTTCACCGCAGGTATATAGGTTTAAATAAGCGCTTTGGCGCAGGGCGATCAATTCGGCTTTATCGGGTTCATCCTGCGCTTTATAAAAAGAAACTGCGTCTTCTTGAGAAAGCACATCACGTTTAACGGGCAGGTCTTCGGTTACGATCTTATGCATTTCTTCCGTCAGAGCGGAGATGTCTTTTTCACTGATAACCGGCAGTTTGTTTTCCATCGGTTTAAGCTGGCAATAGATGCTGCTTTCGAGCGAGTGGTAAACATGCAGTCGGTATTGCGGAAAGAGCCGTTGGGCGGCGATCTGCATAACAAAAATCAGGCTGCGGCGGTATACGCGCCTTCCGCCCGGGGTCAAAAAGGTTAGCCATGTGACTTTAGAGTCCGTGTATAGCTTATAGTCCAATTCATGTAACAGGCCGTTGACAATGGCCACAAGCGGAGGCGGGGCTTGTGGAGGGCGCTGCGTAATGAGCATCTGCAGGCTGATTCCCTGTGGATATTGACCCTCCGTACCGTCTTCAAATTGGATGGTAATTTCTTTCAATCAGATCATTCCTTTCTCTTAAAAGAAAGATGAAATTTATTTTAGATTTTCCGGGTTTAACCCTTCTAGGTCTTTGATACAGAAGCGGCCGTCTTTTTGAATCAGTACACCGTCACAATAAATTTCTCCGCCGCCGTATTCACTGCGCATGATGTGGACCATATCCCAATGGATGGCACTGGAATTCCCGTTAGACGCCTCGTCGTAACAGGCGCCGGGCGTAAAGTGAAAGCTGCCGTGGATTTTTTCGTCAAAGAGGATATCGTTCATGGGGCGTTCGATATAGGGGTTGAGCCCGAAGGCGAACTCGCCGATATAGCGTGCGCCCTCGTCCGTATCCAAAATGGCGTTCAACGCTTTGGTTTGCGCACCCGCCTCGGCCTTGACGATCTTGCCTTTTTCAAAGACCAGATGGACGCCTGTGAAAGTTTGCCCCTGATTGGTGGTTGGCGTATTGTAGGTGAGCTCTCCTTCTACAGAATCGCGTACCGGCGCCGTATAGACTTCTCCGTCCGGGATATTGCGCTGGCCGTCGCATTTGATGGCCGAAATGCCTTCTATGCTGAAGGTCAAATGTGTGCCGGGAGCCTTGATCTCGATGTGCTTCCCCTTGTCAAGAAGATCAAACAGGGGGTCCATGCGTAGTGACATTTTGGCGTAATCCATGGTGCAGACGTCAAAATAAAATTTGGCGAAATTCTCCGTAGACATCTTGGCTTCCTGTGCCATGGAATCGTTGGGATAGCGCAGAATCACCCACTTGGTTTTGGGTACGCGGATGCCATGATGCACGGGATGTTGCAGCAATTGGGTATAGATGCGTATTTTTTCTTCGGGGATATCATTCATTTCATAAATATTGTTGCGCACCCGGATGCCGATATAAGCATCCATTTCGCTCATGCGCGCACAGTCCCATTCGGCCTGCTTTTTTAATTGCTCGGGCGTGACCTGAGCCAGCCAGGGTTTGACCATGCACCCGGGCAGGATGGAAAGATAGGGCTCTGCACCTACTTTGTAACAAGCGTTTAAGATGGCGGTTGTCAATTGCTTTTCTTCCGCCGTCACCTCGATCAGGATCTTTTCCCCTTTTTGCAATTTTGTGGAATAACCGATCAAAGTCTCGGCCAGTTTTTGATAAGGGTCTGTTAACGTATGGTTCATGTTTACCTCCAAGTATATCTTTTAAAGTATGAGCAAGTGTATGGCTATTTTTATCCAGCCAAGATATAATGACGTAGTATATCCCTGTTTGTTTTTTTTGATCAGATCATTTGATACTATTCTATCCAAAAAGAGACGAAAAAACAAATTTAAAGTCAAAACCCATACTAAATTTTACCATATTTTTTGGCAGGTTTTTACTATATTTTACAGAAGTTTAAAAGAAAGCCTAAGCTTCCGTCAGGAGGATCGATCATGAACCAAGGACAAAAGAAATTTCGCAAGTATATCATCGTTTTTTTGTTGGCGAGTGCCTGCGTCTTATTTTCCGCTCCGGCTTACGCCGCCGACATCGCCGTTATGGTCAACGGCGAGCGCCTTACTTTGGATGTGGCGCCGCAGATACAATCGGGCAGAACTTTGGTTCCCATGCGAGCCATTGCGGAAAAATTGGGGGCAACGGTACAATATGAATCTTCGGCTAAAAAAATTACCATCACCAAAGACGGTGATACGGTGATTTTGTATCTCAATAAAAGCACGGCGACCATCAATGGTACGGCGCGAACGCTGGATGTACCTGCCCAAGCCATTTCCGGCAGAACATTGGTACCCTTACGTTTTGTCGGGGAAAGTCTCCGCGCAACCGTAGAATGGGTTGCATCCAACAGGACGGTTGTGGTGACGACATCCGGAACATCCGGTGGCAGTACTACCGGGAAAAGCCTGGAGACAATAGCGGACGAGCTTTTGTCTTATATCAATGATAAGCGGGAGCAATTGGGTTTGGAGCCTCTGATTTTGGTTGAACCGTTAACTCAAATGGCGTTGAGTCACTCAACCGATATGGCATTAAATGGGTTTTTTAGCCATGATTCCCCCAATCTGGGTAGTATAGAGGTGCGTGCCAAGGGATTTGGGCTCAATAATATTGCAGAAAATATTGCCTATGGGTATCCGGACGCCAAAAGTGTTTTTGACGCCTGGATGAATTCGGCGGATCACCGGCAAAATATGCTCTCAGCCGATGCGCAGTTTATCGGGCTGGGCGTCTATCATAAAACGGTTAATTCCCTCGATGATATCTGTTTTACGGCTGATTTCATCTGGGGAGACGGCTTTATGGTCACAGACCGCAGCAAAAAATCCGCAACTACGCTTAATTTAAAAGGGTACGTGGCAACAAACGACGTTCCCTTAACCATTTATACCATGAAGAGCGATGGCGCAACGTATTCCAGCCGTAAAGTGATCAATCTTTCCCCCGATTCATCGGACGGAGCTTTTACCAAAACCATCTCTTTAGCAGACGGAAATTTGTATTATCTTTATTTAGGCAATGATAAACTGGTTATTGACAACAGGTAAAGAAATTATATGAAAGCGGATTCGATACGAGACGTTTGGATGCCAAACGTCTCTTTTGTATCAAATTGATTAATGGGGCAGCAGTTCCTCGATTTGTTCTTTTGTCAGCAAATGAGGGTTGCCGATTGCCTGACAGGCCAATAGGATGCGGGCATAATGCTCCACGGTTTCCATGTGGGCATAAGCCTGCCAGATATCTCTACCCCAGCAAACCACGCCGTGGTTTTGTAAAAGCACAGCCCGGTATTTTTGAGCGTAAGGGATCAGGTTGTCGGCAAGCTCTTGTGTGCCCGGGCGGGCGTAAGGAACAACGGGGATGACGCCGCCCAGATTCATGATCACTTCGGGCAAGATCGGCAATTCCAGCGGTTTACCGCAAACCGCGAAGGCTGTCGCTGTGACCGGATGGGCGTGGACAATGGCAAGCGCTTGCGGATTGTTCTCATAAATGGCAAGGTGCATCTTATATTCGCTGGATATTTTGCTATCTTTTGAGGGATTGGAAGAAATCGAAAGGACATCGTCCGGAGTCAGATGTCCTTTGGAAACGCCGCTCGCGGTGATCCAGATCGTACCGTTGTCGACGAGACAGCTGATATTGCCGTCGTTGGCTGCACCGAAACTGCGGGCGTCCATCCGTTTGCCGCATTTGATAATGGCAGCGATAGCCTGAGTGTTTGTCATATTGGGCAATCCATCGCGTGGTGTATTGTCTTTACTCATATTTGTTCCTCCGTTACACGTTCTTAAAAAAGCCGGGCAAAATTATCTTTATAATCCGGATAGATGACCCCTTTTTCCGTGATAAAGGCCGTGATCAGGCTTGCATCAGTCACATCGAAAGCGGGGTTATAGACTTTAACCTCTTTGGGCGCCATGCGTTTTGCGTACCAGAGCTCCGTTACTTCCGTTGCCGGCCTTTCTTCGATGGGGATTTTGCCGCCGTCGGGACAGTTGAGATCAATGGTGGAGGTGGGGGCGCAGACATAAAAGGGAATGCCGTAATATTTTGCCAGGATCGCCACGCCCGAAGTACCTATTTTATTGGCGGTATCCCCGTTTGCCGCCACTCGGTCGCAGCCGACCAAAACGGCCTGAATTTTACCCTGGCGCATGACGGTGGACGCCATGTTGTCGCAAATAAGTGTCGTATCGATTCCATCGGCGCAAAGCTCAAAGGCAGTCAGCCTTGCTCCTTGCAAAAGAGGCCGCGTCTCGTCGGCATAAACGTGGAAACGCATGCCGCGCTCTTTGCCAAGATGGATAGGCGCTAAAGCCGTGCCGTATCGCGATGTGGCGAGCTGTCCGGCGTTACAATGGGTAAGGATGCCGTCCCCGTCTTTTAAGAGCGTAAGTCCGTGTTCTCCGATTTGATGACAGATCTGTTCGTCCTCTGCCCGGATGGCTTTGGCTTCTGCCAGGAGCAGTTCCTTAATTTGAGGGATGCTTTGATCGCGGTTTTGGAATACGATTTTGTCCATACGCGATAAAGCCCAAACCAGGTTAACCGCTGTCGGGCGCGCTGTGGCAAGGTATTCTTTTACCCGGGAAAATTTACGGTAAAAATCGTCAAATTGATCGGTTTGAATTTGATTGGCTACTACGTAAAGGCCGATAGCGCCTGCCACGCCGATGGCAGGGGCGCCGCGTACCTGCAGACGGTAGATCGCTTGCCAGATGTCTTCCAGCTTGCTCAAACGGAGCATTTGGCATTCGTTAGGCAGCAAAGTTTGATCCAGGATCAAAAGGGTTTTTGTGTCTTCGTCTAAGGTGACAGTTTCAAATGATAAAGAATAGTTGTTTTCGCTCATATCGTAACCTCGGAATTCTTGATATCAATTCAGTCTTATTATGGCAAAAGAGCCAATATTATGCAAGAAATTTCTCAATGATTGGAGTAAAATAGTTGGCAATCAAGAAAAATTGTAGTATGATTAATTAATTAAGATGTAGCCAGGAATGACAATCCAAAAATTATTTTAAATGGTGGAGGATAAGCCTATGTTGGATATCAGATTTGAACCTGCCAAAACAAAAAAAGCCAAACCGGATGAGTCACACCTTGGTTTTGGTAAATATTTTACGGATCATATGTTTGTTATGGACTACAAGGACGGCCAATGGTATGATCCCCGCATTGTTCCTAACGAGCCGTTTTTGATGGATCCGGCGACCATGGTTTTGCATTATGCCCAGGAAAGCTTTGAAGGCTTAAAGGCTTATAAAAGCGCAGACGGCAAAGTTTTGCTTTTCCGCCCCGATATGAACGCCAAAAGGCTCAATGTGACACATGACCGCCTCTGCATGCCCCAGATCCCCGTAGAAGATTTCGTCCAGGCCGTTTGCGCCTTGGTCAAATATGAAAAAGAGTGGATCCCGGAGGCCGAAGGCACTTCTTTATATATCCGGCCGTTTACATTTGCCACAGATGTTGCCGTGGGGGTTCATCCCTCCAAAACGTACCGCTTTATGATCATCTTATCGCCGGTTGGCGCGTATTATCCCGAAGGTTTAAGCCCGGTCAAGATCTTTGTCGAAGACGAATATGTCCGTGCTGTAATCGGCGGTACCGGGCATGTTAAAACCGGCGGCAACTATGCCTCTTCCATCAAAGCGCAGGATAAGGCCGAAAAAATGGGGTATACGCAGGTATTATGGCTGGACGGCGTCCATCGTAAATATGTGGAAGAAGTAGGCACCATGAACGTTTTCTTTAAAGTTGGGGAAGAAATCCTTACCGCGCCTTTGGGTGGAAGCATCCTGCCCGGCATAACACGTGATTCTTGCATTACTTTATTGAAGGAATGGGGCTATCAAGTGTCCGAACGGCAGTTTTCCATTGACGAACTGATGCAAGCGGCAGCAAACGGAGAACTTTTAGAAGCGTTCGGTTCCGGTACGGCTGCCGTGGTCTCTCCGATCGGGGAATTAAACTATGCCGGAAAAATCACGGTCATCAATCATTTTGAAATCGGCTCACTGACACAAAAACTATACAACTATTTAACCGGCATCCAGTGGGGCAGCAAAGAGGATCAATACAACTGGATCATAGAAGTTAAATAAACGGGTAACATTAACTCTTTAAATCCGAAAATATAATAAAAAGAACAGCGTTTATGCTGTTCTTTTTATTATATTTTTACTTTAGTCCGAAGTATTAATCGGCATCATAGCTTCCAGCTGTCCCGCATAATCTAATAAGAATTGCCAGCAGGTAGATGCGGCGCGGCTTAAATAGCGCGATTGCCAAATGGCGATGTAAAAGTCACGTTTGATGCTCAGCTCATCAACATCGATACGAACCAACAATCCACTATCAATTAACGGTTGTGCAGCCCAGATAGAAATAAAACTCATGCCTACGCCGGATAGTAGGGCATTGATCACGCCTTGCGTAGTGGAAAGCTCCAGGAAGATGTTGGCTTCATCCAGCTCAATACCGTGTTTTTGCAGTTCTTGTTGGATCATGATCCTGCTTCCGGAGCCGCGTTCCCGCATAATCAGAGGCTGGCTTTTCAGTTCGTAAAGGGATAATTTGCGGGGCACATGGGAATTTGCTGCCGTAACGAGGATAATTTCGTCATGCAACCAGGGGATATATTCTATTTTAGGTTCCGGTATTTTGGCGCCTACCACAGCAAAATCAATGCTTCCGTTGATCAATTCCTCAATCATGCTGCTGGTTGTACCAATGGTAACGGTGTTGCGCAAATCCGGGTATTCGTCGCCAAACCGGATGATGGCTTTGGGCAAGATATATTCTCCCGGAATCGAACTGGCGCCGATATGCAGATGCCCTTTTTTTAAGGTATGAAACTGTTCCATATCTTCTTGCGTTTGGCGATAAACCGCAAGCATTTGTTTGCAGGAATGATAAAAATAATTGCCTACTTCCGTCAGTTCAATTGTATTGTCGTTGCGTGAAAATAAAACGAGGTCTAATTCTTTTTCCAGCATTTTAATTTGCCAGCTAATGGCCGGTTGAGTCATATAGAGCGCGACGGCAGCTTTGGTAAAACTTTTGCAGTCCGCAACTTTTAAAAAGATTTCCATTTGTTTGATTGTCGTCATAGAAAAAACCACAGCACCTTTCTTGCGATTGTTTGGATGACAATGAATAAGCCTAGAGTTCTTTCTATTATATCATATTGTTGTATTATATGACAAAATATTTAATAAAGGCGCAAAATTCGCGCTTTTTATTCTGAAGCATATTTTAAAACAAAATAACTTGTACAAATCATCTGACTATCTTGCATAATCTTACCGGAATTTGTATTGGCAATAATTTTCAGATCTTGAGAGTCGGTTTCCCTTAAGTATTGCATTAAAGCGGCCAGAATGGTGGGGGAATCCAAATAGGTGTTATCGGCATCGGCAATAGCTTTTTCGTCCCAATCTTTAAGGCGCTCTGCCGTGACTTGATCTTTTTCTTGTGCCTTTTGCAAAGTCAGTCCGTGTGAAAAATCAATAGAGGCAATAATGACGGCGTCATCGGGCAAGCTTTTTATTAATTGTTTTAATGTTTGCAAGATGGTCTCTTGGTCGTAGCGGTAGTAATAGACGATGGGAATGACTTTCGTCTTGGGTAGATAATGCGCAATGATGGGAATTAAAGCGCCGATACTGTGTTCCGTTTTAAAGAGATTGTCATCTTGCTCAGCAAGATTCTGTTTAAGCAGTTCATCAACAGCTACGGTATCAGTTTGTAAGGTACCTTGCCCCGCATCCCAGACGGCCTTGGTGGTGGCGGCCTTTGGTCCGATATTTTTGTGGTTAGGACCGATCAGTACGATTACAGAAGGATTTTGTTTGACGAGTGTGCGAATCCCTTGCGCGGCCAGATTTGCCGCCAAAGTGTGGTGCGGAATAACCAGGGCACGGATATTTTTTTGTGATGCCGTTTGAGACAATGTCTCATTATCGACCGGCAGTCGGCGCTGTAACTCCTCTTGCGATAAAAAGGTGGAGGTATTGATAACAAGAGGGAGTTCGGTGGGTGTTTCTGTCTGGATAGCTTCATCTGTCTGGTCAAGCGTCGCATCCTCATTTATTTCAACCTGAGCCCAACCATTGGCGCAGGCGCAAAGCATAGTGGCTAGAAGCAGTAACAGGATGATGCCAAGCAGTAGTTTAAATTTCATTTGCCTCACTCCATTAAGGCGTCGGGAGTTGAACTAACCCGCCTCAGCCTGGCTAAATTTGTTTTCTGCTTTGTTCTCGTCTTAGACATCCATAAAGTATGCCGTCATCCTCTGCATGCAAAACGCAAAATTTTCTTCGACCTCCGTCGCCTTAAGATGTCGGTAGCAAAACAAATCGGCCCCAGCCTGGTTTAACGCCTTATTTGGTGTTGATTCAGGTCCTTCTGTCTTGTAAAATACTCTTCTGCGGCGTAAGTTATAGCGTTTTTTTAACCGCCAGCCGCGTACTAGATTTAAATGCTTCGGCTGGCGGTTAAATAATCGGATCGGGGTTAAGCTCCCAATGTCTTATTTGATGGTGATGCGGTTGGCGGGAGCGGCCGAAAAGACGGAGTTTTCCATACTGTGCATGATATATGGCGCTTCCCACTGGAATGATCCCGGTTGAGCGGTGCGGACATAATACTTTGCGGTTCCGCTGACGGTTGTTTTGTTTTTATAAACACCAAAGGTCAGTTTTTGTCCGTCAACTTCATAAAGGTAAGCCTTAGGAATCTCGTTTTCGTTAACCAACGCCACAAAACGCAACCCGGCTGGGAGAATATCCACCAGGTTGTAAAAACCTGCCGGAGCATTTTCTTTGATGGTAAAGGATAAGGTCACAATGCTCTGCCCGGTTTGGGGGATCACTTCCAGCTTGTTGCCGTCGCGGGTGATGGAACGAGAGACAAAAAGCGCTCCTGATGCGGTGTTTTGCTCCGGCGAAATACCTTCTTGCTCATAGGAAGATGAGACGGTGACGATACCTTCGATCTTGGAAAACTTTAAGCTTGCCAATTGGGTTTCATCAACCGTTAAGGTGTAGTAAAGGGTACTCTTTAAGTCCACACCCACTTTATCGCCATCGCCAATTTGATAGGTAAAGGAAGCGGGGGAAACCAGGTGATTCATGCGGGCCTTGAGAATTCCCACTTGTTCCAGGAGATAATAATCATCGTCGTTATGGTTTTGCAACACATATTGATACAACGCATTGGCTTCCGGTAGATCAAAGAGATTTGCGAGCAGCGCCAGTCTTGCCGTCGCTGTCAGGTTTTGGCTCCGATCGTCCGAAACTTCTGCCCGGATGGTATTGTCGAGTTTATTGGTCCAGGTAGCAATGAGTTCTTTTGTAAGGGTTTTGGCATCGGCGCCGTCTCCGGCGAAATAGAGGCCCCCTGCCAGGAAGAGCTTGCTTTCCGCTGGCAGATTTTGATTGCTCAAGAGTTCTTCAATCTGAGTCAACACAGGTTGGGAGAGCGCGGCCAAGCCCCATAAAGCCAGAGACTGTTTGCGCAGGTCGTTATTTTGTCTTGCGGCATCCAGTTGTGTATAAAAATAATTTACTAAAAGCACTTTGTCGAAGGTGTCCGGCGCGAAAGAGGCTGCAAGAGCACTGGTTTCCAACGAGGCTGCGGCATAGGTCAAAGGTGCAATGCCGCCGTCGTTCAGTTGATAAGCAAGCATCGCCTCCCGATTGGCCGATTCATCGATGGTGTAAAATTCAGTACCGTAATAGTCGTTGAGCGCCTTCTGAGCGATTTCGCTTGCCAGCCGTTGCTCCAGACGGATATTTCCCTGCCAGGCCAGATTATGGAGCCCTTCCAAAGCCAGGGCGTGCGCCTGATCGCTGAAGGCAAGAGTCGTCAATCCTTTGGCAGCACCGGGTAGCTTTGCCCCTTCTGCCAGCGTTGTAGTTTGGGTCTTTTGATAACTGGTTAAGCTGTTAACCACATGGAAGGAGCCATTGATGGAGTCGGAATAAGTCTGGTACTTAGCCGTGATGGTATAATCGTAATCCCCTGCCGAAAGGATGGGCAGTTCTATATCACTCCAGGTATAGGGTGCGCCGCTTTGCTCTTTGTGGAAATTGAGTGCAGAAATATCTACGGTAAAAGTGACGCTGTTACTTGCGGCCGGATCGATGGCATTGCCTGCGCCGCGAATACCCAAAACCGGTTGATCGCCGATGATGAAGGTATCACCGAGGCGGTAATCCAAGAAGAAGGGTAAAGAGACGTCCAGGTTGGCAATACCGTTGCCAGCATAAAGATTACTGCTGTAAGCTTGCCAGATTACACGCCAGCTTGTGATATTGTCCGGCAGTGTGAGCGTGACGCTGGCTTTGCCGCTTGCGTCGGTTTGAACGGTCTCAAACAAGGCCGTATCGCGGAAATCTTCCCTTCCGCCGTCGCCTTCGCCGCCTTGTTCGGCGCCGCCTCCACCTTCCGGAGCGACATGGCTGACTATGGAATAAAAGTACGTATCATAGGTATTATTCGATAAAAGATCATCGACAAAATTGACGGTTTGATCGCGTAAGGCCAAAAGCGCTTCGTCGACCAGATTGAGGTTGACAAACCCCTTTATCGGATTGCCCGCTTCGTCGGTTAAAAGGACATCGATCTTGGCTTCTTCTCCGGGTTTGTAGTTTTCTTTGTCAAAGGTAACCTCTGCGTTTAGCTTTCTCGTTGCCGGATCGATATAGGAAGCGCAACGGTTGGAGTAGCGGTAGTTGCGCCCGTCGAAATAGACGGCCTGCGTATTGATATTGGGTAGATTATCCTGTGTAAAGGTAAAGCTATAGTTGGAATCCTTGCTGACTTTATAGTCCATAATGTTTTGCATAAAGCGGAAGTAGAGCGCTTTCCCGTTTGCGATATCCAGTTGGTTTTCGCCGTATTGCAGATAAAGGTTAACCTGATCTCCGATGGCATATTTGTAATCATAGTCTTTGGGTTGCAAGGACAGATATACATAATCGTCGGGAGAAGGGGCGGACGACAAGGCCGGCAGATAGACTTCCCAGTAAAGAGGCCTGCTTTTGTGGTCTTTGCCCGATACTTTAAAGGTATAGGCGCTGTCTGTGGCCAGCATGCCGTCGAGCTTGGCAAGCGAGGCCGAGTCAAGCGTCATGGTCAGTGTGTTTTCCAGGTCTTCTTTATAATTATACTCGTATTTGGGGCTGACCAGTTTGGTGTAAGGGTCCAGATAAGTTCCTGTCTGTACCTTTTCCCAATAACTGCGGTAAACTTGAACGGTGAGCGTGGTCGAACCTGTGAAAGGCTCGCGGTATTGTTTTGCCAGGTCTTCGTTCCAGTCCGTAATTCTTGTGATGTCAACATCATAAGGCGTAACAGAAAGCGTAAATTGTTTGCCGTTTCGATCAGCCGTACGGTCAAAATCGATATCCTGATTAAAGACATAGATGGTGGCATCTTTTGTCACCTGCCCCAATTCCGGGAAGGTAGCGCTAACCCAGAAGTAACTTGAACTCATGAAGTAGGTGCTGCCGGTATTAACCTTTTGGGCAAATTGCAGCTCGCCGTTTGCATCCGTTTGTTTAATCAGAGGTTCTTTGCTATCGGACTGAATATTTACGGAGCTGTTGGGCAGCGGCGTTCCTTCAAAGAAAGCTGTGTTGACGGTCCAGGTAATGGTGTCCCCGTTCATAATGCCCTGCTTATCAGAAGCCAGCGTGATTTTATAAGTCGGTTTTTCGTACATGGCCACCTCAAAATAGGTGCCGGTTATATAGACATCACCCAATTGCGGGTCGGTGTAATACAGAGAAAGTTCATAATAACCGGGTTTTAATGATGGGAGTTTAAAGGTTCCGTCAAAAATATTATTTTCTACGGGTACCGTTTGGGAAAAATCGCTTTGTCCGGGAATGCTCCAGCCCGATAATACTAGCTTTACACTGCCAACAGCAGCCACTGTGTCCTGCCTGGGGGCGATCACACCAAAGAAGTTAATGGTGTCGCCCGGACGGTAAAGCGAACGGTCGGCATAGAGGTAAGACCAGTAATTGGTAGCGATATTGTTCTTTTGCTGATATTGGGTATCGTAATAATAATAACTTTGTGTTAAAAGCACAAGGGATTGATCATCTTTTTGAACGCGAACAATCTCCGTTTGGTTTTTCGTCGGGTCTGCCTCTTCCATCGGGAACTGCGCCACACCGTCGGCATTGGTGGTTGCCTTAGTTGTGCCTTCATAGACGCTGATGGCAGCTCCGTCTATGGCGTTGCCGCTGGCCAGATCGTTGACCCAGATCAGGTTTTCCGCATAATCATAGGCCATATAAGCGGAAAGGTCGGTGATCTGGAATAAAACCTGGCGCTCGAGCTCTCCGTTGGAGAAGGTGGCCAGATAATAACCGTTTGGAAGAGATTCCGGAAAGTAAAGATACGTTCCGTAGCTTTTGCCTGCCTGCGGGGAAAGCGTAAAGGTTGCGGTCTGATTCAAATAGTTTGCAGTTGGATCGACGTCTTTTTCATTTTCACTGCTGCTCCACCAATAGCCGCTGTTGCGTTTTGCCAAATCGGCAAGGTAGTTTGCCTGGCTGTCGTATTGGTAAAGCGCGACGTCGATAGAAGCGGCCTGGCCACCGTTATTATAATCATAGTAATCGAAGCTGAAGACGGGGATCTCCGAGCTGCGGAAAGAATTATTTTCGCCGGAGATATAGAAGACGTCATTGTTATCTTTGGTCTGCGGTTCTGTTTCAAAACGGCTGACCGATTGCTCCTCCAAAGTGGCCGATCCGTCTAGATTGTTAATCCCGGAAGCCACGGTTACGGTATAAATAGTTCCATATTGCATGGGCTGAGAGGGGACGAAAGTCAGTGTGTTATACTCTTTTTGCCATTTGCCTTTCAGGTCTGGTTCGATGGTGATGGCGGCAGAGGCTTTTTCAAGGTCTATCTCCTGACTAAAGCTGACTTGAATGGCTGTGTTGACGGGTACGTAAGAAGTCGTGTCTCTCGGCAAGATACTATCCACGGCAAAGACGGTTGTGGTCTGGAACGACCAGCTGTTTTCATAGCGTGCCGGTAACCCTTCCGTTTGCCGCTCGGGGTCCAGTACAATCTGGTAAACGGTATTCTCTTGCAGCGATTCGGTAGGTACAATGGTAAATTCCTTACCGCCGTTTGATTTTTCCAGGGTATAGTCAAAGGAAGGCGTGATTTCGATGGAGTCTTCGATCAATTCCGCTGACATTTTTTGGTCGGAAGTGATCACAAAACCCTGATTTAAGTCAATCCCTGTGGAGGAAGCATAAGCCGGCTTGACTTCAATCAACCCGGTAAAGGCTTGTTGCAGCGAGTTGCCGGAAAAGTATACGGCAACGAAGGCAATGACAACAACCGCTAATGCCGCAGCGCCGGAAATGTACTTCTTTCTGCCGGAAAACAACGTGGGAAAGATGCCTTGTTTGCCAGATTTATTGGTTTGCGCTCCTGCAGCCGACTCTCGGATCGTTTGGTCAAAATAAGAAGGAGCTTCCATGTTTTTAATCGTTTGCTTCATCTGGGCAAAATATTGTTCCAGTTGATCGTTATTTTTAAAATTATCTTGATTCATGGCCGTCTCCTTTCATCAGTTCTTTTAATGCCGCGATGCCGCGGTTTAATCTTGATTTTACGGTTCCGTCCGGAATGGCAAGTATTTGTGCGATGTCTTTATACTCGTAATCTAAGAAATACCGTAAGATAATGATTTCTTTATATTTGGGTGCAAGCTTGTTGATGGCCTGGCGGATGACGATCGCCTCATCGGCGTCCTTGTCACTTGAGGATGCCATTTCTAAGGGCGCCTCAAGAGGCATGACCCTCTTTTTCTCTTTTAATTTGTCACGGCAAATGTTGACCAGAATCTTTTTGCTCCAGGCAAAAAAAGAGTCATCCGACCGAAGCATGTAATACTTTTCCATTACAACCAAGGTCATTTGCGATACCGCATCCATGGCGTCGGCTTCATTGCCCATGAAGGAATACGCCAGATGGTAATATTCTTTGCGGTGCTCGCAAATAAATTCAACAAAAACATTACCTCTTGTCATGAGTGGCTGTGTTGCAAGCATAGCGACCTCCTATCCCGGTTTTCTTCCGTGTTAATAAGATATTTTATTGCCTGCATATGTTCCCGAGGCATAAAATTTTTTTGTATTCTTATTATTCTATTATAGAAGGTTTTGAATAAGAAATAAATCCTTTTTATTATATGCTTAAAAGGGCAAGCCCAGATAATAGCTTGAGCTTGCCCTTTTTATGATTGAACTGTATAATAGCGATCATTTTAATCTGTAAACTTATTCAAAACCGGTTGGTATTGATTGGCAAAACTAAAATATTCTTTTAAAACGGCGTTCCCATTCCTCAATCAACTGCGGACGGAAATCGGGATGGGCAATATTGATGAGCGCTCGTCCGCGTTCGCTTAAGGTTTTCCCCCGCATACAGGCGATGCCGTATTCGGTGATAATATAATGAACATCGTTGCGGTTGGTGGTAACGGCCGCTCCCGGGTCTAAAAAGGGAACGATCTTGGAAAGGGGTTTGCCTGTTACCTTGGAAGGTAAGGCAATGATGGATCTGCCTCCTTTGGATAGGGCTGCGCCGCGGACAAAATCAACCTGTCCGCCGACACCGCTGATCTGCCGTAAACCTAAGCTTTCCGAGTTGACTTGCCCCATCAGGTCGACCTGGATACAGGCATTGATGGAGACCATGTTGTCGTTTTGTCCGATGTTATTGGGGTTGGCGACATAATCGATGGGCATCATCATGACGGAGGGGTTGTCATCCACAAAATCATATAACTTCTTTGTACCCATGACAAAGCTCGCGACCATTTTATCCGTGTTAAAGTTTTTCCTTTTATTGGTAATGACCCCTTCCTCGAACAAATCTACAACGCCGTCGGAAAACATTTCCGTATGGATGCCGAGGTCGTTTTTGTTTTTTAAAAAGAGCAGGACAGCATCGGGTAAAAGGCCGATTCCCAATTGCAATGTGTCTCCGTCATTGATCAGAGAGGCGCAGTTTTTACCGATAGCTTTTTCGATATCCGTTAAAAGGGGTTTCGGGATGGTGCGGATCGGTTGATTTTGCTCTACGATGGCGTCCATTTGCGAGACGTGGACAAAACATTCGCCATGCGTGCGCGGCATTTGATCATTGACTTGCGCGATTACCCGTTTTGCACAGCGGATAGCCGCCACGTTGTAGTCGACAGAAACGCCAAAACTGCAAAAGCCGTGTTTGTCAGGGGGGCTAACGCAGATAACAGCGACATCGAGCGGTAATATGTTATCATAAAACAGGGAGGGTATTTTTGAAAAATAACAGGGCGTATATTCGGCACGGGCTGCCTCGACGGCGCTTCTGGTGCCGGGGCCGACAAAAAGAGAATTATGAATGAAATGCCCCTGCATTTTTTCGTCCAGATAATGGCACTCTCCGATCCCCTGCATAAAGACGATCTCTACATCGTGAAACTTTTGATAATCTGCTTCCAGTGCATCGACGATGGCCGGGGCTTCCCCCATACCGTTGGCAAATGAGATGCGGTTACCGTCATGGATCAGCCGGATGGCTTCTTCCGCCGACATTAGCTTTTCTTGATAAATCTCTTTCCAGTTCATTTCAATCCCCCAATAAAGTGATTCTTGTGATCAGGCGCTTTGCAATCCGTTCTTGTAGATAGGGCACATAAAACAGTTACAGACAATTATATATTATACGGCCTATTATTTAAAGTTTTTTTATTTTACTTATCCGCAATTGATTTATGGTACAATAATTACGTAATCATAGAAAAAATAGTTTGTTAATTGATGCAACTTTTTTTGTCTTTTATCTGTCTAAATACTATGTACATAAATAAAATACTACTATCGGAGGTTCTAAAATGACAGCTTTGCATGGCTTAATGAAACGGATCAGAAGGGAAGTATTGCTGGCTTTTGTTTTGGCAATTCCGATTTTGTTGTTTAGTGCTCTTCCGGCTTGGGCACTTTCTTCTTATTCGACAAATTATACGATCGGCAAGGATACCCAGTATTATGCCCTCGACGGTATGATAAACGGCAATTTGCAACAATACCATTATTTGGAATATCAACCGGGAGATGACGTGAGCCCGATCATGGAGTTTGGCAGCAAGCTTTACGGCACGTCTACCATCAGCGCGACAACGACCCTGGTCGAACAATACGGCAAAGAAGTGATCGCGGCTATTAACGGCGACTATTTTGATTCCAGTACAGGGGTCCCCATCGGCCTTGTAATCCGCGACGGGGTGTTTATCTCTTCCAATGTCGGGTATTGGGCTGTTGGCTTTAAAGAAGACGGCAGCGCCGTGATGGGCAAACCCGTTACCACGATGACGCTTTCCGGTTATTCCGGTAGCGTCAATATCAATTGTTTTAATAAAATGCGTTCCAGTCAGATGGTCGGTCTTTTGGATACCAATTTTAGCAAAGAAACCAGGATCAAGACGGCCGGGCTCAACGTGGTTTTAAAGCGCCAAAGCAACGTTCCCGTAACAGCAAACTGCAGCCTGGTTTTAGAGGTAGTCTCCGTCAGCCCAGTTGCCGTTTCCACGCCGATTGCCGAGAACGAGATGGTTTTGACTTTGGCCGATACGGGTCTGATCAGTAGCCTTCCTTCTTTTCAGGAAGGGGAACAGGTATTGTTGACGCTCAGTACTTCCGATAGCCGATGGGATGATGTCGTTTACGCTGTCGGAGGCAAATCATTAATCTCTAATGGCAGTTTGCAGATCGATTCCAGCATCCCCTCGGGAAGTCGCGCCAGAAGCGCCGTAGGCATAAAAGATGACGGTACGGTTGTTTTTTTTGAAATCGACAAAGGAGCAAGCACGGTCAGCGTCGGGCTTACACCGGCTGAACTGGCAAATCAGATGCAGGAACTGGGTTGTATTCAAGCCATGAGTTTGGATGGCGGAGGTTCTTCTGTGATGGCGGTTCAGTTCCCCGGAAATGACAGTGCCCAAGTGGTCAATATGCCGTCGGACGGAAAGCCGCGTTCCTTGGCCAACTATATCTTATTGGTTAATAATGAAACCGGGGGTGCATCTACCGCCAAACATTTACATATTTACCCCGAAAATAAATATGTCTTGGCCGGGTCTTCCATTGGGTTGCAAACCAAAGCCACAGACGCATATTATCACGCTACTGACGTGCCGGAGGGGCTCACGTATTCTGTATCCGGTGATTCAGGCACCATCACGGGCGATCTCTTTACAGCTGGGAAAACTGCAGGCAGTACCGAGATAACGGCCAAAGCCGGCAACCTTTCCGGCAGTCAAACCATCTACATTTTTGATGCTATCACTGGCATGGTCACAAAGCGGGCGGATACGGGAGCAGCCGTTACGACGCTAACCCTTACAGCCGGTCAAAGCGTGGATTTAAATGTAAACGTCTCTTGCCAAAACATGCAATTGGCCAGCCAGGATTCCGCTTTATCCTGGTCTGTCACGGATAGTCCTGGTACAATAAGTGCTGACGGGGTATTTACTGCCGGCAAATACGCCGCCCAGGGTACAATCGTTGTTTCTTATGGGAGTTATAAGAAGACTATTCCGGTTAGCGTTACTTCGGCATTGGGCAAAGCACCTGCCTTTTGCGATCTCGAAAATCATTGGGCCAAAGACGCCATCGAATATGTGGCGGCCAAAGGCGTTGTCAAAGGGGAAACGACAAGCGACGGCGAAGCTTATTTCTACCCCAACCGCAATCTGACGCGAGCAGAGTTTGCTGTCATTATGGCGCGTTACCTGGGGATTGACACCACTCAAACAGTGGCGTTGCCCTTCGCTGATTTGGCTGACATTCCCTCCTGGGCCTTGGGCGCGGTAGGAGCGGTCTATACGAACGGCATTATGCAAGGCTCCGCAGACGGCGGTCAAGTGTACTTCTACCCCAGAAACCAAATCGTCCGTTGTGAGGTCATGACCGTGATCGGGCGCACGTTGATCCAACCCGAAGAGGTGGCGGCAACTTCCTTTACCGATTCGGACCAGATTCCGCCATGGGCCAAATCCTATGTGGACCAATTGGTTGCTTTGAACATTGTCGGAGGGTATGCCGATGGGAGCATCCAACCCAAAAAGAATGTAACAAGGGCCGAGGCAGCAAAAATCATTTATGGTTTGTATTAAGCCAATAACTTTCTATAAGGAATAAAAGATGAAAAGCAATCTAAAAGCAAAATACGCGGCTGGTTTGGTTTTAATCGCGCTGGCATTCTGTTTGACTTCCTGCTCGAGGCTAGAGTTTGGCGCCTTAAACAACGGGAAAGAAGACGCTGGGCAAATTGTATTTACAGCGCAATCGATCCCGACGACTTTGCATTTTATGGCGGTAGGCGATAATTTGTTGCACGGTTCCGTTTATCGCAGCGCCCAAACAGCGGACGGCGGGTTTGATTTTTCCCGTGTTTACAAGGATATAATTCCTTATTCCATGCAAGCTGATTTGGCTTTTGTTAATCAAGAAACGCCCTTGGGAGGGACACAACTGGGTCTGTCTTCCTATCCCCGTTTCAATTCCCCGCAGGAAGTGGGCGATTATTTGACCTCCATCGGGTTTAACCTGATCAGCCATGCTAACAACCATATCCTCGATAAAGGGGAAGAGGGTATGGTCAATACGCTGGAATATTGGCAGGAGAAAAACGATGTGGCTGTTGCTGGCGCGTATCTGAACGAAGAAGCCGCTTCCCATATTCCCATGCTGGAAATCGATGGGGTCAAAATTGCTTTTTTAGCGTATACTTATGGCAGCAATGGTTTGTTTTTGCCGTCAAATAGCTCTATGAGCGTAGCCTATATTGACAGGGACAAGATCAAAGAAGATGTTCTTCGAGCTAAAAAGGATGCCGACATCGTGATCGTCAGCATGCATTGGGGTGCTGAGTATCAAACAGAGCCGACGCAAGAACAAAAGGATTTGGCTCAGTTCTTAGCCGGATTGGGTGTCGACATTGTGGTCGGAACCCACCCTCATGTGATTCAACCGGTGGAATTTATCCCTTCCGGAGACGGCGGGCAAACATTGGTGATCTATTCATTGGGCAATTTTGTTTCATCGCAGCAAAAAGCTGCTACAATGCTGGGAGGTATGGTGACGGCCGAACTAAAAATTAATGCTGAGACCAAAGAAGTCAGCATCGAACAGGTACGGTTTATTCCTTTGGTGACGCAATACGGGGCTTCCTCCGGCAATGTTCATGTGGTGCCGTGGAACCTATATACGCGCCAGATGTCCAAAGCCCACGGTATTTTAGCCTATGATAATCAATTTTCTTATGATTATTTACAAAACTTGGCTACACGAACAATATCCGGCGAGTTTTTAGATCTGACAACAAAAGTGCAGTAAAAAACCACCTTTCTAAGGTGGTTTTAACTTTATACCTCCGGTTTATGAGTAAGAGAGGAGTTCTTGATTAAAGTAATGAAATTCTGTGCTGTGGTAGACAGAGGTCGATTTTTTGGATATACTAGGTAATATGGGTAAGACCAGCTTCTATTTTTTATCCGTAATCGTTGCAGTTGTCCGGCAGCCAGTTCATGAGAGACGGTTGTCAAGGGTAACAAAGTCACCCCCAGATTGGCGCAGACCGTTTGTTTGATGGCATCGATATAAGCAAGGTTCATGCCGATTTTTTCCGGTATTTCTAGTTCATCAATGAAGTAGTGGTAATAGACATAAAGCTGTGAATCGATCTGGTGGACGATAAAGCACAATTTTTTGACATCTTCAACGCTTAAATATTTTTTTGAGCAAATGGCATTGTGGGGAGAAGCGACTAATACCAGTTCGTCTTCCAGAATTTTTTCTGCGGATATATTTTGGCTGTAAGGAATACTGCCGCCGTTGATGGTAAAATCCAGCGTACCGGCTTCGATCAACTGAGAAAGCTCCGTGTTATTGGTAACATGTAAATTAATATTTACGGATGGGTACATTGTTTTATATTGGGCGATGATTTCGGGCAAAATATAAGTACCCGAAGTATGGTTGCCTCCGATGTTGAGTATTTTGCTGTTGCCCACTCTGTTTTTGGAAAGTTTAATATCTACTTCATCCACAAGGGCAAAAATCTTTTGAGTATACTCATACAATAAGAGGCCGCTTTCCGTCAAAAAAATCATATTGTGGCTTTTGTAGAACAAATTTAGCCCCAAAGTTGCCTCTAATTTTTTAATCTGAATGGAAAGCGCCGGTTGACTGATGTGTAGTTGTTTTGAAGCTTTGGTAAAACTTTGAAATTGGGCAACTGTATTAAAGGCTCTCAAATAATTCAATTCGATCAAAAAAACACCTCCTCATCAAAAAGCGATAAGCTGCGAGATATAAATATTTTTTATAATGCCTATTTAAAAAATATATTTGAATTATACCATATTTCAACTTATAATCAACCTGTTTTTAAAGGTTAATCTACTTATCTGCATTTATTTGTTTTGATTTTTAAATTTTAAATATTTAATGAAATTCAGAGGGGGTTAATCAATGCAATACGTCGTAATGCTGGCCGTTTTGGTTGTTATTGCAATAATTTTTATAAGAACTATTAAGAATGAAATTTAAATCTATAATTCATAATAGTGTGACAAAGTAAAAATTTACTAGGAATGGAGAATTGTTATGTCCGATTTGTTATACGTGCCAATCCAATTAATATTTTATGGAGCTATACTTTCTTTCGGAATTGCAGTATTAATCAAATTTATGCTTTTTGCGATTCGTAAACTGGATAAGAAGCAATAATATACATTTAAGCTTAAAAAACTATTAGAAAGCCGGGTGGATGAAATTGACTATGCTTGATATGGGGACTCTGTTCCAAGGATTCTCCACATTTTTTGCGGTTGAACCTAAAATTGCAATTTTTCGTTTAATTTTAATATTCGTAGGTATTTTTTTGGTATATTTAGGCGCAAAAAGAACGCTGGAACCTTTGATTATGGTTCCGATGGGGATTGGTATGTCCGCGGTTAATGCCGGAGTACTGTTCTTTTCTGCTACAAATGTCGGGACATTATTCATTGATCCGATGATGACAGATGTTACGGGTCTTATGAGCGTTTTGCAGATCGATTTTCTGCAACCAATTTATACGTTTACTTTCAGTAACAATCTGATTGCTTGTATTGTTTTTATGGGCATTGGCGTAATCACAGACGTCGGGTTTTTATTGGCCTATCCATTCACCAGCATGTTGATTGCTATTTGTGCCGAAGCGGGAACCATTCTAACCTATCCAATTGCAAGATTGATGGGTCTGGAGCCGGCCGCAGCGGCCGCAGCGGCGATTGTTGGTACGGCGGATGGTCCTATGGTTTTATTCTCCTCTTTGATACTCGCGCCGGAGTTGTTCGTACCGATTACGGTTATCGCGTACTTGTATTTGAGTTTGACTTACGCCGGCTATCCGTATCTAGTCCGATTACTTGTTCCCAAGCATTTGCGTGGAAAAAAAGTTGAGCAAACCAAGATTCATAATATTACGTCAAGAGAAAAGCTGGTTTTTGCCGTAGTCGCCAACACGCTTCTTTGCATTTTATTGCCTATGGCGGCGCCATTGATTATGAGCTTTTTCATCGGTGTTGCAATCCGCGAATCCGGCATTACACCGTATATTAAGATGATCGAAACCACCTTCTTATATGCAGCAACCTTTTTCTTAGGCCTTTTGCTCGGCGTTCTGTGTGAGGCCGGCACCATCTTGGATCCCAGAGTTGCCACAATTTTAATTCTCGGTATCATAGCATTGCTTATTTCCGGGATCGGAGGAATTTTTGGTGGGTATTTGGTATACTGGATCAATGGCAAGAACTTCAATCCGGTTATTGGTATTGCAGGGGTCTCGTGTATGCCTACAACGGCAAAAATTGCTCAGCATGAGGTAACTCGTGAAAATAAAAGCAGCTTCATTATTTCGTATGCGATGGGCGCAACTGTTTGCGGCGTATTGACCAGTGCAATCCTGACAGCTCTGTATATTACCATCATCCCAATGTTATGAGCCGGATGATAGCGTATCATTAAAATAATATAAAAGAATGGCTTGTTCCTTTTTGGAACAAGCCATTCTTTTATGAATGCCTTAAAAATGAACTAGCCAGTGATAATTGTTAAGATGTAAAACATAGAAAATCATGTCAAACACGAGTTCCTCAAAAATCTTTGCAGGAATTTATAAAAAAGAAAGAAATATTATAATATCCGAATAGATATGCATTATACATGGGTAAAAAATATGTTGGGACAGATTGAATTGTCATAACTGAATGAGGTAGTTACAATTTCGATGATTCTAGAAGAAAAATAAAGGGGGACAAAAAATGAAGAAAATATTGATTTTAGTAATGGTAATCATGATGATGTTAGTCCTTACGGCCTGTGGCTCCGATACCCAGGAGGCGGCAACGGACAATACTGATCAGACGGCAGTTGAGAACAACCGGGATGCGACAACTCCGGAGAACACAGACGGGACATTTGATTACAGCGACACCTATCTTGCCGACCATCTGCAGGGTGATTATTCCATTACCTATCGCTTTACCTACTACACAGAAGGGGAGGACACGCTTGTCCAAACCATTACCTGTGCAAGAGCGGGTGACGGATATTATATCAAGATGGGAGAAGAAAGTACCATTTTGTATATTAAAAATGGGGAAAAATACGATATGTATGTCGGAGATCCAAACGGTAATTTAACCAAAATTGAAGGTATGGTAGCAACAGAGGAAGAGGTGCAGGCCGCAACTCTGCCTTTCCTTGGTTATATGGGCGCTTACGCGGAATATGACGATGCGCTTCACAAAAGCGGAGATGCTACGGTTGCCGGCAGAAGCTGCGAACAATACACATATGAGGGTGCCTATTTAGACACTTCGGCGAGATATGACTATTATATTGATAAAGAAACAGGTGCTTGCTTAAAGTTCTTTATGGCGGTAAGCGACAACAATATCAAGGGAAGTTATGAATTTGAGTGTACTGAATTTAAAACAAGCGGCGTGAGCTTGCCAAACTATTAATAAAGATCATTTTGTCATCACGAAAAAATCTGGCAGGGATTGGTCTAATTGATTTTGTTTCCCCATATATATCTTATTAAGAGATGAGTATGGGGAGGCAAAGTCATGCAGGATTACATAGAAAAGAGGGTCTTGGAAATCAGCAATTATATTATAGAATCCGAGGCTACAGTACGGCAGACGGCCAGTATTTTTGGCGTGAGCAAAAGTACGGTACATAAAGATATTACCGAGCGCCTGCCTTTTATTAACGAAATGATCGCTCAAAGAGTCAGAGATATACTGGATAACAACAAAGCAGAACGACATTTGCGCGGCGGCGAGGCAACCAGGTTGAAATACCTGGAACAAAAAAAAGAAACGGATCGCACCAGGAGTCTGCAGGACTAATCGTAAATTAAAAAAAGAAGGTGGTAAAACACCTTCTTTTTTTTTGGTATATTTTAAAGGTTTAATTATATAAATAGCGGTGCAGTCTGGCAAGAATCACGGCAGCCTCCGCGCGGCTTGTGGTGGCGGCCGGGGCAAAGAGCCCGCCGACTTTGCCGTTCATCAAACCCAGTTTGGTTACGATGCCGCAGGATGCTTTGGCCCAAGAGCCTATTTTTGCATTGTCGCCATAGGTGTTGATTTCCGTGCCGTCAATCGTTGTAGAGTGGCCGCGGTATTCCAGCGCGTTGGTAATCATGGCCGCCATTTCCTGACGCGTGATGGAGGCGTCAGGCGCAAACTTGCCGTCCCCGACTCCACGGACCAAGCCATAGCTTGCGGCTGTAATCACATCCTGATAATAATATTTAGCCGGATTTAAGTCGGAAAACTGTCCGGCAGCTGTGCTCTTTTCCGCTAAGGAAAGTACCCGGGTCAGATAGACGGCGTACTCGGCACGTGTGATGGCGCGGTTGGGATAGAAGTAGGACCCTTCGTTACGGATAACATTTTTATTTTGCAGATAAGTGATATCGGATTCGCTCCAGTTACCGGCAAGGTCGACAAAGCCGGTCTTAGAAGTTGGCGTTGTCGTTGTTGGGGTTGAACTTTGGGAAGACGACTGATAAATCGCCATGTATATACCTACGCTTTCGCTGCTTACGGCGACCGTTTCGTTTGAAGTGTTTACGGTGCTTGCAACTTTCTTCCAGCTATTTTCATACGTATAGAATGAGAAAGTCGAGCCGTTGATTTTTAAGGCGGATAGCAATTGCTTATCGATGGCGGCGGCATCATAAGGAGCCGTTACGGTAACGGGAGCAGCAAAAGATGCACAAGTGGTTTTTTCTTTGCCATAAATCACAGTGCTCAGTTTGACTTCAAACGCCGTGCTGCTTTCTGCATAAAGCCCCGTGGGGTTCATCTGCGAACTTTTAAAATAAGTGTCTACACCCGGATAAGGGTAAATTCCGTTATCCTGTAATACCTGCTTCTGTTCGGAGGTAAAACTTTGTCTGTCAGCGGCATTCAGTATGTTGAACAGAAGCCGCATGGTAGGGCGGATGCCTTCCGCCTTGGCGGCTTTGTATTCTTTTGTTGTCAGGGCTTGCGGGGAGAAAGAAATTACCATACCGTTTTGAAAAGAGATTTTGATTGTTTTGTTGGCTTTGATCAGGTATTCCAAAAGGCCGTATTCAAAATCAATTTGTTTTAGATTGCTGTAGCATAAAAAAGAGACTTCGTATTGTCCTTCGTCTGTGTTGATATCGGGGTTCAAAATCACATCTCCAGAGGAATCTTTGATCAGACTGCCGTTGGAATTTTTACCGTAAGTGACGGTTGCGCGTTTGTCCAAAGTATAATTGGAAATATTTATGGTACCGTTTTCTACGGCATTTTGCGTAAAACTGATTTTGCTTGTAACGGCAAAAGCCTGGGTACTAAAAGCAAAAATAAAAATGGCGGATAAAAGAAGAAGCAGGGCATATTTTTTCATGTTTTTCCCTCCTATGATTCTAAATAAGTAGTTAGCTGCAAATCAAACAAGCGTGTTTTTAGCCGAACAACAGCAGTTTGGTTTTGTTGATTAGGCAAGCGGTTCTGTTCCGGCAGTTCCGTATAGGGCAGACCATAAAAACCTTTTTAGGTATACCCGACAATGAGTTAAATATATTATATCATCCTAACAAGCGCAAACCAAGAGCAAGTAAAAAAAATAAGGGGGAAAATCCCCCCTTATCAAAAACGGCATAGAGTGAACCGATACCGCAAATAGTAATGATAAAAATGTTTTAGTCAAGTTTTTAAGTGGTTAATTATTGCATAACAGGTGCTTGTATCGGATCTACTTGGTTAAAATTGGAAAAGTAATTCTCGATTACGAGTGTTGCGGCGGTGTTTTCTTTAGAAACGGCGCTGATTATGGACTGAACCATGTAGGGATTACGGCCTGTGGTAAGCCAAATAGTAAAGGTGATATCCCCAAAATACTTTACGATCCATTTGTCTTCAAGGATGGGCTTAAAAACAAATTTATCCAGTTTTTGTCCGTTTATATTTTCTCGACCCACGTATTCTACCCCACCGATTTCACTAAAATGAAAGTTGTATTGCGGATCCATTTCGTTGGTCAACATGGCTCCCTGGGCGATGTTTGCCATGGGAACGGAATGCCAAGTACCGTCAATGCTGTCACGCCGGTGGAGCGTACCGTCAACCAAATACATTTCGATATCCGTACCCAAAACACTGCCGGAGATATGGCGGTTACTTCCGTTCTTCTCGCCTTCGATTACAGCAAAGACCCGTTCCTCCCGAGTTTGTTGCGCGTTATTAGCCGTGTTATCCAAATAAAGAGTGGAATGGCTTTTGAAGGCATAGCTTTCGGAATGGAAAGTGTTTTCCATTCCTTTCGTTAACTGCTCATTGGGATCAAAGGTGGTCGCATAATTTTGTTGCCATAACCAGGTGCCAGCCATGATAGCAAAAAGTAAAAATAGGATGATTACCAAAAGTCGTCTTCGGTTTGGTGGAGGAGAGGCGCTTTTTTCCTGTTTTTTATTATTTTTTATTTGGGTACTCTTTTTAGTATTTTTGATCATGGTCATTCTCCTTCATCCAATCAAAATTGCTTTACCATATATTTATGAAAGTCCATAAATTTTTATGATAAGCATTTCCTAAAAAAGCAGGGTTTTGACTAATGATCAAGAATAAAATAATATCCGGTTACGGGAGGAATTTTTGTGAATCAAAACCTAGAAAAAGATATTATTGGTGTGATTTTATCAGAAGAAGAGATCCAGACAAAAGTATCTGCTTTGGGAAAACAAATTACGGACTATTACCTTTCGATCCCAGCTAAAGAAATCGTTGTCATCGGAATTCTACGCGGCGCAGTAGTCTTTTTAAGCGATTTAATCCGCCATATCGATATGCCGCTCTCTATTGATTTCATGGCAATCAGCAGTTATGGTAACGAAGCCAGCTCTTCCGGTACCGTGCGAATTTTAAAAGACATATCCGAATTAATCGAAGGCAAACATGTTTTGGTTGTGGAAGACATTATCGATACGGGATTGACTTGGAACTGTCTCAAGGATATTTTATGGGCACGTAATCCAAAATCGTTAAATTTATGTGCTTTTTTAAATAAACCATCTAGGCGTATGATTCCGGTGGATATCGATTTTTGCGGCTATGAAATCCCCGACGATTTTGTTGTCGGCTATGGTTTGGATTATAACGGATATTACCGCCATTTGCCGTATGTTGCCATATTGAATCCGGAGGTTTATCAAAAATAGTTGCCTAATTTTGTCCAACCATCAAAAGAATGGAGGGAATGAAATATGAAAGAGGAACTCATCACATGGAAGTTTTGCCAGGACGCAACCGGTGAAATGCTTGACCGCTTACAAGCGTTGGAAGGTGCGGACTTGGCGCAGTTGGATTCTCAAGAGGGGATTTATTTGATCGCTTTTACGGGAAAAAGCGATGATGGCGCGCCCTATTTAAAGAGCGGTACGTCGCCCCAGGTTGTTTATGTTGGCTTGTCTAAAGTGAACAGCTCCCGTCATTTCCAGAGCGGAAACACCGGAACCTCTACCTTAAGGCGTTCTCTGGGCGCACTGTTGCAATCGGAGTTGGGCCTAACCCCTGTACCTCGTTCCCAAGACCCCATTGATGTAGATCGGTATGACAATTATATGTTTGACGACCAAAGTGAAGAAAAGCTGACCGAGTGGATGCAAAATAACCTAAAATTTGCATTTTTAAAAGTGGAAGAATCAAAACGGGATGCGATGTTAAAAGCCATGATTGCCTATAATGTACCTATTTTTAACTTCCAAAACAATCCGGACAATAAATATGGCGCACAACTAAAAGTATGGCGCAAACGCTGTGCCGCAGAGGCCAAAAGCAAAGCCATCACAGCTTAATAAGATTTTACTTGAATACATGAGAAAGGCGATGCTTACAAAGCATCGCCTTTCTCAAAAGTCTTTTTTTAGATTACTGGGTTTTGTTCATACTCTGGTTTGCTTTTTGGCTTGTCTTTTCACTCGCTTTTGCTTCGCTTGAAGTTTTTGTAGAAGTCGATGAGCCTGTTCCTTTTAACACTTGACTGCAATCATTCATGTCTTTGGCATTGGTAGTTTTGTTCTGGTTGTTCGTAGAATTGCTGCAATTTTTACTTGAATTGGGCATTTGGTTTCCTCCTTTAAATATTACATCATCGGATGAGTTATATTTACGGCTTATGAAACCGCATTGCTATTTTTTCCTGAAGAGACTATTTTATGCATGTCTTTTTTGTAAGATTTTTAATTGTCTTTGAGCCTGTTTAATATCCTGCCCAATTTTTTTAATTTTAAAATCGTATTGACCATTTATGTTCGCTTTTTTGTATCTGTGTAAAATAGCCTGAGCATGGTCGATGTATACCTCTAAGTTTCTTGATTTCATCAATGAACGCTCCTTTTTTATTGACCTGATACAAAAGGTATATCCAGACTGTCCAAAAAATATACGTATGCCCTTGATTATTGATGTTGCCGTTTTATTATGGTAAAATATAAAAATCAAAAGTAGACAAAGGCGATTGCCATAAGAATACAATAGGGGGAACAATGTTATGTATTGGAATAAAAGAATTGAATGCATGGAACGGGGGGAACTCAACGAACTGCAATTGGACAGGCTACAAAAAATGATTCAACACGCGTACCATAACGTACCTCTGTTCCGCGACGGTATGCAGGAAAAAGGCATCACGCCGCAAGACATCCGCTGCCTGGACGACCTGCAACATGTGCCCTTTATGACAAAGCAAGATCTGCGCGACAGTTACCCCTACGGACGGTTTGCTGTTCCCCTTTCCGAGATCGTCCGCATTCACGCTTCCAGCGGCACGACTGGTAAACCCACTGTTGTCGGGTATACGAGGAACGACCTGCAAGTTTGGTCAGAATGCGTGGCCCGGTGCCTCACTTGCGTTGGTGCCGGCAAGCAGGATGTAATTCAGGTTTCTTACGGTTATGGACTTTTTACCGGCGGCTTAGGCCTGCATTATGGCGCCGAATATATTGGAGCGTCCGTCATCCCCACTTCGGGCGGCAATACCCCCCGGCAGGTGATGTTGATGAAGGATTTTGGCTCCACAGTTTTATGCTGCACGCCGTCTTACGCCTTGTATCTGGCGGAAGCGATAGAAGAGCAGGGCATCGCCTTGGAGGATCTTAAACTGAGAGTCGGCGTCTTCGGCGCGGAACCCTGGACGGAACCGATGCGCAAAGAGATCGAGTCCCGCTTGGGCATTTCGGCGCATGATATTTATGGCTTGTCCGAAGTGATGGGTCCCGGCGTCTCCATTGACTGTCCGGCCAAAAATGGCTTACATATTTTTGAAGACCACTTTCTGGTGGAAGTCATCGACCCGGAAACGGGCAAAGTCTTGCCGGAAGGCGCAACAGGAGAACTGGTGTTTACCTGCCTGACCAAAGAGGGTTTACCGACCATCCGCTACCGTACCCGCGACCTTTCCAGCATCACTCGAGAAAAATGCGCATGCGGGCGCACGCATACCCGCATGCGCCGGGTGCTTGGACGCAGCGACGATATGTTGATCATCCGTGGCGTCAATGTTTTCCCGTCGCAGGTGGAAAGCGTTTTGTTGGATATGGGCGCTACCTCGCCGCATTATCATCTGATCGTGGATCGGGTGGACAACCTAGATATTCTGGAAGTACAGGTGGAAGTTTCCGAAGATCTTTTCTCCGACCAGATTGGCGGTATGGAAATTTTGGGCAACCGCCTGCGCAAAGCCATCGACCAGACATTGGGAATCAACTCAAAGGTCACGTTGGTCGAGCCGCATGCTTTAGAAAGAAGCGAAGGCAAAGCCAAAAGAGTCACGGATAAAAGAAAGCTGAACGGATAACGATATCAAGCAGGAGAATCATAAATTAAAACAGAATCTCATTTGAAAGAAGAGAAGGAGGGGTTGATTCATGGCAATCAAACAAATCTCAGTCTTTTTGGAAAATAAAAAAGGCCGTCTTTTGGCCGTAACCAGGTTGTTGGCAGAAAACAAAATTAATTTAAGAGCCTTATCCGTCGCCGATACCACAGATTTTGGTATCTTGAGAATGATTGTGAACGATACGTCCCGGGCCTATGAAATCTTAAAGAATGCCGGGTTTACTTTAAAAATAACGGAAGTAATCGGCGTTGATACAACCGACGAACCGGGAGCGCTGAACGAAGTGTTGGAAGTTTTGGAAAAAGGCAGCATTAATATTGAATATATTTACGCCTTTTGCACAGCGCAAAGCGGCCATGCCTTAAACGTCATCCGCGTGGATAAAATGGATGCCGTGAATGATATCTTAGAGCAAAACGGGATCAAAACACTGGCACCCGACGAGATTGTCTAAACCCTATTAAAATTTAAATCAAAAAAAGGGCGGAGAATTTATCCGCCCTTTTTTTTGTTGGTACAATTTGGCACAAGAAAAAGAGCCCCGTTGTGTCATGTTTACTTGACATGGAGGGGACTCTTTTGTTATACTGTGTGAGTAAAGTAAACCTTACACTTTCGTGGAGGTGATCCCATGCAAAACAATGTCAGAAAGTTTCGTGAGCAACTCGGCCTCACGCAAAAGCAACTAGGAGAGCTTGTAGTCGTTTCTCGGCAGGCTATCAACGCCATCGAAACAGGCAAGTTTGATCCATCCATATGGCTTGCGTATGATCTGGCTCGTTTCTTCGGGGTATCGATTGATACTTTATTTTTCTTCAAGGAGGAGGACAGAAGATGAAACATATTCTCAGCCATCCCGCAATCAATGCGGTGTGTATTAGCTTGTTTACAATCTTCTATGGGCTGATTTTTATCGTAACTTCTGGACACATGGAGTTTGAAAGCTTGCTTTATTATGGCGGTGTTAGCCTAAGGGGAGATTTTTTTTGGAACGGGTGGGGCAGTTTTCTTGCAGCCGGGCATCACGTCTATATCGCTTATGTGATGATTGCCCTTACCGTGCTGGTTGTCGTTTTACTGCTCTTGCGCCGTCATCCTTATGATGAGTATCACACCTCGCTCTTAATTCGATGTCTTGCCGTGGCTGCTGTGCTTACGTTGATAGCCATTGCTGTCTTCTATCTGATGATTTTAAGCGATCCGAATGGCATTATCGAAAAGTTTACGTTGTTTGTTGTGATCCACTGGAGTACGGTGATACTGTCCGATCTTGTGTATGTGCTTTTGTGTCGATGGAGATAGCGGCATGAAGATTATGCTGATTCAGCCAAAGATGAACAAACGGCCTATGGATACCGATCTGAAAACGCGTATGGCGCCATCACTTGCGCTGTTGACTTTGATGCGGCTGACCTCAAAAGGGCATGAGGTGGTTCTGGTCAACGAAAATATAGAGGAGATAGACTACGACTGTGAGGTCGATCTGGTAGGCATTACGATTACGCTGGATGTAATGCCGCGTGCCTGCCGTGTCGCGGAGAAGTTCCGTAAACGGGGCGTTGCTATTGTGGCTGGAGGAATTCACGTTACCTGTTGCCCCGAAGATTGCCTGCCTCATTTTGACGCAATTTGTGTCGGCGCTGCGGAAAGGGTATGGGCACACATCCTTGAGGATGCTTCCAATCATAAACTAAAAAAGATGTACCATGATATGGAGAACTTTCGCGGTGACGAGATCGCCTCTCCGAGGTATGACAATATCGACAAAAATAAATATCTTTACACCAATGTGATTACTACGAGCCGCGGCTGTCCCAACCGCTGCGACTTTTGTTACAACAGCTGCCAAAATAGGTTTTACGTACAGCGTCCAGTAGCAGATGTGCTTTCAGACATCAAAGGGCTGGGGACACGCCACGTGCTGTTCATTGATGATAACTTTATCGGGGTGCCGGCCCATACCCATGAGTTGCTTGGCGAAATACGGGGTTTCCATTTAAAGTGGAGCGCCGCTGTGACAACAAAGATACTCGACTATCCCGATCTTCTTGATCTGATGGCCCAGACAGGCTGCCAGAGCCTGTTTATAGGGTTTGAGTCTATCAATAACACAGCTTTGCGCGGCGTGAATAAGAATAATCAATTTGAAAAATATAAACAGCTTGTTGAAGCTATTCACAGTCGGGGCATTATGGTCAATGCCAGTATGGTGTTTGGTCTTGACGGCGACGGTCCGGAAGTTTTTGCCAAAACGCTTGACTGGCTGGTAAAAAACCGGATCGAAACACTGACTTCCCATATCCTTACTCCTTACCCCGGTACGACGTTGTACCGCCGGATGGAGGAGTCCGGACGCATTCTTGATCACGACCTGACGCACTACAATACAGCGCACGTGGTCTTTGAACCGAAAAATATGACGGCAGAAGAATTGTATCAAGGCTATCTGTGGATGTACAAACAGTTTTATTCTTTTGGCAACATCATCCGCCGTATGCCCAAGCATAAGGTGCAGCGGAAACCATACCTTATCTTTAACCTGTTTTACCGCAAGTTTGGCAAATTTACCTCAACGCTATCACGGATTATTCCCATGCGGGTGTTGGGGCGTTTGGCTGCATCGGCATCTTATCGGGTAAAATAATACGGTTGTTTAAGCGAATAGAAGTATGTCATTTGTTAAAAATCATATGTTGGGAGAACCATTTGCCCTCGAATCCCAAATTGTAGTTTTGTAAAAAAAGGCGGAGAATTACTCCGCCTTTTTTTATGGTTCTGCCGATCTTCTTGTACTAAATCATGATTTTGAATCATAAAAATGATTAAACAAATCAGTTAGAATCAAACGGAGGAGAGGAAGATGACGCAAAAAAAAGCCGGATCGGGAATCAAATGGTTTTTAATCATATTAATGGCAATCAGCTTATGTATTATGATGAGCGGTTGCGGTTGGATCGATCAATTGCAGGAGTGGAAAAACGGTTCCGACAATAACACGGAAGATAATGCTACGCAACAAGAGACAACGACGGATAATTCATCCGACAACGCCCAGAACAATACAGATAATAATGCACAAACGGATACGTCTCAAACGTCTGGCACGGCATTAACGGCTGAAAATAGCATCACAGTCAGTTTATATTTTGCCTCCGCAGACGGCAAAGGCCTTACTATAGAAAAGAGGTCGATTCCCAAAAAAGAAGGGTTGGCCAGAGAAACCATCAATCAATTGATTTCCGGGCCATCTGACTCCAACTTATTGCCCACCATTCCTTCCGAAACGGTTTTACAGGACATCAATATCCGGGACGGGGTCTGTATCATTGATTTTAGCTCCGAGTTGGTAGATAGTTCGGTTGGCGGGTTGCAAAACGAAGAGTTGACCGTTTACTCCATTGTCGATACCTTAACGCAGTTTTCCAGTGTAAACGAAGTAACCATTTTAGTGGAAGGTCAGAAAGTAGCTAGTTTGGGTGGGCATGTAATGTTGGAAGAAACGATGGCCCCGGATTATTCATTGGTGCAGTAAAGCGTATCCGGTGTCCAAAAAACAGAAGGCGCTGATATATCAGCGCCTTCTATATAACCAGAATAACCAGAATTGAGTATTGTCAAAAAGCAACCGTTTTTCTTTAACACCCTCAACCAGATCTCTTTTACAGGCTAAGGCAAAAGAAAGATGGAAAAACTTTGTAGATATAAACAAAGAAAGTCCGACGTTTTAAAACGTCGGACTAAAAAATTTATCGGCTTTTTCCAGCCTACCAGCTTAAAAATGGCAAGGTGATTTTATTTTATATGGGAAGGATCGTTAGGGTTTTGTCGAGAATATGCAGGTCGCTGACATGCCCATCTTCATGGATAATGACGGCGTCTTCGATGCGAATGCCAAACTCTCCGGGGAAATAAACGCCCGGCTCTATGGTAAAAGCCATCCCGGCTTCCAGCGGCGTTTGCCCGTTTTTGGGCAAGGCCGGAGCCTCGTGTACATCCAATCCCAAACCGTGTCCGATACTGTGGATAAAGCGGTCGACAATACCTGCATTTTGCAGTACGTTCCGAGCTGCCTCGTCGATCTCCTGCGGCAAAACGCCGGGACGAATCACCGCTTTGGCAGCCTCCAACGCATTTTTTACGGCCCGGTAGCAGTCGATATAACTTTGTTTTGGTTGCCCCAAATGGCAGCTGCGGCTGATGTCGGCGCAATAGCCGCCTACTTTGCAGCCAAAGTCCATCAGGATGCAGTCGCCCTTTTTTAGCTTTGTCTGATCCGGGATATGGTGTGGATTGGCGCAATTGGCGCCAAAACAAACGATGGTATCAAAGGCAATGCCTTCTCCGCCCAGTTCCGTCATTTTTTGTTCCAGTTTAGAAGCCAGCTCCAGCTCGGAAATACCTTCTTTGATTTGGGTCAAGATTTGTTCGTAGGCTTTGGCGGAAATTTCACCGGCTTTGTGCATCAAAAGGGATTCTTCCTCATCTTTATAAAGACGTAGTTTTGACAAGATAGGAGTAGCAATTTGATACTCCCTGTCTTTGCCAAAAAGTGCCATCAATTGCAACAGATGTCCGGCGCGCATGGTCTCGTCCAATAGCAAATCACCTTCATTTGGGATAATGCCCTTTAGATATTGCTGACAATCATCGGCCGAATGATAGCAATAGATGGCAAATTGATCTTTGATTTTTGTTGCTTCACCTTCATACAAGGGGGAAACAACAAGATGACCCTCCCCTTTGTTGGTGAGAATGAGGCAGTTAAAACGGTCGTCCGACATCAAAGTTATGCCGCTAAAATAACGCATATTTCCGCATGGGGGAATAAAGATGGCAGAAATATTGTTTTCTTGCATCAGGGAAAATAATTTTGCAAATCTTTTTTGGTAAATATTGTTTTTGTTCGTTTGCTTAAAAGCAGAATTCATAATTCACCTCTGGTATTTGAGTGGCGTATTATCGATCGAATTATTTTTATATTGGAGCAGGTAAAATAATCTGGAAAAATTATCCTAACACATTATAATATAAATATAGAATTTTGTCATGATTAATGCTATAATCATTTCGTTGTTTTCCTCTTAACTTAAATGATGGTGTGATGGGGGGATGGTCCTTGAACAAAAAAGATGCGAGAGCGGTTGTACCGAAGCCAGCTGAAAAGATCAAACTGCATGGATTTAATAACTTAACCAAAACGTTAAGTTTTAACATGTATGATATTTGCTATACCAAGTCGGTGGAAGACCGACGCGCGTATATGGAATATATTAACAGGCAATACAATACTGCTCGCCTGACAGAAATTTTAAGCCAGGTAACCAATATCATCGGTGCAAATATTTTAAATATAGCCGTTCAGGATTATGAGCCTCAGGGCGCCAGCGTCTCCATTTTAGTCTGCGAGGAAATCATGCTGAGTCCGGATAATAAGCCCTGCCGCGATACGGTCCTGGCTCATTTGGACAAAAGCCATATCACCGTACATACCTATCCGGAATATCATCCGGATGGCGGCGTTTGTACCTTCCGGGCCGATATCGATGTGGCTACCTGCGGAGAAATTTCCCCGTTAACAGCGCTGAACTATCTGATCGATAGTTTTGAAGCCGACATCATGACCATGGATTACCGTGTACGCGGTTTTACGCGTGATATCACAGGACGCAAATTGTTTATCGACCATGAATGTCACTCCATCCAGAACTATATTTTGGAGGAAGTGAAACAAAAGTACCAATTGATCGATGTTAATGTGTATCAAGAGCATATCTTCCATACCAAATGCAAGCTCAAGGAATTTGATCTGGATAATTACTTTTTTCATTTTTCCAAGGATGATATCAGCAGTAAAGAAGTGCGTGAGATCACGGCCAAATTAAAAAAAGAGATGGACGAGATCTTCTACGGCAGAAATATGGAAAATACATTAATTTATTAAATTAATTAAGGTTGAAAAAAATTATAAACGACATGAAATTCATTCTTTTGAGTATATTTTACCTGTTAGCACAATTCTTCTTCCTAAAGAGATCATCATATGGAACAATATTTTGTTTGACAGCGGACGATTTATCGATTAAAATAACTTTGTGCAGGGTCTAAGATATGCAGAGGCGAACGATTCCGCTTCCGCCGGAAGCTGCTCAACCATTTAAAAAAGTTTATGATAGTGAAAGTTAATGGAGGGAAGTAAATCA
>DIFD01000002.1:42323-53015 GCA_002418965.1 Peptococcaceae bacterium UBA5757 | reverse complement strand
ATCCAAACAAGCAAAAACTCCGGCAAATGCCGGAGTTTTTTTTATGCCCTTTTTTATATGTTTTATTCTATCTTAGGTTTCAAAAAATGGCGCTTATCCGGTATGTAGAATTTTTTTAAATAGCCTAGCTGTATCAGTATCTATTTTCTTACGGTTATTTCTCTTTTTTGAAGCGGTATATTTTCTCCTGTTTTACAAATAATAATAGTAAGACAAAGCAATTTTTTAATAAAGAAGGGGAAAAGAGGTATGATCAAAAGATTACCTGCCACAACAAAAAAAGTATGTTTTCAAACTGATCCGAAGATAAACGCAAAGATTAGAGAACAAACGGTACGTTCTTTGAAATACTACCAGGACGCAGATAAAAATACGGTTGCTTCCCGCATCGAGGAATTAAACGGGGAATGGGATACGGAAAGGGTTCTTGAAGTAAATGCCGCCTCGGTGATTATTCTTAGTTCTCTTATAGGATTGTTAAGATGCAGAGGGTATTTTTTATTAACCGGACTAGTGAGCCTATTTCTTCTTAAGCATGCCCTAGAGGGATGGTGTCCGCCTTTGCCTATAATCAGAGGAATGGGAATTCGTACAAGTGAAGAGATCAATCATGAAAAAACTGTATTAAAGATGATGCGGGGAGACTTTTTAGACGTCGACAATAGTGTTGAATCCATGTTACATGCGGTGGAAAAACAATAATATATTAGTTAGGGAGGATAATAATGTTTAAACATGACAAACAACTGTTAAAAGATGTATGGGTAGACGCGCCGAATCCTAATTACGCCAATATCATTCAGGAGCAACTCGGCGGTGCCGCAGGAGAGCTAAGGGCGGCGTTGCAATATCTTTCTCAGAGCTTTCGAATCAAAGACCCCAAGATCAAGGATCTGTTTTTAGACATCGCAGCAGAAGAGTTAGGCCATATGGAGATGGTTGGGACTTTGGTTAATTTATTAAACGGCCATATGCTGCAAGCTATGCAAACGACTGCCGGTACCATAGAAGCCTCGGTTTTTAGCGGACTTACGCCAATGCTTACCAATGCTTCCGGCTACCCGTTTAATGCCGCTTATATTGACGAAACGGGGGATCTTGCTGCCGATCTTTTATCCAATATTGCCGGAGAACAGAGGGCAAAGGTCGTTTATCAATATCTTTACCGGCAGATTCCGGACAACGGTGTACGCGAGGCCATCGATTTTCTCTTAAACAGGGAAGAAGCCCACAATAACCTCTTCCGAGAAGCTTTTAATATGTTGGAAGAAACCGGTTCTTTAAAGGATTGGGGAGTAACATCTGATTCCCAACAGTATTTTGACTTGTCGACTCCGGGCCAGTATTTCGGTACCGGTAATCTGACCAACCCAAAACCGCCTAAGTTTAATGTTCCCAACGGGCCGGAGCCGAAGCAAAAGCATTTCACCGAATTCACCCAATAAGGAAGGTGGGAACAGTTGTCGTATTATCTGATTAGCCCATATGCCAGACAGGAAGAAGAATATAAACTTCAAAATGAACAATTAATCATGGAATTACGCAATATGCTTTGCGCTAAATTCGGATCAATTGAAGAGTATATGCATTTGATACAAGCAACGGACAATGACTTGGCGCTTGAAATTCTTAATGATATTGTCAATGAAGAAAAGGTTCACGCCGGCCAATTATTACGAGTAATCAAGGAAATATCAGAAGCAGATGCTAAGTTCTTTGAAGAGGGCACAAAACGGGTAGAAGAAGTATTGAACATGCTAAAAACACGATGCCTGGGCAACTAAATAAAAAAAGATATATTGGTTTATTCCGAAAATATATTTATATAACCATCCATTCAAGCCGGATGGTTATTTTCTGTAAATTTAGACTGTATTTGATTGACAAACATCGAGTTATATTGATATTATCTTTTAAGAAGAGTATTATTTTTTATACAATGGATAAAAGAATTATACGGTTACTTAGAATTTGATCGATCTGCTTGTAAACATACTTCTAGTCAATCCGATTTGGTTTCAAACGACAGTACAATAAGTGCTATACAGTACAATAAGTGGTATAATGAATAAACCGATCCAAAATGTGTTACCGATAGTTTTGAATACGTTAAATAGATAAAAACGGTTGGTCATAAAAAATAACGAATACTTTTCACTTGTGAATCAAGGAGAATAAAGGGTTATGGAATTAAAAAATAGGTACGCTAGCTTTCTGCAACAACCATTGTATGTTCGTTACATCTTGGTTTTGACGGCCAGTGTTTTTATGCCTTTTTATATTTCACTACCGATTATTTTTACCGCTTTCTTTTATTTTATGAAGCATGAACGTTTGCTCAGGACTATTGCCGATGTCCCTTATATCAAACTTTATGCGCTGCAGGGTATTTTGTTATTAGCAATACCTTTGGTGTATGAAAACTATTTGGGTTTTGCCTGTGGCATATTGTTTATTGTTTATTTTATGTTTGAGTTCTATTTAAACCGGGTTATGACGCAAAAGCTTTGCGATCAGATTACGGGTTTGATCTCTGTGATGAGTCTGATTTGCGCCATCATCGCAATTTGGCAGCGCATCTTTGGCTTGCAAACCAGGGTCATGAGTTTGACCTACAACCCCAATTATTATGCTTATATCATCGAACTTGCTGTGATCGTCTGTTTATATCAATACATAACCAGTAAAAAACCTGTCTATATGCTGATCATTCTTTTTAATATTTCTGCTTTGTTCCTAACGGAATGTCGTTCGGCTTGGGTTGCTCTGATGATTGCCATATTGGTTTTTTTAGGGATTCTTAAAAAGAAAAAGGCCATATTAATCAGTTTCATATGCGCGGGGGTAATACTGGTTCTGGTCTATGTAAACCCATTATTAACCCTGAGATACAGCAGTATTGATCCGTCTTTAACGACCCGGTTGGATATTTGGGGAGCGGCGCTTTTGGATTTTTCCCATCACCCCATTTTTGGCAGAGGCTTGCTGGGATTTTTACAATACAGCGGCAGTATGTTGACCGTTCATGCGCACAATCTGCTGTTTGACCTTTTGGAGTGCACAGGCGTTGTGGGGACGGCAATTGTCGGCGTCTTTGTCTGGTCGATGATTCGGCAACTGGCAAAATCCTTCCGTTTGGGGGATCAACAGATCAGAGCCCGCGTCGCCCTCTGCGCTGGCGTTATCACAGCTACTTTAGTTCATGGTATTCCGGATATTCCAGTCATGGGGATCAATACGGGTTTGTTTTGCCTGCTTCTTTTTGCCCTCCGTCCCAATCTTGACAACGAGATGCCCGCCAATCGAGATTTATCCTAAAAAAGTCCGTAAATCCCCGCTTTGTTGAGCGGGGATCTTTTTTTAATGGGAGCACAGATATCGCCTGAAAATATCAATTGTTATACTAGTACAATTGCTTTGAGTTGTGGTAAAATAAAGGATATGAATTGGTTGATCCAAATAAGTTATTGGTTGATTGCGGGGGCAAGATTTAGTCAAAGTTCTTACAAAGCCATTCTTTGAGCCTAATGATCGGGAATTAAAAATTATTTGCAATAATAAAAAATGATATTGGAGAACAACGATATGAAAAAAACATTCCCAAAAAGAATAAAAAAAGCGACGCTTTTTTTAGGGTTTTTTATCCTCCTTTTCAGTTTTATTTGCCTTTGCCTTCCTGTTTTTGCTGCGGGAGGAGCCGATGAGGGGGAAGGGCTTTACGACGGATACATCGTTAAGCTGACGGATGACGCGCCTGTGAGCATGAGCCTGATGGCCTCAGATGGCGTTTCTGAAGTAGCAGACGGGTATTATCTTGCCGACACCCTGGAGGCGGCTCAAAATATTGCCGATGATCGCTACATAGAGTATATAGAGCCAAATTACTACTTGGCTTTATTCGATTATCCGGCCGATACGAACGACACCTATTATTCTTTGCAGAGCGCATATTTGGGTCTGATCGACGCCAACGCCGCCTGGAGCGTAGGCTATGACGGGGACGGCGTGAAGGTGGCCGTGATCGATACCGGTATCGTTTTGGGTCATGAGGATCTTGATTATACGAATATAAACAGTTCGGAAGGTGCCCGCTTTAACGAGAATGGTTCAACACAAATTGGCACCGCCTACGTTGAAGACAGCAAAGGGCACGGTACATTTGTTTCGGGGATTATTGCGGCCCAAACGAACAATGGGAAAGGGATTGCGGGCATAACCGACGAAGTGACCATTCTACCCCTCAAGTGTTTTACTGATCCCGAATCGAGCAATACTACCGTAGCGCAAATCGTTGCCGCTGTCGCTTATGCGATCCGTGAAGAAGTCGACGTCATTAATATGAGTTTAGGCGGCTATGAAGATCCGCAAGCTTTAGAAGATATTTGTTATGCCGCGACGAATGCCGGAATCATTTTGGTTGCCGCCGCCGGGAATGGTGGAAGCAGTACCTACTCTTATCCGGCCTCCTATGATTGCGTCATCTCCGTCGGTTCCGTCAACTCTTCAGGTGTGGTTTCATCTTTTTCACAGAAGAACAACAAAGTGTTTGTGACCGCCCCCGGAGAGAATATAAGATCGTTATTGTATACTTCATCAACTTCCTATTATTTAGGTACGGATGGTGATGGCACATCCTATTCCACGCCCTTCGTTACGGCCATGGCCGCAATGGCGAAAGAGTACAACGAAGATATCGACGTCTATGACATGATGACTTTGCTTGAAGATTCCGTAGTTGACGCAGGTGCTACCGGGCGGGATAATTTCTACGGTTACGGCATCATCAACGTAGCAGATTTTATTACGGCGCTTGAAGCAAGCCATAGCATTCATTACAATCTGGACGGCGGCTCCCTTGACGCTGACGCGGTTTACTTATTTATGACGGACCAAACGCCCGTTACTTTACCGGTACCCACCAGATCCGGATATGATTTTGGCGGCTGGTACGGAAACGCGGGTTTTACAGGGGGAGCAGTAACGGAAGTCCCCGCTGGTACAGTAGACGATTATACGGTCTACGCCAAATGGTATAACAAAGCGGAGACGCGTGTTTCCGGTATTACCGTATGTGGTTATGTTGCTTCTTTAGAAGACGGAACAGAAACCACCTATCAAGTCTTACTTCCAGCCGACACAGCGGTTACAGCAAAAGACATCGACATAACGACGGAGGACAATTCGGCGGAAGTCTCTGAGCCGGAAACTTTTGATTCCGGAGCGACCTGGACGTTCACCGTTACTTCCGGCTCCAATTCGGCAAATCGCAAGACCTTTACGATCAACGTCACCATTTCCACGGACCATGCGCCGACTGCTGTTTCGTTGACCCAAACCGGGTCGGCAACTCCTGCATCGAGCGACGCCTCGGTTGACGCGGAGCCTTACTCCGAGGATATTTCTTCCTGGTTTACGGATGAGGATGTCTTGACTTATTCCATCGTTTCCGAGAACGCAACAGGGGATGTCACTATCGAAGGTAGTACTCTGACCTATACGCCCGTTGCAAACGACGCGGGCAAGACGATTACCATCGTGGCCAAAGCCAACGACGGGACGTTTGACAGCTCCAACGTGACGCTTACGGTAACTGTAGGGAGCCTGCCCGGCAGTAACAGCGTGCTTTCTTCCACCACAGCTTCGTTCGATTTAAATGAGGCAAGCGTCGGGCATGCGGATGTCACTGTAACGCTGACTTTTTATGAGAATTCTTTGGTTTCAATTAAAAACGGCCTTACCACTCTTGCTGCAGAAAACGACTATACGGTTACCGACAGCGACGTCACCATCAAAAAAGAATATTTGGCGGGGCTAAGCACGGGACAAACCACATTAATCTTCGTCTTTGATGCAGGTAACGATGCCAGCTTAACCATAACCGTTACGGATACCACCGTTGCCGTTACCAATATTACGCTTGGTTCTGCCAGCGTAACGGTCGGCAGCAGTCTAACCCTATCTGGCACCGTTTCGCCCGAGGAAGCTACCTATCAAACCATCGTCTGGAGCCTCAAGAGCGCAGGTACTACCGGGGCCTCCGTGAACGGAAGCAACTTTTCGGCAACGGCGGCGGGTACCGCTACCGTGACGGCTATCATTGCCAACGGCATTGCCGCAGGAACTGACTTTAGCAAGGACTTTAGCATCACAGTCAAAGAAGCTGCAGCCGCCGGTGGTGGCGGTGGTGGTGGCGGAGCCGCAATAGATGAGACTACCTATGTGAAGCTTTTTCTCGGCGGATCGTCCGTAGAGGTGCCCTATATTATGAGCGGCAATTGTATCAGCCTTGATACTGATGCCACATCATTGAGAAAACTGCTCAAAAACACAGCGGCAGGTAGCGAGATCACCATGGATTTCAGCAGCCTAGTCGGTGCCGAAGTGCTTATTATCCCCAACCCCGCGTTTAAAGTTTTGGAAGATACTGCTGAGGGCGGCTTTACGATCAAATTACCGGGAGCCGAATTCTCGTTTTCCCCCGAAGCCATGGCCGGCATCATCGATGAGGCAAATGGCGGGGACATCACGATCTCTGCCGCGCCAGTAAATGCTTCCAAACTTACAATGGCGCAGAAGGCCGCAGTCGGAGATGCCCCGGTTTACGACCTGTCTATCAAGTATGGCAATACGGCAATGACCGACTTGGGTGGTAGCGTCACAATTAGTCTTGCTTATGAGCTGAAATCCGGCGAAAAGGCGGACGGCATTGTCATCTGGTATCTGGATGCCAAAGGCAATCTCACAGCCATTCCTGCAACTTACGATCAGAATACCGGTACGGTTACTTTTACCGTCACTCACTTTTCTTATTATGTGATTGCCTATGACGCCACAAAAGTTTGGCAAAATCCTTATTTGGATATTAGCGAGGGCTCCTGGTATTATGACGCTGTCAAGTATTGTAGCCAAAACGGGATCACAAACGGATTGAAAAACAATCTCTTCGCTCCCGATGTGGAACTGACAAGAGGTCAGTTTATGGTGCTTGTGATGCGGGCCTATGGCCTTCAAGCAGAAGAAGCACCTACGGATAATTTCGCCGATGCCGGCAATTGCTATTATACGGGTTATCTTGCCGCAGCCAAGATCCTTGGCATCGCAGGCGGTTTAGGGGACAACAAGTTTGCGCCGGAAAGCAAAATTACGCGGCAAGAAATGTTCACCTTGTTGTACAGAGTCCTCGGTATGCTGGACAGGTTGCCACAAACAGATACAGGCGCAACCTTGGCGGATTATGCGGATGCCGACGGGATAGCAGCTTTTGCCAAAGACGCCATGGAAACTCTCGTGGCGAACGGGGTCATTGCCGGAAGCAATGGCCGCCTCGATCCAAAAGGCTTCTCGACCCGCGCCCAGATGACCCAGGTGCTTTATAATTTGTTATCCAAATAGCAATACTCCCAGAGTGGAGGCATAATAGATTGAATACTAACTATTAAATATGATGTATTAGGTCATGAAACTACCGGCTTTTTAACAAAGCCGGTAGTTTTTTATATTTTTAATCTAAATCTGAGAGTAAAATAAATTATTGTCAGGTACTTGACAAACTCCATAAATTATCGTATATTAATCTTAAAGTCAGGTACTTGACGAAATAGTATTGGAATTAAAGTTAATATAAAGGAGGCAACTTATATGAGTGAATCAAGAAAAGAAGTCTTAGAACAATTTATGCACCTACAAGCTCTGATGCATCGTTATCAGGCCCGTAATTTTATGAACTTTGGCCCCTGGGGTAATCCGATGAGGGGGCAGGGACGTGTGCTGGGTATTTTGAAGATGAAACCGGAAATCAGCCAAAAAGAATTAAGCTACCTTCTGGATATGAGCAAACAGTCTTTGGCGGAACTCCTTAATAAGTTAGAAAAAAATGGCTATATCAAGCGTGAGACGTCGGAAGAAGACCGCCGCAGTTGCAATATTAAGCTGACCGAAGAGGGGAAAGCCTTTGCCGAAGAAATGGACGGCGCAGAGCCCAACCCGGAAAAATTGTTTGAATGCCTGAACGATGAAGAAGTAGCTAATCTTATGACATATATGCAGCGTATCATAGAACGGCTGGAGGATCGGTTTACAGGCAACGATGAGGATTTCCGCAAGCGTATGACAGAACGTTTCAAGGAGTGGCGCGGTGGCCACAGGGGAGAAAAAGGGGACGATTCCTTCGGATTCTTTGGTTGTAGGTCTCCCTATGGCTGGGGTGGCAGATAAGCATAATTTTAGGGTAAAAAACAGATGAGTTAACATAATAATGGGATATTTTTCCCTTAGTAAAGCAACAGGCATTTTGTTAAAAAACAAAGTGCCTGTTGCTTTAGTATAATAATAAAGAACTTCATAATAAAGAACTTCATAATAAAGAACTTCTAATTTGATAGACAAATTGGATTATAACGGTAAGTTAAAATACCTCAATTATGCCCTCATAAGCATCCGCTTTTGTGATCAACGGTCCTTTCGCGCCCATTGTAAAAGCGATATTACTGCTTCTGATTGATAAAAGCTCTATCCCTTGATCAATTTGCAATAATGCCGCTGTTTGAGCTGGTAGGCGGAGGACGCCGTCGGGCGAAATTTCGATCCAGCAGTAGAAACGCCCTTTATACGGCACAAAGCTGCCTTGCGGCAATTCATAATTTAAGAGATCAGGTGTTTGTTCTAGAATATTCCCGATTTTAGATGGGTATAGCAGTCCTTTTCTTGTTACGCAAAAACCGCCGGTACTCTTACTTCCCGTAAACAGATATACCTTCCCTTCTGCTGTGATCTGATATTCTCTAATTGCCTGTGGGGGCAAATGGATTGAAAAGTTCTCCCGGACAAGAGATTTTCCAAAGATGAATTTCCCACCTTTTGCTATTTGTGGCACCGTCATCCCCCCAATTCCTGACAGTTTATTTAATTAACTCTATCATCATATTATCATACTTAAAAAAATAAAAGCATACCTTTTTCATTGCTCAAAAAAGGTATGCTTTTGACGCGTTTGGTACGATACGAAAGCTTAACCTAGGGCAATCGATTTCTTTATTTTTCCCAGAGCAAAACGGCGTTTTTAGCCGATTTTAAAAACTCATCGTTATCCAGGCTAATCAGTTTTGTGTAATCACCGGGAAGGTAATAAACCGCATCGACCGTTTCTGTTTTCTGAACAGAACCTGTTTCTTCGTCCGTTACAATGGCGTTTCCGATAGAAAATCCGAGCGTGCCTGCGACATGCTTTCTCTCCAGATGATCCGACCAAAAACTGCTGGTATAATAAATATAGGCGATATTCATTTCCTTTCCGTCAAGCATAACCGTTTTTGTCATCCCATAGGCGCAGGCATAATTTGTACCCTGGTAAAAAGCATCGACCGTTCCATCGGCTGCCATTTCTATTTTTACAAGGTTATCCGTGTATTTGATAGGTTTTTCGATCAAAACTGCCGCTGCATATAAACCGAAAAGGATTGCGGCGGTGCAGGCGATGGATATAATAGCGACCACCACTTTTTTACGGAAGAGGGTCTGTTTGATCTGCTTCATGGGCAAAACCTTGTCTAGCTCCGACAGTTTTTCCGTTTCCGTCATCATTTGGTTTTCTTGCATCTGTTTCAGAGCCTCGCTACACGTAGGGCAGGCGGCAAGATGCTCCTCAACAAAATTTTTACTGCCCTCACTGCAAACCCCGTCGCAATAAAGCGGCAGTAAATCACCAATTATATTACAGGAATCGTTCATTTAAAGTTCCTCCTTAAGCTTCAATTTAGCGCGGTGAAAAGTAACTCTGGCCCAGCTTTCCGATTTTCCAAACAATTCGGCTATTTGATCGTATGGCAACTCTCCCAAAACCCGGAGCGAAAAGACTTCTTTATAGGGTTCCGGCAAATTATGTAGCTTCCGGTGCAGTTCAATAACAGTTTCACTCTTCAGTACCGTTTCTTCCACATCCTGAGGGGTACACTGTTGATAAAGGGTTTCCTCTTTTTCCTGATTTATCTGTCTGGAACAATACGAAAAATAGGTGTTTTTCGCGATTTGGCATAACCATACGCGCAACTTGCAGTCGCCGCGGAAACGATCAATTTTTTGCAGGGCCTTATAAAAAGTCTCCTGGGTGATTTCTTCGGCAATATTTGGATTTTGACTTAAAGACAAGATATATTTATAGACGTCTTCCATATATAAGGCATAGATTTCGCCGAAGTCGGCCATGCTTTCACCCCGCTTTCGTATATAAGACTGTTGAAGCATCAATTTGTTACACATAAAGAATAAAAAAATTTGAGCCTAATGAAGGCGGGCGCGCTTATAGAAGCTCGCGTCCTAATTTATTTGTTAGACAACAGTAGTTTTCGGGCAATATAAAAGCATACCTTTTTCTTAAAAGAAAAGGTATGCTTTTTGGCGCGCTCGGCGAGACTCGAACTCACGACCTATTGATTCGTAGTCAATCACTCTATCCAGCTGAGCTACGAGCGCATATGACCGGACTATTCAGCTTGTTTCTAAACAGCCTGATAGTAAAAAGGGTATGTGGCGGAGAGCAAGGGATTCGAACCCTCGATACAGGTTTTTGCCCGTATACTCGCTTAGCAGGCGAGCGCCTTCGACCGACTCGGCCAACTCTCCATGTCCAAAAAATGATGCGTTTGAACAAAAAAATATCGGGAGTATTTGTGTATGGCGGAGGGGGTGGGATTCGAA
>DIFD01000002.1:518-42303 GCA_002418965.1 Peptococcaceae bacterium UBA5757 | reverse complement strand
CTTCAACCGCTCAGACACCCCTCCACACAATTGCATGGTGCAGCTTGAGCTACATTCCATACTATAACAAAATCCGCTCAAACTGTCAAGCAAACAATAGCCTGTACAAAGAAAAAATTTGTTTGCTTTAATCAAGCTAAAGCAAAAGATTTAAACGCATAAAGTTATGAAGAATCAAGAAAATACTGGATAAGATCTGCTCATTATATTATAATATATAAGATAAGATAGATACCCAAAGTACTCAGGAGGTAACAATCAATGCTGGATTTAAAATTTGTCAGAGCCAATCCCCAGGTTGTTGTGGATGCTTTGGCTAAAAGAGGCAATAAGCTGTCGCTCGATTCCTTTTTGCAGTTGGAGACCGAAAGACGGGTCATTTTGACCGATGCGGAGGCAAAAAAAGCGCAGCGCAATTCTCTTTCTAAAGAAGTCGGCAAACTCAAACAGGCAGGCCAGGACGCGGAAGCTTTGATGGCTCAAGTGCGAGCCCTTGGAGACGCGATTGCTGTTTTGGACAACCGTCTTAAAGAAGTGGAAGACAGTCTAAACGATTGCCTTTTGAATATCCCCAACATTCCGCACGAAAGCGTGCCGGTCGGTAAGGATGACAGCGCCAACCAAGAGATCCGCCGCTTTGGTCAACCCCCCGTATTTGATTTCGAACCGCTAAACCATTGGGATATCGGCGAACAGCTCGACATTTTGGATTTTGCCCGCGGCGTCAAAATTTCCGGCGCGCGCTTTACCGTATATAAAGGTTTAGGGGCACGCTTAGAGCGCTCCGTCGTCAACTTCTTTTTGGATCTACACACGCAAAAGCATGGCTACAAAGAAATCTTCCCGCCGTTTATGGTCAACTCCAACAGCATGCTGGGGACGGGGCAATTGCCCAAGTTTAAAGAAGATATGTTCCATATCGAAGGCACGGACTATTATCTAATCCCCACGGCCGAAGTCCCCGTGACCAATCTGCATGGCGGAGAGATTTTGGAGGCCGAACAATTGCCGATCAAATACGCGGCTTACTCGGCCTGCTTCCGAGCTGAAGCCGGTGCCGCGGGACGCGATACCCGGGGATTAATCCGCCAGCACCAGTTTAACAAAGTGGAGCTTGTCAAATTTTCGCTACCGGAAAACAGCTATGCAGAGCTGGAGTCTTTGACCAATGACGCGGAAGACGTTTTGCAAAAGCTGGGCCTGCCATACCGCGCGGTCTGCCTTTCCAGCGGCGACATGGGATTTTCTTCGGCCAAGACCTACGATCTGGAAGTCTGGCTGCCCGGCTTCAACAATTACCGTGAAATCAGCTCCTGTTCCAATTTCGAGGACTTTCAGGCACGCAGAGCCAATATCCGCTTCCGTAGGTCAAACAACGCCAAGCCCGAGTACGTTCACACCTTAAACGGCTCCGGCGTGGCTGTGGGACGTACCGTGGCAGCTATTTTAGAAAACTACCAGCAGGCCGACGGCAGTGTCAAAGTTCCGGAAGTTTTGATCCCGTATATGGGTTGCGACGTGATCGCCTAGCGGGTATCGGCAAATCAATAAAAAATCAAGACCACACGAAACGTGTGGTCTTTTTGATGCTCAGATATGATAGCGAGGTCGTCCCTATCCCTGCTTCGCTGTAATCCTTTTTGCCTTGAGCCTGTCGCACATTAAGTATTTGGGCAAGAAAGGAGCCCGGATGATCCTTGTTTTTGTATAAGAGGGTATTTATGCCAAAAGCCAGATATTGGCTGTTGATATTGATTTAGAAACCCATATCTTTTTGAATGCGCGCGGCGTTTTGGGCGTTGGTTAACAACTTTAGGAGCAAAAAACCCACTTTGGTTGCGGAGGCAGGGTTGGAGGCCGTAAAGATCTTGCCCTCCCGCACGGGATTTTTAAGCGTAAATAAAGCTCCCTGACGCGTCAAATCTTCGGCAAAGCTGTTTGTCTGGGTGGCGTACGTTGTAGCGCGCATGCCTTTTAAAATGCCGCTGCGGGCCAAAATCAGAGAGCCTGTACAGATCGCGGCAATATAACTTTCCTCTTGGTCAAAGCTCTTGACCAATTCCAAACATTCATCTTGATAGCCGTCCTCATAATAACCGTAACGGCCAAATCCCCCCGGGATAACAAGAGCGTCGTACTCTTTGGGGTCGATTTCCCCGATCAGATAATCAACGATGGTTCTGGGCCCAAAGGATGCGCAAACGGTTCGGGTCACCCCGCAGGTAAAAAGGGATGTGGAATGGTCGCCGCAGACTTTGTTCCAACCAAAAATATCGATAAAAGCGGCTGCTTCCATACTTTCGTATCCGCTTAATAAAAGCATGAGGATTTGCTTCAATGGTACCACCACCGTTCTATTAGCTATTAAAGGCCATAGTCTTTCGCCAGGCGGGCAAAGACGGGCAAAGCCCGTTCGATACGCTCTGTGGGTACGCAGTAGGCGATGCGGAAGTGTCCGGGGCAGGCAAAATCATCTCCGGGTACCAGCAAAAGGTCATATTGTTGCGCCTTTTTGCAAAAATACACAGCGTCCGCCTCCAGACAGCGGGGGAAGAGGTAAAAAGTTCCGCCGGGTTTGACGCAGGTATAACCCATTTTTGTCAAACCGTCATAGAGTAGGTCTCTATTCTTTTTATAAACGGAAATATCGGATGTCTGGTCGCCGCAGCGGGCAATGACTTTTTGAAACAGGCTGGGCGCGTTGACATAGCCCAAAACCCGACCTCCTCCGCAGATGGCTGCGTATACATCTGCAAAACGTAACACAGAAGGCGGGACGAGGATATAACCGATACGCTCGCCTGGCAAAGACAAAGCCTTGCTGTAGGAATAGCAGATCAGTGTGTTGGGGTAATAAAGCGGCAGATGGGGTACTTGGATGCCGTCATAAACAATCTCGCGGTAGGGTTCGTCGGCGATCAAAAAGATCGGATGCCCGTACTCCTGCGAGGCTTCTTTTAAGATCTGTGCCAGCTGTTTGATGGTATCCAGGGAATAAACGGCGCCGCTGGGATTGTTCGGCGAGTTGACAATGATACCCTTGGTATGGGCGTTGATTTGTTGCTTTAAGGCCGCAAAATCAATCTGGAAGCTATCGGTATCGGCAGGTACCACGTTGAGCTTTGCGCCGGCGTCTTCCACCCAGACAGCGTATTCGGGAAAGAAGGGGGCAAAGATGATATATTCATCCCCGGGGTTGGTCAAAGCCGCAAGGCAGATGCGGATGGACGCCGCCGCCCCGACAGTGATATAAAAATGGTCGGCGGTATAATCCGTGCCGAATTTTTGATTGACAAATTGCGCTACGGCAGCGCGTGCAATTGGGTCTCCGTGCGCCGTGGTATAGCCGTGCGTCTGCGTGGAATCCTCCGTGGCAAGAATCTCCCGGATTGAGTCGTTGACACAATCGGGCGGCGGTACGCTGGGGTTGCCGATACTAAAGTCAAAGATATTTTCGCTACCCACGATGGCGGCGCGTTGTTTGGCGTATTCAAAAATCTCGCGGATGGTCGATTTTTTGCTGCCCAATTCATACATTCTTTGCGAAATCATGTTTATTCCTCACTTATACTCAATGATATTATTTGATTTGCGGATTTGTCCTTATTGTAAATTGTAAAGGATTTGGGAAAAAAAGTCTAGTATCCGCTGACGGTAGTTGAGTCAGATATCTTAAGCAATAAAAAAGACAGAAGGCAATACCTTCTGTCTTGGGGTTATATTTTTTTAGCAATACTGTTTGTAGATCATCTTTTGCATGGCGGCGACTCCCGTTCCCAGCTCCAATTTGTAACCGGCGTCCAACAGGCAGATTTCCAAAGCGGAAACAGCTGCGACCAGATCAAGAATATTCAAATACCCCAGATGTCCGATGCGGAAAATTTTACCCTTCAGTTGTCCTTGACCGCCTGCCACGACCGTATTGAACTTTTCCCGCAGGGGTTTGACGATCTGCTGTTGTGTCATGCCTTCGGGTAGATAGATAGCCGTAACAGCCGGAGAAGCATACTTTTCTTTGGCGACGCATTCTAAGCCCAAAGCGGCAGCGGCGGCGCGCACGGTATCCCGGCGGAAATAATGCTCGGCAATGATAGCTTCCAAACCGGTTTCCATCATCATGCGTAAGGCTTCCGTGATGGAATAAATGGTGGCGACAGCCGGCGTATAGGGCGTTTGCCCGTCGGCCAAAGATTTTTTGGCTTTGGCCAGGTCAAAGTAGTATTTGACGTTTTTGTTTTTTGCCTGGACTTCCCAGGCCCGTTCGTTGACGCTGATAAAAGCCACGCCAGGCGGTGACATAAACGCCTTTTGCGAACCGGCGATCACGACGTCCAAACCCCATTCGTCCGTCTTTAGCTCGGCCGCACCCATGCCGCTGATGGAATCGACGACAAGAAGGGCAGGATGACTGCCGCGCGCTTCGGCGATTTCTTTGACAGGGTTCAAGATGCCCGTAGATGTTTCGTTATGTTGAAAGAATATAGCCTTGATTTCCTGGTTAATATCGGCTTTTAGTTTGTCGGCGATGATCTGCGGGTCGAGCGGTTTGCCCCAGGGGATGCCGATATAATCGACTTCGGCACCATAAAGAATAGCCAGGTCGCGGAAGCGTTCACCAAAGTTACCGATAGAGGCTACGATCACTTTATCCCCGGGATTGACAAAATTGGCGACACTTGCCTCCAGGCCGCCGCTACCGGAACAAGTAAGCGTTAAGACGTCGTTTTGTGTCTGATAGACTTTTTTAACATTGGCGGTCATTTCAGTCAGGATGGCCTTAAATTCCGGCCCGCGATGGTTTACCATGGGAGCGCTGCCGGCTCTTAAAATCCGAGGGGGTACTTGCGTTGGTCCAGGCAAAAGAAAAATTTGTGTCTCTGCCATGAAAAGCTTCACTCCTTTGCTTTGCAACAAATGTATAAATTTTTTTTAGGACGGTTTTAAAACTCTTATTAAAAATTCTTTCCGAGTTGATCATTACTTCATTATGTCTATGCTTTTCCGACTTTTAAAAACCGGTTAAGTTAGTCGGTACGCAGTTCCTTGAGGATTTTAACGATCAGATTTTTTTCTTTGTTTGTCAGAGGCTTTCCCGCAAAGGTAATTGTTTTGTCCAGCAATTTTTCCAACTCATATTCTTCATCATAGTTATTGGATACGATTACCGGTGACTCGGTTTCGTTCGCTTTTAAAGAAATAGTCGATTGGCTGTAATAAGGGAAGATATTTGCGACCGGAATGTCCAATGCCTGAATCAGAGCAACAACAGTATTATGCTTGGGTTTTTTGCCCCCGGATTCAATATAACTGATGACCGATTGCGCCACATGGGAACGTTGGGCTAATTGTACTTGACTCAAGCCTTTCTCTAAACGGAGACGCCGGATGATTTTGCCGATATCATCAGGGGAAGAATAATCTGATTTCATGCTTTAAATCCTTCTTTCTTTTCAAACACCAAAAAACAACTACACATTCAAAATTTGCTACTTCAACCAACATACAACAAGTAAAAATTAAAAATAATATCGGCAAAATCATCAACAATATCATACCATAAATATTTTATTTCGCAAAATTTTATTTATATTATACAATTATAATTTAACACATTGTGATACAAATTTAAATCTTATTATAATATTTTACATATATTTATAGGTATTTGACTTAGCAAAACGAATCAGATAAAATCGAACATAAGAAGCGTTTGTGAGAGCAAGGGGAGAGTATATTGTCTTATTTTCAAAAAATTGCCGACCTAAGACACAGCAGCAATTTAAAAGGATGTGTCGTCGTGAATGGCCCTTACCAGTTGGCAAGAGGGCTTTGGGCCGGAGACCAAAAGATCGAAACAGCTTCCGTAGCGCCGGATCTTTTTTGGGATCTCTGTTTACAAAAGCTTGATGATTTGCAAAATCCCCAGCTGTTTCAGGTGGCGGGACAAAAAGTGTTTGCCGAACCGTACGAAGGCCGGGCTCATCTGGTAATTTGCGGCGGCGGACATATCCCGCTTTCTTTGGTCGATTTTGCCCATAAGATTGGGTTTGCCGTCACTTTAATGGATGACCGCCCCGATATGGCAACTTCAGAGCGCTTTCCGCTTGCCGACTTTGTTTATGCCGAAGATTATACGCTTGCTTTGCGGCGTATACCCGACCGGGAGAATACATATTATGTGATCGTTACACGCGATCCCGTATATGATCAGGTTTGTCTTAAGGAAATAGCTAGGCGTAAATACGCTTATATCGGCATGCTGGGCAGCAAAAGGCGGATTGATTGCGTCCGCGAAGGGCTGGAAAATAACGGCATCGGTCAAGACTTTTTCGCACAGGTCAATACACCTATCGGTTTGGACATCGGTGCCCAGACGCCGGAGGAGATCAGTATTGCCATCATGGCGCAGCTGATTGCCGTCAAAAGCCGCCGTTCTAACGGAGTCGGACTTTCAGAAGAGTTATTGCAGAGTATTTTGACGCAGAAGCAAGCGGCATTGGCGACCATTGTCGATGTTTGTGGCACTGTACCCAGACAGGCCGGGACAAAAATGCTGGTCTTAGCGGACGGGAGTTGCCTTTCTACCATCGGCGGCAGCAAAATGGAAGAAGAAGTACGCCTTGCGGGGGTGCAATGCATCCGTCAAAAACAGGCGCGTCTATTGCGTTTGGATATGAGCGGTAATGATATTGATCCCTATGCGTCTTTTAGCGATCTGCAGGCTCCTTACACGGATATTCGCGGTATGGTGGAGATCTTTTTGGAGCCGACAATTAATGCTTAATAGCTTATTATCAGGGGAGTGATGCTGGAATGGATAAAATCGAACGCTTGCAGCAACTGGTTGATGAGAGCCACAACATCGTCTTCTTCGGCGGGGCCGGAGTCTCCACCGAGAGCGGTATTCCTGATTTCCGCAGTGTAGACGGCCTGTATTCGCAAAGATTCCGCTATCCGCCGGAAGAGATGTTGAGCCATACTTTTTTTGTGGAACATACGGCTGATTTTTATGATTTTTATCGTCAAAAGATGATTTGCCCGGAGGCCAAACCCAATCCGGCCCATCTGCAACTGGCCGAGCTGGAGAAAGCAGGTAAGCTCAAAGCTGTCATCACGCAAAATATCGATGGGTTGCACCAGGTCGCCGGCAGTAAAAGGGTTTTGGAGCTGCACGGTTCCGTCCTGCGCAATTATTGCCAGCGTTGCGGCAAGCCCCATGGGATCGAGACAATACTTGCAAGTGAAGGTATTCCACATTGTGTTTGCGGTGGTGTGATCAAGCCCGATGTCGTGTTGTATGAGGAAGGGTTGGATCAGCAAATTTTAGAGGATTCCGTCCAATATATTTCCGCAGCCGACGTTTTGATCGTGGGAGGGACTTCTTTGGTGGTTTACCCGGCTGCCGGATTGATTCGGTATTATCGCGGCAAAAAGCTGGTTTTGATCAATCGCGCTCAAACCGGTTATGACGACCAGGCTCATCTGCTATTGGATGAAAGTATTGGCAAAGTCTTTGCGCAATTAAAAATATAGGAAAGATATATAATAGCACTATATCTACCGGCAGGAAAAAGTAAATGGAGTTGTACAACTCATCCTATCTAAATCATTGTTAACAGCAAAAGCACCGGAAAGATTTTCACTTTCCAGTGCTTTTTGTCGTTTGTTTTTCTCCAAAAAACAGCTGTATAGATACGATCCTGCGGGTAAAATACAGAACCGTCCCCCGTTTTATTTGCATTAAAATGCACATCTTACACCTGCTAAAGTACAGATTTAATCATTTTAACATTATCAAAAAAAAAGAGGCGGATCATATCCGCCTCTTTTTTGTACAGTTCATTAAATATCCCGCCCTACCACATGGGCGATGGCGCGTCCTTTTTCGATCAGTGTTGCAAAGTTTTCGATGGTCAGGGATTCCGCCCCGTCCGACCAGGCATGTTCGGGGTCGTTGTGCACTTCGATCAACAGTCCGTCGGCTCCGGCTGCGATAGCCGCCAAAGACATGGATTCAACCAGGCGCCAGTTGCCGGTGGCGTGCGACGGGTCGATGACGATAGGCAGATGGCTCTTTTCTTTGATCAGCGGGATAACACTCAAGTCAAGGGTATTTCTCGTATATCGCTCAAAAGTCCGGATGCCGCGTTCGCATAAGATCACGTTGTCGTTGCCGCCCGCCATGATGTATTCGGCCGACATCAACCATTCTTCCATGGTATTGGAGAGGCCTCTTTTTAAAAGAACGGGTTTTGTCAGGGTACCTACGGCTTTAAGCAGGTTAAAGTTTTGCATGTTGCGGGCCCCGATCTGGATTAGGTCCACATATTCGTCGAATTCTTCCAGTTTGTCAATGCTCATCAACTCGCTGACGATGGGCAAGCCATATTGCTTTTTTGCCTCGCAAAGGTACTCGATGCCAACGGTTTCCAATCCCTGAAAGGCGTAGGGCGAAGTGCGCGGTTTATAAGCGCCGCCGCGTAACATCACACCTCCGGCCTCTTTGACTCCTTTGGCGATGGCGAGGATCTGCTCTTGCGTTTCAACGGAGCAAGGGCCGCCGATAACAGCGATCTTTTCCTGTCCACCAACTTTAACGCCGGAAACATCGATGACCGAATCCTCCGGATGAAAGATCCGATTAGCTTTTTTATAAGGCGCGGCAATACGCGTGACTTCATCCACGTATTGATTGGCGCGGATGGATTTTTCATCCAGGATGGTGGTGTCTCCGACGATCCCGAAAACATTATAGTTGGTACCCAGGATCAAGGATACGGCAAGGCCTTTATTTTCTATAAAACAGACCAGTTTATCGATTTCCGTTTGCGGAGTGCCTTTTTTCATACTGATAATCATAGGTTATCTCTCCTTTTATCAGGCAAACCGCTTATTGTTTGAAATTTTTGGTTTGCCTTTATTTTTTTGTGTACACACCCAAAACCTTGAGTTTTTGGCAGTGCTTTTGCAGTAAAGCAAGTAATTCCTGCGATTTTTCGTCTTTAATATCTCCTACGATCTCTACGTAAAAGTAATATTGCCAGGGCAGGTTTTGCAGGGAGCGCGATTTGATGCTTTCTAGATTGAAGCCCAAATTGCCGATTATCTGCATGATCTTGGCCAACTGCCCGGCGTCATGTTTGACGGTAAAAATCAGGTTAAAGCGGTTGCCGGTCGTATTCAAGGCTTTTTGGATGATGATAAAGCGTGTGGTATTTTCCGAGCTGGTATTGATATTTCTGACAAGAATCTGCAATTGATACAACTTAGCTGTTTCTTCCGAAGCGATGGCTGCTTTGGTGAGGTCATTAAGCCCGCTTACGTATTGAGCAGCCTGTGCCGTATTGGCGTAGGGGTGAGCCTCGAGGTTGTGCTCCTTTAAAAAGGTCTGGCACTGACTGATCGCCTGCGGATGAGAATAGACTTGTTTGATATCGTTCATGGCAGCACCCGGACAGGCTACCAAATGGTGATTGATCTTTAGATCATAGATATCATTGATGCAACAATCGTATTTAAGCAATAAGTCCAAGACTTCTCCCACTTCGCCTGAATAAGAGTTCTCGAAAGGGACGACACCAACGGCAGCCTCACCATTGATCACAGCCTGGAATATCTCTTCGAATGTGGTGCAGGCCGTAAGCTTGTTGTAGGGGTAAAGGGTTTTGGCGGCGATATGGGAATATGCGCCCTCTTTACCCTGATAAGCAACAACGTCTTGATGGATGATGCTGTTTTGATAGCGTTTGGACAATTGCATTAAATGTAGCAGATATTCTTTGTAATAATCCAGATATGCCGGGTTGTTAATAAATCGGCAATTCCGGTCGATGATAAATCGTTCACGTTCGGGATCAAACACAGGCAGCTTATGAGCGGTTTTAAAAAGAGCAACCTCTTCGACGGTTTGCATGCGTTCTTCAAAGAGTTTTGCCATTTGTTCATCTATGCGGTTGATGATTTCTCTGGCTTCTTCTATGGATGCCTTTTTCTTTTCCATCTGCGCTGATCCTTTCTAATACATAATATAACTTGAAACAAATTATTTTAATAATTATATCATAAAAAATTCAAAATGAAATCATATTTTCTTATACCTCTTATTTTTTGCCCAATTTCTACAAATTAGAATAATCTTTTAATAGGATTATGTCGGTATTTTGATTGTTTTGTCGAATTATAAAAATAAAAATATATAATTTAATATAGTAAACTACATAATATTACAAAATAACTATAAGAGTATAAAAATAGCAGGTCAAAACCTGCTATCTACTTGCCTAACTAGATTTCGATAATTTCCTCGATGACATCCCCCAAACACAGTTTAATTTCTTCGATGACCGGGTTAATCAAAGCGAGCGCCTCTTTTTTTTCTTTGGCCGCTGCCGTCACCCGAATCCGTACGCCGTCTTCTTTGGCGTACGTTGCCACGGTCGGATTTTTGTTATCCAATAGATGTGTAATTTTATCGGCCACGGGAGACTCGCCGACATCTTTCCGCTGGGCTGTTTTGTAGCCTTTGAGGCGGATATTATACGATACAAGCACCTTGTCGGAACGTTCTTGCAGGTAAGGGATGCAATAAGTCTCAAACATGGGCTGCATTTCCCGCGGCGGCCCCGGTAAAAGGATGGCGGTCTGCAAATCTTGCCCAATATTTGTGTTTTCCACGATAAATCCCGGCGCCGTACCGTTGGCATTATACAGGACAATGGCTCCTTCGGGGACATAGGCCTGTTTTTTGTTGCTTTGGCTGACGCCCTTTAGCCCATATAGTTTGGCCCTTTGTTCCAGATTTTCAAACGCCCTTTCATCAAAGACCAGGTCTTTTTTAAAATAGGAGGCAACGATTTCTTTGGTCAGATCATCTTTGGTTGGGCCTAATCCACCGGTCAGGATTACAAGGTTGGCCCGTGTAAAGGCGATCGACAAAGCCTTACGCAGGCGATCGCCATTGTCTCCGACCGTAGTCTGAAAATAAAGGTCAATGCCAAGATGCGATAGATTCTGAGCGAGATACTGGGCGTTGGTATTGACGATATCCCCGAGGAGTAATTCTGTTCCTACGGAAATGATTTCCGCTGTTGTTTTCATAGGGAAGCCCCCTTTATCAATGCTTCTGGTTTAGGTTCCTGTTTTTGCATCATTTCTGCTTGTTTTTTGTCAAGGCGGGCCATTTCCCGGATAATCAGGACAAGCGCCAACGCAAAGGCTAAAATATCGGCGATGGGACCGCTGTAGAGCGTTCCTTCCAAACCAAAAATGCGGGGCAAAATGATCAGGGGCGGCAAAAGGAAGATGATTTGCCTGGATAAGGATAATAAGGTGGAGATTTTTGGGTTGCCGGTGGCCTGAAAATAGATGGATGTAACAATCTGAAAGGCGTTAGCGATGCAAAACATGAGGAAAATACGGAAGCATTTTCTGGCGAATTCTTTATATAGTTCATCCGTCTTGCCAAATAGGGCAATAATGTAGTCCGGAAGGAACATAAAAAAGATGAAGGCCACAGAGGCGCAGATTAAAGATACAGTAATGGCCAGCTTGTAGGTTTGTTTGACGCGGTCATAGTTTTTGGCGCCATAATTATACCCCCAGATCGGTTGCGCACCGATGGAGATACCGATGATGATGGAAATCATGATCATGTTTACCTTCATGACGATACCTAATGCCGAAAGGGGAATCTCCGCCCCATAGATGGAAGCCGCCCCGTAATAGGCCAGCGAGTTGTTCATGATGATGATGATGACGGTGATGGACGCCTGGGTGATGAAGCTTGCAAGCCCGAAAGAAAGCACGGTTTTGCAGGTGTCGGAATCCAGTTTTAAAAGGCGGCGGTCAAATTGAATGTTTTGAAAACGCCGTAAATACCATAAAGAGATTAAACAAGCAATGAATTGTCCGATTATTGTGGCGATCGCTGCCCCTTCCACTCCCATATCAAAACCGAATATAAGAATGGGATCCAAAACGGTGTTGATAACGGCGCCGACGATCATGGAAGTCATGGCATAACGGGGGCTCGAATCGGCGCGGATGATGGAATTAAAGCCTGCCGAAATGATCATGAAGGGCAATCCGAATAAGATAATAGAAGTATAAGCCTTGGCATAAGGAAATACCGCTTCCGTTGCACCAAAAAAATACAGCAGGGGCTCCAGGAAAATCAGTCCTACAACCATAAACACAATGCCGGAAACTAAAAGCATGACCAAAGCATTACCTACACCTTTAGCAGCCGAATCTTTATAGCGTCCGCCCAATTTAATGCTGTAATAAGCTGCGCCGCCGTCGCCGATCAAAAGCGCAAAGGCAAAAGCGATGGTGACCATAGGAAAGGAAACATTGGTGGCTGCGGTTCCCAGGTACCCGACGCTTTGTCCGATAAAAATCTGGTCGACAATATTATAGAGGGCGTTTACAACCAATGAAATGATGCAGGGGATGGCAAATCTTCTTAAAAGGCGGCTGATTTTTTCTGTTTCCAATGGGTGACTTACTTGTGTAGTTTGTGAAAGTGTTTGTGACATCTAAAAACTCCTTGTAGAGTGAATAATTGATGATTAAAGTAGATAGGATTTAATGATCTGCCAGCTTTCCAGCAAAACCTCGTCGGGGAAAAAGCATTTGTTTGCGGGGCTGGTAGAAGGGAGATAGATGGAAGCGCGTCGTGTTTGGGGATAAACCAGCTTTTCGTATAGTTGCGTTGCTTTTCTTCCGGTGGTAAAAATCGCCCGAATGGGCGCGTTCTGTAATACTTCAGTAAAGTCATTTGCCGCAGGCTCCCGAATGCTGGAGTCTCCGGCTCCTTTAATGCGACAGCTGTGCAAAACATCCCAAAGCGCAATATCATGATCCACTAAAAACTGCTGCCGTGCTTCTAAAGTGACTTGCTTTGTTTCTTCTCCCATCAGTAGGAGCAATATCTTCCAAAATCGGTTTTGCGGGTGGGAATAAAAAAAGCCAAACTCCCGCGATTTGGGCGAAGGAATGGTACCCAGAATCAGAATTTTGCTTGTGGGCGTGTAGAAAGCAGGCCAGGGGTGGATGATCTGTTGCATGGAGCATTCTCCTAAATAATCACTTCTATTTATTGTATCACAATAAAAATTTTCATCAAGAATTATATTAAAATTTGTTCAAGCAGCAACATTGTAGATTTAAACGATAAAAAACAAACGAGAATGCATTTGAACATTCTCGTTTGTTTTAAAGGGGTATATTGGTAACCCTTTTTCTTTTACATGAGGTAATCTCCGTTGATGCTGACTAATACGGCATCTTTAACACCGGCTGTATTGGAGATTTCATTGATAAACTGCGTGGCGTCGTTGTTTAATCGTATTTCCCAGGTTGCTTCTATCCCGCTCACAGACACCTTTTTTGATTTAATGCAGTGTTTTTTTAAATTGGTCTGTAATAGCCCGTTCACGGTTTGTTCTGTTTCGTTGTTTTCCATGTTAACAATGAGGATGTAGGCGCTGTCGGATGTTTTCTTTTTGGCAAACACTAAGAGAACAATGCCGACAAAAACACAACCGACCAAAGCCAACGGAATCAATCCGGCGCCTAAAACGATACCGATTGAGATGGCCCAGAACAAAAATGCGATATCGAGCGGTTCCTTCACCGCCGTACGGAAGCGTACGATCGAGAGGGCTCCGACCATGCCCAAAGATAAAATAACATTGGATGAAATCGCCAAAATGATCAAGGTGGTAACCAAAGTAATTGCCACCAGAGATATTCCAAAACCCGAGGAGTAGAGAACGCCCTGAAACGTTTTTTTGTAGATGAAGAGGATAAACAAGCCGATTACGAGCGCCAAACCCAATGCAATCAGGGTATCCGTTGCAGAAAACGTAGAAATCGTTTCCGTAAAACTGGATTTAAAAATATCATTAAAATTGAAAGTCATGTATGGTCCCCCTTTTATTTTTTACCGCGATAATTTTATTGCATCAGCCGAAGATGCGGCAGTTTGCGTATTTGGAAAAGGCTGTATTTTGTCGGGATCCCACTTGGCTGAGTTTTTGGATGATCTGCGGTAAAAAATCATCGTATTTGATTTCTAAAACCATGATGTCATAGCTTTTTAAAATGGGAACCGAAGGCATTTTTTGATCAAAAAGTTGTTGAGAGAAGATCCCGGTGCGGATTTCCCGATCGATGGTGATCCGGGTATTGCCCGGGCTAAAAATGTAAGGTTCACGCAGGTAATCAACGATTGTTTTCGGCTTAAGCCCCTGATAACACATTTTGGCGTAGAACTCGACCAATAGCGGCTTTTTACTTGAGCGCATCCATTCGATGTCATGATTGACGATTTTTTTGGCTTCTTCTTGTGTGATTGTAGCCGCTTCTTTGTAGCAAAGAGAATTGAACTTGGATTTCTTTTCTAGTTTAATAAAAGAGAGATCGTCGTTATAGTAACGGATGCGGAACTTTTCTCTTTTACTGATGCCGAAGAGCTTTTCTTTTAACGCTTTGTCATCGTCATTATCAAAATAAAGGCTTCTGATTTTATATTGGCCATTTTCTTCTGCAAATTTGTCGTGTTGACAAATGGTTGAAAGCCTTTGCCGCAAAAGCCAATAGTCACCTACGTTGATGATGTGTTTGATTTCATGTCTTGGGATTGGTTTAACTGTTGTTTCCATATTTAATACCTCTCTATTAACTTATGAACTTATTCTAAATAGGGAATGTGATGGTTGCATGAACCCATCCTGAATATTTAATGATGTTTATTCGTAAACAAAAAAAGAAATGTCCTGATATAAGACATTTCTTTTATTCGTAAAAGTAAAAAATGAATAATTATTTTATATGCGTCTACAACTGATCGGTGTTTTTATCATCATCCATCTCATCTATTATGTCTTTTTCCGGTGGAATAATTTCCAGGCAAAACCAAAAGGTGCTGCCCTTGCCCGGTTGGCTGTCTACGCCATAGGTGGCATGATGTTTTTCCAGAATACTTTTTACAATCGAAAGCCCCAGGCCGGTTCCTACGGCGGCGCGTTTATGGTCATGATTGCCCTTGTAGTAACGATCCCAAATATAGGGTAGTTCTTCTTGCGAGATGCCGTCACCCGTATCAATGATGGCCACTTTAACTTTATTTTTGTCGGTGGACATATCAACGGTGATACGTTTGTCTTTGCCGGTATAGGTGAGCGCATTATTGATCAGATTATAAATCACTTGAGAGATTTTAATTTCATCGGCACAAACATCAATGGGCTTTTTATACAAAACCGAGTCTTGGCCGTTGATGGTAAAGTTGATCCGGTAACCGTCTTGTTCCGTCAATTTTGCGTAGCGTTGCAAAATGGTAAAGATGCTATCTTTTAGATCAAAGCTGATCGGATGGAGCTCAATATTTCCGGATTGCACTTGTGAGATGTTGAGAACGTCGTTAACCAAAGAAGAAAGACGTTTGGACTCATTGATGATAATGCTCATGTTTTCCTTCGTATTTTCTCCCGGAAGGTCACAGATCATTTCCGAATATCCCGTGATCATGGTCAAAGGCGTACGCAAATCGTGTGAGATATTGGCGATTAATTCCCGACGTAGTTTTTCTACTTTGGATAGCTCTTTCGCTGTATAATTTAGCGTATCGTTTAGCTGGCTGATCTCGAGATACCCTTTGCCTTCAAAGTTGGTGTCATAATTGCCTTTGGCCAGTTCTTTTGCGGCTTGATTGATTTTAATAATGGGAGAAGAAATCTTACGGGAAATAACGACCGCCATGCCGACAGCCACCAGCAGCAAGATGATTGTGATATAGAAGAGCTGGATGCGTAATGTTTGTACGGTTGCGTTGATTGGTGTGATAATCGCGCTTGTCATAACCATGTATTCCTGGTTGCTGTCCTGTAAGGAGACGATTTTGGCATAAACCATGCTTTGAATATGATCATTTTTTTGGGGAGGAGGATTGTTTCCGCCTGCCGGGTTGTTGTTTTGCGGCGTCCGGTCAAAGATTTCAAAAGTGGTCCCATTGTTATTTTGCGCTTTGACATAAAAGCGCATCAATTCAGATAAGATCATCCTGTCGACCAAATCATCCTTAAAGTCCATATTGCTATAGATTTCGTTAAAATATTTATCCGTGATCTTGACGTAGATATTATTTTGTTGGGATAAACTATTAACCAGTGTTGCAAGATCATCCTGCGAGGTACCGCCTTCAATTCTTGCAGCTATGGTATTGCCGGAATCTTTGATTGATTGCATGGTAATGTTCTTGTAAAAACTTTCCAAAAAGACTGTCTGAAACAACCATAGCAAAATAAGCAAAAAACAGATGAAAATCACTAGGAAGAAAAAGATTTTCCATTTAATGCTCAGATACTGAAGCTGTGGTTTTTTAAAGATTTTCTTATAACTATCCTTCAAAACGATAACCTACCCCTCGCAACGTGGTAATATATCGGCTGTAATCTCCCAGGTCATGCCGTAAAAGCTTAATATGAGTGTCTAAGGTTCTTTCGTCGCCGAAAAAATCGTACCCCCAGACGTTATTGATTAATTTTTCTCTGGTTAAAGCGATGCCCCTGTTTTTTACCAGATAGAAGAGCAAATCGTATTCTTTTGGGGTCATATCAATTTGCTTACCGTTGATGTAGACAATCCGGGCGGTAAAATTGACTTTTAGAGTGTCCAATTCAAAGACATTGGCTTCGCCATCCGTGTAGTTGGAGGTCCTTTTTAAGATGGCATTAAGACGCATCATCAGTTCTTTTGGAGAGAAAGGTTTTACCACATAATCATCGACTCCGACTTCGAAGCCATGAATTTTGTCGTATTCTTCTCCTCTGGCCGAGAGCATCAAAACAGGCGTGTTTTGCGAAAGGCGGATTTGTTTGCAGGTGGAAAATCCATCTAGCTCCGGCATCATAATATCTAAGATAATAATATCAAATGTGTTTTTCCTGCACAACTCAATGGCGTCAAGTCCATTTGCGGCCTCTACAACTTGATGACCTTCAAAGACTGCGTATTTTTTAATAATTTCCCTAATTTTTTCTTCATCGTCTACAACTAATAGTTTTGACATACATTCACCCCAGATATTAAATTTTTAATTATCCCAGATCTGATTTTTTGTATTCGTATAGTTAAATTATAATTGTTAATTGTGACGCACAGGTGATCAAGTGATGAATGTAATCCGAAATAATACCACTTTATGGAAGTAATAATAAATACTTTCTTAATAATACCATTAAATACTATATTTTGATAAAAATCAAGAAAAGGATGCATACTTTTAATTATGGAATATTGAAAATATATAGATCAAAATCCGAGAGTCGCAACTATACATAATTTATTTATAATTATACATATTTAATCTTTTAATAAATCTTTTAGAAATGAAGTGTAAAAATTTATCGCTTAAAAAACCAGGCTAATATTTGTGTAATTGTTAGAAAAGACGAATAATTTTGCAAACTAAAACCGGTGCTTGGTTTTTCCTTTAAATTTTTACCAAATAAGACTTCTAGCTTAATTAAAATAGTTGGTAGACAGAGGCGTCATTTATAATTACCAAATAAAAAACTATTTTGTCGGGTATAAATATAAATTGTTAGACAACAAATATTAATTATCAGTCAATGATAAAAAGAAATCAATTATTTGAAAAACGGCAAATTTGGACGATTGATAGTTTTTAAAAATATAATAATAATACAGAAAAACATTTGATTTTTTAACAATATTTGATATAATGACTTCATCAATGATATTTTGTAATAGTATGTCTGCTTAAACAACTATAAATATGTTAATAATATAATTTAGAGATACTTAAAATTCGGATAAATCTTTATTTGACAAATCGGAAAAAGGTTAGTGGTGGTAGGTATTAAGCGGTTTTTAAATGTCATAATTTTGCTGGCATAATTATATGGGGGGTTGGTTGGAATGGGTTTTCATTATAATGCTCCTGCCAGTATGTCTGAATTGCTTTCCGGAATAAAAAATGCGGATAATTGCTATTTTTTGGCCGGAGGTACAGATCTAGTGGTCAAGATTAAGGAAGGGTTGATTGCGCCTGAATTTGTAGTGGATCTTGGGAAAATCAAAGAATTGAGGGAAATTGCAGATGCAGGGCTTGTTATTATCATCGGTGCAACTGTGACTCATTCCCAGCTTCAAAAAAGTCCTTTGATCAAAAAGTATGCTGCTGTTCTGGCCTCGGCGGCCGGACAGGTAGGATCCCCGCAGATTCGCAACGTAGGGACGGTAGGTGGAAATATCTGCAACGCCTCGCCTGTTGCAGATACAAGTCCCGCTTTATTGGTTTTGGATGGTGTGGTTGAAGTGAAGGGCGTAAACGGAAACAGAAACATCCCGTTGAAAGATTTCTTTGTTCGCCCCGCTGTTACGGTGTTAGAAAAAGGAGAGTTCGTCACTTCTATTTATATTAAAAAAGTGCAGCCCGGCGAAGGGGCTTCCTTTCAAAAAATCGGCAAACGAAAAGCATTGGCAATTTCAGTTACCAACGCTGCAGTTTGGCTAAAAAAAGACGGCGATAAAATCGCTGATATTCGGATTGCGCTTGGAGCTGTTGCCGCAAAGACCATTCGTATCCCTGCCGTAGAAGATCAGCTTAAGGGCTTGGTCTTTGATCAAAGTGTTGCCTCTAAAGCCGGCGAGCTTGCCAAAGCAAGCGTCAAGCCGATAACAGACCTCCGTTCCACAGCGGATTACCGCGCTGATGTGGTAGATGTGATTGTGGAGCAAGCCATGTGTGAAGCATGGGCTCAGGCAAAGGGGGGCAATTAGTCATGAAAACAGTCGAATTAGTTAAGGTAAAATGTAACTTAAATCATAAACCCTTGGAAATCGAAGTAGAAGCAGATTTATTGCTGGTGGAGATGTTACGTGACATACTGCATCTTACCGGTACAAAAGTCGGTTGCGGCGAAGGGGAATGCGGCGCATGCACGGTTTTAGTGGATGGCAAAAGTATCAACTCCTGTCTGATTTTAGCGGTTTGTGTTGATGGCAAAGAAATCGTGACGGTGGAAGGGCTTGCCGAAGGCAACAAGCTTCATCCTCTACAGGAGGCATTTGTTAACTTTGGTGCTGTACAATGTGGTTTTTGTACGCCAGGCATGCTGCTTTCCGCCAAAGCGCTCTTAGACGAAAACCCGCATCCGACCACAAAAGAGATCTACGAAGCAATTTCAGGCAATTTATGCCGTTGCACCGGATATACGAAGATTACTGAAGCCATCAAGGCGGTTGCCGATGGCAAGACAGACGTAGGGAGGGTGTAATAAGATGGGTACTATAATGGTAGAAGATAAAATTGCAGTTACCGAAAAGTACAAGCTGGGAAATAAATATCATGTTTTGGGGAAGTCAGTACCCAAAAAAGATGTTTTAAATAAGGTGTTAGGAAAATCAAAGTTCGGCGCCGACTATTATGCCGACAATATGGTCCATTGTAAACTTACGCGTAGCAAACACAGTTATGCTATTTTAAGAAGCATTGACGCATCTAAGGCTCTTGCATATCCCGGCGTTGTTACCGTTTTGACGTATGAGAATGTTCCCGGTCTGAACAGGCAGGGCGAGTTAATCAAAGACGAGCCCGTTTTGGTTCGAATTGGTGAAAAAATTCGTAAAAAAGGTGATCCGATTGCCTGCGTTGTGGCGGAAACGGCGAAGATTGCCGAAGAGGCGGCAAAATTGATCACCTATGAAGCAGATGAACTGCAGCCGATCTTAACGGTCGAGGATGCGCTTGCTCCGGATGCAGACATGATTTACGATAATGATCATAATTATTTTATCAAAAGGGTCGTCGTTCACGGGGATGTGGACGAAGCCTTTAAGAAGTGCGACATTATTGTTGAAAACGATTATAAAACGCAGATCCAGGAACATGCTTATATCGAGCCGGAGGGCGGGTTTGCTGTTTATGACGGTGAAGTGCTTACTATTTATGCCTGTTCTCAAAATGTTCATTTAGATGCTTTGGACTTGGCGGAAAATCTAGAAATCCCCATGAATAAATTAAGAGTCGTTCAGTCGACGACCGGCGGCGGTTTTGGCGGAAAGCTGGATTTGACGGTTCAGCCGTATATTGCTTTGGCTGCTATGAAAACAGGGCGTCCCGCCAAAATGGTTTTTGACCGTAAAGAAAGCATGAAGTACTCCGTTAAACGGCATCCTTTCGATATTCATGTTAAAACGGGTGCCGACAAAACGGGTAAAATTATAGCATTTGATTGTCTGGTATATGGGGATAGCGGCGCGTATGCGTCTTTAGGACCCGCAACGCTTACCCGTACAGCCACACAATCGGCCGGTCCGTATGAGATTGATAATGTTCGGGCTATTACCTATGCAGTTACGACAAACAATCCTCAAGCCGGCGCCATGCGTGGGTTTGGCGTTCCGCAGATGGCGTTTGCCGTGGAGCAAAACCTGACGGAATTGGCTGAAAAAGTGGGTATTGACCCAATCCAGTTAAGAAAGAACAATGCTTATCAAGTGGGTTCTGTAACACCGACAGGCCAGGTGTTACAATCCGGGGTTGGTATCACCAAGACATTGGAAGCCATCGAAAAAGAAGGGCCCAAATATATTGCACCCAAAAAAGAAGCCAGCAAACCTTATAAAAAACGTGGCGTTGGTGTTGCTTCTATGTGGTATGGCATTGGCAATACCGGTTTCCCCAATCCTTCCGGTGCTTTTGTGGAGGTATTGATGGATGGAACCGTTCATGTCAAAATCGGTGCCGCGGATATCGGTCAGGGTTCCGATACCACCATGTGCCAGATCGTGGCCGAAGTTCTGGGTGTTCCATATCAGGATGTTCGGATTACGTCCGCCGATACCGGCCTTACACCCGACGGTGGCGCATCGTCCGCCAGTCGTCAAACGTATGTCTCCGGGAATGCTTGCCGTTTGGCAGCGGAATCCGTTAAACAGTCCATTATTCGGGCCGCATCGGTATTATTGGATGCAGATCCGGATGATGTGGGGACGGAAAACTATTGTTATTTTGCAAAAAGCAATCCGGAAAAGAAAGTAACAATTAAGGATTGTGCATGTAAATGCCATCATATGGGAATTGTCCCGCTAGGGCATGGTTACTATAATCCACCTACTACGTTGTTAAATATGAAAGATGGCCAAGGGATTCCATATGGCTGTTATGCCTATGCAACACAAATGGCAGAAATAGAAGTGGATATGAGAACAGGACATATTGATGTGCTGCAGATTGTGGCTGCACATGACGTGGGGACTGCCGTCAATCCGATTAATATCGAAGCGCAAATCCAAGGCGGTTGTACAATGGGTTTAGGGCTTGGCCTTATGGAAGAGATCGTCATCGAAAACGGCGAGGTTGTCACACCTAGTTTTGCTTCGTATATGATACCGACCGCGCTGGATGTTCCAATATATCATTCGATCATCATAGAAGAACCGGATATCAACGGTCCGTTTGGGGCAAAAGGAGTGGGGGAACCTTCTTTAATTCCGACAGCGGCGGCAATAGCCAATGCGCTATATGATGCTACGGGAGTACGGATCAAGAGATTACCGCTGACTCCGGAAAACGTACTCGCGGAACTAAAAAAAGCGGGAAAAGCTCTGTAACAATTTAACAGTAGCTAAGTTTTAGAGGATTAGGATATTCTTTTTGGGGGATTACTATTAGGGGTAATAGTAATCAATGGGGTAGTGTTTCAAACGATACAAATTTTGGATAATCATATCCAAAAAAAAATATGAGGAGGAAAGACTATGCAAGAAAAAAATCCTAATTCCCCATTGCAGGTAATGATCGAAGATAAGCTGCCAGTAGGCCAAACGATTTTATTTGGCGCGCAGCACTTATTCGGTCTTACCGGGATCTGGGTCTTCCCTGGTATTATCGGCGCAGTTCTAGGGTTGGAAACCGCCGTGACAGGGTACATAGTCCAGATGTGTTTCTTAACAACAGGTTTAGTAACCATACTACAGTCCAGCAAAATGCTCAAATTGCCCATCGTTCAGGGCCCCACAGCAGCGTTCTTTGTTGCGGTGATGAGTGTTGGTGCTACCCAGGGTCTCGATGTTGCCTATGGTTCTATGTTTGTAGCAGGACTTATATTCTTAGTATTAACAATTCCCATCGGCAAACTCGGTGTTATGGGTAACTTGGGTAAGTTAATCTCCCCGCCGATCGTTTTCGGTGCCCTGTTGCTAATCATCGGTGGACAATTGGCTGCCTTTGGTGTTAGTGGCTGGTTCGGTTCGGCCGGGACTTTTGGTTATCCTTCGTTTAACTTTGTGATTTCCATCGTTACCGTTGTCGTTGTTCTTTGCTGTATGGTATTTGGCGGCAACACCATCATTCGCCGCGGCGCGCTTCTCTGGGGAATTATCGTTGGTACCATTATTTATGGTATCTTCGGTGAATTCAACGGATCTGCGATTGCTGCAGCACATCTTGTCAGTCTGCCCAGCATCTTCCCGTTCGGTTTTGCCGTGAACGGCGCTGTTGTCGTATTGATGGCTATTTGCTTCTTTATGGCTACCGCAGAAGCCATTGGGATGTACACACTTGTAACTACATGGGATCCGCAGCCGCTGCCTGTTAACCGTATTAACCGTGGTTTATTCGGCGAAGTCTTAGGCTGTACTTTAGGAGCTATGTTCGGTGGTCTTGCAACAACCTCCTATCCTGAAAATATTGGTATTATCCGTGTAACCGGGATCGGTTCCCGTTGGGTCACCATGACAGCCGGTATTATTGCTGTTATTTTAGGTATATTTCCCATTATCGGTACTACAATCGCCAGCATTCCGACGCCTGTTACAAGCGCTGCCGCAACGGTATTGTTCGGTATCATCGCGATTTCCGGCGTCCAAGTCTTGTTGACCGTTGTATGGGATGAATTGAACGTTGCCGTTGTTGCAACCTCTTTCATCGTTGCGTTAGGCACGCAGTTCTTACCGGCCGATATTACTGCCAACCTTTCCGCTACGGTCAGCACGATTGTGACTCAGCCTATGTTGATTGGTCTGTTCTGCTTGCTTGGCTTGAACATCATTATCAATTTGATTATTCGTCCACTTCTCAAACACGAAAAGCCGGCGGAGCCAGCAGCTCACTAAGTTATTTTTGCGTTAAGGTGAATATCGGATCCGGTATGAATCATACCGGATCCGATATCACCCCTATTTAAAGAATGATATTTGTTTTTTACCATGAAAGAAGGGGAGTTCAGTAATGTACGCATATTTTAACAGTATCAAAAAGAATATTGACGAATTTAAGAATGCGGATACTTTTTATGACTATTTTTTACAAAAAGACAAAACCGCTGTTATTACCATCGATATGCATAAGGGGCATTTAGATGTGGCGGACCCTAATTGCCCATGTCCTTCGGAACGTGGTAATCAGATTGTCGAGCCGATCAATAAATTTACCGCTCAGGTCAGAAAATTAGGAATTCCGGTCATCAATGTCCGTTCGATCTTACGGAAAGGGATGGCGGACGAAAAGGCTTTTCCGAGTGCCTGGAGATTACTTTTCCCTGTTTCAGTCGGTGAGATTCCCAATATTGACCAGCATGCGATTGAAGGGACAAAATGGAATGAATTTGGTATTGAAGTTGATTGGGACAAAGATTACTTTGTTAACACCAAAAAGCGCCTTAGCGCATTCTATTCTTCGGATTTGGAAGTGTTGCTCCGCAATCTGGAAATCAAAACCATTGTTTTGGTTGGGGCTATGACGGATTGTTGTGTTTTGAATACTTGTTTTGATGGGGCAAACCATGATTTTCGTGTTGTTGTGCCGCGTGATTTAACACGTGGTGGCGAACACCTGGAAGAACCGGTGCTTCAATTAATTTCTTATCATCTGGGTCTTGTTGTTGATTCGGATGAATTGCTGCAGGAGTGGGGCAAACAAAATTAGTCTGAATTGATTATCTATTCAGACTGCATAAAACAAATTTCAGTTTGCCGCAGCCAAAAGATGTATTTTTTGGCTGCGGCAAAATCCCAGCTATAACTAAGAATTTCTGCTGAGAAATCTTTTGGTTTTGGATCCCAAATGTTATATAATATAATTGTAAGAAAAGATTTATTTGTTTGTTATTTTGAAATTAAGAAGATAAAATTGAAATCTTTATTATAAATATCTTGTCTTAATTTAATTTTTTAGATAAAACGAATGTGGGTAGGGTGGTTGGCAGTTTTAATCTAAAAGTTATGGGAAATTATCTAAAAGGAACAACGAGGAGGGAATATTTATGGTAGGTTTAAGTATTGTCAAACCGACTTGTTTGGAAGAAGCGTTGGCCTTGCTTAACGACGATACATTTGTCATTGCAGGTGGTACCGACGTTGCGATCCAAGTGCATACGAAGCCAAATGTCACAAAGTTGGTAGATGTAAACGGCATCTTAAAAAAGGGAATCGAAGAAACAAAAGACAGTGTCATTATTTATGCCTTGACAACACACACAGATGTAATGGAGTCCCCCATTATTGCTAAATGGGCACCCGCGCTTAAACAGGCCTGTTCTCAGGTTGCGGCGACTCAGATTCGCAACATGGGGACTATTGGCGGCAATGTTTCCAACGCATCCCCTGCCGGCGACAGCATTCCGGCACTATTGGTTGTAGACACAAAAGTTACTTACGTGGACGCCCAAGGCGAAAAGACCATCGCATTAAAAGATTTTTTCACCGGCCCGGGGAAAACCGTAATGAACAAAAGAGGGCTGGTAACGAAATTTGAATTTGCCAAAGCCGACAACCTTAAAACGGCTTTTACCAAAGTAGGCAAACGCAATGCCATGGCTATTTCTGTCGTTAACTGCGCAGTGGGACTATATCTGGACGGAGACAAGATAGAAAAAGCCAATATTGTTTTAGGTTCTATTGCTCCAACAACCCTGCATATTAAAAAGGCCGAAGAATACCTTTTCGGCAGAAAGTTTGCCGAAGTGGATCTGAATGCCTTTTGGTCGTTGGTGTTTAACAGCATCAACCCGATCGATGATATTCGCAGCACAGCCGCATACCGCAAGCAAGTTGCAGCCAATGTTGCGAGAAGTACATTGATCACGGCATACGAAGGGGGTAAGTAGGATGAAGCGGGATATAACTTTAAAAATTAATGGTCAATCTTATGAAGTAAGGATAGAAGAAGACGCGCTTTTAATGGATGTGCTCCGTAAAAACCTGTATTTGCCCGGAACAAAGAAAGGCTGCGGAGAAGGGGAATGTGGCGCCTGCACGGTTTTAGTGGATGGCGTTTCCGAACTTTCTTGTCTGATGTATGCCGTCATGGCCGAGGGCAAAGAAATTACAACCATTGAAGGGCTATCAAAAGGCGGCAAGCTGGATCCGATTCAGGAAGCGTTTGTGGAAGCTTCTGCCGTGCAGTGCGGATATTGTATCCCCGGTATGATCATGTCGACCAAAAACTTATTGGACAAGAACCCTCATCCGACGGAAGCGGAGATCTTAGATGGCATGAGCGGGAATATCTGCCGGTGCACCGGCTATAAAAAAATCGTTGACGCCGTGAAGCTTGCGGCCGAAAAGAGAGCGTAAAGGAGGAGATCTGAATGCCTAGCATGATTGGTAAAGGGGTGCCTCGTGTTGACGCCGTGGCAAAAGTAACAGGTACAGCGCAATACGTATATGATATGCAGTTTCCCGGTATGTTGTGGGCCAGAGTATTACGGAGCACCATCGCTTTTGGTGAGATTGTCAGTATTGACGCCTCCGAAGCGCTGGCGATGCCCGGCGTAAGAGCATTTTTGACCGGAAAAGAGATCGGAGACGATCTTCACGGTACAAGTTTGTGCGATGAGCCTATTTTGGCCAGAGATATCGTCCGTTTCTACGGCGAAGGCATCGGTGTGATCGCGGCCGATACGGAAGAGATCGCTAATGAAGCCTTAAAGAAAGTCAAAGTTGTTTACCGGGAAATGAAGCCTGTTTTTGATGTGGAAGAAGCATTCTCGGAAAATCCGCCTGCCATTCTTCATCCGGATCTGCGCACCTATAAAACGTCCCGTCCACCTAAATTTATTGAGAACCGTCCCAATGTCTATCATTCGCACAGAATCCAAAGCGGAGATCTGGAACAAGGCTATACGGATTCAGATGTGATTGTAGAACATGAATGGCGTACGGCAAAGATCCAGCATGTCCAGATGGAGCCGCATTGCGCCATTGCTGAAGTCGAAGCCAACGGTGATGTTACGGTTCATGCTTCCATCAACACTTTGTATGCTTGCAAAAATATCTTTTGCCGCGCATTTAATTTACCAAAATCAAAAGTTCGTGTCCGGACCTATGCGGTTGGCGGCGGCTTCGGCGGCAAACAGAATATCACGACGATGGGCGTGACCTATGCCTTAGCCAAAGCGACGGGTCGTCCCGTTAAATATAACCTGACCCGTGAAGAAGTCTTCATCGGCGCATGTACCCGCCACCCAACCGTGATTCGGGTAAAAGACGGTGTCAAAAAGAACGGGACTTTGATGGCTAGAGATATCGAAGTATTGCTCGACGGCGGCGGCTATTCCGAATTCGGGTTTCTGGTTGTTATGAACTGCTGTTATGCGGCGATTGGCACCTATAAAATCCCCAACTTCCGTATCCGTTCCTATGGTATCTATACAAACGCTCCGATCTGTGGTGCATACCGCGGTTTCGGTAATGTTCAGGTTCAGTGGGCAACGGAATGCCAAAACGATCTTTGTGCAGAAGCCATTCACATGGATCCGATGGAATTCCGTCTGAAAAATGTTTTGATTGACGGAGACCGCAATCCCGGTCGGGAGATTGTTTTCAATAACGAAGCCAAACAATGTATGGAATGGGTAGAAAAAGGCATGGAAACCTTAAAAGAAAAATTGGAAAGAAAGCCGCTTCCTCCGAACAAAGTGCGTGGTTACGGCGTTTCCGGCGGCAACAAGTATTCCATGGCCCCGACTTCTTCCATGGCTTATGTCAAGATGTATGAGGACGGCGTGGTTGAAGGCCGTATCGGCGGCGATGAGCCCGGTCAAGGCTTGTTTACCGTTTGCGCGCAAATGTTGGCAGAGATTTTTGAATTGCCGATGTCTGAAGTACGGATTATAGGCGGTGACACACAGATCTGCCCTTACGATGAAGGGTCAATTTCCAGCCGTGCAACGTACAACAACGGAAATGCGATTCGTTTAGCTGCGGAAGATTGCATCCGTCAGATAAGGGAAAAAGCCGCAATCAAGATGAATGTTCCGGCAGAGAAATTAAAAGTAGCAAACAAAAGAGTCTATAATACGGATAACGTTTTAGAATCGATTGATGTCCGAGATTTGTATGACTTAAACATCATGGCGACCGGCCTTTATGTCAAAGAAGGCGGCGAGTTCTGCGGCAAAGCGACCTGGTTCCAGGGAACCTGTAAACCGAACGAAAACTACAACTCAGACCGCCTCTGTTCCTTCTATACGCAAGGTGCTCAAGGTATTGCTGTTTTGATCGATAAGGAAACCGGTAAGGTTGATATCGAAGGGATCGTTAGTTCTTATGATACCGGTAACCCGATCAATCCGCCCCTTGTTGAAGTCCAGATCGAAGGCGGTGCTATGATGGCAATCGGTTCTGCATTGATGGAAGCCATGATCATGGATGAAAAAGGACAAACCATTAATGCCAATTTGACCAACTATATCATCCCAACCTTTAAAGATATGCCGTTAGAAAGCCACCATATGACCAATATTGCCAAGAGTTATCATCCAAACGGGCCATTCGGTGCCAAGGGTCTTGGCGAGGGGACCATGAGTTGCACGGCGCCTGCTATTGCCAACGCTATCTATGATGCAATCGGAGTTCGCTTTTATGATTTGCCCATTACTGCAGAACAGATCATGGCCGAATTAAACAAAAAAGCTGCGGAAGGTGATCCGGCAAAAGCCAAAGAAACCGTTGAGGTTAGGGAGCCAGCTACTATTGGTGTATAATGGGAACATGTAATTCATGTGTAATGATACTATTTACAAATAATAATGAGGTGAGAAAATGCGTAAAGAACCGGTAATCATTACCTGCTCTATGACAGGCAATATGACAATGCCGTCTCAAACGCCCTATTTACCGGTCACACCGGAACAGATTATAGATTCTGCTGTCGGTGCGGCTAAGGCCGGCGCGGCTGTCGTCCATTTGCATGTCAGAAAGCCGGACGGACAACCATGCGGTGACCTGGAGTTATGGAAGCAGATTTTAAAAGGGATCAAAGCCCAAACCGACGCCGTTTTATGCACGTCGACAGGCGGCGGCCCCGGTATGACCATTGAAGAGAGAGCCAACGTTGTGGTAAATCTCGGGCCGGAACTGGCATCCATGAATCTTGGTTCCATGAACTTTGCCAATTTTCATGCTATGGCGGGGATCAAAGAATGGAAGCATGACTGGGAAAAGGAATATATGGAAAAAACCCATGATTATGTTTTCCGCAATACCTTTAAAGATATAGAGTATATGTGCCAAACGATGAACGACGCAGGCATTAAGCCCGAGTTGGAAGTATATGATGTCGGGCATCTCTATAACGCCAATTATCTGGCCCGAAAGGGTTTTTTGAAGTTCCCGATCCATATGCAATTTGTGATGGGGGTTTTAGGCGGCATCGGCAATGACATCCGCGACCTGATCAATCTTTTGGAAACAGCCGAACGGCTCTTCGGTAAAGAAAACTTTACCTGGTCTGTGATCGGGATCGGCTATCCCGCGGAGTTCCATCTGGGCGCTGTTTCCGCCTGCTTGGGCGGTCATTTGCGGGTAGGTATGGAAGATAACATCAAAGTAAAGAAACATGAATTGGCCACCAGTAATGCGCAGCTTGTCACCAAGATGAAAACCATTTTGGAAGATTTGGATTTCGAAGTCGCAACTTCGGCTTATACCAGACAGGCTCTTGGTTTAAAGGGCATCGAGAAGGTCAATTATTAATTGACGGATACTCTAAATATAAATTTTAATTTTTTAGGAGGTCTTTATATGCGTTGTGTAGATTTGACAGCAACTATGTCCATTCATTCCCCGGGTTGGGTCGGTTATCCGTCCCCAAAACTTTGGTATTGGCAAAACCATCATACCAATGGTATTGTCAGCCAGATGATCGAAACCCCTTTGCATATCGGTACTCATATGGATTCCGAAATGCACGGCGTTTCCGGCGGCAAAGACATTACCGGTATTCCGCTTGACAGATTGGTTCATGAAGGCGTCATCGTTGACCTGGAAGAAGAAGCAGGCTATGATTTCGGCGTTTATACGCATGAAATGATCGAAAAGAAAGTGGAAGTAAAAGAAGGCGACGTTCTTATCATCCATACCGGTTGGCACAGACATTATGCCGGCGGTTCCGAAGAAGATGTCATCAAATACTTCCTCAAACATCCCGGCCCGAACAATGCTTTTGCCGAATGGGCTGTTGCCAAGAAACTTGCCTGGATCGGTGTTGACTGTGGTTCTGCCGACCATAGCTTAAATACGTCCATCCGTTACAAACGTCCAGATATGGTTGTTGAATTTGAAAAGAAGAGCGGCAAAAAATTAAACGATGTGCTCCCGGAAGAAACACTGTTCTGCATGCATCATGACCCATTCCGCAATGGTATCGTCCATGTTGAAAACGTGGGTGGCGATATCGAGCAGGTACTCAATACCCGCTGCATCCTTGGCGCGTTCCCCTGGAAATTCACCGGCGCCGAAGCCGGCATTTGCCGTGTTGTTGCTTTCTTTGATTGTAAATAAATAAGTTTTTAAAGGGTATCTGTAGGGGAAAATACAAAATCTTAAGGAGTTGAGTTCATCATGGGTGTAAAAGTATTAGACGTAGACAAGGATTATATCTCATTCCCGCTGGTTCCCGGCGGTGACGCAAGAGCGGTTGTCCATCCTGGGATGGGCGCCAAAAATGCCGGCGTGAACTTTGTTAAAATGAAACCCGGCCAGGCAAATGTTCCCCATATGCATGAAAAATCCGAAGATATCATGTATGTTATTTCCGGTGAAGGGTATTGCGAAGATTTTGATACCGGGATCAAACATCCCTTCCATAAACACATGATCGTTTTCGTTGAACCGGGTACGAAACATGCCATGGTTGCCACCGGTACAGAAGAATACATTGTTGTCGGCACATTGGCTCCTGCCGACACTACATTGCTGAAAAACGCCGGTATCAAATTTTAGTAGGTTCGGTCAGGCTGCTAAAACTCACAAAGCTCGCTTATTTTCCAGCGAGCTTTGTTCTAGTTCAAATCGCTCAAGAACCTTAGAAAAGAACGCCTGGTTATGGTTGTTTTAAGCATTTGAGGTTTTCTTTAGCTGTTTTAAGGTAAATCTGCTAAATCACTATTAAACAGTTGCCAGGTACGATGCATTATTTTGATCATATTTAGTTCTTACCATGTTGTAGATATATCGAATTATTGCTTAAGCAGATACGATATATGATTGATCATTAATTTAGGGGTAGTTTTTAGATAAAATACAAAAATAAGGAGGAAAGAGAATGGCAAAAATCATCTCTATGGATGAGGCTGTCTCGTTGGTAAAAGAAGGCATGTCTGTCATGGTCGGCGGTTTTGTCGCTTGCGGAACTCCGCCCGGATTGATCGACGGATTGGCAGAAAAAAATGTAAAAAATTTGACCATTATCACAAATGACGCAGCAAAACCAGGGCTTGGTGTTGGAAAGTTGCAGGATAACGGTCAAATTAAAAAGTTTATCGGCTCCTTTATCGGGCAAAATCTTTCGATTGGCGAACAATGGCAGGCAGGCACATTGGAAGTAGAATTGTATCCCCAGGGGTCTTTTGTGGAAAAGATCCGTTGCGCAGGCTATGGTTTGGGTGGTATTTTAACTCCTACAGGTGTCGGCACAAAAATGGCAGAAGGCAAACAAGAAATCACGGTAAACGGCAAACGCTATCTTTTGGAAACCCCCTTGTCTGCGGATATCGCATTGATCCGGGCAGAAAAAGCCGACCGTTTCGGTAATTTGACATACAAACATTCGGCACGCAATTTTAACACCGCTATGGTTACTGCCGCAAAAACCACGATTGTGGAAGTGGATGAAATCGTGGATCAGATAGAACCCGACCAAGTAGTAACGCCCGGCGTATTTGTCAAGTACATCGTTTTAGCGAAAGGGGGCAAATAAGATGGCGGAAATGGATAAAAGAGAATTGATCGCCAGACGTGTCGCACAGGAATTCGAAGACGATACGGTTGTAAATTTAGGCATCGGTTTGCCTACCCTTTGTGTGCAATATATCCCTGAAAATATCCATGTGATGCTGCACTCGGAAAACGGGTTCATTGCTTTTGGGCCGACTCCCCAACCGGGAGAAGAGGACTGGAGTATCGTTAATCCTGCCGGAGAAATGGTAACCTTCATCGAAGGGACTTCTTGCTTCGATAGTATCTTATCTTACGGTATTATTCGCGGCGGGCATCTGGCGGCTACAGTTTTAGGCGCTTTTGAAGTTGCGGAAAACGGAGATTTAGCCAACTGGATGGTTCCGGGCAAACGGGTTTCTGGTACCGGTGGTGCAATGGACCTGGTTGTCGGCGCCAAAAGAGTGATCGTTGCCATGGAACACACCTCCAAAGGTGGCGAACCCAGGATTCTTAAACGCTGCACCTTGCCTTTAACTGCGGTCGGCGTTGTTAAGTTGATCGTCACGGATATGGCTGTGATCGAAGTCACGGATAAAGGTCTCGTCTTAAAAGAAGTAGCCTCCGGCGTGACGCCTGAGCAAGTACAGGCTGCAACCGAGGCAACTTTGACGGTCGATCCGAACCTCAAAACGATCAGCGTCTAATGATTAGACACTAGGCCTGATCATGTAGGGGCTGCTGCCAGACGTCAAAAACCCAGAATGAAAGATCTTTTTATGAACGAGGAAAGGGATGAAATTCATGAAAGCAGTAATTGTTAGTGCCGCAAGAACGCCGGTAGGCGCATTTTTGGGGACGCTGTCCAATATCTCGGCGGCCGAACTAGGCGCTTTGGTTATCAAAGAGGTGATTCAAAGAGCTAATTTAAAACCGGAGCAGGTCGATGAAGTGATCATGGGTAATATTTTGAATGCCGGACAGGGACAGAATCTTGCGCGTCAGGCACAGTTGAAAGCCGGGATTCCAGATTCGGCCACGGCTATGACCATTAACCAGGTCTGCGGTTCCGGTTTGCGCGCAGTCGCTTTAGCAGCGAACGAAGTATTATCCGGCTCTGCCGATATCGTTGTGGCCGGCGGTTCGGAAAATATGAGCCAGGGGCCGTATGTGTTGCCCGGTTCCAGGACCGGTTACCGTATGGGGAATGCCAAAGTGGTTGATTCTATGATTACAGACGGTCTGTGGTGCGCCATGAACGATATTCATATGGGCGTCACGGCGGAAAACGTCGCGGCGAAATGGGGCATCACCAGAGAAGAACAAGATGAATTTGCAGCCAAGAGCCAAAATAAGGCCGAGCAAGCCATTGCAACCGGACGTTTCAAAGAAGAGATCGTTCCAGTTGTGATTCCGCAAAAAAAAGGCGATCCGATCGTTTTTGACACCGATGAATTCCCGAGATCAGGCGTCACGGCAGAAAGCTTGGCTAAACTAAAACCGGCTTTCGTCAAAGATGGTACCGTTACAGCCGGAAACGCCTCCGGAATCAACGACGGCGCCGCATTTGTTTGTATCATGACGGAAGAAAAGGCCAAAGAACTGGGCTTAAAACCCATAGCAACGATTGAAGGCTCTGCTACGGCGGGTGTTGATCCGGCCATCATGGGCGTCGGCCCGGTAGCCTCCACAAAAAAATTATTGGGTAAGCTCAATATGACAGCGGATCAATTAGATCTAGTCGAAGCCAATGAGGCTTTTGCCGCCCAATCCCTTGCAGTCTGCAGGGACCTTGGTTTTGATAAGGATAAAGTCAATGTCAACGGCGGCGCAATCAGTATCGGACATCCCATCGGCGCCAGCGGTTGCCGTATCCTTGTCACTTTGCTCTATGAAATGCAAAAAAGAGACGTAAAAACCGGTCTAGCCACTCTTTGCGTCGGCGGCGGCATGGGTGTTTCCGTAATTGTCAGCAGATAAAAATAAACAGCTTGCCATAGGATAAAAAGTAAGAAGCAATCACATATTATGATATGTGATTGCTTCTTTTTAAAGATCCGAATTATAAATAGCCATATTATAAACTCACACGTTTTGTAGCGGTTTGTGGTCCGCAGTGCTGGGGATATAATACGGATCTGGTTTTTTTGTCCGCTGTCACCAGATAAAATGGTTTGTAGCCAAGGGATTATGATGCAGTCACTTAAGCGCCGGGGATGAATAGCCGTTTACTACTATGTTAGACCACAAACTTAAAGCATGGTTTTGGTGTTTAAACCCGGTTATAGGCAAAACGTAAAACGGACTGCCGTTTGCGTGTATTTTGTGATATAATAAGATTCAATGAGCACTGTCATAGCGTATGGGGTAAGGGGCTGGTTCTCATTATTACTGCGAAACCAAGTGCACTGGTTACAAAAAAAAGTATATTGATTACAATCGCGGCTATTTTATTGATCATCGCAATGTTTTCTTTTGTTGCCGATCTTAATGACTTAAAATCTGCTCTTTTCCAGATGGATTTTTATGTCTTGCCGTTGATTCTCTTAATGGCGCCTTACAGTTGGATGACCCGTTATTTTAAGTGGCGATTGCTCTTAAAACATACGGATGTTGTTGTCCCGGAACCGCAGGGATTGCTTACTTACCTGAGTGGATTCTCTTTATCTATCACCCCGGGTAAGCTGGGAGAATTATTAAAATGTTATTTATTGCAAAGACAGTTTCAGATTTCTTACACCAAAACCATTCCTTTGGTGCCCATTGAAAGGATTGCCGACGGATCGGCTATGACCCTATTGGTGCTGATTTGTTATAGCGCTTATTCCGGTTATGGGAAGATTCCTTTCGCCATTTCTACGGCACTTTTGCTGGCTGCTTTAGTGATTATTCAGATCAGGCCTTTATGTTTGAGATTGCTAAAACAATTATCAAAAATACGATTTTTACAAAAGTATGCCCGGGATATGATCGAAATTTATGAAAATTTGCGTAAAGTATGTAAACCGGGCACTTTTATTCTCTTGGTGGCATTGGCATTGGTCTCATGGGCCTTAGAGGGTATGGTATTATTCTTTGGGATGCTGTCATTGGGGTATCCGGTCACAATCATGCAGGCGATTTTTATTGTTAATTTTGCTACGCTTATCGGTGCCATCAGTATGTTGCCGGGAGGACTTTTTACAGCTGAAGCCAGTATCATGGGGATACTTGTTTTGAGTCAAATCCCGGATAATATTGCAGTGGCGGCAACATTAATCAGCCGCATATGTACGCTTTGGTTCGGGGTTTTTATTGGTGTCATCTGTTATTATTTTATCCGTATCCGTTATTTGTCCAAAAGAGCGGATAATAATGAAAGAGTTTAAGATGTAAAAATAAAATATATTAGGTAGAAAAATATGAAACATAAAGGTTTACTGTTAGTCGGACTGCTTTGTCTTATCTCGCTGATTTTTTTGACTGCTTGCCAAAAGCAGGAGCAGGAGTTTGAAAAGTCTTTTCTTGCCATGGACACCCTCATCAGCGTCAGTGTCTTATCTAATGATGAAGCATTGGCCGAAGAAGCTTTGACGGCTGTAGAAAACAAATATATGGAAATCGACGTACTTACCGACCGTTTCGCTACCGGAGAGGATGCGCAAAAAAGCGATATCTGCTGTATCAATGAGGCTGCCGGTAAAAATGCCGTAACGGTAGCTCCGGAAGTATGGGAAATGATCTCGCTTTCCCTCGATTGGAACCAAAAGACCGATGGTGCTTTTAATATTGCTTTGGGTCCGCTGATGGATTTATGGGGATTCGGCGATAATCCGACCGCTCCTCCCACGCAAAGCGCGATCGAACAAGTATTGCCACTTTGCAATATTGATGATGTCGTTACCGATCAGTCCAACTGTTCTGTTTATTTAAAAAAACGTGGTATGAGCCTGGATCTAGGCGGTATTGCCAAAGGGTACGCCACAGATAAAGTGATCGAGGTACTAAAATCCTATGGCATACAAAATGCTTTAATCAATGCCGGGGGCAATGTATATGCGTTGGGCGCAAGAGCATCGGGCGATCCCTGGAAAGTAGGGGTACGCAATCCGCGGCGCTCCGTCGATATCATCGCCAAAATGGATCTTTCGGATCTAGCAGTCGTAACTTCGGCGGATGACCAGCGTTATTTTATTGATGACGGCAAACGCTATCATCATATTATGGACCCAAAGACCGGTTATCCTGCCAACGGACATATGTCGGACACAGTGGTATCCGCTTCTTCTACCTTGGCGGACATCCTTTCCACCTCTTTGTTTGTTATGCCCCAGGACAAGGCATTAGCTTTATTGCAACAGATAAGTGATGTGCAGGGGGTTTTGTTTGTCGAGCCGGACGGGACGATCAAGATAACGGGTGACTTGGAAGCATTTACAGAGCTGACAGGCAGTAAAATTGTTGATTGATACGGTTTATATGGGAGGGATAGGTTATGAAGGTGCTTTCTGTTGTGGGGAGCAGGGGTTCAGGCAAAACTTATTTGGTCAACGGTCTGATTGCAGGCTTAATCGCCAGAGGATATAGTGTGGGAACCATTAAAGAGTATTTTGCTAGCCAGCCGGATTTTTTCTGTGATTTGCATGACCTGCAAAGCCATAAGGAAATGGGCTCCCAAACGCTTGCTGCGAGGAACTTTTTTTCCACAAATATCTTTTATCCGCAAAATATGGGCATGGAAGAACTTCTAGGCTTTTTCCGCAATGATTTTGTCATTCTGGAAGGCGTTCGAGATATGAAAATTCCCATGATTTTAACAGCGCACGATCTAGAGGAATTTGACCGTTGGAAGAACTGTCGCGTTTTTGCAGCCAGCGGAATTTTTGCCAATGGGGCTGGTCCAGATGAAAAAATTATGGGCGAAGATGAAATGATTCCATTGATTGACTCACAAAAACAGATAACGCTGCTTTTGGATTTAGTGACAGAAAAAGTAAATGATTGGGACGGTCCTGGCATCGAGCTGTATACAGCGGATGGGAAACTGGACTTGTCCAATGATGTTTGGAGAAAGTGCTTGTTACAGTTTGCGCTTTCGGGTCTGGATTTGCCGCAAGATGGAGTTTTAGTAAAAAAGAATGAATAAAAAGAATGAATAAAAAGAATGAATGATACAAAGCACCGTTTTACAAAACGGTGCTTTTTTATAGTTACTTTAAGTTTGCTTCAAACGCTATGCGTTTGAAGCAAAATACCACCCATTACACAAATGGTGAAAAAGCTTATAGCACAGTAGCCTACCGCTTACCAGAATAAGATAGATAATATGTCGAATGATAAAAGTGCGTATCTTTTTAATCTTAGATATAGTCCTTGTAGTATTCATTTCCTCCGGGGCCCAATCTATGCTCCGGCAGGATCATATACTTTGCCATACCAAAGCCAATTATTTGTGGAAATCAAGAATGAGTTTGTGTCTAAGCGATACAAAACGGCGAGAAAGTACAAAAAATCAAATGTAGCGAATAAGACTTGTTTAATCTATGTTTTGTGAGTATAATAAAATAATTATGATAGTATCTTTCTTATTTTGGGATAAAATAGATAAGGAGCAAGGCGTTTTTAGGAGGAAGTTTATGTCAAATTGTGCGAAAAAAGATAAAAGAAATGCGATGGATATCGTGCCGCTGGAGGACTTTATCCGTGCCGCCCATGTTTTAAAAGGTGTTGTGAGACGTACCCCATTGGAAAGGAACGAGGTTCTTTCCGAAATCTATGAAGCCAATATATATTTAAAGAGGGAAGATCTTCAGATCGTTCGTTCTTTTAAAATTCGCGGGGCGTATTATAAAATGCACAGTCTGACCCCAAAACAGTTAGCGAAAGGCATAGTCTGTGCTTCGGCCGGCAACCATGCACAAGGGGTTGCATTATCCTGCAAACTATTGGAAACACACGGTAAGATTTTTATGCCGATCACAACGCCCAAACAAAAAATCGGCCAGGTAAAACGTTTGGGTGGAGAGTTTATAGAAACCGTCTTAAAGGGTGATACGTTTGACGATTCCTATAATATTGCCGTTAAAACCTGCGAGGAAGAAGGCAAGACCTTTGTTCACCCTTTTAATGATCCCATAATCATAGCTGGACAGGGAACAATCGCAACAGAGGTAATCGATCAGATGGATGAGTCGCCGGACTATGTTTTTGTCACCATCGGCGGTGGCGGTTTGGCTTCCGGGATCGGGACTTATTTGAGACACATCAGCCCTCATACAAAAGTAATCGGTTGTGAGCCTACAGGTGCCGCTTCGATGACGGCAGCGTTCGAGGCAGGACATGTGGTTTCCTTGGAAAAGTTGGAAACCTTTGTGGATGGCGCGGCGGTTAAAACCGTTGGAGATTTAACTTACCAGATTTGTAAAGAAATGCTGGAGGACGTTGTTACGGTGCCGGAAGGCAAGGTATGTACTTCAATTTTGCAAATGTACAATGATAATGCCATTGTTTTGGAACCGGCAGGTGCTTTGCCGATTGCGGCGCTTGATTTCTATAAAGGCAAAATCAAAGGCAAAAATGTAGTTTGCGTGATTTCCGGCGGCAACAACGATATTGCCAGGATGCAGGAAATCAAAGAACGATCCTTATTATATGAAGGTTTGATGCATTATTTTATCATTAACTTCCCACAACGTCCCGGTGCCTTAAAAGAATTCGTTGCGGAAGTTCTCGGCCCCAATGACGATATTACGCGTTTTGAGTATATGAAGTCTAATAATAGAGAACAAGGGCCAGCTCTGGTAGGCATAGAATTGAGCTATGCCGAGGATTATGAGGATTTGATTAAACGGATGGATGCTAAGGGCTTCCATTACACGGTCATCAATCAAAGCCAGCAATTATTTAACTTGTTTGTGATCTAAAAAAAGAGGGGAGGCCCCCATAGCTGTGTTGCTGATCGCATCTTCAGTACTCACGTACATTCGGGTACGCTCCTTTCCTCGAAGCTTGTTCTGTAAAAAATTCTACCCCTGCTACAACGGTAGCAGAATTAAGTAATCCCTTCGTTAGCCGTCCTTTCCTCTCTCTTTTTTATTTTTATAGGGAAACCGGTTGTAGACCGTAATACTCCCCTTTTTTGGCTAAAAGAAATAAAGTATCGGGCCAGTTATTGGGCAGGGTACTTTTTTTTGTTTTGGTAAGCAGGTAAAAGAGAACAGATTGGGTCAGACTAGCTGGAAGAGAGGGACGACGCTTATTTGTATTGTTGGCGGGTTGTGCCGTCTCTTGCCCCAGATAAGCGGCATTGGCCCACTGATTCCAAATTTGTTGATCTGTGCGCAGCTTTTTTAGGTTCTCAGGGTGATTTCCTTGAGGCGGTAGGAGGAACAGATGATCGCCTTTCGGGAAAATTTTAGAAATCGGACAAATAAGCCCGCTTTCCTCATAGATGAGTTGGGCTAAGGCTTGCATTTTGAGTATATTGTTTCCGACCAAATGCAAACGGCCGACTCTTTTTGCCGCTATCCTGGCTGCCAAGGCCATAAATGCATCTTCAACCTGGATGCAAAGATTCATCTTCTGCCAGTTATCGATGGATTGATCTAACAGTGCGGGCATGGTTGCAATGGCATACAGGCGTCCGTCGGAAATGTTGACAGCATTATTTTTTTTTACCGCCGTTGAAACCAAAGCCGCTTTTTGCGGACTCATGGCGATATGACCGCACTTTTCGCGCACCGCTAAAAAAATAGATTGATCCAACTGGCGGCTTTTGTTTGCGGATGCGATGGGTAGGATACTCACCTCATTTTTGATCAAATTGAGATGGTATGGCTCCATCATACGGGGTTTCTGGACGCCGGCAAAAATTCTGTTCAAAAAATAGTCTTCTTTGTCGCAGATAAAAGCACAGTCCAAACTACTTTCCCCTTTTATTTCTTGCTAAATGTACTTAAGTATATGGCTTCTATATATGATTCATTCTTTTTTCGATATTTTTTGTGTAAATAAAAAAGATAAAAAATATTTAATTTATTTTGAATAAGCAGCTTCCTGCTGCATCTATTGACAAAAACAGATGAAAAGCATATACTATCTCTATTAAAAACTATCATATTATAATGATAGAAAAGGTCCTAAAAAATTCAAATAATTTATTCGCAAGCGTTCTAAACTGGGATGCTTGCGAATCATTTATTTAGTATGCATATACCTAATTCTAGGATAATGGAGGGGTAGTCAATGAACGAAAAAGAATTGATTATTACGTTGGACGGATTAAAAAAAATGGAAGAAGAATTGGAGTTTTTAAAAACGGTTCGCCGTAAGGAAGTTGCCGGTCGGATTAAGCAGGCCATTGAATTCGGTGATATCAGTGAAAACTCCGAATACGAAGATGCTAAAAACGAGCAGGCTTTTATTGAAGGAAGTATCATGGCTCTGGAACAAAAACTCAAAAACGCGCGTGTCGTAGATTCCAGCGATATCAATGTAGATGTCGTTTCCGAATACAGTACCGTCCGGTTTTTAAATTTAAACAGCAACACAGAAATGGAATATACCATTGTCGGTTCCGTGGATTCCAATCCTTCACAAAAGAAAATTTCCAACGAAAGTCCTGTTGGTAAAGCTCTAATCGGGCATCCAATCGGTTCAACGGTAGAGGTTGTCGCGCCGATGGGAACCATCCAGATGAAGATTCTGGATATCAGAAAATAGTAAGTCAGTCGTATTTTTTGTTTTAGGAGGGTTTTTCTTGGTTGAATTAGAGATCAACGAACAAATGCAAATCAGAAAGCAAAAGTTGGATGAGCTCAAAGCTATGGGGATCGACCCCTTTGGCTTCCGGGTCGATCGGACGCATACATCGTGCCAGATTACAGATGATTTCGCAGGGCTGGAGGGCAAGTCTGTAGTTGTCGCCGGTCGCGTGATGTCCATTCGGGAACACGGCAAAGCCTGTTTTGCCGATCTTGCCGATCTGGACGGCTCTATCCAAATCTACATCCGTCAGGATGCCGTAGGTGAGGAGCAATTTGCTGCCTTCCATCTTTGGGATATCGGCGATATTGTGGCAGTCAGCGGCGAGGTTTTTCGTACCCATCGAGGAGAGATTTCCGTAAAGGCGTTAAGCCTTACTTTTTTAACTAAAAGTTTACGGCCTTTACCTGAGAAATGGCATGGCCTAAAAGATGTGGAGCTGCGCTACCGTCAACGTTATGTGGACTTGATCGTCAATCCGGAAGTTAAAAAAACATTTATTTTACGCAGTAAAATCATCGCTGCCATCCGCCGTTATTTGGATGGGCTCGGTTTTTTAGAAGTCGAAACGCCAACCTTGCATACGATCGCAGGCGGGGCCAGTGCCCGCCCATTTGTAACCCATCATAATACGCTGGACATGCAGTTGTATATGCGTATCGCTTTAGAACTGCCCTTAAAACGCCTAATCGTGGGCGGTATGGAAAAGGTCTATGAATTGGGGCGCGTCTTCCGCAACGAGGGGATTTCCATCAAACACAATCCCGAATTCACCATGCTGGAGCTTTATGAAGCCTACGGCGATTATCACGGCATGATGGAATTGACGGAAAACCTGGTTTCTTCCATATCCCAAGAGGTTTTAGGTACTCAGCTGATCAACTATCAGGGAACGGAAATTAATTTGCAAGCACCCTGGCGCCGCATTACCATGCTGGATGCCATTAAGGAATATAGCAGTGTGGATTTTAATACCATCAAAACCGATGAAGAGGCCCGTCAGGTTGCGGATGAGCACCATATTCACGTCGATAAAGATGCCGACCGCGGCCACATCATCAACGCTTTCTTTGAAGAAAAGGTGGAAGAAAACCTGATCCAGCCTACTTTTGTCATGGATTACCCGATTGAGATTTCTCCGCTTACCAAGCAAAAAGTAGATGATTGCAGTATGACTTACCGTTTTGAAGCGTTTGTTTACGGCCGGGAGCTCGGCAACGCTTATTCGGAACTCAATGATCCCATCGATCAGAGGACCCGTTTTGAGGCCCAAATGGCCGAACGCGCTAAAGGCAATGAAGAGGCCAATGAGACGGACGAAGATTTCTTGCGTGCCTTGGAATACGGTATGCCGCCGACAGGGGGTCTGGGCATCGGCATAGACCGCCTGGTGATGTTTTTAACGGACGCGGCATCCATCCGCGACGTCATTTTGTTCCCAACCATGCGACCCAGATAAATACCAATATATCACCATTTTTTACTTAAGAAAGAGATCGAAAAAAGGGTAAAAAAGCGTTGACAGTAAAAAGTGGATGTGATATATTTAATGTTGCCGCCATAAAATGGACGAGTGCCGAAAAAGGGAAGAAAAAGCACTTGACAATGGTCAAAGGTACATGATACAATGGCGGAGTGCTCAAATTTGAGCGAAGGTCTTTGAGAACTGAACAGTGAGAAACCAAAAGCAACAAGTCCTTTAACAATTTCCAAAAAAGAGTTAAAGAAAAAAAGAGCCAAACGGCTCGAAGTAAAGAAGAGTAACCCGAAAGGGTGAAATAAATTTTACGGAGAGTTTGATCCTGGCTCAGGACGAACGCTGGCGGCGTGCTTAACACATGCAAGTCGAACG
>DIFD01000002.1:0-503 GCA_002418965.1 Peptococcaceae bacterium UBA5757 | reverse complement strand
TATTTTAGTGGCGGACGGGTGAGTAACATGTGGATAACCTGCCCTGTTTATCGGGACAACAGCTGGAAACGGCTGCTAATACCGAATAAGCTCATCGGAAGGCATCTTCTGGTGAGGATAGGTGGCCTCTATTTATAAGCTACCGAGACAGGATGGGTCCGCATCTGATTAGCTAGTTGGTAGGGTAACGGCCTACCAAGGCTTCGATCAGTAGCCGGCCTGAGAGGGTGGCCGGCCACACTGGGACTGAGACACGGCCCAGACTCCTACGGGAGGCAGCAGTGGGGAATCTTCCGCAATGGGCGAAAGCCTGACGGAGCAACGCCGCGTGAATGAAGAAGGCCTTCGGGTCGTAAAGTTCTGTCTTTGGAGAAGAACATTCCTTATGTAAATAATGTAAGGAACTGACGGTATCCAAGGAGGAAGCTCCGGCTAACTACGTGCCAGCAGCCGCGGTAATACGTAGGGAGCGAGCGTTGTCCGGAATTACTGGGCGTAAAGGG
>DIFD01000018.1 GCA_002418965.1 Peptococcaceae bacterium UBA5757 | reverse complement strand
TGTTGCCTTCGAATTTGTAATAGATTTTAGCAGGTGTTCCCAACGCCTTTTCTAAATTATAAGCACGGATAAGGGGAGAGGGGCGGTACATTTTGTAAAATTCCCGGATTCCTTCGGGGATCTCAATATAACGGTCTGTGGTGTTAAACTCCTGTTTAACGAGTTCTTCGCAGAAAACGGGGAACAATTCCTCAGGTTTCATCGGTTGCATGGTTCCCGGATTGACTAAAGGGTCATGCTGTTCTTTCATATCGGCGCGCAGATTGTACCAGTATTTGGGCATTTGGTCTTCGGTAAGATAGGTACGGTAAGGGATTTTTGTAGTCATTTTCAACACTCCTTTAAATTTTTGTGTTGACAGTCACATAACAACGCGCTGGGGGTAATAAAAAAACTCTCGTCCCTACTAAAATAGGGACAAGAGCATAAGTTCCTGCGGTACCACCCAAATTGGCTTAAATATAAGCCCGCTTGTTTCATGTACTATCATACATGCTTACTGGATAACGGGGTAAGATCCCGTCAACGCCTACTCGATAAACTCTTTCGGGTTGCCCTCGTAAGTCCATTCAGTATTGCCGACAATACCGCACTCTCACCAGCGGCGGTTCTCTTTGATTGTCTACAGAATACTTACTTCTCTTACTCAACGGTTTAAAATATAAGATTGAGCCAATTATAAGCAAAATAAGTAGCTTTGTCAATCTTTTTTTGTAAAATCTTGTTTCCAGGTTTGGATAATTTTGTAGAAGGCACTACAACACCGAAAAAGTTTTTAATCTATTGAAATAAAGGCTGGGATTTTTTTATTTTAAATGTTTTTTCGTGATTAAATCTAATAAAAAATCATCGTCTTAAACCCTTAGCAGGCACAAACGATGATTTTCTGGTGGAGATAAACGGGATCGAACCGTTGGCCTCTTGAATGCCATTCAAGCGCTCTCCCAGCTGAGCTATACCCCCATGGTTTTTGTTATTTAGTTTTGTGAAGACAAAAAATATTTTATCACAAAAATTGATTAGATTCAAGTAAAAATTGTTTTATTTATATTTATTAATCCTTTTATGATTCAAATTTAAAGAAGAAATGGTAGTTATTTTTATCAATGACATATTTTATAAAAAACAAGCTTAAAACATTTTAAAAAACATTCCGATGAAATATTTGCCTATCTAAATTTAAAGATTTTACTAATACTAAAACTGTCGCTAAAAAAATCGGTTTAAAAAACCGAAAAAAAGGAGGCCTGAATTGTGAGTAAACGTAATAGGACTATGTCAGATGCTCTGAAGTATGAAATAGCAAAAGAACTGGGCATAACATCTCAGATTAAACCTGCATCTGAAGATTATAATTTTGAAACTGCTGAAGAACTTGGAGTCTACGGGGCAGGACAATCTTTAGATTGGGGTGCGGTTTCTTCAAGAGATTGCGGAAATATGGTTAAAAAAGCGATTGAAATGGCCGGAAGAAACCTTTCCTAAAAGACTAAAGATAACTATGAGAGCATATTTTTAGCGTACAAAAAGCCGACTATTAGTCGGCTTTTTAATTTATAAATTAATATTTTTAAAACTACTGTGCATATCAGAGACGGTAAAAACTACCGGTTTTGATGAATCCCATGTTGATAAAAGGCTATACAGATCATCTTTTAAAAAAGGGTTGGGCAAAAATGTCCGGTTCTTTTTTTATTAAATATGGACAAGGGGAAGGCACAAGAGGGTTGGATTTAGAATAAAATAATAGGGGAGGCCGCCGAAACAAAAAACTCATCATGGTGCCTAATTTAATAGTTTTTAAGCCGCCCATAATTATTTTTTCATGGGTTCCCCAATATTGGTGGGTATTTAATAATTAATTATTTACTACCGTATGACTATTTGATTTCTGCCGATCATGTTGTGGGAATAAGGCTGTATCGATTGGCCTTTCCACTATGGAAGAACCGCAATCAAAATTTAAGCGAGGTCATATTATGGATTATACGACCATTATAGTTGCCGCCATAGCATTTTGCGGTACAGCCGTTGGTTCCATTGCAGGCATCAGAGCCAGCAATAAGTTAGTAGAACACCGGTTGGACCGGTTGGAAAAAAAAGTTGACCTGCATAACAATGCAGTAGAAAGGATTGCAAAATTAGAAGAACGTTGCAAATCCAATAGCCATCGTATCGAAGATCTGGAAAAACAGATTCCCTTATGATCCTATTATAAGAAAAATAGTAAAATAGCTCCGGTACAAATAGTACCGGAGCTTCTGATTGTTCGCTTATTTTTTTAAGCGGTTTATCGTTAAACCAGCGTTGCTACCATAACCGCTTTAATCGTATGCATTCTGTTTTCGGCTTCGTCAAATACGACGGAGGCTTGCAAGCGGAAAACCTCGTCCGTTACTTCACGGATATCATAACCCTTTTCCTGCCATTTTTTGGCCAGGTCTGTTTCAAAATCATGGAAGGAAGGCAGGCAATGCATAAAGATAACATTTGGATTGCCTGTTTTTTTCATCATAGCGGTATCCACTTTGTAAGGGGTAAGCAGTTTGACGCGTGTGGGGATTTGATCTTCCTCTCCCATCGAAGCCCAGACGTCTGTGTAGATGACATCAGCCCCGGCTACGTCGTCCGGATTGCTGGAAAATCGGATATCGGCTCCGGTTTTTGCGGCAAGCTCCTGTACGGTTTTTACGACATCGGGATTAGGCGCCAGTTCTTGCGGCCCCAGGGCCACAAACGTCATACCCATTTTGGCGCAGCCGTACATCCAGGCATACGTCATATTGTTGCGTGTATCTCCGGCAAAAACGACTTTGACTTTTGCGAGCGGTTTTTTAACAGCTTCTTCTATGGTCATCAGATCGGCTAAAATTTGGGTAGGATGATCGGTATTTGTCAACCCATTCCATACAGGAACGCCGGAAAATTTGGCTAAGTCCTGAACGACGCTTTGGTGATAACCGCGATATTCGATGCCGTCATAATAGCGCCCCAGTACTTTTGCCGTGTCTTCCAGGGACTCTTTTTTACCCATTTGGGAGCTGGCGTTATCTAAGAAGGTAACATGGGCGCCTTCATCCAGGGCCCCTACTTCAAAAGCGCATCGGGTGCGTGTCGAGGATTTTTCAAACAAAAGGACAATATTTTTACCCTGTAACAGGCAATTATAGACGCCGGCTTTCTTTTTGGCTTTCAATTGATGGGACAAGTCAAGCAAATAGCGAATTTCTTCGGGCGTAAAGTCCAATAAGGACAAGAAGCTTCGGCCTTTTAATTGTATGGTCATAGAGGGTTCAACTCCTTAAAATTTAATAGCTTGGTTCGAGAATATTATCATATCATAAAATTTTCCCGTGTGAAAGCAAAAAATCATATCGTAAAAGTAAAATGTCCTATCTTTTTATTTTTGCAGGGGAAGGGAAAGGAGGAACTACTTGTCAAAATCAACCGGGATGTTATAATAGATATTGTAATAGATATAATTTCATAGATACCATTTCATAGGGTGAAGCTTTTGCTTGTAATAGGGAAGTGGGGTGCAAATCCCCCGCAACAGCCATTACTGTAACCTCGGACGAAAAACAAATTGCCATTGTCCATTTAAAGGATGAGAAGGCGTTTTTTAGGATGATGAGGAAGCCAGGAAACCTGCCATATGATGGGGCATAGATTATTCCGGGTCAGGGGGAATATTGCCTGTTATTCATTGATATGGATTTCAGCTCTCTGCTTGGTCAGGGAGCATTTTTTATTGCTTAATATTAAAGGAGCTTTTTGATGCGGATTCGTACAACGCTGATTTTTTGTTTGATGATCCTGTGTTTGCTTGCCGCCAATGCAGTACCCGCCTATGCCGTCGATTCCGCCGCTATTGAAGCCAAGATCGGCCAAACGGCGGACTATATGCAAAAAACTGTAGTTTCCCCAGCTTATGGTTCAGTGGGCGGCGAATGGCTGATTCTAGGTCTGGAGCGCAGCGGTTTGCAAGTTCAACAAAGCTACTTTGATGCGTACTATAAGAGTTTACTTATTACTTTAAACCAGTGCGGCGGCGTACTGCACGCTAAAAAATATACGGAGTACTCAAGAGTGGTTTTGGCGCTGACGGCGATGGGCAAGAATCCGGCTAATGTAGGCGGTTATAATTTGCTTAAGCCGTTGGCCGATTTTAAAAAGACGACCTATCAAGGAGTCAACGGCTCCGCTTTTGCTCTTTTGGCATTGGACAGCGGCGATTATCAGATTCCTGTGAATACCGATGCGCTTGTGCAGGCAACACGCCAGATGTATGTGGATGATCTTTTGTCCCGGCAGTTGGCGGACGGCGGGTTTAATTTAACCGGTACGGTGGGCGATCCCGACATTACGGCTATGGTCTTGCAGGCCTTGGCTAATTACCGTACGCAGGATAAAGTCAAGCCGGCAGTGGAGACGGCCGTAGCATTTTTATCGGATTCGCAGCAAACCGATGGCGGTTACAAAAGTGGGGGCACGGTCAATACGGAAAGCGTATCGCAAGTGATTATTACCCTATGCCAATTGGGCATCGACCCTGCCGACAGCCGTTTTGTCAAAAACGGGAATACTTTGCTCGACAATCTGGCTAAATATGCGCTGGAAAACGGAGGTTATTGCCATCTTCTTTCTATTCAAACCGCCAATGAGATGGCGACGGAACAGGCTTTCTGCGCCCTTGTTGCCTATCAGCGTTTTGTTAAGCAACAAAATACTTTCTACGATATGAGCGATGTTCTAAAAAGAACGAACGCACTGGTTTTTCTTTGGCAAAAGTTTTTGTCTGATTTAAAGAATTCCGACTCTGCTAAAACGCGTAGTCTGGTGCATGCCGAATAATTCAAAGGACAGTTGATGATGAAACGATTGTTGCCAACAAAAAAATATATGCGTCTACTGGTACTGGTGTTATTTTGTCTGGCGCTATTGGTCGGGGCGACAGCCTGCGGCTTACAGGACGATGTCGAGGTGCAGGCGACAAACGCGGATACGGTCTCACAAACCGGACCTGTAACAGCCCCCCAAACCCCGGTTGTGGAAGACGTCACACAACCACAGAAACAAACGGCGACAGACGCTGCTTCGGAAAGCCAAGCCCAGCAAACAAGTCCTACCAAAGATTCCTCTCAAACAAAAACAATAACTTCCACACAAACATCTACTCCGGAGAAAATTTTTCAATCCCAACCAAAAAGCGATCTAACCTGCACTTTTTCGGTGGAATGCAAGACCATTTTGGACAACATGGACGATTTTGATCCAGACAAGCTTTCCGTGCTGCCCGAAGACGGCGTGATTTTGGCCCCGACCACCGTGACGTTTGCAGAGGGAAAAACCGTATTTGATGTTTTAATACGGGAGATGCAAGCTAATAAGATTCAGATGGAGTTTGTTTCCACTCCTATTTATAACAGCAACTATATTGAAGGTATTCATAATATCTATGAATTTGACTGCGGACCTTTGTCGGGCTGGATGTATACGGTCAACGGCAGCTTCCCCACATACGGAAGCAGCCTCTATGAGCTTAAAGACGGCGATGTAATCCAATGGGTTTACAGTTGCGAGCTGGGCAAGGATGTCGGCGGCAATAATATCACCGGAGATGAAAAATAGGAGATACAAAATAGGAGACGTAAAATACATGAAAGACGCATTTTCCACTTATCATCCTTTGGTCAATTTTATCTATTTTGCCGTAGTGATCCTCTTTTCCATGTTTTTGATGCACCCGGTCTTTCTGTGCATCTCTTTTGCCAGCGCTTTTTTGTACTCACTGCGCTTGAACGGCAAGAGGGCGCTTAAGTTTAATCTTTTATTTTTAGTGCCGTTTTTGTTGGTCATGGCGCTGCTCAACCCGCTTTTTAACCATCAGGGCGTGACCATTTTGTTCTACGCGTCAAGCGGCAATCCGATCACGCTGGAGGCTGTTTTATACGGTTTTGCCGCCGCATTGATGTTCGTTTCGGTCATTTGCTGGTTTTCCTGCTACAATGCTGTGATGACGTCCGATAAATTTTTGTATCTTTTCGGCAGGGTGATTCCGGCGCTCTCTTTGGTGTTTTCCATGGTACTGCGTTTTGTGCCCCGGTTTAAGGCGCAAATCTGCGTCATCACCCGTGCTCAAGCCTGCATGGGCAGGGATCTGCACAGTGGCAACCTGTGGCAAAGGATGAAAAACGGCGTCCAAATACTTTCCATCATGGTCACATGGGCTCTGGAACACTCCATCGAAACGGCTACCTCCATGAAATCAAGGGGGTATGGCCTGCCCGGCCGGACGGTTTTTTCCATCTTTTATCCGGAAAAGAGAGACCGCATCTTTCTGCTGCTTTTTTTTGCTTTGTCTGTTTTTATTCTGGCAGGGTTTGCCTGCGGTATTGTATTTGTGCGCTATTATCCGGCCTTGGGTTTTACCGGGTTTGCCCCGGTACCGGTTATCTTTTACATAGGGTATCTGGCATTATGCCTCTTACCGCTCATAATCGATCTTGTTGAGGAGCATCAATGGAAACGTTTCGTATCGATAACTTAAGTTTTACATACCCGCTTGCCATCCGTCCGGCGCTGGCAGGGATTGATCTTGCTGTGGAGCAGGGAGAGTTTTTGCTGCTTTGCGGCTTTTCCGGCTGTGGCAAAAGCACTTTGCTGCGCCATCTTAAAACGGCGCTTGCACCGCACGGGCAAAAGTCGGGGCAGATTGATTTTAACGGAGTTGATTTGCAAGAGGTGGGCTTACGTGAACAGTCGCAAAAGATCGGTTTTGTGGTCCAAAGCCCCGAAGAGCAGATCGTTACGGATAAGGTCTGGCATGAGCTGGCTTTCGGCCTGGAAAGTCTCGGTTATGACCAGCAAACGATCCGCCTGCGCGTTGCGGAAATGGCCAGTTTTTTTGGTATCCAAAACTGGTTCCATGAGGACGTCGCCACTTTGTCCGGCGGTCAAAAACAGCTCTTAAATCTGGCTTCCATCATGGCCATGCAGCCGGAGGTTTTGATCTTGGACGAGCCAACGGGGCAACTTGATCCCATCGCGGCTCTGGATTTTTTGCAAACGGTCAAAAGGATCAACCGTGAGCTTGGCGTCACGGTGATCTTGTCGGAACAAAGGCTGGAAGAGGTTTTCCCCCTGGCGGATCGCGTCGTCGTTATGGACAGGGGTAAAATGATTGCCGAAGGGCTCCCCCTCGAGGTAGGAAATCAATTGAAGAAGCAAGAGCATGAGATGTTTTATGCCTTACCCAGCCCCATGCAGATCCATGCCGCCGTCGTGGGCGATCTGCCTTGCCCCGTTACCGTACGCGAAGGCAGAAGGTGGCTGGATCAAATTTGCGGCCCATATACGGAGGCAGGAGAGCCTGTGGCGGCAACTAGTCAGAACCTATCACGGCAGGAAGAAGTTGTCACCCTCAAAGAGGTCTACTTTAAATACGAAAAAGAACAACCGGATGTTATCAAGGGGCTGAACCTGACAGTGCGTCAAGGCGAGTTTTTGGCTGTCGTCGGCGGCAACGGAACGGGCAAGAGTACGGCCTTAATGCTGATGTCCGGTTTGTTAAAACCGTATCGCGGCAAAGTATTGTTAAACGGTAAAGCCGTTGCCTCGATCCCAGGCAAAGAGCGATTTTGGCAGAACCTGGGTGTTTTGCCGCAGGACCCGCAGGCATTATTTGTAAAAAAGACGGTCATGCTCGACCTTTTGGAGGTATTATCGGATCAGAAGCTATCGGAGTATGAAAAAGAACTAAAAATTAATGAAGTCGCAACCTTGACGGAAATTACCTCTTTGCTTGCCATGCACCCATATGACTTAAGCGGTGGGGAGCAGCAGCGCGCGGCCTTGGCAAAAATCTTGCTCTTAGACCCGCGTATCCTTTTGTTGGATGAACCGACCAAGGGTATGGACGCGCGATTTAAGCGTATCTTTGCCGCTATCTTACAGAATTTACAAAGCGGGGGGGTTACCATCGTCCTGGTTTCGCACGATGTGGAATTTTGCGCCCGTTATGCCGAGCGCTGCGCTTTGTTTTTTGACGGTTCGGCTATATCCGTAGGCGAAGCAAAAGAATTTTTTTGCGGCAACAGTTTTTATACCACGGCGGCCAACCGGATGGCGCGCCACCGTTTCCCGCAGGCCGTAACGACGGAGGATGTGATTAAAGCATGCAATACGACGCGACCGTAACCAATAAAAAAACACGTACCGTTTTAACGGGACTGCTGTTTCTTTTGGCTGTGCCTATACTTTTGGCTGTAGGCGTTTTTATCTTGCATGACAGAAGCTATTATCTGATTAGCTTGCTCTTAATCATTTGCAGTATGATTCCGTTTGTCTGGTTGTTTGAACGGCGCAAACCGCAAGCCAGGGAGTTGGTGGTTTTGGCTACCCTGATTGCGCTTGCTGTAGCAGGCCGGGCGGCGTTTTTTATGCTGCCTCAGGTTAAGCCTGTGATCGCCATTGTGATCCTAGCGGCTGTTTGCCTGGGAGCGGAATCGGGCTTTTTGGTTGGGGCCATGACAGGTTTTGTTTCCAACTTTTTTTTTGGTCAAGGCCCCTGGACACCCTGGCAGATGTTCTGCTTTGGGCTGATCGGCTATCTGGCCGGAGTTTTGGTTCAGTCCGGTTGGTTGCCCGCCAAAAAAATACCGCTGTGTATCTTCGGCGGTCTGGCTACATTCTTGATTTACGGGGGGATTATGGACCCGGCCGCCGTCTTGGTGGCGCAGGGGTATCTTTCCTGGCAAACGGTGCTGGTTGCTTACGGGGCCGGTGTTTGGTTTAATCTGATTCACGCTGTTTCAACGGTTGTTTTCTTGTTCCTGTTTTACGGTCCACTGACCCAAAAACTGGAGCGCGTAAAAAATAAGTACGGTCTGTTGGACGGGTAAAACTTCTAGTTTCGGACAGGCGGTCTTTATCATAAAAGTAGTCAAAAGGTTTATATTTTTTGTTTGATGGTGGAGTGAAAGCTCTGAAAAGGGAAGAGGGGTGCAAATCCCCCGCAACGTCCATTACTGTAATTGCCGGTGAAAAAGCAAAGTTCAGCCATTGGGGAAACCTGAGAAGGCGCTTTTTCGGGAGAGGCATAAGTCAGGAGACCTGCCATCAAACAGGGCTGTCACACAATATTCCGGGAAGCGGGAATATGCCGGTTCGATTTGGCTTTTTCTGACTTTCCCCATATTTGAAAGCTTTTTATTATTAAAGGGGGAAGAAAAATGACAAAATGGTTTAATTTTTATTCTAAAAAAATCTGGTTTGCTTTGTTATTGGTTGCGGCGTTACTGGTGGTGATGTCGGTTACCGTGTTCGCGGGGTCAGATTCCGGCAGCGTTACGGTACGCATCGAAGGGCGGACGGAAACATTTGTTGCACCGACTGAAGTTATAATCGAGGACTTTGACTTGACGGACTACGGGATCACCAATCCGTCGGAAGATGGCATGACGGTGATTCAAGCCATCATCCGGGCTTTAGAACAAAACAGTTATGATCCCAAAGATAGCGATGATTTTCATTTTGGCAGTACCGGCTATATGATAGAGCTTTGCGGTCTGGCTGCGAACAGCTACAATGAATATTTTGACGGCTGGATGTTCTATGTTAACGACCAATATGTTACTGTCAACGTTAATGAAAAGGTTGTTCAGGATGGCGACAGTATTGTTGTTTTTTTTACAGAAAGCTGGCTGGATAGCGGCTATGCTTATTTTGACCGGAATCAAGCTCCGGTTTTTAACGGAGATTCCGTCACTCTGACGTTAAATTGCTCGTATTATGACTTATTTACCAATGAGGTTAGCGAGGCGCCATGCGCCGACGCCGATATTTACATCAACGGGGTAAAAAGCGGTGATCAGACAGATGAAGATGGGCAAGTGACGCTTGCTTTCGATGAGGCCGGACAGTATGCAATCAGTGCAGAAAAGCGGGCTTATGACGATTATTATGATCTGGACCTCAATGTTATTTCCCGTCCCTATTGTCTGGTTTGCTGTTCCGATTACGCCACCGTTCGGGTGGAAGGGGCCGACAGCACCTTGCTTGCGTCTGAAAAAGTTTCTGTGGACGCCGAAGGAGATACAACGGCCTTGGACGCTTTGACCGCCGCATTGGAGGCAAACGATTATGATCCCACGTCTTCCGATGTTCTTGAACTGAATATCACGGAATCCGGCACGTATCTATCTTCCATTTTAGGGGTTGCAGGCAACGCTTCCGGCGGCTGGATGTACGCCTTAAACGATACTTCGCCCTGGTACGGTATTGATGAGCAGGTTATTTCGGCGGAGGATGAGATTGTCTTTTATTTTCTGGAAGACTGGATGCTGACATCTTATGCCGCCTTTGACAAAGAATCCGTAACAGCGGAATGCAGCGAGCCGTTTACGCTGACCTTATCCCGTATGGAGTACGATTCTGTCACATGGGAGGCGGTCCTGGTCCCCTGTTCCGGTGCCACTATCACTATCGATGACGTGGAAAGCGGCTATCAGACCGATGATGACGGGCAGGCAACGATCTATTTTACTTCGCCAGGCAGCCATACGCTTTCGGCAGTCAAATACAGCGGAGAAACCAATACCATCGCACGGTCTTATTGCCTGGTGACGGTAACGGGTAGCGGTATGGTGGACGAAAACCGGCTGAGTCAGCTTGCCGTATCGCTTACGCCTTCCTTTACGCCTGAATTCACTTCTTTACTCAAAGGGTATGAGCTGGAAGTGGATGATTCTGTTTCCGCTTTTAATCTTGTAACGGCAACAGAAGCCTCTACGTCAACAGTGCAGGGGCGTGCCGATTGGTGGGATGCAGGTCAAACAGTATCTTTAAGCAACAGTGGGGGAACCTATCATTTATCGGGTATTCCTTATGGCGAGAGCGTTTTTTTCGTTACGGTGATTCCGGCCGATAGCGGCATCCAAGAGCAGACATACACGATCACCATCAATCGCCCCAACCCCGTTGTTCTGCAAGACTTGCAGGTTTCCGCCGGAAATCTGGGAATTTTTGATGGAGAAGAGACCAGTTATGCTTTTACCGTGGCCAATAGCATCGATCAGATGACTGTGACGCCGTATGCCCATGATGCGGCTACCGTTACCGTCAACGGCCAGACGGTTGTTTCCGGCGCGACGTCGCAGGCGATTGATCTGGAGCCGGGCTTGAATATCATTAGCGTTGTCGTCAGCGCCGACGGTCTCCAGAGCCACACGTATCTTATAAACGTAACCAGAAGCCTGCCCGTCCCCGGTTTGGATCTGGAGACCAAGCTTGCCATTATCGATGATGTCCTAGATACCATATCCGCTTCCTATCAGGACACTTATGACGACTGGCCCGTGATGGATATGGCCTTTTACGGGCTGCCTGATCAGGTGGATCAAAATGCCTATCTGGGCGTTGCCCGTAATGTGATTAAAAACAGCACGCTGGCGACGGATCTGGAGCGGGTAGCCATCGTTTTGACCGCTTTGGGCTATGACGCATCTGGATTTGACAACGGCTCTGGAGTTAAGGTGGATATGATCGACAAGATTGCCGATCTTACCAGCTTGGGAACCATGAACGGGTACCTGTTTGCCCTCTTAGCCTATGACAGCGGCGATTATACAGTGGGGGGAACCTGGGACCGTGAAGCCGTCATCGACGCGATCCTCTTGACACAGATTCAAAGCGGCAGCAATATAGGGGCCTGGCGCCTCTCCGGAGCTTCTTCCGCCGATGTAGATGTTACGGCTATGGTGATTTCGGCTCTCGCACCCTATTACAGTAGTGATCCGCAAGTCAAAGGAGCTGCGGACGCAGCATTGGCGTGGCTGGGAGCCAAACAATCCGATAACGGGTCTTTTGCAAACAGCAATTCGACAGCCATGGTGTTGATTGCTTTGACCTGTCTGGGGTATGACGGAGACAGCTATTTTACATCCAGCGTTGTCGACGGTTTGTTGCGTTTTGTGACGGCAGATAATCCGGATACGCCAGATGTGGATGAAAGCAACTATATAGGGGCTTCCAGCAATGCGACTAAAAACGCCTTGTCGACGGAGCAGGGTTTCCGCGCTTTGGCCGCCTATCGGCAATATGTTGAAGGAGAGGGGCAGGCCGTTTCACCCTATCAGTTTAATGTCCCGACAAAAGACGGTTCCGGGGCTGTGACGGTATCTGGCCTGACTCTGGAACACATGCCAGATCAAACCAGCTATGCCATCGGGGAAGCATTTGATCCGCAGGGGCTGATCGTCAGCGCCCGGTACAGCGATGGTCATGATGAGACTTTGGATTTGGATGACCTGACTTTCTTTGGTTTTGATAGTTCCACTTCCGGCAACAAAACCGTCAAGGTGAGCTATGAGGGGACCGAACTGACGTTTCAGGTGACAGTACGCGCTTCCTCATCGGGTGGAGGTAGTGATTACGCCTATATCCGTGTAGCCGATCCGCAGGGTACGACGTATCTTGCTAAAACAAAAATTACCATCGAAGACAATGAGACTGCCTTCAGCCTGCTGACCAAAACGGGATTGTATTATGTGGCCGACACCAAGTCCGATTACGGTACTTATGTTCAAACGATCGAGGATTTAAGCGAGTTCGACGTAACGGCCGAAAGCGGATGGATGTTCAGCGTCAACGGCGTGTTCCCGGATATTTCTTCCGACTCGTATGAGCTAAAAAAAGGCAATTATGTTGAGTGGCTCTATACGCGTAATTTGGGAGCAGATTTAGGGGATGATTCCAATAACTCCGGCGTGGGTGGTTCTGTAACAAGCACGCCAACAGAAACACAGACCCCAACGATCGGTACCTCCTTCATCGACGTACCGCAAGGCCATTGGGCGTACGATGCCATCTCCTATCTGGTCGATCTCGGCATCTTGCAGGGACGGAGTTGTAATTTGTTTGCGCCGAATGAACCTGTGACCCGTGCGGAATTTGTGAAAATTCTGGCAGCCACATTCGCGCCGGATTGGCAGCAAACGGGGGATTCTTCCTTTACCGACGTGGCTGCCGGAGCCTGGTTTGAGCTATATGTTCTCTGGGCGGAAGAAAGTGGTATCACGCAGGGTGCAGATGGAAAATTTAATCCCAACGCCGCCATCAGCCGACAGGATCTGGTTGTGATGATCGTCCGTTGCTTGGTTGCGCAAAAGATCAGCCTGGCGCAACAAAACGGAACAGTTGCTTTTACCGACGGAGCGCAGATCGCTTCTTATGCCAAGGATGCCGTTGGGTTGTTAACAAAAGCCGGTGTCATCAACGGTAAGGGAGAGGGGCAATTTGCGCCCACCGATTGTGCCACGCGCGCCGAGGCAGCAAAAATTATTGCTACCTTATTGCATTTGATTGTATAGCATGCCGGTAAAACAAAAAGCAGCCGCTTTCAAGCGGCTGCTTTTTATCTATCCATATCCGTCCGGTTTCAATTTTATCTTGTTAGGACTTATAAGGATATCCGTATTGATTTTTTACAGGCAGTATACTTTTATCCACACCTTAAACGCACCAAAAAGATTTATATGGGTTAGTATTGTTGGCAATGCAATTTTTATACCTACTACTTGTATGTAACGGCTCTTTTCAATTATAATGTACACAATAGTTAAAAGGAGTGGTCTTATGAAACTGAAAAGTTCTGGGATTATAAACGGGGTTATTCAAGACCGGTACGGCAAACGGGGAGAAAAAAGGAATTCTGCAGGTATGGTCACCTATTCTTTACCTTTCAAGATTCTCGACCCGCCTTATGGTACCGTATCGTATGCTGTTTTTTTAGAAGATAAGGATTCTGTTCCGGTCTGCGGCTTTTGTTGGATTCATTGGCTTTGCGCCAATCTGACCAAAGTGGAGCTATTGCCCAACGAGAGTATTGATGCCAAAGATTTTATCCAGGGAGCCACAAGCTGGTCCGGCAAATATGACCGCGCGGATCGTCTTGCGACCAGTATTTATGGCGGTATGGCCCCGCCTAATGCGCCCCATACGTATGAGCTGCACGTCTTTGCGCTGGACTGTCTTTTGGATTTGAAGCCGGGTTTTTATTGGAACGAACTCTATTGGGCCATGCAAGGACATATTTTGACACAGGCGACCATCCAGGGGGTATATGACAACTGAAAGAGACTGAAAAATGAAGGGGAATGATAGAAAACCTTTTTAATGGAGCGAGTGAAATTGGTTTTGAATGGGCATATCTAACGGATCATTTATTACAGACTGTGTAAGAAGAAATTTGGTTGCTGGAAATGTTCGCAATACAATTTGATTCAGGTATTCACCGCTCCCGCCGATGGAGCATGAAACGCTAAAGCTACCAACCAATACATTTGTAAAAATTCACGGGGCAACACGCCTCAAAATCCAAGTAGGGGCTTGTCTAATTGTGTCAAGTATAGTAAAATTACAAGTTGGAGAATTTAATAGTAGATAAAACCATGGAGGCAGGGCAATGGAAATAAAATACGACTTTGGGGCAATCGAAACCAAATGGCAAAAGGCCTGGGAAAACACTGGAATCTACCGCGTGACGGAAACTTCAGACAAACCCAAATATTATCTTTTGGAAATGTTCCCTTATCCGTCGGGTAATTTGCATATGGGACATGTGCGCAATTATTCCATCGGCGATGTGGTGGCGCGTTATAAAACTATGCAAGGGTATAACGTCCTGCATCCCATGGGGTGGGATTCATTTGGTTTACCTGCCGAAAACGCTGCCATCAAAAAATCCATCCCCCCTGAACCGTGGACAAAAGAAAATATCAACAATATGAGAAAACAGCTCAAATCTATGGGTATCAGCTACGACTGGGATCGGGAAGTCGCAACATGTCTGCCCGATTATTACCATTGGACCCAATGGCTGTTCTTGCAACTGTATAAAAAAGGCTTAGCCTATAAGAAAAAAGCTGCCGTTAACTGGTGTCCTTCCTGCGCTACGGTTCTTGCCAACGAACAGGTGGTCGAGGGACATTGTGAGCGTTGCGATAGCGTAGTGGAGAAAAAAGATCTGGAACAATGGTTCTTTAAGATTACGGATTATGCCCAACGATTGTTGGACGATTTGAGTAAACTTCCCGGTTGGCCGGACAAAGTCAAGATCATGCAGGAAAACTGGATCGGCAGAAGCCACGGTATGCAACTGGAATTTGCTACCGAAGCCGGCGATCCTTTGCCCGTATTCACGACGCGTCATGACACGGTTTACGGTGTCACCTATATGGTGTTAGCGCCTGAGCACCCTATGGTCGCTAAACTGACCGATGGTACAAAATACGAAGCCGATGTGAAAAAGTTTATCCGTAAAGTACACACCATTAGCCCAACGGAACGCTTGGCCAATGATTTTGAAAAAGAAGGCATGTTTATCGGCGCAACTGCCATCAACCCTGTTACCGGACAAAAAGTGCCGATTTGGATCACCAATTATGTCCTTATGGATTACGGCACAGGGGCCGTTATGGGTGTTCCCGCGCATGATCAACGGGACTTTGAATTCGCCACCAAGTACAGCCTGCCGATCAAACAGGTTATTATAAACCCAGATGATCCGTCCGATGCTCCTTTAAAAGAAGCCTATGTTGACGACGGGATTATGATAGGTTCAGCGCAGTTCGACGGTCTTAAGAACCGCGAAGAGGCTATGGAACAGATGGCGGACTATTTCGAAGATCAAGGCATGGGCACACGTGTCATCAATTACCGTTTGCGCGACTGGCTGATTTCTCGCCAGCGCTACTGGGGCGCGCCCATTCCTATTTTATATTGTCAAAAATGCGGCGAAGTCGCCGTTCCCGACGACCATCTGCCCGTCTATCTGCCGACGGACGTGGAATTCAAACCCACAGGGGAATCGCCGTTAAAAACCAGCCCCACGTTCGCGCAGGCAACCTGCCCCATTTGCGGCGGCAAAGCCACGCACGAGATGGATACCATGGACACATTTGTTTGTTCTTCCTGGTATTTCTTGCGCTATTGCGACCCGCACAATGAAAAAGTTGCCTTCAGCCGGGAAAAGGTCGATTACTGGATGGCCGTCGATCAATACATCGGCGGTGTGGAGCATGCTATTTTGCATCTCATGTATGCCCGCTTCTTCTGCAAAGTGTTATGTGACTTAGGTCTGGTTGCCGTGGACGAGCCTTTCACCAATCTCTTAACTCAGGGGATGGTCTTAAAAGACGGTAGCAAGATGAGCAAATCTAAGGGCAATGTGGTCAGCCCTGAGGAGATCATCAATAAGTACGGCGCTGATACGGCCAGGATCTTTATTTTGTTTGCCGCTCCGCCCGAACGCGACCTGGAATGGAACAATGCCGCTGTCGAAGGCTGCTACCGTTTTTTAAACCGCATTTGGCGCTTAGAGCAGACCATTTTTGAACAGACCAAAGGACAGGATGTTTCTTTAGATAAGCTTCAATTGGATAAAGCCGACAAAGACGCCCGCCGCGCTGTTCATACCATGATCAAACGGGTGACGGACGACGTCGGGACGCGGTTCAATTTTAATACGGCCATCAGCGCCATCATGGAAGCCATCAATACCCTTTATGATTATCTGGAGACGCCTAATCCCAAACCAGCTATTTTGGCCGAAGCTGCCGAAGCTTTGATTTTGATGTTGGCTCCGTTTGCGCCCCATATTGCCGAAGAATTATGGGAGCAAGCAGGCAAATTAGGCAGCGTCCACCGTCAGAATTGGCCGGGGTATGATACGGCGGCTTTGGAGCAGGATGAGGTAGAGATCGTTGTCCAGGTCAACGGCAAAATTAAAGGAAGATTTGCTGTTGCCTCCGGGCTGGATGCCAAGGCATTGGAGGAAGTCGTCAAAAAGCATGCCCAGTTCGCCCAATGGCTAGGTGAGGGCAAGCAGGCTGTAAAGATCATTACCGTTCCGAATAAACTTGTTAACATCGTGGTCAAGTAAGGGTTTGGTAAAATAAGAGAGTTTTATATCATCGCTCCGCAGCAAATCGTTGATCTGCGGAGCGATTTTTTTGGATTGACCCCTTTTGCTCAAAACATGGTCGGCGAAACTCCCCGCTGCTAAATACGGGAGGTCAATCTCTTGCTATTTTTAGGTATTTTGCCTTCGTTACGATGACAGACAAAAGGGTATGCTGCGTTATCCCAATTACCGCTGAAACTTTTGCTAGCAACATATCCTTATACCGCAGTTTTCGACGCCGGGGTTGTATTTTGATGAAGAAATATCGCGAAATATTCGACAATTTGCAGGGTTTGCTAAGAATTTGTCGTAATGAACGAAAAGAAGGGTTTGGATAGGTTTTATTTGTTGTCAATTTGTTGGGTGTTGTTTTTTGGTGTATCCGTATGGCAGGTGATTTAAATGGCTTCCGTTCCTAAACAATACTTTTTAATTTTCGCAATTTTTTTAGCCATTGCCTTTGGTGGCGGTGTACAGTATGGTAAGTACATAGCATCCGGCTCCGAAAATGCGCTTGCTATGGAAAAAGTATCCTCCTCCCAAACGGAGGATTCACAGACAACCGATCCGCTTTCTGTAGTAGAGGATTCATCCGACGCTTCCGTAGCTAATGTGGCATCGCAGCAAGAAGAGGGGCTGTCTACACCGGAATCAAGCGGTGAGTCATCCGCTTCAAAAACCGAGTCGGCCAATCATGTCTCCCAGGTGAACGGAAAAATCAATATCAACCAAGCAGACACTTCCTTGCTGGAAACTTTGCCCGGCATCGGGCCAGTCAAAGCGCAGGCCATTGTCGATTACCGCAAAACAAAAGGCGGTTTTTCATCCATAGCGGATATTACAAATGTATCGGGAATCGGAGAAAAAACATACGAAAAAATAAAGGAGCAGATTTGTGTGGACTAAGGCACAAGGCAAACGGGCAGATTTTGTTTTGGACAGGCCTTTATTTTGGCATTGTATGACGTTTATGCTCGGTCTGGCTTTGTCTAACCTTTGGCAAATTCCCGTTTTCACTTCTATATTTATGATCGTAGCGGCAGCTGTCGTTTCTGTATTTGCTTTACGGCAAAAACAGATTTGGGGGCTGCTTTTATTTTCTTTTTTTGTGGGCGTTTTTTGGATGAGTGTTGCTTTTGCCACCCAAGAAGTTTTCCCGTATCAGGCAAAAGAATCTGTACAAATGAAGGGCTACGCAACAGATAATGCGCTGGCTGACAGCGACGGCAATTATATGCTGAGGCTGCATACGAAGCAGATCGACGGAGAGCCGTATGATTGTATTGTTCAGGTTTATGCCAAGGGAGATCCGGGAGATTATATCCTTTATGGGCAAAACTTTCAGATAACCGGCACCATAGCGGAAGATTCTTTTTATCTTAACCCCGGGGCTTTTAATTACAGGGAATATTTAAAAAAGCAGGGGGTTGCGGCTTGCGTCTTGGCGTATGGTGACAACGCTGTTGGGAAGTTAGACGGAGAGCGAACCGGCAATGCTTTGATGTGGGCTGTTTCCTGCGTCAAACAGAACTTTGATTCGGCGCTTGGACAACTGCCGGCCCGACAGGCGGCGTTTATCGCAGGCGTTTTTTTGGGTGACAAAACGGAGATTGACCGGGAAGCAAAGGATGTTCTGGTTGCGACGGGGATTCAGCATGCTTTTAGTGTTTCCGGTTTGCATGTGGCCTATGTTATCCTTTTGGGAGCGGCTTTGGTTAAGCTCAGGCGGCGTTGGCGCTGGTCTGGTTTTGCCATAGCCTGTTTTTTACTGCTATTTTATCTTTTGATGACAGGGATTGCGCCCCCTGTGGTACGATCCTGTGTGATGGGATTTTTGTTGCTGTTGGCGTTGGTTTTGGATGAAAAGACCGATCTGTATACCTCTGTGGGCATTGCAGCACTGCTTTGTCTGTTGGCGCGCCCTTTATGGATTACGGACGCGGGATTTTTGCTGTCTTTTACTTCGGTATTGGGGATTGCTTACCTTATGCCCCTATGGCAAAAGATTCTGCCTGGCACGAGCAGCTTCGGCGAAATGCTCAAAGACGCTTTCTCCATATCCTTAGCAGCGTCTTTATGTATCATGCCTTTGATTGCCTATTATTTTTCCATCGCTTCTTTGATCGGTTTCGTTATTTCACCTGTCTTACTTCCTTTGATCGGTTTTGTGGTGATTTTGTCTGTCTGCGCTGCCTTTGGCGCCGTTTTGGGAGCAGCGATAGCGGTTTTACCATTGTATGCAGCCGGATTGTTGATGGATTTTATCTTTGCTTGCGCCCAACTGGCTGAAAAAGTACCGTTTGCCAGCATGTATCTAGCCAAACCCGGGTGGGCATTGATTTTGGTTTATTTGTCGATTCTGATTGTTGCGGTTCCGTTATATAGAAAATATGGCAAAAAAGTTGCTGTGGCAGTATTGGCCGCTGCGATGATCGTCTTTATCGTACCATTAGCAACGGCTCCGGTTACGAGTCCAGTCCATGCTGATTTGCAGGGTGCTGTGCTGGAAGTCGATTTTTTGGATGTGGGTCAGGGGGACGCGGTCTTTATTTTAACACCACAGGGCAATACCATATTGCTTGACGGCGGCGGTAAAATGGGAGATACTAGTATTGCGGATCAGGTGCTGATCCCCTATTTGCGTTACCGCAATGTTTCCGATATCGACCTAATGATTGCCAGTCACCCGCATGCAGACCATACCGGTAGCTTCCTGGCGCTTTTTGGTGATTTGGAAGTTGACCGTTTGTTGGTAGCCGACGCATACCCTGAATGCGAGCTGTATGACCAACTGATCGATACGGCAAAAGACCATGGCACCCAAATCGATATTGCCTGCCGTGGTGACGTTTACCGCCTGGAAGATGGTTTGTATTTGACCGTCTATGCTCCGGATGCCGGAGAAACGTTTGCCGAAGGGGAGGAAAACGGAGGGTCGTTGATCTGCAAATTGAGCTATGAAGATATCGACTTTCTTTTTACAGGCGACGCTGATTATACTGAATTAGCGTCTATAATAGCCGATCCGATTGACTCCGAAGTACTGAAGGTCCCGCATCATGGCAGCAAGACCAGTTTTGCTGACGCATTTTATGAGCAGGTGGCCCCGGATTATTGTGTTATCAGTGTGGGAGAAAACAATCTTTATGGGCACCCAGCTGCTGTTGTTTTAGATTATTTGCAACAAACCCAAATCACCTATTTTCGCACGGATCAGGACGGTGCCATTATCATGTTCACAGATGGAAGCCGGATTCAAGTAACTACTCAACAATAGCAGAATCCATAAAAGGAGGTAGAAAATGAGACAATTAAAGGATAGCATTGCCAAAGGGTTATTGTCCCCTGTCTATCTCTTTTACGGTGAGGAGCCCTATTTGCAGGATGAAGTGATTAAGTCAATCGCTGCTTTGGTCGCTCCCGACGGCAATAACTGGAACCTTGATTATTTTGACGGCCAGACAACCGATCTTTCCAAAATTATTGTGGCGGCCTCCACGGCTCCGTTTTTTTCCACAAGACGTCTGATCGTCGTGCGCAATGTAGCATGGTTTCAAAAAAAATCCGCTAAATTAGATCTGGATGATGCGCAAGAAGAGGTAGACACCAAAGAAGATATGCAGGCTTTACTGGATTATTTGACTGATCCGGTGCCGGAAAACTGCCTGATTTTCACCGTCAACGGCGAAATCGATAAAAGACGTAAAATTGTTAAAGCGATCGAAAAAGCCGGGCGGATCGTCGAGTTTGCCGCTTTAAAAGGAACCGCGCTATCGGATTGGGCGCAAAAAACTTTTCTGCATCTGGGCAAAAAGGCGGACAATGACGCAGTGGAATATCTGCTTGTGATCGCTGGATCGAGTCTCTATTTTTTACAGAACGAAATTGCAAAAATCTGTTCCTATTGTCAGGACAAGCCGAAAGTCACACGCCGTGATGTTGAGGATGTGGCTAGCCGCGGCAGTATCTTAAACCAATTCAACCTGATCGACGCCATTGCTGCTAAGGATGGCGTAAAAGCTGTGGCAATTTACCGTGATATGCTGGAGCAGGGAGAGGCACCGCAGAAGATTTTGGCATATTTAGGTGGGCAGCTGCACAATATGCTGATGATTTTTGATCTTTCGGCTCGGGGGTTTGGAGAAGCGGATATCGTTAGCCAGTTGCACTTGCATCCATTTGTGGTTAAAAAGAACCGTATGGCCTGCAAAAATCTATCTTTAGCCGGTTTAATCCGTTCTTTGGAATTGTTTTTGAATGTGGATATCGCAAATAAAACAGGGCAAGGAGAGATTGTCTGTGATTTAGAATTGGCTATTATTCGTATTTGTTCTTAAAATTTATTGATTTAACTTGCATTTTAGCTAAGTCGATGGTACAATAATCGTTAGTTATGTAAAAAAACAATCGTTTAGATAGAATTATATCCCAAGAGGAGGTGACAAGCATGCCGAATATTAAATCTGCTAAAAAACGTGTAATCGTAGCTGAGACCCGTCGTCAGAGGAATGCTGCTATTAAATCGCAAATGAAAAGCCAGTTGAAAAAATTTGCCGAAACCGTTCAGGCCGGCAATAAAGAAGAAGCAGAAGCACAACTGGTTCAAACCGTTAGCGTTTTAGATAAAACCGTTACCAAGGGTGTTCTCCACAAAAACGCCGCTGCTCGCCGTAAATCCAACCTTTATAAAGCCGTCAGCCAAATGTAGTGTCAAGTTATTTTTATAAACAAAAAGCTTAAACAAAAGCTCTTATCCGCGCGGATAGGATTTTTGTTTAGGCTTTTATTTTTTTATCGAATGTTCATACCCATTGATCTGCCGCATATTTATAATAAAAGGCGGGAGGTGGACAAATGTTTGGACGTAGGCGTGGTTTGCGATCGATTATCATTTGGATATTTACATTAGTCTTGATCATCGGGTTTTACACTGGATTTCGTTTGCTTCCCGTTCTTCAAATCGGAACATTCTTTGAAGGCGATTGGGCAAAATCGATGATTTCTGTCACCTTGCCTGCCCGTTCTCTTGACCCCACACCGCTAACCTTCGCACAGGTTTTGCAAAAGCTTGTCTCTCCTAAATATGTTTTGGCCAGCAGCAGTTTAATGATAGAGCCAATTGTCACAGCCACGGCAGATCCGGATTTTTCTGAAGATGGAGAAGAGCTGCTGGAAGCGGAGCCTACTCAACCTGAAGGAGAAAAAATCGAAGAACAAGAGGAGACTCCGAAAGATAACGCCAAAAACGCTGATGAATCACCAATAGAGGGCCCCATTGTCTGTATCTATTGCACGCATAATGCGGAAAGTTATGCCAATATGGGGGCGGATAGGTTGGAAGGGAAAAATGGCGGTGTTTTTGAAGTGGCAAAACAGCTTCAGTCCAGTTTGGAAAAAACTGGCATCCAGACTGTTCTTTGTGAAACAATCCATGATTACCCCGAGTGGACCAAGTCTTACGCAAATTCTTTGGAGAGTCTAAAAAAGATGAAGAAAAAGTACCCATCTTTGCAGATATATATCGATGTGCACCGTGACGCTGCATTTGAGGGGGTGTCGACTACGTTTGAAAATGACGGGAAGAAGGCCGCCAAAGTGATGTTGATCGTGGGCAGCAATCAGCGGTTAACACATGATAACTGGAAAGAAAACCTGGCTTTTTCTCAAAGCATCGGCAGCCTCTTGGAGAAAAACTACCCGGGGATTTTACGCGGGGTCAGGGTGCAGGACGGACGCTATAATCAACACTTTTCTCCCAAATGTATCCTTTTGGAGGTGGGATCTACGGATAATACCTTAGCAGAGGCCAAAGCGAGCGCGCAAATGATCGCAAAAACTTTGTCCGAGATTCTAAAATAGACGCTCAAGAGAAGTAAGATGTAAAAATGAAAGTACTTGTGTTATACTATCCGCATGAAAAACTTACAAAGCTGTTTGTACCCATGCTTTTGCCGGGTTACGGCTTTGCGCCGTGATGAGGATTAATAATCCACAGAACGGTCGGCAAAGAACGGACACCGCCGTTAAACGGCCGATAATCCATCGGTTGGTTTGCAGCGGCAGGATATGGTATAATGAACACAAAACTAAAAGGGCAGCGCTTTTTAGTGCCGCATACTGCGGCATTATGATTTTATTGAGTGCTCATTACATCGTAAGTGGCAGTCGCTTTTTTTGTGCAACGTGTAAACGCTTAGGCGTTTACAAAACCTGTGGCTTTGACGCTGTTTTGTGGTATAATATCCACGGAAGATAAACTAACAAAGCTGTTTTTTAGCCGCGCTTTTTAATGGGTTGCGGTGCTTTGCGCCGCGATATGGATTGCTACGTCATAGTCCGGTCGACTTTATCAAAAAGCCGGAGCCAGTTTGCAGCCATGACATCATAATTCTTTTTAAGAGTTGGACAAGTATTTTGATTTAAAAGGGGAAACCACATGGAAAAAGGGCAAAGAATTACCGTGGTTCGCGCCGCCGGTTTTTTGATGGTTACGATGGTCCTTTCCCGTATTTTAGGATATTTAAGAGATGTCTTTATCTATACGCAGTTTGGCCAAAACCGTATTACCGATGCCTACAATGCTGCTTTTTCAATCCCTGATTTTTTATATATGCTCTTGGTCGGAGGTGCTTTGAGTTCTGCCTTTATCCCGGTATTTTCTTCTTATATTGCCACAAACAGGGAAAAAGAAGGCTGGGAAGTCGCCAGTATCATCTTTAACTGGGTGATGCTGCTTTTGACGGTGGGTGTAACCCTGGGTTGCATCTATATGCCGCAGTTGATCCATCTTTTGGTTCCGGGTTTTGACGGACGCTCCCTGGAGATGACCATCGTCTTAACAAGAATTATGTTTGCCCAGGTATTTTTTATGTGTTTATCGGGGATATCCATGGGGATACTCAATTCCTATAAGCATTTTACAACCCCCGCCCTGGGATCCGTTTTATATAACCTGGGTATTATTTTGGGTGGTTTGTTTTTGGCGGTACCCATTGAACATTTTTGGCCAGGATATGGTATTGCAGGGTTTTCTGTTGGTGTCGTGATCGGTTCCGCCATCAATTTTTTGGTTCAGGTGCCGGCGTTAAAAAAAGTTGGAATCCGCTATACCTTCAGTTTTAATTTCATGCATCCGGGCGTCAAAGAATTAATCTTACTGATAATTCCGGTGATTATCGGGCTTTCCGTCAGTCAGATCAATCTCTTTATCAACCAAAACCTGGCATCCGGTTTGCCTGAGGGAATGGTTGCGGCATTAAGGACGGCGCAACGGATTATGCAATTGCCTATAGGCGTTTTTGCCATCGCGATTGCGGTTGCTGTTTTCCCTTCTTTGACAGCCCAGTTTGCCCGTCACGAAGATGAGGATTTCAAGGCCACAGCATCTTTAGGCCTCCGTTCTGTGGTTTTTGTTACGGTTCCCGCGGCCGTGGGTATTGCTGTTTTACGTGTGCCGATCATCCGCTTTATGTTCGAATTCAAGTCCGGCGCTTTTACGCATGCTTCCACTTTGGCCACAGCCGAAGTATTGCTTTATTATTGTATCGGCCTGTTTGCCTACGGTGCCATCCATGTTTTAAGCCGGGTCTTTTATTCGTTGCATGATACGATGACTCCGGTTTTGGCCGGTATCATGGCGATTGCGGTCAATATCGGCTGCAGTCTTTTATTGGTACGCTTCATGGCGCAAGACGGGTTGGCGCTGGCTTACTCGATAGCCGGAATTATTAATATGGTGGTTCTGTTATTGTTATGGCAACGTAAACGCGGCGATATAGACGGAAAAAACCTACTTATTTCTTTTAGCAAGACTGTGTTAACCAGCACATTGATGGGGCTTGTCGTCTGGCTGGCATCATTTGGTTGTGAAGCTGTTTTCGGGGTTGAAGCAAAGATCGCTCAAATCATACAAATCGCGGTTTCTATTCCCGTAGGCGTAGGTGTTTATATGTTGATAGCCAATCTTTTAAAGATGGAAGAAGCCGATTATGTCAATAAGATTCTCAAACGGCGCTTCAGACGTTCAAGAGTAACTCCAGCTGAATAGCTCTAATATCAGGAGGAAGATAAATGGCAAACGAATTCCAAACCAATCTGGTGCGTAACTTTTGCATCATTGCCCATATTGACCACGGTAAATCTACATTGGCTGACCGTATCTTGGAATATACGGGCGCTTTGTCTGACCGGGAAATGTCCGATCAAGTATTGGATCAGATGGATCTGGAACGAGAACGTGGCATCACCATCAAATTACAGGTTGTACGCTTGAATTACACGGCACTGGATGGCAATACCTATATACTCAATCTCATTGATACGCCCGGACATGTCGATTTTAATTATGAGGTTTCCCGCAGTCTGGCTGCCTGTGAAGGCGCTTTATTGGTCATAGACGCAGCGCAGGGTATCGAGGCACAGACCTTAGCCAACGTATATTTGGCTTTGGAACATGATCTGGAGATCATACCCGTCATCAATAAGATCGACCTGCCCAGCGCCGACCCGGAAGGCGTTAAAAAGCAAATCGAAGATGTGATCGGCCTGGACGCATCGGACGCTATTTTGGCCTCGGCCAAAACGGGACAGGGTACACAGGAGATTTTGGAGGCCATCGTCAAAAAAGTTAAGCCGCCCAGCGGTCTTGTGGACGCGCCTCTCTCCGCCTTGATTTTTGATTCCAAATTTGATAGCTATAAAGGCGCTATTCCCTATGTGCGCGTTATGGACGGGCAGTTGAAGCCCGGCATGAAGGTTCGCATGATGAATACGGGCAAAACGGCGGAAGTAACGGATGTGGGTGTGTTTACGCCGGCTCCAAAAACCGTTGATAAGCTCAGCGCCGGAGAAGTGGGCTATCTTGCTGCCAGCATCAAAAATGTGGCCGACACTAGGGTCGGCGATACGGTGACGGACGCGGCTAATCCCACGCCATATCCTTTGCCCGGTTACCGTAAAGCCACCTCCATGGTTTTTTGCGGTCTTTATCCGGTGGAAAACAATGCCTACGGTGATTTAAAGGACGCTTTGGAAAAATTACAATTGAATGACGCTTCCCTGATTTTTGAACCGGAAACTTCCGTAGCTTTGGGTTTTGGCTTTCGCTGCGGGTTTTTGGGGCTTTTGCATATGGAGATCATCAAAGAGCGGCTGGAGCGCGAGTATAACCTCGATCTTTTGATCACGGCGCCCAGCGTCAGTTACCGTGCCAGCAAAACCAATGGGGAAGTGGTGACCGTGGACAATCCTGTTAATCTGCCGGAAGCCAATACGCTTGCTTTTGTGGAGGAACCATATGTCAAGGCCACCATCATGGTGCCCAGTGAATTCATCGGCAGTATTATGGAGCTGACCCAGGAGCGCCGCGGCGTCTTTATCAATATGGAATATATCACGCCGACACGTGTCATGATGTTATATGATCTGCCTCTGTCCGAGATCATCTATGATTTTTTCGATCAGCTTAAATCCCGTACCAAGGGCTACGCATCATTGGATTATGAGTTGGCCGGCTATCAAAAGGCCGAATTGGTCAAACTGGATATTTTGGTTAATGATGCGATCGTGGATGCGCTTTCCTGCATCGTGCATAAAGATAAAGCCTATCACCGGGGCAAGGCCTTGGTCACCAAATTGAGGAGCCTGATCCCGCGGCAGTTGTTTGAGGTTCCCATTCAGGCCACGATCGGCAGTAGGGTAATCGCGCGCGAATCTGTTAAAGCTTTGCGCAAAAACGTGATTGAAAAATGTTACGGCGGCGATATCTCACGTAAAAGAAAACTCTTAGAAAAGCAAAAAGAAGGTAAAAAGAGGATGAAGCAGGTAGGAAGCGTAGAAATCCCACAGGAAGCCTTTATGGCGGTACTGGAAATCGATTAGGAGGTCAAACCTTGTCTTTTACATCGCTTTACGTTCATATTCCGTTTTGTTTGTCCAAGTGCAATTACTGCGACTTCATTTCTTTTCCTGCTGATTTGCAGGATAAACGTTTTGGCGAGTATTTAAAACTATTAAAAAAAGAGCTTTTGCTTAGAACAGAGAAAAAAAAAGATTTGCTGGGTGGCCTTTCCACAATTTATTTTGGCGGAGGCACGCCCAGTTTGCTCGCGGCCGAGGATCTGGCCGTTTTTTTGCGCTTTGTTTTAGCGTTGGCCAATGATCCGCAGGCTCAAAGGATTGAAGAAATTACCATCGAAGTTAATCCGGCTACTGTGGATTTGGAGAAGCTAACTTTATTGCGTCAAGCCGGATTCAACCGTATATCCATCGGGGTGCAGAGCTTTAGCGACCCGATGCTGGAACAGATGGGGCGCAGACATACGGCAGGGGATGGCAAAAAGACCGTGGCTTTGGCCAAAGAGGCGGGTTTTGACAATATCAGCCTGGATCTGATCTATAGCTTACCTGAGCAAGATATGCAAAACTGGCACGATCAGTTGCAAACCGCTGTTGCGCTCGATTGCCAGCATATTTCTCTTTATGGGCTTACGCTGAGTGCAGAGACCGTTTGGGGGATAGCCCATGAGCACGGAAGGCTTATCTTGCCCGATGAGGATCTTTGTGCCGATATGCAGCAATTTGCCTCTCAATTTTTCCAGGATAACGGATATGTGCATTATGAGATTGCCAATTATGCCAAACAGGGTTATCATTCCCGTCACAACTGCGCTTATTGGCAGCGTTGCTATTATTTGGGTATCGGCGTCAATGCGTCGAGCTGTTATGGGAACGTTCGCTGGCGTAATTTTGACACCCTCAAGGATTATGAAAACGCAGTTTGCAATGGGATCTCCACGATTGCCCAAGAAGAACATCTGACAGAAGAGCAGGTGCTTTCGGAGTCTGTTTTTTTGGGGTTGAGGATGATGCGGGGTATCGCAATTAAGGAGTGGAACGCGCGCTATCAATGCGATCTGGAGCAGTATTTTTTTGATGCCATTACCCAGAATATTAAAAGAGGATTGCTGCAAGAAGCAGACGAAACTTTATCATTAACAGAAAAAGGAATTCCTTTAGCGAATGAAGTTTTTGTGGATTTTGTATAATGGTTGTCTTTAAAAACAAGTATTCGGTTGTGATTTGTGCTATTGTCACAGAAAACTAAATGCCAATCTATTGACAAAAAACGGAAAACGGTGTATTCTTTTTTTAGCACTCACTGAAGGAGAGTGCTATTAATACAGGAGGAAACACCTATGGATGAGCGTAAAAGGCAAGTTTTAAATGCGATTATCAAGGATTATATCGCTACAGCAGAACCTGTAGGTTCCCGTGCCGTAGCCAAAAAATATGCGTTAGGGGTATCTCCTGCCACAATCCGCAATGAAATGTCGGATCTGGAAGAATTGGGGTACTTAGAACAGCCGCATACTTCGGCCGGAAGGATTCCTTCAGACAGAGGATATCGGTATTTTGTGGATCATCTCATGGAACGGGAAGTATTGACCGACGAGGAGATTAATTTGATCCATTTGAACCTTTCCCGCAGGCTTAATGAAGTCGACACCTTTATGCGTCAATGCTGTCAATTTATTTCCCAGCTGACCAATTATACGGTAATGATGATCATGCCGCAGGTTGGCAAAGGCAAATTAGAGAAGATCACCTTTATTCCCTTAAACGATAATCAGGTTTTATTGACGATTCTGACTACTTCCGGATTGGTATCTTCCAGACTATTGCAGCTACCTGTTTCTGTTGACGCTAAAAGCTTAAAAATACTGGAAGATCTTTTACAGCAAAAGCTCGGCGGCAAAGAAATGAAGGAATTGAATGTGACTTTGCTACGGGAAGTATCCAACCTGATGAGCCGTCAAAAGCAGCTCGTGGAACAAGTGCTGGAATTGATGGATCAGGCTCTTTCTCCCCAGGAAGATGAGCGTGTCTTTACTGGCGGCGCCTTAAATATGCTCTCGCAACCCGAATTTAGGGATATCGATAAATTAAAAAATATCTTTGGGCTTTTAGAAGAAGATGATAAGATCAAACAGTTGCTCATGCAAAAAACACGTCAGCGTGGTACCAGTGTTGCCATTGGACAGGAGCTACCCGGCGGTAAGATGAAAGATTGCAGTATTGTTGTTTCTTCTTATCAGGTGTTGGGAGGCATGACGGCGACCATCGGAGTTTTGGGGCCCACGCGTATGCTGTATCCCAAGACTATCCCCTTGATGGAATTTATAACCAGCGAATTAACGGATCTTTTCGGTAGAAAATAGCCTTAATTATCCGTTTCGCGAGAATAATATTTTCACAAGAGAATATGATTTTTATCATCATGATAGAGGTGAAAAAATGACAAAAAACCAAAAATCGCAAAAAAACAACAGCTTTGAACCTCCCGTCGACCAAAAGCAAGAAGATCAAGTCAAAAATACGGGTGATTCGATCAATCCGCAAGAGGATTTTTTGCCGGAGGAAATGACCCAAGAACAGTTTGCGGAATTCATTGCTTCTGTGGCAAAGTTGGTCAAAGAAAAAGAAGAGCTGGATAAAGAAAATCAAAACCTCAAAAATGCCCAAGCCGTGTGGGAAAAGCAAAAAGAAGAAAGCACTCAGCAATATGACCGTTTGTTAGCCGATTTTGATAACTTTCGCCGCCGTAACCGTGAGGCCGCAGAAGATCTAAAGCAAACGGCTTCTGCCGACCTAATCCTAAAGATACTACCTGTGGTGGATAATCTGGAGCGGGCGCTTGCGATTGCCCCAAACGACGACGGGTTTACAAAAGGGGTTGACTTAGTCTACCGCCAGATCGTAGCCATCTTAGCTACATGCGGCGTCACAGAAATGGAGGCTTTGGGAGCTGACTTTAACCCTGAGCTACATGAGGCAGTATGGCAGGAGGCAGCAGGAAAAGAGAATCAAAACAAGGTGATTGTCGTCGTCCTAAAGGGGTATCTGCTCAATGAAAAGCTCCTGCGTCCGGCAATGGTAAAAGTCGGTATTTAGTGGGTATCAGATCAAAAAGTATAAAAGAATATTTGTAACAAATAAAATAGAATAAGTTCTTTATAGGAGGATTTAAGTATGGGTAAAGTAATCGGTATTGACTTAGGTACAACAAACTCTTGCGTTGCAGTTATGGAAGGTGGGGAAGCCATCGTCATTCCAAATCCGGAAGGGGCACGCACAACACCATCCGTTGTTGCATTTAATGCCAATGGTGAACGTATGGTAGGGCAGGTCGCGAAACGTCAGGCCGTAACCAATTCGGACCGCACGGTACAGTCCATTAAAAGACAGATGGGCAAAAAATTTGAAGTAAAAATTGACAATAAAGTTTATACACCACAGGAAATTTCTGCATTTATCCTGCAAAAATTAAAATCGGACGCTGAAGCCTATTTGGGTGAAACGGTTACTCAAGCTGTGATTACCGTTCCGGCTTATTTTTCCGACAGCCAAAGACAGGCTACAAAAGATGCCGGTAAGATCGCAGGACTGGAAGTCTTGCGAATCATCAATGAACCGACCGCCGCTGCTTTGGCTTATGGCCTTGATAAAGCACAGGCACAGACCGTTTTGGTCTTTGACTTGGGTGGCGGTACTTTTGACGTGTCCATTTTGGAATTGGATGACGGTGTTTTCCAGGTCAAGGCTACTTCCGGCAACAACTTCCTCGGCGGCGATGATTTTGACCAAAGAGTGGTCGAATATCTGTTTGCGGAATTCAAAAAAACCGAAGGCGTGGATCTATCCAAAGATAAAATGGCCATGCAGCGTTTGCGTGAAGGGGCCGAAAAAGCTAAAATCGAGCTTTCCGGCATGTTAACCACCAATATCAACCTGCCTTTCATCACGGCAACGTCCGACGGACCCAAACATTTGGATATCAGTCTGACGCGTGCCAAATTTGATGAATTGACTGCAGATCTGGTAGAAAAAACAATCGCACCAACGCGGCAGGCTTTAAACGATTCCGGTCTTGCCGCGGACAAAATCGACAAAGTACTCCTGGTCGGCGGTTCGACACGTATTCCAGCTGTTCAGGAAGCGGTTAAAAAGCTCTTGGGCAAAGATCCTCACAAGGGCATAAACCCGGATGAATGTGTTGCTTTGGGCGCAGCCATCCAGGGTGGAATCTTGAACAAGGAAGTCAAAGACGTTCTGCTCTTGGACGTAACGCCCCTTTCTTTGGGTATCGAAACCATGGGCGGCGTTTTCACACGCATTATCGACCGTAACACGACGATCCCCATGGCTAAACAACAGATCTTTTCTACGGCTTCTGACAATCAGCCTTCCGTTGAGATTCATGTGCTGCAAGGGGAACGCCAGATGGCTGCCGACAACAAAACGTTGGGACGTTTTAACCTGACCGGCATCGCTCCGGCTCCGCGTGGTATTCCTCAGATCGAAGTTCGTTTTGACATCGACGCCAATGGCATCGTGCATGTCAGCGCCAAAGATTTAGGCACGGGTAAACAACAGAGCGTTACCATTACGGCATCCAGCGGTCTTGACGATAGTGAAATTGACCGCATGATGGCGGATGCCGACAAATATAAAGAAGAAGACGAAAAGCGTAAAAAAGCTGTAGAAGTCCGTAATCAGGCTGATTCTCTGATTTATCAGATCGATAAAACATTGAAAGATTTCGGCGATAAGGTACAACCGGATGAAAAAGAAAGCATCGAAAAGGCCAAAGCCGATCTTGTTTCCGCTTTGTCAGGAGATGACACGGATGAGATCGAAGCCAAAACGACGGCACTTTCCGAGGCTGTCTATAAACTCAGCGAACGTATATACCGTGAAGCAGGCGCAGCGGCAGGTGCACAGGGTGAACCGGGACAGGAACCGCCCAAACAAGACGACAATACAGTGGATGCCGACTATACGGTGGACGACGATAAGAACAAATAAGGATGACGGGGGATCATTAAACCCATGGCAAAAAGGGATTATTATGAGGTTTTAGGCGTACCCAAAACCGCTACCCTCGACGAAATAAAAAAAGCATATAAAAAACTGGCAAAACAGTATCATCCCGATCTTAACCCGGACAGCAAAACCGCGGAAGATAAGTTCAAAGAAGTCAACGAAGCTTATGAGACTTTAAGTGACGAGAACATGCGGGCCCGTTATGACCAATTTGGTCATAACGATCCCGGCTCAGGTGGATTCGGCGGCGGTGGCGGTGGTTTTGACGCCGGGCAGTTCGGCGGTTTCGGAGATATTTTTGAGAGCTTTTTCGGCGGTGGATTTGGCGGACAAACAGCGGCAAATCCTACCGGCCCGGCGCGCGGTTCTGATTTAAGGGTGGATATTTCCATCGCCTTTGAAGAAGCCGCTAAAGGGCTGGAACGCGAGATTAAAATTGTCCGGATGGAAAACTGTACCTCCTGTAACGGCAGCGGCGCAGCGCCCGGAACGCAGGCCAAACGTTGTCCCACATGCGGAGGCAGCGGCAAGGTGAGGATGGCGCAGAACACGCCTTTCGGCCAATTCCAGACAGTTCGTACCTGTAACACCTGTAAAGGGGAAGGTACTATTGTAGAAAGACCCTGCCCAACCTGTTCAGGAAGCGGCCGTGTTAGACGTGAGCGTACCCTTAAAGTCAATATCCCTGCGGGGGTAGAAACCGGATCCCGGCTGCGTATGTCGGGAGAGGGAGAAAGCGGTCACAAAGGCGGCCCCCCGGGAGATTTGTACATTTATATCAGCGTTTTGCCACATAAATTTTTTAAACGTCAGGAAGACGATGTTTTGTATGAACTTTCCATCAGTATTACCAAAGCCGCGTTGGGCTGTGAAGTGGAGGTTCCTACTTTAGAGGGTGACGCAAAATTAACCATACCGGAAGGTACGCAATCCGGAACTACGTTCCGTATGCGAGGACGGGGTTTTCCTAAGCTCCGCGGTAGGGGAAAAGGAGACCAGAAGGTCACGGTCAAGGTGGTCGTGCCCACCCGTTTGACGGAAGAACAAAAACAGATTTTGGCGCAGTTGGACCATTCTTTGTCTGTTCCCCAGGAAGAAAAAAAGGGTTTTTTTAATAAAGTTTTTAAATAGTGGGGATGAAAAAAAACGTTGATAAAATATATGCAAGCGACAGCTATGATACCGGCCTATTTAGAAGAAGCTGCCAGTGCGGTATTCTGGCTTGCAGGTTGTGAAGGCATATTTTTAGAGGATCCGTATGCTTTACAAAGGCGCCAGTGGGAAGAGCTTTCTCAAGGGGTTAAGCCGCAAGCACAGAAAGACCGTATTTTGGTCATGAGCGCTGTATTTTCCGACGATGAGTTGGGACAGGCGGCAAAAACAAAAATAGAAACAAGCAGGGAGGCTTTTGCCTCCCTGCTTGTTTTGCATCGTTTGCCACAGCAGGAGCTGGTAGGCAAGCCGTTGACCGATCTGGATTGGCGTAACGAATGGAAAAAATTTTTTCATCCTACAAAAGTGGGCGCAAAAACCGTTATCTGCCCCAGCTGGGAAGCGTATGAACCAAAAGAAGGCGAGATCGTAGTCACGATCGATCCGGGGCTGGCTTTCGGCACCGGAGAACATGCCACGACAACGATGTGCATCCGCGCTATAGAAGCTTGGCTGCCATCTGATGCGCGTGTGGCCGATATCGGGACAGGCAGCGGCATCTTAGCCATTGCCTCGGCCAAACTGGGCGCAAAGTCCGTTACAGCTGTGGATTGTGATGAGATGGCCGTCCGTACCGCTAAGCAAAATGTTATTTTAAATGGTGTAGCGGATCAAGTTACCGTCTCGTCAGGAGATTTGACCGAACGGTTATCCGGTTTGTATGATGTGATCGTAGCTAATATCGTCGCCGATGTGATTTTGTCTTTACTTAATCTCTTGGATGTAAATCTGATTCAGGGCGGTATCTTTATTGCCTCCGGGATTATCCAGGCTAGGGCGGAAGCGGTGCGGCAGGCTTTGGTAGCGCACAAATTCGTGATTTTAAATGAAGAAAGGCAGGGAGAGTGGCATGCTTTTGCCTGCAAAAGATAAAGAAGAGGGTTTGCGCTTTGCCATCTATACATTGGGATGCAAAGTCAATCAGGAGGAAGCGGCTGCTATGGCCGGCATCTTTCTAAAAGACGGCTTTTGCCAGGTGGATTTTGAGGATGAAGCTGATGTTTATGTCATCAACACCTGTACGGTAACGCATTTGGCAGACCGCAAATCGCGCGCTATGATCCGACGTGCTAGACGCCGTAACGAACAAGCGCTCGTGGTGGTTACCGGCTGTTATGCCCAGGTTTCAGCCGATGAATTGCTGAAGCTTACGGAAGTTGATCTGGTTGCTGGTGTGGGTGAGCGGGCTATTTTGCCCCAACTTGTCAGGCAGCAGTGGCAAAATACGAGCAAACAAGCGGAAAATTCGGTACGGAAAGTTGTTTCCGATATTCAAGAATCGGATCGTTTTGTACCCATATCCTCGGATGTTTCCGCTCAAAATAGGGTTCGTGCTTACTTAAAAATAGAGGATGGTTGCGACCAGTTCTGCCATTACTGTATCGTTCCCTATGCCCGTGGCCCGGTGCGCAGCCTGCCTATGGAACAGGCCGTTTTGCAGGCAGTACAATTGATCGCAGCAGGGCATAAAGAGATTGTGCTGACCGGCATTCATATCGGGGCGTACGGGCAGGATCTGCCGCATGTGGATCATACCAATCTGGTTACGCTGACCCAAAAATTAGTGAAGTTGGACGGCCTGGTTCGTTTGCGCTTTAGCTCCTTGGAACCGCATCAAATCAACGAAGATTTGATTGCACTTTTAAGAGAAGAAAAAAAGATTTGCCCACATCTGCATATTCCTTTGCAATCCGGCTGCGACCGTACCCTAAAAAATATGGGTCGGCGTTATGATACGGGGTTTTATGCAGACTTAATTAATCGGTTGCGCCAGGCCGTGCCCAATATTGCTGTTACCACTGATGTCATGGTCGGTTATCCCCAGGAGACTGACGAAGATTTTCAAGCCAGTTATGATTTTTGCCGTCGAATGGCGTTTGCCGACATGCATGTTTTCCCCTATTCACAAAGGAAGGGCACGGTGGCGGCCGGGCTTTCGGGACAGGTTTTACCGCAACAAAAAGCCGATAGAGCGGTGCGCCTGGCCGATTTAGCTAATTCGATGGCTGATGCTTATGCCAGCTCGTTTTTGGATAAAAGCTTAACTATATTGCCGGAACAAGCCGTGGATTACCAGGGCAAAAAAATGTTGCAAGGGCACAGTGATGAATATTTGCTGGTCATGTTCTTCGCACCGGATCATCTGATCGGTCAGGAGGTCAAGGTGTTGGCAAAAAGTTTATCAAAAGATTGTATTTTGGGAGAATTGATCCGTTGACAAAAAGGGATTAATTAAATTTTGTGGAATTATTTTTGTTAATAGATAAAGGAGTGTTTTTTATGTCCGATTGTATTTTTTGCAAAATCGCAAACAAAGAAATCCCCGCCAAAATTATATATGAAGACGATGAAGTTCTGGCGTTTGAAGATATCCACCCGCTGGCTCCCGTACATGTCTTGCTGATCCCCAAAAAGCATATCTCCGGAAGTGATGCGGTTACAAAAGAAGATATCACTCTAATCGGTAAAATCAATTATTTAGCAACCCAAATTGCCAAAGAGAGGGGTATCGGGGAAAAAGGGTTCCGTCTGGTTTGCAATTGCGGCCCCGACAGCGGGCAAGAGGTCTTTCACCTGCACTATCATTTGTTGGGCGGTGTGTTTTTGGGGCCTTTTGTAAAACAATAGTTGACGGAAAAACATTTTTGCTTTATAATGTAAAAATACCAGGATTAGTGATTTTTACAGGCAAAGCTTGCTTTGCTTTTAAACAAACTCTGTTTTTTTTTCGGGGGGAGGGATATAGATCGTGAGTGAAGTTAGAGTAGGAAAAAATGAGTCTTTGGACAGCGCGCTGAGACGCTTTAAACGTACCTGTCAAAAAGCTGGTGTCATGGCGGAAATCCGCAAACACGAACATTATGAAAAACCCAGCGTAAAAAGGAAGAAAAAAGCTGAGGCCGCCAGAAAGCGCAAATGGAATTAATAAATTAATAATTAACAAAAAAAGTTCGGTTTAATACCGAACTTTTTTTTATGCCGTCAACGCTTAAATTTTGTATAGATGCAAAGCAGATGAATATACTAAATTTAGAAAAATATTCTTAACCGGAGGCCTTTGTGGATCAAAAAAGCAGCAACAGTACACAAGCCTTAAAAAAAATCATCTTGGCCGATGATTATTTGAATGATGTCTTTTTTTTACAGCTGCAAAAAAAAGACAGAAGGCTTCCCATTGTGGTTTTTTGGGAGGATGCAGCAAAAAAAGAAGATGGCAAGGTGATCTGCTGTACCCTGAAAGAAAAAGAAGATTTAGGTATCTGTACGATCTTGCGAAAAAAAGGAAATGAATATTTAAACCAGATTCTTTCATCCGAATTGGCTGATTTTATCTTTGGACGTCTGGAACCTATGTTATTGTGGCAGATGAGCCAGTATCATCTGGTGGGATTCAGCTTTGAACAGATTAGCCAAATTCAAAAAAAAGCCCAGGAATTGATTCATTCCGATCATTTTGTTTGGGGCTTGTTTACCGGCGCCCAAAGCCGCCATCAAAGGCTGCGTGACGCTTTAGAAGAATATTTTCAAGACAATGATCGTTTTGATTTGGCAGGGTTTGTTCTGTTTCGCATGTCCGGTTATCAGCATTACCTGCTTTCTTGTTTGATTTACGCGGCGGAAGAAGTCCTTTCTTTGAATGATGATGAGCAGTACTTGGAACTATTGCGTAATTATGTCAAATCCCATGCGAGCCGGCAAATGAATGACCAGATGCTGCATCTGGTTTTAAGTCAGGACGATTTATTTTATCTTTTTGCAGAAGAGGCCGAAGGCAAAAATCTTTGTTTACGTTTTATCGAAGATGGAAAAATCAAGGATAGCGAATATTTGATTATTTGGCGTTTATTATTATTAAGTCCTCAAAAACTGATGATTCATACGGAGCCTCAGATAACATCAAATTTTAAAAAAATTGTCCATATGCTGCAAGATATTTTTAAAGATGCGATTTATTTTTGTTACGATTGCCAAATTTGCCATAACATATTGACCCATTCTTAAATTTTTGCTCTCAAATTGACAAAGCGGGTCTAAGAGGCTTATAATAAACTAATATGAATTGACTTTGGATAAACTCAACCGACGAATGTTAAAACGTATAAAAGAGCTTATCATAAACAAAACCGCTTTCAATCTGTTTAGGGAGAAAAAATATGAGTACGATCAATATCAGTCTGCCGGATGGCAGCCAAAAAATGTTTGAACAGGGTATCATGCCCATTGAAGTTGCCAAAGAGATCAGCCACGATTTGGCAAAAGCCGCTTTGATTGCCGAAGTCAACGCAAAAAAGGTATCTTTAAAAGCGCCGATTAACGAGGACGCCGCTTTAAAAATACTTACTTTTGAGGATGAGGAAGGCAAAACGGCCTACCGTCACAGTGCTTCGCATATCATGGCTCAGGCTGTAAAACGTCTGTTTTCGGATACTAAATTTGGTATCGGCCCCGCCATAAAGGACGGCTTCTATTATGATTTTGACTCAAGCCATACCTTTACTACGGAAGATTATGAAGCAATCGAAGCCGAAATGAAGAAGATCATCAAAGAAAACATACCTTTCGAACGTCAAGAATTACCCAGGGAGGAAGCCTTGCGCTTTTTTGATTCTTTGGGCGAAACATATAAAGTTGAGCTGATCAACGACTTACCGGAAGACGCTGTGATCAGCATCTACGGCCAGGGCGATTTTGTCGACCTTTGCGCCGGTCCACATCTGCCTTCCACGGGTTATGTCAAAGCGGTCAAATTGATGAGCCTGGCGGGCGCGTATTGGCGCGGCAGTGAAAAAAACAAGATGTTGCAGCGGATTTACGCCACCGCTTTCCCAAGTAAAGAATTGCTGGAAGCATATTTATTTAAGGTGGAGGAAGCCAAAAAACGTGACCACCGTAAACTGGGGGCGGAACTGGAGCTGTTTATGATCCTGGACGAAGGCCCGGGTTTCCCGTTCTTTTTGCCTAAGGGCATGATCCTACGCAACGAGCTGGAAAACTTCTGGCGCCAAGAGCACATTAAATGGGGATACCAGGAGATCAAAACGCCGATCATCTTAAGTCGCGCTTTGTGGGAGCGTTCCGGCCATTGGGACCATTACCAGGAGAATATGTACTATACAAAAATTGACGGCGAGGATTATTCCGTCAAACCCATGAACTGCCCCGGGGGTATGTTGGTCTATAAAAGCAAGCCACACAGTTACCGCGAATTGCCTATCCGCATGGGGGAACTGGGTTTGGTGCACCGCCATGAGCTTTCCGGAGCTTTGCACGGCCTGATGCGTGTCCGTTGCTTTACGCAGGATGACGCTCATATCTTTATGTTGCCGGAGCAGATCAAAGACGAACTCATCAATGTCACAAAACTGATTGATTCCTTTTATAAACTCTTTGGATTTTCTTATCATGTGGAACTTTCCACACGGCCGGAAAATGCCATGGGCGATCCGGAAACTTGGGAAGTTGCCACCAACGTTTTGCGCGAAGCCATGGAGGCCATGGAAATGCCTTATACGGTCAACGAAGGCGACGGTGCTTTTTACGGGCCGAAACTGGACTTTCACTTAGAAGACAGCATTGGACGTACCTGGCAGTGCGGGACCATCCAGTTGGATTTCCAGATGCCGGAAAAATTTGAGCTGACCTATACCGGCGCCGATAACCAGCCGCACCGTCCCGTCATGATTCACCGTGTCGTTTTCGGCAGCATCGAGCGTTTTATCGGTATCTTAACGGAGCATTACGCTGGGGCCTTTCCATTATGGCTATCTCCGGTACAGGCGAAAATTTTAACCATTACGGACCGCCAGAACGGCTATGCCCATGAGGTTGCACAAAAACTTACCGCTGCAGGGATCCGTGCGGAAGTGGATGACCGCAATGAAAAGATCGGTTACAAGATCCGCGCCGCACAGACGGAAAAAGTACCGTATATGCTGGTTTTGGGCGATAAGGAAATGGAAGAGGGGACGGCGGCTTTGCGCAAACGCTCGGAAGGAGATTTGGGCGCTCGTTCGATGGATGAAATTGTCGCTTTGCTTAAGGACGAGATTATCCATAAAAAATAAGTTGACAGTCGGCCTTAGTTGTGTTATATTATAAAAGCTGATCAATTAAAAAGTAGAAGTTGTCTGCTTCTCACCTTAATGCGTTTCGTTTTTAAGGTATCATAATTCAAGCAATGCATCTTGAAGTATGCTAGATTTGGAGCGGACATATTTGTTCGCTCTTTTGTTTTTTGTGTATTTTATTTGGAGGTGGAAAATATTAAGGGATTACGAATCAATGAAGAGATTCGTGCTTCAGAAGTAAGGCTGGTTATGTCTGACGCCAATGAGCAGTCCGTCATGCCGTTCAAAGAAGCCTTAGCGCATGCCATGGAAAAAGGACTTGATTTGGTGGAAATCTCCCCCAATGCCGCTCCGCCGGTTTGCCGGATGATGGATTATGGCAAATATTGCTTTGAACAGGCAAAAAGGGAAAAAGAAGCCAAAAAGAATCAAAAAGTGATCCAGGTTAAAGAAGTAAAATTGCGCCCTAATATTGAGGATAACGATTTTGAAACAAAGGCCAAAAATGCCGAGCGTTTTTTGAATGCGGGTGATAAGGTAAAGGTGACTATTATGTTCCGCGGTCGCGAAATCACGCATCCGGAGCTTGGCAGAGTGCTTTGTGATAAATTGGCGGAAAGATTGGCTGAAATCGCTGTTCCGGAAAAAGCAGCCAAAGTCGAAGGCAAAAATATGATTGTGGTCTTTACGCCGAAACATAGTTCATAAATTCAACAATTGATGAGAAGAGGGGAAAACAATGCCTAAAATGAAAACGCACAGAGGTGCTGCCAAACGCATAAAAGCTACCGCTACAGGGAAACTCAAGCGCAGTTCTGCTTTTAAAAGACATATCTTGGCCAAAAAATCCGCTAATCGCAAACGCGGTTTACGTCATAGCACTCTTGTTTCCGCTGCCGATTCCAAACAAACCAAAAGGTTATTGCCCTATTTATAAGTCGAAAGAGAGGTTCCCATTATGACCAGAGTAAAAAGAGGCTATGTCAAACATCGCCGTCATTTAAAAATTTTAAAATTGGCCAAAGGCTATCGTGCTTCTAATTCCAAATTGTTCAGAATCGCAAATCAACAGGTTTTGCATTCTCTATGCTATTCTTTTGCCCATCGCCGCAAGAAGAAGGGTGATTTCCGCAAATTGTGGATCACAAGAATTAATGCTGCAGCCAGAATGAACGGGATATCTTACAGCCGGATGATGAACGGTTTGAAAAACGCCAACGTTGATGTCAACCGGAAGGTTTTGGCCGAATTGGCTGTCAATGATGCGCCCGCTTTCAACCAATTTGCCGAAATTGCCAAAGCCAACCTAAAATAATTCAATAAATACTTCTGTCAATAAAGTTAGCCATATTAGGCTAACTTTATCTTTACGCTTTTTAATCAATCGAGGCTCATACGATAAGCCGACTACCTATCCTGTCGCGAGCACATTTACGAGCATATAAGTTCTTTTTAAGGAGGGCTTTATTATGGAAAAACAATATGTGGTCATCGGGTTGGGGCGCTTTGGTTCATCGATTGCCAAGACATTATATGAAATGGGGAAAAATGTTTTAGCGATTGATGAAGATTATGAAAAAGTCAGCGCTATGATGGATTTTTCGACCCATTGTGTGCAGGCGGATGCTTCCGATCCCGAAGTATTGAAATCTTTAGGGCTACGGAATTATGATGTGGCTGTTATTGCCATCGGCAATGATATAGAAAGTAATGTCATGACGACCATGCTTGTAAAAGACCTGGGGATCAAATATATTGTAGCCAAAGCCATTAATGATGTGCATGGAAAGATATTGCAACGCATCGGAGCTGACCGGGTTGTTTTCCCCGAGCGCTCCATGGGGGTGCGGGTGGCACATAACCTGGTTTATTCCAATATTCTGGATGCCATCGATATCTCGCCCGAATACAGCATTATGGAAGTCGCGGCATCCGAACCTTTGATTGGTAAGACATTGGGAGACCTTAATTTACGAGCAAAACATAAAGTCAATATCATTGCCATCAAAAAGGGAGACGACAAAAGCAACATCATCTTGTCACCCGGAGCGGACTCTGTTATTCATGAAGGCGACCTATTGATTGCCATTGGTAAAGAATCTTCTTTGAAAGGATTCAACGGAGATGTATAAAGAACTTGCAAACGGTTGGCCTGTTATAACCTCTAAAGAAAACCAATATATCAAGATGGCCAGAGGATTGCGCAATAAAAAAGGCAGACAGGATTGCGACCGTTTTTTGCTGGAAGGCGTACGTCTTTGCGAAGAGGCGCTTGCCATCAATTATCCGCTGCATTTTGGCTTGATCTCGCCGCAATTGTTGGAGGATGAGCGCGGTCTGGCCTGCGCTGAGGCTTGCAGAAAAAAAGGAATCCAGGTCTTTTTGGTTAATGAATCCATCTTTTCTTTTGTTTCTTGTACAGAACATCCGCAAGGAATTCTTTTGGTTGCCGAAAAAAAACATTATCAACTAAAAGATTTTCCTTTATATCATAAGGGGTTTTGCCTGATCGCTGATTCTCTGCAAGACCCCGGGAATACGGGAACAATTTTGCGTACGGCTTATGCGGCTGGCGTGGGAGTCGTTATTTTAGCAGGTTTGAGTGTCGACATCTACAATCCCAAAACAGTACGTGCTTCTATGGGGGCCGTATTGCGCTTGCCGATTATCATTGTCTCTGGTTATGATCGGGCTTACCAGATGGTTAAAAAAGCCAGAATGAAAGTTTTTTTAGCTACCGCTGACGGAGAGCATATTTATAGTGAAGAAAATTTAAACATACCCATTGCTTGGGTTTTGGGTTCTGAAGCAAAGGGCGCAGGCATTTTTTGGCAAAAGGCAGCGGATGTCACCGTGTCTTTACCCATGGCGAAAGGGGCCGAATCTTTAAATGTTTCTATTGCGGCAGGTATCTTGCTATATGAGACAGCCCGGCAAAAAGGTTTTCCATTTTAAATTTTATCTGAAAATTCTGTGAACCAATTTCTTGTAATTGCAGTTCCTTTATGCTATAATTTATCCATAAATCAAAAGCAGGATAATGAAAGGTAGTGGTGCTCATGACGGGCCATGCCGAGTTATTTTGGAATCTATTCGAGCAAACGGGTTCTGTAACTGCCTACATCATTTATCGTAAAATGAAGCTGCAATAATTATAACGGGCGGGAACCAAAGCGTACTTAGTGATATTGACAGGATAAGTTTGCATTCTGTTAATAATAGCTGATTAGTTCTAGTCTTGGTATGCCTTTTGTCCTGATCTATTGGGATAAGAGGCATTTTATATTTTAAGATACGGGGGAGAAAGTATGTACGAGCAATTGCTTTCGCTGAAAAGCGAAGCGCAGAAGATGATTGATTCCTGTAATGACAACAATGCCTTGCAAGAGATCAAAGTAGCTATTTTAGGCAAAAAAGGGCAGCTGACGCAAATATCCAAAGCTTTGGGACAGTTGTCGGCTGAAGAGCGTCCTAAAATGGGGCAGGCGGTTAATGAAACAAAACAGGTTATCGAAAATCTGATCGATGAAAAAATGACCTGTTTGAATGAGTCTATGCTCGCAAATCAGTTAAAAGAAGAGCAAATCGATATCACGCTTCCGGGCAGACGATTTACTGTTGGCACACAGCATATTTTGACTCAGGTGACCGAACAAATGGAGGAAATTTTCCTTTCTTTGGGGTATCAGGTCGCGGAAGGTCCCCAGGTAGAAACGGATTATTATAATTTTGAAGCGCTGAACCTGCCCCCTGATCATCCGGCAAGGGATATGCAGGATTCCTTTTATTTTTCCGACAGCATTTTGCTTCGGACCCAGACTTCACCGGTTCAGGCCCGTACCATGGAAAAAATGACGCCCAATCTACCTGTTAAGGTAGTTTGCCCCGGTGTGGTTTACCGCCGCGACGACGACGCGACGCATTCCCCTATGTTCCATCAAATGGAGGGCTTATATCTGGACCGTAAGGTGACGCTCGCAGACCTCAAAGGTACGCTTTTGGCCTTTGCCCGGCAAATGTTTGGTGAAGAGAGAGAAGTACGCCTTCGTCCCAGTTATTTCCCATTTACAGAGCCCAGCGCTGAGGTGGATATTTCCTGCTTTGTCTGCGGTGGCAAAGGTTGCCGTCTGTGTAAGCAAACCGGCTGGATCGAGATATTGGGTTCGGGTATGGTACATCCCAATGTTTTACGTATGTCCGGTTATGATCCGGAAGAAGTCAGCGGATTTGCCTTCGGTATGGGGATAGAACGCATTGCCATGTTAAAATACGGCATCAAAGATATGCGTTTGTTGTTCGAAAACGATGTCCGCTTTTTAGCTCAGTTTTAACTGCGAAAGGGGAAAAGTAAAAGAATGAGAGTATCATATAATTGGTTGAAAGAATATGTGGATGTAGCGCTTCCTCCGCAGGAGTTGGCCGACGCCATGACCATGGCGGGCATTATTGTGGATGAAGTGGAATATAGAGGCTATGAAATCAAAGATGTTGTGATTGCTAAAGTCATCAGTTGCGAAAAGCTCCCTAAGAGCGATCATCTTTCCGTTTGTCAGGTAGATAGCGGCAATGGAGTGCAAACCGTTGTCTGCGGCGCGCCTAATGTGGCGGCTGGTCAGACGGTGGCACTGGCCCTGCCCGGCTCTGAACTCCCCGGAGGAGTTAAAATAGGTTTGGCAAAACTTGCCGGTATAGAATCGGCCGGAATGCTTTGCTCACAGAAAGAACTGGGTTTGGATGAAGAAGGGCATCAAGGTATTTGGGTTTTGCCGGATGATTTGCCCCTTGGCGCCGATCTGGTAGAAACTCTAAAATTAAAAGACGCTGTGCTGATTTTGGATCTGACCCCCAACCGTTCAGATTGTTTAGGCATGGTTAATGTAGCGAGAGAAGTCGCCGCTATTACCAAAACGAGGGTGCAACTGCCTTTGATTCAATATGCGGAAAAAGGTGTCGACATCAACCAGATGATTGAAGTCGAAGTGGAAGATACGGATTTATGCCCCCGTTATCTGGGCAGGATGGTGCAAAATGTCACAATCGGAACTTCTCCCATTTGGATGCAGCAATACCTGTTAGCCTCAGGTATGCGCCCCATCAACAATGTCGTGGATATCAGTAACTTTGTGCTCTTGGAAATGGGACAGCCTTTGCATACCTTCGATTATAATGAACTTTCCGGACATAAAATTGTTGTCCGCCGCGCCCGCGTCAAAGAAAAGATGGTGACGCTGGATGAAAAAGAACGCGTCTTTACAGGCGAGGAACTTTTGATTTGTGACGCCAATAAGCCTGCTTGCATCGCCGGGATTATGGGTGGTATCAACAGCGGCATTTCCGAATCTACCAAAGATATTTTCATAGAATCGGCTTATTTTAATCCTATCAGCATTCGCCATACAGCTCGTGCTTTTGGCATTCCATCGGAAGCTTCTTTACGCTTTGAAAAAGGTGTGGATATGGAAAACTGCGATCAAGCGGCGAAACGAGCTTGCCAGCTCTTGGCCGACCTTTGCGGCGCTACCGTATGCAGGGGTTTGATCGATGTTTGCAAAACAAAAAAACAGGAAAAACAAATCGTCTTGCGCAAAAGTAAGGTCAATGACCTTTTAGGCACAACCTATTCCATGGAAGAAATCGCTGCGGTTATGCATAGTCTGGCGTTTCCCGTGGAAAGAAAACAAGGCGAAGATGAAAATACAATTATAGTCAGCGTTCCGGTATACCGTCAGGATATCACATTGGAAGTAGACCTGATCGAAGAAGTCGCGCGGCTTAAAGGGTACGACAATATTCCTTTAACGCTTCCTTCCGGTTCTTCCGGACAGATTGGCAAAACGAGAGAACAAAAATTGCTGGAAGTTTTACGCGAGAACTGCATGGCAAACGGCCTGATGGGGGTTGTTAACTACAGCTTTATCAGCCCAAATGATTTTAGCCGTATGAATTTGCCGGCCGAGCATGCGCTTTGCCGAGTAATGAAGATCCGCAATGCGCTCAACGAAGAGCAAAGCATTATGCGGACAACCCTTATTCCCGGTATTTTGCATACGGTGGCACGCAATCTCAACCGCCGTAACGAAAGCTTGCGCCTTTTTGAATGCGGAGCCCGTTTTTTACCGGATCCGCATGTGGCAGATGTTCACGCGCAACAACCGCAGGAAGCGCATAGCCTGTGTATTGCCTTATCCGGCCAAGATTCCTTCGGTTGGTCAGGTGGAGAAGCGGAAATGGACTATTTTTACCTCAAAGGTATTTTTGAGGCCATCACATCTGCTATGAATATCCGCGGATTGGATTTTGCCGTACCTAATAATGCACCCGATTATCCGTACTTGCACCCGGGCCGTTCGGCTGAAATCTTAAATAACGGCAAGGCCGTAGGCTTGATCGGGGAAGTTCATCCGCTTGTTTTGGATCGTTTTGAAGTCGAACAAAAAGTAGTTATATTGGAAGTGGATTTGCAGACGCTGTTTGATCTGGCCATTTCCTTGCCGCAATGCAAAGATTTGCCCAAATTCCCGGCTGTTTCGCGTGACATTGCCTTAATCGGCAAAAAGGATGTCCCGGCTGCCGAAATTCAAAAAGCCATCCTTTCTAAAGGTGGAGCTTACCTGCAAAAGGTCGAGTTGTTTGACCTGTATGATAAACCGCCGATTCCGGAAGGTTGCCGTTCTTTGGCTTATGCGCTTACATTCCAGGCCTATGACCGCACATTGACTGATGAGGAGATCAATGCGGTATTTAACGAGATCGTCCGCGACCTGGACGAAAAATGGTCGCTGAAATTAAGATAGAAAGAATTGGTGAGATTTTTATGCCGGAGGATAATGTTTTGATGGCAACGATCAACGGGGTATCTTATACCTTACGGGGGAAAGAACCTGTTGCGCACCTGCAGGCCATCATTGATCTGGTGAACGAAAAATATGCCTCGATCAAACGGGAACATCCGGATTATCCCAGCCACAAGATTTCTACTTTGGTTTCTTTACAATTGGCAGATGAGCTTCTCTATCTGCAAAAGGATTACCGTGCCATGCTGGCGGAAGCAGGACGCCCTTAGATTTTCTGTTTTGCCTAAAAGGAGGCTATTAGATAACCATGAAATTAAAAGAACTGTACCGCCTGGCCGTGGAGATGGGCATTGCTGCCGATCCCAGAGGCAAGGAGGCGGTAGCCGATTGCCTTGCCAAGAAACAAAAAGAATATAAAAAGCTAAAAGAGGAAGATCAAGAGTTTTTTGATCCGGAAAGTCTTACCAATCCCTATGCGGATACGCGGATTCTCTTGGGTGAGGAAGACCGGGAAGTTAAAACCATTCTGGCTGGGATTGATATCGAAGCCGGAGAGGTTGCCGTTGCGCAAGCCTTAAATACGCAAGGCGCAAAGATCGACCTTTTGTTATCGCATCATCCGGAAGGAGCGGCTTTGGCTGCTTTGCCGGAAGTTATGCACTTGCAGACAGGATATATGGCACAATATGGCATGCTGCCCAATGTGGCGGAAGCCATCATGAGTGAACGCATTGGGGAAGTCAGCCGCAGTATCGGCGTCAGCAATCATTTCCGCGCTGTGGATGCGGCCCGTCTTTTTGGGTTTGCTTTTTTATGCGTCCATACGCCGGCCGACAATCTTGTAACTCAGCTGCTTTATGAAAATATCGAACAGGAGCAGCCGCAAACTCTGGAAGCGCTTGTAAATGTAATCAGAAAGATTCCCGAATACCATACAGCCAGCAAAAACTACATCAAAACGCTGATTGCCTCCGGTAGTCCCGACCGCTCCGTCGGCAAAGTCTATGTGGATTTTACCGGGGGAACGACAGGCCCGAAGGATGCCTATGCCATGTTGGCGGAACGCGGTGTCAGTACCGTGATCGCCATGTACGCTTCGGAAAAGATGATCGAAGCCGCCAAAGAAAAGCATCTTAACTTAGTTATAGCTGGACATATGGCAAGCGACAGCATCGGACTGAACCGCTTTTTGGATAAGATAGAAGCCAGGGGGGTTGCCATTATCCCTACTTCCGGTTTGATTCGGGTCAAAAGATAAGGACGGGAAAACCCGTCCTTCGTTTTTTACAAGGAGGAAAAGTATGACGGAAATCTTAGCGCCCGCAGGCAGTATGCAATCTTTACGGGCTGCATGCGCCAATGGGGCCAATGCCGTATATCTGGGCGGTGAACTCTTCAGCGCCAGGGCTTTTGCCGATAATTTTTCCAAAGAACAGTTGGCCGAGGCTATTGAACTTGCCCATTTTTATGGGGTAAGGGTTTATCTTGCCGTCAATACGTTGTTAACCGACGAAGAGCTGAAGCAGGCTTTGGTTTATATTGCCTTCGCCTGCAAATCCGGAATCGACGCTTTGATTGTTCAGGACTGGGGGTTGTTAGCCGCATTACGGCGTGCTATCCCGGATCTTTCGATCCATGCCAGCACGCAAATGACCGTGCATAATCTTGCCGGTGCGCAAATGCTGGCAAAGACCGGCGTCCGGCGTGTGATCCTGGCCAGAGAACTATCCCTCCAAGAGATTAAATTTATCAAAGATAAGACAGACACGGAGCTGGAAGTTTTTATTCACGGCGCGCTTTGTATCTCTTATTCCGGTCAATGCCTCATGAGCAGTATGATCGGCGGTCGTAGCGGCAACCGGGGCCGTTGCGCGCAGCCCTGCCGTTTGGAATACGATTTTTTAGACGCGGAGCAAAATAAAGTTCAAAATACTGTAGCCGGCAAATATTTGCTTTCGCCGCGTGACATCTACGGTTACGAAGTGTTGGAGGATGTTGCCGCATTGGATTTAGCGGCCTGGAAGATTGAAGGCCGCATGAAACGGCCCGAATATGTAGCCACCGTGACTAGGATATACGCCGAAGCGCAGCGGGATATTTTGGCGGGTAAATGGCAAGAGCAGGACCATGCCAAAGATCTATCTGAATTGATCCAGGTTTTTAACCGTGATCATAACTGCGGCTACTTTTCAGGTAATCCGGGTGTGTCGCTGATGAGCTACCAGCGCCCCAATAATCGTGGCACTTTCTTAGGGCGCATCCTATCCGCCACACCAAATTCCGCAACGATTACGCTGGAGCAAAACCTGCTTGTGGGTGACGGCCTGGAAATCTGGGTAAAAGTCGGCGGACGTCAAGGGTTTATCGTTGAACACATGCAAAAAGAAGGACAGCCTGTTCAAAGCGCACAAGCAGGGGATACCGTGACCGTGGATTGTCTGGGCGCACATATCGGCGACCGTGTTTTTAAAACTTATGATCAAAAGCTTGCCCAAAAAGCGCAAGCATCCTATGAAGAATTAAAGCAGTTTGCCGTCGATCTGACGGTGACAGCCAAAATAGATGAACCGCTACAACTTTCCGCTGTCTGCGAAGACGGATTTAGCGCCCAAGTGCTTTCCGACTATGTGGTTGTGGTCGCCAAAACAGCTCCGGCTACAAAAGAAAGCATTGAAGCGCAACTTTCCCGTTTGGGCGGGAGCGGTTATTATTTACGGGACTTGCACTTACAAATCGAAGCAAACTGTATGCTTCCGGCCAGCGTTTTAAATCATGGACGCAGGGATATGATCGAGCAGTTGCGAGCTCAAAGACTGGCATGCTTTACTAAATCAGAGCCGGACTATGTCCAACTGAACCAAATCAAAAAAGAGTTATCCGTTACATCAAACCCGAAAAAAAATCAACCCTCAAGACAGTGCCGATTTGCCGTCATGGTAGAGCGGGAGGAAGCCGCTTTGGCGGCTGCGGAAGCTGGGGCCAATGAAATATATTTTTCCGCTGATTCGTTTGCGCCTTATAGCAAAAACCCAGATTGGCAAGTGCTGAAAAAACGGCTGGAGGCCAAAGGGTGCGGTCTTGTTGCCTGCTTGCCGAAAATTTTGCATGACGGGGACTTGCCCTACTGGCAAAAGCAAGTGGGCCGCTGGCAAAAAGCGGAGGTCGAAGCCGTTTTGATCGGCAATTTTTCTGAGTTAGCCTTACTCCGAAAAATGAACTGGCGGGGGAAAAGGTATGTGGACTCGGGCTTCAATATTTTTAACAGCAGCAGTCTGCGGTATTTTGCCGCACAGGGTTTGGATCGCGTTACCTTATCACCGGAACTGAATTTGGATGAGCTCAAACAAATCGCAGCTGCCACAGCTGATATCCATGTGGAAAAAGAATGGCTCGCGCACGGCGCGCAAGAGCTGATGGTCAGCCGCTATTGTGCCTTAGGTGCGCTTTGCGGCGGTAAGGACTTGGATAGAGCCTGTACAAAACCTTGTTTAAAATCCGGTGTATACAACCTGCGCGATCAAAAGAATTATATTTTCCCCTGCCGTTTTGATCGTTTTTGCCGAATGCACATCTTTAATTCGCGGCCGCTCTGCCTTGCCGCCGACTTGCTGACTTTATCGGCGATTGGTTTAGATTTGCTGCGGCTCGATCTGCGTTTATATGAACCAAACGAGACTGAAAAAATCATGGCTTTGTATCGCCGGGCTGCTTATCTAAAAGAAGGAAAAGAGGAATCCTCTTTGCAGCAGGAAATCAAGGCAATGATTGGAGAATATACCAAAGGACATTTGTATCGCGGCGTCTGATAAATCGATACAATGCGGAGGTTAGCCGGATAATGGACGATAAAGCCTTAAATAAACTGGAATACGTCAAAATAACAGCGCGCTTGGCTGAGTATACGTCTTTTAGCTGTAGCCGGGAATTGGCGGAGTCTTTGCTTCCGGCCGGTGATCAGGAAGAAGCTGCTGGGTTGCAAGCAGAAACAGAAGAGGGCTGCCAGATTTTGCGCCTCTATCCGACTTTTCATCCGGGCGGGCTTTGGGATATCCGTGAAGCTTTGCGTCATGTGGAGATCGGCGGTGTTTTGGATATCGAAGCACTTTGGCATATTGCCGCTATCGCAAGGTCTTCCCGCATGACTAAAACTTTTTTTAGCGAGTTAAAAGGCAGCTATCCCATCCTTATGCCTTTGGGTAAAAATCTGGCTATCTTAAAAACCATCGAGACCGCTGTGGAAAAAGCGATTGCGTCCGACGGCAGCATTGCGGACGATGCCAGCGAACGCCTCTATCAGATCCGCCGGAAAATAAAGATTAATCAGGACCGGATCAAGGAACGTCTGGATAGTCTGATCCACAACCCCAATACGCAAAAATTTTTACAGGAGCCCATCGTAACGATCCGTGCCAACCGCTATGTGGTTCCCGTTAAACAGGAATACCGCGCGCAGGTGCCAGGGATCGTCCATGACATGAGCGCCAGCGGAGCAAGCGTTTTTGTTGAACCAATGGCCGTTATGGAACTGAACAACGAACTGCAAAAATTATCGGTGGAAGAAAAGGATGAAATCGCCGCAATCCTGCGGGCTTTAAGCATCATGGTCAACGGTTTCCGAGACGACCTTCATTTCAATTTAAGATCGTTGGCGCGCTTGGATTTTATTCTGGCTAAATCCCGCTTGGCTTATGAGATGGATGCTATGCCCGTCAAGTTCAACGACAAAGGCGTCATCCGTTTGATGAACGCACGCCATCCGCTGTTGCCGAAAGCAAAAGTTGTACCTGTCAGCATTACCATCGAGCGCAACATATCCGCCATGGTGGTTACAGGCCCCAATACGGGAGGAAAGACCGTAACGTTAAAGACGGTAGGGCTTTTAAGCCTTATGGCCATGGCCGGCCTGCATTTGCCTGTTGGTAGCGGCAGCGAAGTTTGCTTTTTTGCCAAAGTGTTTGCCGATATCGGAGATGAGCAAAGCATCGAACAGTCCTTATCTACCTTTTCTTCCCATATGTCAAACATCGTCCATATCCTTAAAGAAGCGGATGAAGACAGTCTGGTTTTGCTGGACGAACTGGGAGCCGGTACCGACCCCACAGAGGGAGCGGCTTTAGCCATGGCGATTCTGGATACGTTAAAGAAGGCGCGAGCCAAGATCGTCGCCACAACGCATTACAGCGAGCTGAAGGCGTTTGCCTATAATAACCCGGGTTTTGTTAACGCCAGCATGGAATTTGATGTGGCGACGTTGTCTCCCACCTATCGATTGATAATAGGAGTCCCCGGCAAGAGCAATGCGTTTGAAATCGCTACCAAATTAGGGTTAGCCCAATCTGTGATTGATGAAGCCGAACGTCATATCACCATGGAGGACGCGCAGGTGGCCGATCTTTTGGCTAATCTGGAGGATTTGCGCAGGCAGGTCGCCGAAGAAAAAGAAAAAGCGCAAGCGTTCGCTAAATGTCTGCAGGCCAAAGAAGTAGAGCTTAAGCATTATCAGCAAAAAATCGAGGCCGAGGCGGCGGAAAAGATCCGCCGTGCTACGGACGAAAGCAGAGAGATCATTGAGCAGACCTTAGAAAAAAGCCAAAAATTATATGAGGAAATGGCAGATAATATCGACCGGATCAAGGAAGAGCAGGAAAAGGAGAAAAGCTTAGAACGGGCCTGGCAGCAAAATCGAAAAAAAATTAAAGATTGGCAAAAAGATCTGGAAGAAGCTGCTCCCGAACAGGTTTTTGTCGGTGAAGCCCCTTCCAAGGTAGCAATAAGCGATTATGTTTATATACCCAAACTGAATCAGTTTGGGTATGTGATCAAACCGGCTGATGAAGCACAGGATGTTTTTTTACAGGTAGGAATCCTAAAAATCATGGTCAAACTTCAGGATCTAAGACCCGCAAAAGAAAAAGCGACTAAACCAACAGTTCAGTACAGCAGGACAGGGCACATCGGGGTTGATAAATCCTTATCTGTCAAACCGGAAATCAGCCTGCGTGGCCTGTTGGTGGATGACGGTTTGGCGTTTTTGGATAAGTATATCGATGATGCCTTTATGGCAGGCCTTCGTTCTGTTCGCATCGTTCATGGTAAAGGTACCGGAGCCATGCGGGAGGCCGTAAACAAATATCTGTCGGTGCACCGGCTGGTTAAATCCTATCATTTAGCCGAATATAATGAAGGCGGTATGGGTGTGACCGTTGTCGAGTTGGATTTATGATAAAATAAAAAGCAGGTGAGAAAAACTCACCTGCTTTTTTTATGGTTTAGATTAATACGAGATTTTTACGGTAGTAGACCAATCACTTGATTTTTTACTGGATTCAGCATAAGCATAAATACGGTATTGATAGGTATTGCCTGATACTACCGTGGTGTCGGTATAGGTTGTACCGTAGGTGGAGAATTTTGTTTTCGCGCTTTTATCGCTATTCGTGACTCGTTCAACAATATAGAGCGTTTCCCCCGGATCATTATAATCATCCCACCATGTCAGTTTGCAGCCTGTGCTTACGCTACTAACTTGTAAGTTATAAGGGGTAGCAAGCTCATCTTTCCCCTTATTATTACCGTTATTGGACCCGCCGGTACTGCCGACGATCTGATGATCTTCCAAGTCACAATACTTCGTCGGTACCTGGTCGGGATAATAGTATTTAGTTTCTATATATTCGGAGGGACATCCACCTGATTGCCCGTCTTGGGCGATGTTCGCCAAAACTTCTTCTCCGTTATGGCGTGGATCGGTACAGATTTTAACCGCTACCATCCCGGTTAAAGGCGTAGTATGAAGGGGACAGGTGATGGTGGGGGTATAAAGCAGATAATCAGCCGTTTGGCTACTGGCGCCGTTATTTTTAAGTCTTACCCGTGTAACCGCATTGGGGCAATAGTCCGTTGCAAGTTTGCCGCTATCCGGACAGATTTTTACCATTTCCCAAACATCCGATATGGCGGTCGGGACATTGTTTCCGTTAAAAAGTTCGCTTTTAATATAATCCGTTGGCGTAAGGGAGCTTGGCAACAGACCGCTTTTGGTATCGATTTGAACCGAAGTCAACCCGGACGGCATGGTAAATGCTTTCACAGGAACATCTTTTAAAGATGCGGTCATGACTTGCTTCCAGATCAAAGCCGGGTATTTGCCACCGTAAATCTGTTTTAAATATTGGATCGTACCATCATCATCTTTTTCGTTATCATAGCCCATCCAAACGACTCCGACCAATTCCGGAGTATAGGCGGCAAACCAGGCATCCTTATTACCGGTTTTTCCGGCAAATTCCGGTTTATTGGGCAATTGAACGGTACCTGTTTTGGATGCAACCGGACGGTTCATCTTGGCATTGGTACCGGTACCTCCGGTTGTAACGGACATCAACATATCGGTTACAAGATAAGCTGATTGTTCGCTCATCACAGCTGTTTGATTCGGTCGATGTTCGTAAAGAATCCCACCCTTGGCATCTTTAATCATGGTGATACAGCAAGGTTCGGAATAAACACCCTGATTGGCAAAGGTTGCATAAGCGCCTGCCATTTCCAAGGGAGAGACTCCGGTTGTGATTCCGCCTAAAGCCAATGCCAGGTTGTTATCATCCTGACTTAAAGGCAACCCAACTTTGCGGGCAAAATCCCAACCTTTGGTACTGCCCATGGCCTGCATAAATTTTACGGCCGACATATTGACGGAAAACATGATCGAGGTGCGCATGGAAATTAAGCCGCGCCATTTGCCATCATAGTTTTTGGGGCTGTAACTGCTGCCGAAGGTGGTTGGGGCATCATTGACAACGCTGGCAGGAGAATAACCCGCTTCCAATGCCGGCCCATAGACGGCGATTGGTTTGATCGTGGATCCCGGCTGACGTTCCAGATCGACACCGCGGTTAAAACCGCGTTTAGTCGTATAATCCCGTCCTCCGATCACACCTCTGACTTCGCCGTTGGTTACATCCATAACTACCATGCTGCTTTCAACCTGGTCTGCAGTTGCAGAAGAGGGAAAGTTATCATCATTGCTGTAGATTTTTTCCATGCTGGTCTGAACAGTCGGATCCAATGTTGTATAGATTTGCAAGCCGCCTGTATAGATCAAACTTTGATCCAAGTCAAGCTCGTCCATGATATCTACAGCCGATTCGATGACATAATCGGTAAACCAGGGGTAAGCATAGGATCCCGCGGAAGCGCCTTTTTCATAAACATTAATTTCCGTTGCCCGGGCTTCTTCTACCATATCATCGGTATAGACGTCCGGTTTATAGTTATGCATATTTCCCAGAACCGTATTCCGAACTTTGATGGCATTCTCCATATTATAGTAGGGAGAATATATGCCGGGGTTACGGATAACACCTGCAAGGAGGGCGCTTTCTTCCAGGTTTAATTCTGATACGTCTTTATGGAAGAACATTTTTGAGGCTGCTTGTACTCCATAGGCTGCTCCGTCAAAGTAAATTTCATTGAGATAAAGTGACAGTATCTCATCCTTTGAGTAATGCTTTTCTATTTCAATTGCCAAAAGGGCCTCTTTGACTTTGCGGGTTAATTTTTTTTGTTGATCTTCCAAAATAGCATTTCTTGCCAGCTGCATAGTAATGGTACTACCGCCTTGGGCTTTAGATCTACTTGTAATATCTTTGAACAATGCTCCGAAGACACGTTTGACGTCGACGCCGAAATGGTCATAAAAACGAATGTCCTCTGTGGAAACAAAGGCGTCTATTAAAGATTGGGGCATTTGAGAAATATCAACGGTACTGCGGTTTTCCCCGGCGTTAAGGTTTCCGTACAATTCTCCCTCTTGATCATAAAGAGCGCTGGATTGTGTGGCCGTCAGATTTGTTTCCGACACATCCGGCAGTGTGGCTGCGATGCTCAATACCCAGCCCGCTGTTATAATTGCAGCCAAGACAATAATAAAGATCACGCTTACCAGGAGAACGCGCATTTTTTTAATGCGACGCTTTTTTCTTACCGTTGGCATAATGCACCCCCAACCATCATTCATTTCGTTTAAAATGCTATATATGTTATCTTGGATAAGGTCAAAATTTCTAGTATAAGTATTACTTAATTATAGCATTCCGAGTGGCAATAGGCAAACCGGAATATTTTTAAAAATTACTGCAAAGATGTATCTGAATTAAAATCGAGATAGGTATCTGGAATGGGTCCGACGATGATACCTTCCGTTAAAAGCACCTCTGTTTTAATACTTTGTTTGTCTTTTTCCAGCGGGATGGCAATACTTAAATCGGTTTCAATATTCAGCCAGAGGCGGTGCCGGGTTTGGTTGATGCCGGCGGAGATAAAATCATCGGTCAAATGAACATTGACAATGCCGACCGGTTCTACAGAAACCGGAATTTTTGGCCCCCAAAAGGCAAATATTGTACTGCCGGAAACCGCTCCGAAGGGGATAGAAAAATCTTGCTTGCCTATGTCACTGATATTTTGTTGCACAGCCGTTGTAATATCTGCGACGAGGACATTGATTTTCATAGTATTGGGCATGAGAAGAGTTATATAACCGTTATTATCTCTTTCCATATGAACAAGCTGGTCATAGTTTTGATATTCGGTATGCCTGTTTATTTCTTCCTTTACAGTATTTTGAATAGAGGTCAGTGCCAAGGCATGAATTTTTTCGTCTGCTAGGCAGATCAAAACAGGAGAAATACGAATTTCAATAAAAATAAATCCTATTGAAAAGAACAGTAAGATTAAAAAAATCTTTGGCAGACAAGATCTTTTTTTCCAGCTCCGCATGTTATTTGCCATGACTTCACCTCCCCGACACAATATATGCGTTCCTTGTAAGGGGGGTTACTGTAATGACGAAAAAGAGGTGGTTTTTGTTTCATGTACAAAATGTCTTACGATAAATATTTTGACTATTTACTTGTTTTTTGCTAGAATAGGTTAGTAATTTTTAACCAATTTTTTTATAAACATAAATTATCAACTATATGATTATGGGAACAATGTTCCGGCAGTTATGGCAAAAGGGGGATATTTATGTCTGGTCATTCCAAATGGGCCAACATTAAAAGAAAAAAATCTAAGGTAGATGATGCCCGGGGTAAGATTTTTACCAAGATATCCAAAGAGATACTTGTGGCCGTTAAACAAGGCGGCCCCGATCCGGAAGGCAATTTCCGTTTGAAATTATGCGTACAAAAGGCAAAAGATAACAATATGCCCGGTGATAATATTGCACGGTGCATACAAAAAGCTGCCGGTGTGGGTAACACGGAAGCTTATGAAGAGTTCTTTTATGAAGGCTACGGAGCCGGTGGCGTCGCTGTTCTTTGTGCCATATTGACGGATAACCGCAATCGAACGGCCAGTGAGATCCGCTATATATTTTCCCGCAACCATGGTAATCTGGGAGAGACGGGTTGTGTGTCATGGATGTTTGAACGCCGTGGTCAAATCACAGTCGCATTAGAAGGTAAAGATGAAGAAGAGTTGATGCTTTTTACTATCGATGCCGGAGCTGACGATTTTACAGCCGATACACTTTTCAATGAAGATGAAGAAGAGGAACCGATCGCCGAAATTGTCTGTTCACCGGACTTATTAGAAAAGATCCGTACGGCTTTAGAGGGGTCTGGTTATAAAGTGACCGAAGCCGAAATCACCATGTTGCCCTCCAATACTGTCGATGTCAATGACAAAACTCAAGCCGCTCAATTATTGACTTTGATCGAGGCCTTGGAAGATAACGATGATGTTCAGGCAGTTTACGCCAACTATGATATACCGGATCATATTATGGAAAGTTTGGAGTAGCAAATCATCAATGGCTCACTTTTTGTAATTTTTCCCAAAGGTCATGGCCCGGTAAATCCATTTCCAATACCCAAAACAGGGTTTCCAATTTATCTATTAAAGAAAGAATCATCAGATCAAGGTCCGGTTGATCATCATATAATGCTTTCTCCTCAATGGCGATCAGCAATTTTTCCTTATACAAATCAACTTGATTCAGGATTTCTCTTTGACTGCGCAAGTGCTTCACCCCCGGTTTTTTGACCCCGTATTAAAGTTTATTAACAAAGCGACCTATTGGTGCGGAAAACATAGGGCTTTGCGATGAATTTTTAAAAATTTAAGATTTTATTTAAAAAGTCTTGCTAAATTCCAAAGCTTTTGATAAAATAATACAGTCTATGATGAACGCAGCCATTGGCTGTTTCTATAATGCCGGATAAAAGGAGGTGTGTCGCATGGCACAATGTCAAGTCTGTGGCAAAACAACCAGAACAGGAATGAGCGTCAGTCACTCTCATATCCGTAATAAAAGAAAATGGAAGCCCAATTTGCAAACGGTCAATGCAATCGTTAACGGTTCTCCTCATAAAATATCCGTTTGCACCCGTTGCTTACGTTCCGGGAAAGTTCAAAGGGCAATCTAAAAAGTGTCAAATATGGGAATAGATAGATGCAAGAACAAGGGTGAGGCTAAAAAGCGCTTTTACAAGGCGCTTTTTTATGTTAAAGACCGAAATCTATTTTATGGTTCTCCTAATAGAAATAAAATAGATTCCGGTGGGATTTTCTTTTCGACAAAAAATTGTTTAATTTTAGTGAAAATTACGGTATACTAAAGGCGTAAATCCGAGAGGAGGTCTGAAAATTGGGAAAAGAATTGGCGGGCACTTGGGGTTCTATCATTATCAGCCCTGAAGTGATTTCAACCTTGGCAGGGATTGCCACGACGGAATGCTTTGGTATTGTCGGTGTAGTTTCTTCCCATATCTTCAGCGATGGGATTGCGGAGCTTTTAGGGAAAGAGTCACTGGCAAAAGGGGTCGATATTGATCTCAAATCAGATGTGCTAAAAATTACCGTGAACGTTGTCATCGGTTATGGAATCAATATTTCTGTCATTGCCCAGAATGTGATGGACAATGTTAAATATATTGTTGAAAGACATACCGGACTGAAAGTCAACCATGTGACCGTAAATGTTCAAGGAGTAAGGTTGGTTGGCTAAGGAGGAATGATTAAGTGAAACTCACTATCATGAGTGGGGCGAATCTATCTGCCTTTTTTCAAGGCGGATGCGCATTGCTTGCTGCACATAAAGAAGAAGTTAATGCTTTAAATGTTTTTCCGGTACCGGACGGAGATACGGGGATCAACATGTTTTTAACGGTTGATTCCGCCCGTAAACATATTATAAATAAACCTTGCAGTACCGTAGATGATGTGGCGCAAAATTTTTCTATGGGCGCATTGATGGGTGCGCGTGGAAATTCAGGCGTTATCCTGTCCCAAATTTTTAGAGGATTCTCTTTAAGTGTAAAAGGCAAAGAATCACTGGATGCACGCGAATTTATTATGGCGTTGCAAAAAGGTGTTGATTTATCATACAAATCGGTGATGAAACCTGTAGAAGGCACCATCTTGACCGTCTTTCGCGATCTTGTGGCTGCAGCTAACGATAAGGCTCAAGGGTGTAATGACATTTGTCTGATTCTGGAAGCTGCTTTAAATGCGGGCCAGGTCTCATTGGCTAAAACCCCCGAACTTTTACCTGTTTTAAAGCAAGCCGGTGTAGTCGATGCCGGAGGCAAAGGACTTTTATTTATCATTGAAGGCGGTTACCGTGCTCTTTTGGGAGAAAACATGGAGCAGTTGGAAAAGAAGGCAGCCAGTGAATCCCTCGGTATCGAAACCATTGCTGCCAATGAATCTGTTTTTGTTGACCAGCATCCGATGAAGCCCGAAGATATTATCTATGCTTATTGTACGCAGGTTTTGATCAAAGGTGAAAAATTGCCGCTTGATGCCATTCGAACGTATCTTTCTACTCGGATTGAAGGAGATTCTCTTTTGGTTGTAGGTACGGAGGATGTGCTTAAGATTCATTTTCATACCAATCATCCGGGGCTGGTTTTGGAATATGTAAGTAAGTTCGGAAGTTTGCACGATATTGAAATCGATAATATGCGGGAGCAAAATCAAAAACTGCAAAAAACTAACGGAAAACATAATGGTCATACGAATGGAAACGGGAACGGTAATGGGAACGGGAACGGTAAAAAACCCGAACCTCTCGACGACTCTTATATTGAACAAATGGAAGAGGGAGAAACGGCAGTTATCGCTGTTTGTGCCGGGGATGGTTTGCGTGATATTTTTAAGACCATGGGCGCTATTGTGATCAACGGCGGGCAGACCATGAATCCGAGCGCGGCGGATTTTGTCAGTATGATAAACCGGACCAAAGCGAAAGAGGTTATCGTTTTACCCAATAACAGTAATATCATCTTGACTGCCCAACAGGCTAAAGACTTAGCAGAAAAACCCGTCCATATTATCAAGACCAAATATGTCACCCAGGGGCTCGTTGCGATGCTGCCCTTTGATAAGGATAAACCGGCTTCCTGGAATGTTGAGGCTATGGAACATGCTGTCAGCCAGGTTGTATCAGGAGAGGTGACCTATGCGATACGGGATTCTTCCGTCAATGGATTGGATATTAAAGAAGATGATATCTTAGCCCTTTTGGATGGAGAAATTGCTGTTACCGGTAGAGAGCTTTTGCCGACTATGCTGAAGCTCTTACATCGGATGGTTGATAAAATTGAAGATCCTTGCATCATCAGCTTGATCGCCGGGGAAGAAGTTGAAACATCCGACAGAAACAAGGTGGAAGAGGCTGCGAGGGCCGAGTTTTCTGATTTAGATGTGGAATGCAGTTATGGCGGGCAACCGTTGTATTACTATTTGGTTTCTGTAGAGTGATCCTAATTTGGGATCAGATTAAAAAGGCGGATGATCCGCCTTTTGTTTCATTTAGGTGCCTATATGAATGAAATGCAAACTTCTATCCTGCAAATGATTGTCAAAGAAAAAAAGTCCGGCTGCCTGAACAGTTCTGTTTTTGGCGGTTTTGATGACTATGTTTTTGTTTGGGCAAAAAAAAATAATCAAGCAGAATTAGCCCTTCATGCACAAGCGTACAAGGGTGCCTCTTTGACTCAAAGAGAAGAATTGCTTGCGCAAATGGAGCAAATGATCACGCAAAACAGCGGTAAAGAGGAGCGAAAACAAAAGTCGGCTAATGCCGCAACTTTAACAGTTGTAGCGACTCCCTCTGCCATGCAGGCAAAGGGTCGTCCGTCTTCTTCTTTGGATACGCCCATTCAATACATGAAGCATATCGGGCCAAAAAAAGCAGCGCTCTTCCAACGTTTGGGGATCCATACGGTAGGCGATCTGTTATTTTATTTACCCAGAGATTATCAGGACAGACGGCACGTGATGCCCGTTATAGATGCACCGGTCGGAGAAACGGTCGTTCTCAAAGGTAAGATTATTGACGTCGGCGTTATCCATCCTAAAAGCCGCCTGGTTGTGATAAAAGCTTTAATTCAGGATGAAAGCGGTATTTTTCAGGCTGTTTGGTTTAATCAAAGTTACCTGTTAAAGCAGCTAACTGTTGGAAGAACCCTTCTTTTACAAGGTAAATTGGAAAGAAAGTTCAATCAGTTGCAAATGTCCGTGACAGATTTTGAATGGATCGATGATGTCGGTACCTGGCAGCCCCGTATTGTTCCGGTTTATCGTAGCACGGAAAATCTACATCAAAAAGCCATTATCCAAGTAATTGAGACCGCATGGGATCGTTACGGTCATCTGATAGAAGAAGTTCTGCCGCAGGCCCTGCTGCAATCCCGGGTACTTATGGGACGCGCGGCTGCCGTTTACCAGATGCATTTTCCTGCCTCTTTTGAGCAAAAGGAAGCCGCGCGGAAACGTTTGGCATATGAGGAATTATTCTTGTTACAAAGCGCCATTGTTCAAAGCGGCAGCCTGCAAAAAAGAGAAGGGATTGCGCATGCAAAAGAGTCCGGTTCTTTAGAACGTTTTTTAAAAATACTACCCTTTGAATTGACGAAAGCACAATTGCGGGTAATTAATGAAATTCTTGATGATATGGAACAGCCCTATGTAATGGCGCGGCTGGTGCAGGGCGATGTTGGTTCCGGTAAAACCGTCGTTGCGGCCGCGGCTGTCAATAAAGCCGTTTCTTGCGGTTACCAGGCAGCTTTGATGGCACCGACGGAAATTCTTGCGCAGCAGCACGAACGTACGCTAACGCCGCTATTGAATTCCCTGGGCATCCGTACCGCTTTGCTTACAGGCCGGACGACGGCGAAGCAAAGGCAGCAGATACTGGGGGGGATTGCCGCTCATACCATCGATTTTTTGATCGGTACCCATGCCATTTTAGAAGATGAGGTTACGTTTGCCGATCTAAGTTTGGCGATTACAGATGAGCAGCACCGTTTTGGTGTTTTGCAAAGAGAAAAGCTCCAGGGCAAAGCACAATCCCCGGATATTTTGGTCATGACCGCCACGCCGATCCCGCGTTCTTTAGCTTTAACCCTATATGGGGATTTGAGTCTCTCCGTGGTCGATGAGTTGCCGCCCAACCGCCGTCCTATACAGACATACGCTGTGGGTTATGACATGGAAGATCGGATCTTTGCCTTTGTTGAAAAGGAAATCAAAGAAGGCAGACAAGTCTTTATGGTCTGTCCTTTGGTAGAAGAGTCAGAGAAGCTCGACTTGCAGAGCGCTATTGAGACGTACGAACATCTGCAAAAAGATGTTTTTTCGCAGTATCGGGTGGGGCTTTTGCATGGCAAGATGAAACCAGCGGAAAAAGAAGCCGTTATGGACGATTTTGTCAATAATAAGATTCAGATTTTGGTCGCCACCACTGTGATCGAGGTGGGAATCAATATTCCCAATGCCAGCATTATGCTGGTTCGTGATGCCCAACGCTTCGGTTTGGCGCAATTACATCAACTGCGCGGTCGGATCGGACGGGGGACGGCGCAATCCTATTGCGTTCTTATGCATCATGCGGCAAGCGATGTGGCGCGAGAGCGTATGCATATTATGGCAGAGAGCTGCGATGGTTTTGTTATTGCTGAGGCAGACCTGCGTTTGCGCGGTCCTGGTGAGTTTTTCGGCACCCGACAGCACGGCCTGCCGGAATTAAAGTGCGCCAACCTTTTCCAGGATGCTAAGCTTTTGGAGGAGACAAGGGAAGATGCGATTTCAATGCTTTCCGGGGATATTGTTATTACCGAATCGGAAAAGGCTGCTATGGATAAGCAAATCAGCAAATACTTAAAACGAATCAATTAAAACCCAGACTTAAGTCTGGGTTTTTTTTGTTTAATAGAACTTTTATGTTTTATTATGTTAGCTTTTTATAATAATGAGAGGCTATATTTGATTTTAGCGGCTCTTTTTTTAGTTATTAATTATATTATAAATTCATTTAAAAAAGGGGATTATTAATAAAAAAGTTTATGATTCAATATATAAATGATCATTAAATTGGATAAATTTTAACATAATCATACTTTAAAGGGAAAATCTACATATTTAAAAAAGAATAACTGTCGAAAAAAGTGCAGACAATAGACCCAGCACAGTAAAAGGAGGTGAAATTTAAATGGCTAACAAAAGTATCTTGAACCAATTCAAAATGGAAGTTGCTTCCGAACTCGGACTTTCGAATTATAACACGATTGATAAAGGTCAATTATCTTCCCGTCAGAACGGTTATGTTGGAGGCAACATGACGAAGAAAATGGTTGCTTTTGCTGAACAAGCTTTGGCTTCCGGTCAAACTGCTAACATTGCAAACGCTTCTCCTACCGTTAGAACAAATACCTCTAACTATACCAGCTAAATAGTTGGATTATAGGGAAATAGAATATAAAAAAGGTCCCGAACTTCGGGACTTTTTTTAATTGGGGTAATTATTTTATATAATAATGATAATTGTAGCGATGCACTCCCGGGTGGACAGCCTGGGCAATGCCTGCCGCCAGGATCGTGGCCATTTCCATCACCAGGGCATCGATTACTTTTGGGGTCACTGCCAAATTGCCTGCAAAAGTGGCCAACATTTTTTTACTGATCTTATCAATTGTCTCAGAGTTTACCTGAGGAATCTGTTTATACCCTTCTTTTTGCCATTGTTCTATCAGCGTATTGACAGTTTCAAAAAGGATAAAAGAAGTATTGACAACGGTAGGTACGCCCAAGGCAATCACGGGAACGCCCATGCTGTCAAAGCTAATGGGCATACGTTTGTTTCCTTCCATACCGCTCCCCGGATTGATACCGGTATCGGTAATTTGAATGGTTGAGCCGACTCTCTGAATACTGGCGGCTGCTAAGGAGTCCACAACGATGATGCAGGACGGCTTGACATGATCGACGACACCTTTGATGATTTCCGCCGTTTCGATGCCTGTTTCGCCCAAAACGCCCGGTGCCAAGGCGCAAAGAGAGATGGTGTTTTGATCCATTTCAGCGGGCATGTACTTTTTGATATGCCGGGTCGCGATGGTAGCATCTACCACTTTTGGCCCCAACGCATCGGGAATGGCATTGTTATTGCCCAGACCAATCAATAAAACTGTATCATTTTTAGTAAAAGTAAAAAGCATTTTTAATTTTTGAGCGACAATCGAGCTAATTTTTTCAATTTCATCTTGTTTAGAACCCATGGATGGAATACTCACGGTAATATATTTACCGATTTTTTTGCCCATGAGCTCTTCGCCACGTTTATCAAAAATGGTGATGACGGTGGCTTTTATATTGTCATAATGCTCGATTTCTTCTTTGACGCCCGGGATCTCCCGGTTTTCTTCTCCCCGAAGCAGGCTGGTGGCTTCTATCGCCATATCCAAATTTTTACAAGCGGTTTTAGCAAAAATGCTAAATTTTCTTCTAAAGACCAATTCCTCAGGAGCTAAGAGATTCTTTTTCTGTTCCATCTGGTTCTTCCTTCTTTAATTTTGTTATGTCTCTTATTATGACTAAAATAAAGATTTTTTAAACAACAATAGTCTTCAATATAAAATCCTCTGGTATCGGTATTCGGCATAAACATAAAAGCCCACTATTTGTGTGCTTTTTTTCGTTTAATGCGATGGTTTAATACAATATTGTTTTGGAAAATATCATAGAGAGTTGCTTTTAATACCCGATCTGGAAATCACTCTCGTATGGTAAAACATTATTCACAAATACTACTATAACTTTAGGGTCAAAATGGGTACCGGAATATTTCTTTAACTCTTCTACGGCGTGCTCTTTTTTAAAAGGTACTTTGTAGCAGCTCTCACTTGTCATTGCATCATAGGCATCAGCTATTTTAATGATCCTTGCTTCTAACGGTTTTTTTCTCTACTAAGCCCATTAGGGTACCCACTGCCATCCCACATCTTATGATGTGCAAGAACAAATTCGGCCAACTCTGAAAATTCATTGGTCGCATTTAATATACACCAACCCTTCCCGGGATGCTTTCAAATTTCTACAATCTCTCTGCTATTCAGTTCCCCGACTTTATTCATTCTTTGTCCAGCCGGTAATTTTCTCGGCAACTTTATTTTAAAAAACAATATTATTCTTTATGTCTGTGGAGATGACCGCATCCCCGATACATATTAATGTTTTTTCTAATAGTTGCTGCTGGATATTACATACTGCTTGTACTTTTATAAGCTTCTTTTGGAGGGCAATCTCTTTATTTATCAAAGAGAGGTCCTTATTGGCTGCCGCTAATAATTTATTTACATTTAACATACTGTAGCCCCCCTAAGTATTATATAACTAAAAACAGTCATTGCTCTTGCTTCAGTATGATGATTTATGTACATAAACAGCCTTATCTACAATATACCAAATACCAAAATAAACGAGTTGTTTAAAACAGAATCTCTTTCGAATTTATTTAAAAATAAAAACTGATATTTTAGAGAAAATTAAAAATATTCAATCAATTATACTATATTTTGGGGAATAAAGCTATTAATCTCCTTGGTATTTCATACCTCGTGTAAATTAATGCTTTATCTAAATCCTTGCAATTTTAGTAGCGACTCCGATTTTCAAAAACAATTCTGTGATAATGTAAAGTTTAAAATTTACTTCATTTTATTTTTAGCATCGTTTTTAAAGTCAATTAAGCGGTTTGGAAAGCCCGTATTATTGGATAAATAAAAATAATGTGATATAATAAATAAATATGAAGATTCGCCGTATCTAAAGGAGGTATTTGTTTGCGTGTGATCGCCGGACAAGCCAAAGGCAGGCATTTACATGCACCAAAAGGAATGTCCACAAGACCGACGGCGGACCGGGTCAAAGAGGCGATCTTTTCCGTTATTGCTGCATATCTAGATCAAAGCATTGTTTTGGATGCTTTTGCCGGTACGGGTGCTTTGGGGCTGGAAGCATTAAGCAGGGGCGCTAAAGAGGCCATATTGATTGAACGAAACAAAAAAACATTCGAAGTTTTAAAAGCAAATATTGATTTGACCGGTTTGGAAGGTGCTTATGTTTATTGCGCCGATTGTTTAACGCTTTTGAACCACTTACCGAATACCAAACATCTACAGCCATTTGATCTCATTTTTTTGGATCCACCGTACGGTAAAGGTTGGATTAAAAAAGCTGTTGCCTTGATTTTGCAAAAAAATATTTTAGAACGAGAAGGGATATTGATCATTGAGACCAGTCAAAAGGATAAGGGACAGGATATTAAAGATCTGTTCGGGTTAGGTTTGCTGGTTGTAAAGCAGTCGGACTATGGAGATACAGCCGTCCTTTATTGTAAACAGCCCGATTTCGCGGATGGTCCAACCAATTCGTTGCTTAAGGATATGCGATAAAATATAAGAAAAGGAGAAAGAGATATGGATAAAATGGATATCGATAGTATTCTCAAAGATTTGGAGCAAACAGTCTCTGGAGCTTCCAGAATCCCTTTGACAAACAAAGTTTTAGTCGACGGGGAAGGTGTTTTGGAAGCAATCGATAAAATATATGTAGCTTTGCCTGAGGAGATAAAGCAAGCCAGACAGGTTTTGGATCAAAGCGATAAACTGTTGGAAAGCATGGAGGGTCAAGGCAAACGCATCTTAGAAGAGGCGAGAGCTTATGCGGCAAAATTGGTGGAAGAAAGTGAAATCATAAGAGAAGCCACAGCCCGGGCGGCAGAAATTCGGGCTCAAGCCGAAAGAGATGCTGCAGATCTGCGGGCAGAAGCGGTTACGTATGCGGAAGATTTATTAAAGCAATTGGAAATGAATCTTGATAAAGCCATGTTTTCAATCCGCAAAACAAAAGATGATTTGCAAAATTATCATAAATAATTTATAATCTAGTTTGTCTGTGTTTTGCTGTAATTGTAAGCAGTAATAATGCCAGTATGGCGGTACAAGAAAAAAGAAAAGACACCTGTAAAGGTATTGGTGGTAAGCCAGGAGTTGTTGTCATAGTAGTTTGAAAAATCTGCATATTTCGACAGAGCAAAAGGGCGACAAAAAAAGAAACGGTACTGTGAATGATACGGCAGACAAAATATGTTTTTAGACGAATATCTGTGCCACTGACCATGGCGGCGACTTGTGCCCAGACAGAAATCCCTCCCCAGGCCAGGATGGCCGCGCAGATAGGTAATTTGATGCCGATTGGCAGTACGCTGTCACCGATGGCATTAATGCCCAGCGTCATCTCCCAGAAACCGTTGGCAAAGGCCGATGCCAGATCCGGATGAATGTTGAAAGCAGAGATCAGTTGAAAAAATAGAGGGCTGATTCCGCTTACCAAAAGTACCTGACCGCAGACCTGAATCAAAACGGAAAAAAAGATAATGTAACAACCAATGATAGCAATATTTGTTCCGGCTTTTTGTGCTGCATTCTTAATCATGATGCCAATCGGCCAATTGTTTGCTGGCATATCATAAGAGCCCAAGCCGGAGCCTTTTTTGTGTAATCTGTTTTTAAAGTACGAGATTTGGCCTAACAGGATGCCGATCGATAGATTGGATAAATAATGGATTGCAAGCAGGATCCAGGCGGCTTGCGGTGTTTGGAGGATTCCTGTGGCAACGCCAACAATAATAAATAGAGGGCTTGAATTGTTGGTAAAAGCAATTAATCGAGAGCCTTCTTCTCCATTGATGATCCCATTTTTGTGCAAGATAGCCGTGATGGCTGCGCCGGTAGGGAATCCGGAAGTATATCCCATAACGATTGCCAGTGCTGCTCCACCCGGTAGGCGAAACACCGGTCGCATCAAAGGTTCTAAGAGGATCCCAAGATAATGGATAGCTCCCAGTGCTACCAAAAGTTCCGCGCAGATAAAAAAGGGTAAAAGAGAAGGCAATACAACCTCCCACCAAAGCGCTAACCCTTGTTGCGCCCCGGCATATGTTTGCGAAGGAAAGATTGCCATGGATACGGTTAAAAAAACAATAAATAACAAAAATAGTTTTTTCATGTCTGCTCCCAGTGTTTCAAAGTAAATTAAAATAAATACAAATTCCCAGGTTTAAATTTAAAGGAGGATGTCAAAGAAAATGATCGTTTTGGTTTTAAACTGTGGTAGTTCTTCACTTAAATATCAGTTGTTTGATATGAAGGACGAAAGTGTTATGGCAAAAGGATTGGTCGAAAAAATTGGTGTCAGCGGATCGAAAGCAAAATTAACACATCAAAAAACCGGCGCCGAAAAATATGTGGTAGAAGAAGATATTCCTAATCATACCAAAGCGATCGCCATGGTTGTTGAAGCGCTTACCAGCAAAAAACATGGCGTGATTTCCGATATGAACGAAATTGGTGTTATCGGTCACCGGGTGGTTCATGGCGGCCCGCATTTCACCAGTTCAGTTTTGATTACTGATGATGTGATGGAAGAGCTGGAAAGAGTGATCGATTTAGCGCCATTACACAATCCGCCGGCCCTGATCGGGATGAAAGCTTGCATGGAAATTATGCCCGGCAAACCGATGGTAGACGTCTTTGATACGGCGTTTCATCAGACGATGGAAGCGGACGCTTATATATATGCGCTGCCTTATAAGTATTATGAGAAATATTCTATCCGCCGTTACGGCGCTCACGGAACCTCTCACCGTTATGTCAGTTACCGCGTTGCTGAAATGATGGGAATCCCGGTTGAAAGTTTTAAAGCCATTACCTGCCATTTGGGAAATGGTTCCAGCTTGGCGGCTGTTAAAGGTGGGAAAGTGGTCAATACCTCAATGGGTTTTACCCCTTTGGCGGGCGTTATTATGGGAACACGTACCGGGGATATTGACCCTGCGGTTGTAACATATATCATGGGAAAAGAAGGTTTATCCGCGGATGAGATGAACCATCTTCTTAATAAACAAAGCGGACTTTTAGGAGTTTCCGGTGTCAGCAGCGATTTGCGCGACGTAGAAAAAGCTGCCGCAGACGGGAATAAGCGAGCGGAATTGTCCATCAATATGTTAAATCTTTCTATTGCCCGTTTCATTGGTTCTTATATGGTTGAGTTAGGCGGCGTCGATGTTTTAGTCTTTACGGCCGGAATCGGGGAAAACAGTGTAGAAACAAGAGCTGCAATTTGTGAATATTTAGCTCCGTTTGGTTTGGAGCTGGACGAAGAAGCCAACAATTGTCGTGGCATTGAACGGGAAATTACCAAGCCCGGGTCAAAAATTAGAGCGTTTATCGTTCCGACCAATGAAGAGCTGATGATCGCCCGGGATTCCATGCAAATCGTTTCCCATTCCTAAGAGAAGGGAAGTACTGATAAAATTTAGCCAACACTTAAAACATTGACAAACAAACACTTCAATTGTATAATATAGCAATTGACAAGGTGGAATCGTTTATGTTACAAATTTCGGTGGAAAAGCTTAAAAGCGCTGCATTGGAGCAAATAGAAGTTCACCTTTGCGAAGCGGTTTGTCCTCGCAACTATGGGTTTACGGATTTTTCCTTTCCCGATGATGTTCATTTGGATGGTATCTTGTCTAGACGGGAACAAATTTTGCAATTTGTGGGCGAGGCTGATGTTTCGGTTGAGCTGATTTGCGACCGTTGTGGGGAACCGTATCTTTATCACCTAAAAGTAGAACTGGATGAAGATTATTCGTTGCAAGAAGAAGAGCCCGAAGAAGAGGGAGAACGTTTGATCCATTTGTTTTCGGGCAATGCAATCGATCTTACCCCGGAATTTTTACAAGCGGTTTTTCTTGCTTTACCGATGAAACGTTTGTGCAAAAACGATTGTAAAGGTTTATGTTCGGATTGCGGTAGTAATTTAAACAATACTGTTTGTTCATGTAGGGATGACGCCATCGATCCCCGCCTGGAAAAACTAAAAGATTATGTATTTGACGATTCTTTAAAGGGGGTGTAGTCAATGGGTGTACCAAAAAATAAAACTTCAAAAGCAAACAAAAGAATGAATCGCGCCGCAAGATATACGCTTGATGGACCGGCTTTAAGCACATGCCCGCAGTGTCATGCAGCAAAACAACCACACCATGCTTGTTCTGAATGTGGTTATTATAATGGCCGTCCGGTCATTAAAATAGCTGCCAAAGCAAAATAAATGTAAATAGAACTTTAAAATAAAAACAACCGCCTGTTTTTTCGGGCGGTTGTTTTTTTAAAAGTTTTACTTGCCAAAACGATTTGGAGTAGCTATCATATTAAATAGATTAAAGAGACGTTTTTGTTTTTTAGGATATGTTTTTTATTAGGAGGAAGTGCCATGCGAATCTCCGTTGATTTGATGGGAGGGGATCATGCCCCCAAGGAAATATTTCAAGGAGCAATGTCTTTTGCGGAGCTATATCCGCAACATCAGGTTATTTTAGTAGGGAAAAAAGAGATCATTGAAACCTTGGTCAAATTGCCGGGCAATATCAGCACCTATCCTGCGGAAGAAGTGATGGGTATGGATGAGCCGGTGACGAACTTAGTAAAGAAAAAAGATTCTTCGATTTGGGTTGCAACCAAATTAGTCAAGGATAATCAGGCCGATGCAGTTATATCCGCCGGTTCGACGGCTGCGCAAATGACGTCCGCGCTTTTGCAATTGGGTCGGATTAAAGGTATCTCCCGTCCGGCCATTGCTACCATTCTTCCTACGTTACAAAAAGCGGGCATCATGCTGGATATCGGGGCCAATGCCGATTGTAAGCCGGAGATGCTCTATCAGTTTGCCGTCATGGGCAGCGTTTATAGCCAGATCTATTTTGGAATCAAAAATCCGCGTATCGCTTTACTTTCCAACGGTGAAGAGGAATGCAAAGGCAATGAGCTGGTTGTCGCCACCCATGAAATTCTGGCTAAAAGCGGTTTGAATTTTATCGGCAATAAGGAAGGCCGTGATCTGATCAAAGGCGGTTATGATGTGATGGTTTGTGACGGTTTTACCGGAAATGTTGCCTTAAAGACCATCGAGGGCACGGCCGGCGCGATCTTTTCCATGTTAAAGAAGGAACTGACTTCAAGTGCATTGCGTAAGTTAGGCGCTGGGTTGATCAAGCCCGGGCTTAAGCAGATCAAAAATGCCATGGATTATTCGGAATATGGCGGCGCCCCGTTGTTAGGGGTTAAGGGGATCAGCATCATTTGTCATGGCAGTTCCAACAACAAAGCAATTTTTAACGCTATGCGGGTGGCCGAGACTTGTTGGGAAGGCCGTTTTGTTGAAAAAATCGAAGAAGTATTACAGAAAGAAAATATTTCTTAAAGATTAACCAAACCAATTGTTGGCATCTGCATATATTTTAGTAGAATTAGATAATTTAAATGCGGGGGATTTCAATATGGATGTGCTAGATAAACTAAAATTAATGATCAATCAGCAATTTAATATTGATATGAACAATATTGACGAAGCCACAACATTTGAAGATTTAGGTTTGGATTCGCTGGTCTTTTTGGAATTTATCATGGCTATTGAAGAAGAATATGATGTCAATATCAGTGACGAAGTCGCAGCCGGTTTTAAGAGAGTCGGGCAGATTGCCGATTATCTCAATAATATATTGTAGGATCATAAAAATTAAAAAAGAAAAAAGGGAAGAAAATTGGGAAAACATTCGATTCAGAATAAACCCCAGCAGATTGATTTTGTTTCCAACATGGATGCTTTAGCAATCAAACTTTCTATGACCGGGGAAGGGAAGGATTTGCTGGATCAGGCCTTGACTCATCCTACCTTTTTTGAAGGAGAAAAAAACAATCTGGATAATCAGCGCTTAGAGTTTCTGGGCGATGCCATTTTGGATTTTGTAGTGGGAGAATACTTGTATAAACGCTATCCGGAACAAAGGGAAGGCGACCTGACAAAAATGCGTGCTGTAGTTGTATGCGAGTCGGCTTTGTTTCATGCTGCGTTGAAAATGGGGATCGGCAAAGCCATGCGTTTGGGAAAAGGCAGTGACGCAGCAGGTGACCGTGAACGCAGTTCCGTCTTAGCCGATGCTTTTGAAGCGGTTTTAGGCGCAGTTTATTTGCACCGGGGAATGGATGCCGCAAGATCGATTGTCCTGGAGCAATTTGCCGACGAGTTGGACAACCTGGTTGCGGAGGGATATGAGGACAGTAAAAGCCAGTTGCAGGAAATGGTGCAAAAGCAGTGCCCACTTTCCATCAATTACCGGGTTTTGGACAGCACCGGTCCCGACCATGCTAAAATTTTTGAAAGCGGCGTGTATTGCCGTGACCTTATCCTAGGCAAAGGCAGCGGCAACTCTAAAAAATGCAGCCAGCAGGAAGCAGCGAAAGACGCTATTCAAAATATGGATCAATGGTTGCCCGTTTTGTTGGATAAAAGTCATAAAAAAATCGTTAATAAAAAGAATACCCATAATGGTTAAGAGGGATCAAGATGAGGCCGGTACAACCTAAAAATGTCAGCAAGAAACAAAAAGGCAAAAGGCATATTTTGCCTTTTTTTATCCCTATGGAAGGTTGCCCCGGGGCTTGTGTTTTTTGTGACCAAAGAGTGATTAGCAGTCAAGCTCAAAGCCCCAGCCAAGAGCAGATAAAAGCTACAATTTTTGAATATACTGGAAAAGAAAAGCCTCAGGTTGCTTTTTATGGGGGGACATTTTCCGCTTTGCCCCAAGAACGACAAAAAAAATATTTGGAAGTAGCGATAGCCGGTATTGCAGAGGGAAAAATCAGCTCCATCCGTATTTCCACGAGGCCGGATTTCGTGGATGATGATGAGTTGGATTTTTTATCCTCTTATGGCGTAAAGACAATAGAATTAGGAATTCAATCGTTTTTTGATGATGTTTTGGAGTGCTCCGGTCGTCATTATGATGCCAAAACGGCCTATGAAGCATGCCTGAGAGTCAAACGGCACGGTTTTAGGCTCGGTGTGCAGCTGATGACGGGACTTCCTGCCGACACGGCGCAAAAGAGTCTCCAGTCGGCTAAAATTGCCGTTAATACTGGGTGCGACATGGCTCGCATCTATCCGACCGTGGTGTTAAAGGATACCCTTTTAGCGGATTTATGGCAGCAGGGGCAATATGAGCCGCAAATGCTTACCCGGGCTGTGGATGTTTGTTGCGATATGGCGATTTTGTTTTTAGCCGCAGGGGTTGAATTAATCCGCATGGGCTTGAATCCTTCCAAAGAAACGGAAGCCGCCGTTTTATGTGGACCTTACCATGCGGCGTTTGGTAACTTGGTCTGGTCCGAATTGCGGCGTCGGCAGATGGAGATGCTGTTGCAAGGGCAAAAAGAAGGGAAGCTTTACGCTTTTCCTGGCGATATGGAGCAGGTAGTCGGACAGAATAAGAGTAACCGCCAATGGCTGTCGGAGTGTTATTCAAATGTGGTCCTCTCCTGTCAAAGTGTACTTACTGCCGGGGAATTGGCATTTTTGCCAGCAGGAGCGCAAGAGATGCAGATTTTATCGCAGCAGGATTTTTTACAAAGCTATGCCGAGAGATTGTCATAACTCTAGATATATGGCTAAAAGGCATTATTATTATTGCCTTTCAGCCATATTTTGTGGTACAATATTAATATTGTAGGGTATTCCCTGGGATTCATTTCATAGGTTGCGGGCGGGAGGAAACCATGTATCTTAAACAGATTGATTTGTTTGGCTTCAAATCTTTTACGGATAAGACAAAAATCTCCTTTGAAGAGGGAATCTCTTGCATCGTTGGCCCCAACGGCAGCGGCAAGAGCAATATTTCCGATGCCTTGCGCTGGGTTTTGGGAGAACAAAGCGCGCGGTCTTTGCGCGGAAGCAAGCTGGAAGACGTGATCTTTTCCGGGTCTAAAAACCGTAAACCGTTGGGCATGGCTGAAGTGACGATTACGCTGGATAACAGCGACGGTTATTTATCCCAGCCTTTTTCCGAGATTGCCGTAACCAGGCGGACCTTCCGTTCCGGCCAGAGTGAGTATTTGATCAACCAAAAATCCTGCCGTCTTAAAGATATTTACCAGCTTTTTGTGGATACCGGCATCGGTTTGGAGGGGGTTTCCCTCATCAGCCAGGGCAAGATCAACGAGATCATTTCCGCCCATCCCGAGGACCGTCGTGTTCTGGTGGAAGACGCCGCAGGGATCATCAAATATAGGAACCGCAAGCGTGAAGCTGTACGCAAACTTTTGGAAACCGAACGTCATCTGGAACGTATCAGTGATATTATCGTTGAACTTGCCGATCGCGTCGGTCCTTTGAGCGAGCAGTCGGAAAAAGCTTTGCAATATCAGGAAATGAAACAAACGGCAGACTGTCTGCAGATTGCTATTTCCGTGCAGGTTTTGAAAGAGACCAAAGATAAATTGACCCAAGTTGAAGAGGAGATGAGCCAGAACGAGCATAGTCTCATCGAAACAGAAACGGGACTACATAATAACCAGGCACAAATGGAACAATTACGGATGTTGATCGACGGGCTTGATGCCGAAGTTGCCGACCTGCAAAAAGAATATTATCAAATGCAGACCCAGCGGGAGCGGATTCTGGCTCAGATGGGGGTTACTCAGGGAAACCACCAGAATAAAACGGAAAACAAAGAGCGTTTGGCAAAAGAGTTGCAACAGTTGGAAGAACAAGCGCTTATTAAGCAAAAAGAACTCAATGATTGCCAAACAAACCTTGCTCAGGAAAAAGATCAGGTCCAGGCCATGGAAGTCGAAATTATGACCGGTGAGGGGGACGCGCAAAAGCGCCGGCAGGCTGTGACCTTTTTAGAAGAGAAGCTAAAAAAAAGCAAAGAGGATGCCTTTGAGATTGCCAACGAACTGGCCGACCGCCGCAATAAAAGCCGTTATCAGGATCAGTTACTCTCCAATCATCAGCAGTCCGTCTTGCGCATGGACCAGCAAAAAGAGCAAATCGAAGAATCTTTACTGGACTTGGAAAAACAGCTGGCATCTTTGGATGCACAGATGAAAGAAAACGATGGGGACTTACGCCATTTATCGGGTGAGCTATCGGCCTATGAAAAAACTCAAAAGCGGATCAACGACGAGCGCCATCAAGTGGCGGAAAACGAGACAAGCTGCCGTTACCAACACCATGCCCTGCAAACGCGAGTCCATATGATGCAGGAAATGTTTCAGAGTTACGATGGATTCTTCCCCGGTGTGCGTGGCGTTTTATTAGCCAAACAAAAAAGTGTGACAGAAGTATCCGGAGTTATCGATGTCTTCTCCCAACTAATAGATGTTCCTTCCGAATTTCAGAACGCCATTGAAACCTATTTAGGTGCCAATCTGCAAAATATCGTTACCCAGACGGAAAAATCTGCTAAGTCGGCTATTGCCTATCTTAAAAATAACCAGTTGGGTCGGGCGACTTTTTTGCCGCTGGATACCTTAACCTTACGTCCCAGACTGGATTTATCCGCTGTCAAAAATCAAAAGGGTAGTTATGGCCGGGCTTCGGAACTGGTCATCTGCGAGGACCAGGTTCGTCCTGCCGTTAATTTTTTGCTGGACCATCTTTTGGTTGTAGAAGATATGAATACGGCGACCGTATCCGCTAAAACTCTCGGTTACCGTTGCAGCATAGTTACATTAGACGGTGATATGGTTAATCCCGGCGGCACTTTGACGGGGGGCAGCAAAAATAAAAAGAACAGTGATATCTTAAGCAAAAAGAATCTCTTGGAACAGGCCCAAAAAGATTTGAGTCAGATGGATGAAACATTGGCTGAATGGGAAAATAAACTGATCGCCATCCGCGGGCAAGCCGCAGATATCGCCGAACAGATCAGGTCTTGCCAGGAGGCGATTGCCAAAAAACAAGAGGCCAACAATGCGCTGCAAAAAGAAAAAGACACTTGCGCCGTAGCCTATAAAGCCAACCGTTATCAGCTGGATACCATCTTTGAAGAAAGGCGCTCCATTATGGCGCAGCAGGATGATATTCTCTCTCGTCAGGAAGAACTGGTCGAGGAGATCGAAGCCCGGCAAAAGCAAAGCGAGGATTTGGAAGAAACGGTACGTTCTTTAGAGCAAACTTGGCAGCACAAGCAAGAACAGATGGAGACGGAACGCGAAGACATCACTTCAGTAAAATTAGATTTAGCTGCCAAACAGCAGGTCATCATCGAGCTGGAAAAAACTGCTGTCCGACTGCAGCAGGAATTGGATAGCCTCAACTGGGAAGAAGAAGAAAAAGCTGCCGACCTGGATCTTTTGCTAAAGGAAATCCAAGGAATGCAGGCGGCGATCGATACGGACAAAGAAGCTCTATTGCGTTTGGAAGAAAAACGGGCACAGCAGGAAGCTTTGTTAAACAGCAAACGTCATGGTTTTGCCGTAGAAATGAATCATGTTAATGACCTGGAAAAGCAAGAGAAGGAACTTTCCAAGCTTATGATCCAACTGCGTGATCTTGTACACCAGCATGAACTGAAAAAAACACGTTGGGAAAGCGATTGGGAAAACGAAGAACGTGTTTTAAAAGAAAATTTTGATCTTGATTATACACAAGCCGTGAAAATGGAACTGCCGGATTTAAGCCGCAGAGAGATGGTAATTCGTCTCAATGAATTAAAGAGGCAGATTGAAGAATTAGGCGTCGTTAATCTTGCCGCTATCGAGGAATACAGGCAGGTCAAAGAACGTTATGACTTTTTAACGGCGCAGATTTCAGATTTGAGATCCGCTAAACTATCATTAGAGCAGGTCATTACGGAAATGGATGAAAAGATGTCTCAGCGTTTCCGCAAAGCCTTTTTACGGCTTAATGATGAGTTTGGCAAAGCAATCCACCGTTTATTCGGCGGCGGTACGGCTTCTTTTGTGATGACGGACCCGGATAATTTGTTGGAAACCGGTATTGATATTGTTGTCCAGTTGCCGGGCAAAAAACTTTCCAACTACAACCTCTTATCCGGTGGAGAAAAGACCCTGATCGGTATTGCCATTCTCTTTGCCACTTTAGCTGTCCGCCCGGCGCCGTTTTGTGTGATGGACGAAGTGGACGCCTCTTTGGACGAGGCCAATATTGACCGTTTTGCCGCTTATCTGCATGATCTGTCAAGCAAAACGCAGTTTATTCTCATTTCTCACCGGCAGGGAACGATGGAGGTGGCCCAATCGCTTTGGGGCATAACCATGGAAGAAGAAGGCGTTTCAAAAGTGATCTCTGTCCGCTTGCAGGATGTGGAGCATAAAGTCAGTTAAACGATAAAAAAATCAGATAGTAATCAGATAGGAAGAGACTGCAATGGCATTTTTTCAAAAGAAGTTGCAAACCGGTTTATCAAAAACCAGAGAAAGTTTTTGGAGTAGGATGGCCGGTATATTTTCCGGTCGGCGCATCGATGCCGATCTGTATGAGGAACTGGAAGATATCTTAATTCAGGCCGATGTCGGTGTCAATACGTCTTTGGCTTTGACCGAGCGCTTGCGCAAAAGAGTCAAGGAAGAAAAGATTGCCGATTCATCTCAATTAAAACCCATCTTGGTACAGGAAATGACCGAAATGCTGACAGCCAACGAGAAAAACGGATTTGAGCTACAACCAGGCCGTTTAAATATCTTGATTATGGTAGGCGTCAACGGAGCCGGGAAAACCACGACCATTGGCAAGATTGCTTCCCGCTATAGTGGGGAAGGCAAGAAGGTTCTGTTAGCTGCTGCCGATACTTTCCGGGCCGCCGCTACCGAGCAACTATCTGAATGGGCTAAACGTGCCGGCACGGATATCATCCGTCAGGGAGAGGGGGCTGATCCGGGCGCCGTTGTTTTTGACGCCTGCCACAGTGCCGTCTCCCGAAAATGCGACCTTTTGATCGTAGATACAGCCGGACGTTTACAAAACAAAAATAACCTCATGGAAGAGTTAAAAAAGATCGGCAAAATCATCGCCAGGGAAGCGCCGGAAGCAAGCGTTGAGACTTGGCTGGTATTGGACGCCGGAACGGGGCAAAACGCCATTTCCCAAGCTAAACTTTTCGGAGAGGCTGTCTTTCTTTCCGGGTTGGTTTTGACCAAGCTGGACGGGACAGCCAAAGGCGGCGTGGTGATCGGTATTGCTAACGAAAGCAAATTGCCGGTAAAAATGATCGGCGTTGGGGAAGGCATTGATGATTTACGTGAATTTGATGCGCAGGAATTTGCAACCGCTTTGTTTGGAGAATAAAAATCAGGATAAATAGCCAAAAGGCGACGGGGGAGCGGTTATCAAATAACGGATAAGGTGTCCGTAATGCATGATCGGCATGTTTGAGTCTATCATGCTCTTGAAATGCAAGTAATTGTCAAAAAATAATTCAATTTAAGGAGAAAAAAGATGGCTTTTGCGATTATCAGCGGTACCGGATTATATGATCTGGAATTGATGCAAAAAAGCGAAGAAACAACGATTAAAACTCCTTATGGTGATGTTTTGTTGTACCACGCTGTCTATTGCGGACAGGATGTCTATTTTATTCCCCGGCACGGCAAAGGACACTCTGTACCGCCGCATCTGATCAATTACCGGGCTCAGATGGCTGCGTTGGCGATGTTAGGCGTTCGGGAGATTATGGCCTTATGTTCCGTCGGGTCGCTGGATTTGGCAATTCCTCCCGGAAGCCTTGTCTTTATGGATCAGTTTATTGATTTTACCTGGGGCAGGGAACATACTTTTTCTTGCGAAAATGCAGTCGGGCATATCCCGATGGACAAGCCTTATTGCCCCCGTTTGACACAAGATGCGTATGAAGTGGCTCAATCATTGGGGATCGAAACGAATTTGGGTGGTGTTTATGTTGCCACTCAAGGCCCACGCTTTGAAACCCCGGCAGAGATCAAAGCGTATGCCACTTTAGGCGCGACTGTTGTGGGTATGACAGGTGTACCGGAAACGCCTTTAGCCAGGGAAGCAGGAATCTGTTATGCGTCTTTGGGGGTTGTGGGCAATTATGCGGCGGGTTTAAGCGGCGATATCGATTTAAAAAAGCTGGATCAGATTATGGCAAAAAGGCAACTTGACCTGGAAAGAATACTGATGCAATTGATCGCCATGCCGAGATCGATTCCAGATTGTGCCTGCGCATCATCCAAATTGCAAGTCTGCAAAACCTGGCCATTTTTAAAATAAGGATATAAAAATCGGTTTTTGATACGTGTTTTATGCGACAAGTAAAAATACTTGACACTTAAATTTTAATCCGATATAATGAACGGGTGATTAAAACCGACAGGTTGTGGATGAATGGTCGCAGACGATCTGAAACTTGAAAAACTGCAAAATATCGCCATGCTGTTTGATTTTTACGGTGCGCTTTTGACCGATAAACAGCAGCAAGCGTTGCAGCTTTTTTATGAAGAAAATCTATCTTTAGCCGAGATCGCCGCTCAAACCGATACCAGTCGGCAAGCTGTTCATGATTTGATTAAAAGAAGCGTAACTTTGCTTCAATTTTATGAAGAAAAATTAGGTTTGATTGCCGAATATCAAAAGCGAACAGAAAATTTGCTCAGGTTGCAAGAGATCGCGCTTAAACTGGAAAGTAAAACCGATGATCGGCAAAAAGACCAGTGGCATACATTTTGGTCTGCATTGCAGAAAGTTAAAGAGGGTGAATAAATGGCGTTAGGTGGATTAGGTGAACGCTTACAGGATATATTTTCTAAACTAAAAGGCAAAGGCAAACTTTCGGAAGCCGATGTCAACGAAGCTTTGCGTGAAATCCGGGTCGCGCTGTTGGAGGCCGACGTCAACTATAAAGTTGCCAAGGATTTTGCTGCTAAAGTAAAAGAGCGGGCTGTTGGTTCCGAAGTCTTACAAAGTTTGACTCCCGGACAACAGGTCGTCAAAATCGTTCATGAAGAATTGACTGCTTTAATGGGGGCCCAACAAGCTAAATTACAGGTTTCTCCCAAACCGCCTACGGTTGTATTGATGGTTGGTTTGCAAGGTTCCGGTAAAACCACCACCAGCGGTAAAATCGCGCTTTGGCTCAAAGGACAGGGCAAAAGGCCTCTTTTGGCTGCCGCCGACATTTACCGTCCGGCTGCGATTAAACAGTTGGAAGTATTGGGTGAAAAAACAGACATCCCTGTGTTTTCTTTGGGAGATCAGGTCAACCCGGTGGAGATCGCTACCCGTGCTTTGGAGCATGCCAGGACAAACGGCAACGATTATCTGATCGTGGATACAGCTGGGCGTTTGCATATTAACGAAGAATTGATGCAGGAGCTTTCTGCTATCCGCGACAAGACCAATCCTACAGAAATATTGTTGGTTGTGGATGCCATGGCCGGCCAGGACGCTGTTAATGTGGCGGCCGCCTTCAATGAGCAACTTGAGATCAGTGGCGTTGTTTTGACAAAATTGGATGGCGATACCAGAGGCGGCGCGGCGCTTTCCGTCAAAGCTGTTACGGGTAAGCCGATTAAATTCACCGGTACCGGTGAAAAGCTGGAAGCTTTGGAGCCGTTTTATCCGGACAGGATGGCCTCGCGTATTTTAGGCATGGGCGATATCCTAACCTTGATCGAAAAAGCGCAGAGTACCATCGACCAGGATAAAGCCAAAGAGATGGAGGCGCGCCTTCGCCAGTCACGGTTTACCTTTGACGATTTTTTAGATCAAGTACAGCAGCTAAAAAAAATGGGGAATATGCAGGATCTTATGAGTATGATCCCGGGGATGGGCAAACAATTGAAGGATGTGCAGTTAGACGACAAACAGTTTGCTATCGTAGAATCGATCATTCAAAGTATGACGGCAGACGAACGCAGTAATCCCGCCATCATCAACGGCTCGCGCAAATTGCGTATCGCCAAAGGCAGCGGTTGCCAGGTGCAGGATATCAACCGTCTCATCAAACAGTTTGACCAAATGCAAAAGCTTATTAAGCAGTCCAATACGATGCAGCAGAAGAACAAGGGTAAAAAAGGCAAAGGCGGATTTGCCGGCATGCCGTTTATGCAGTAATTTATTTTTAGATTTTATGTTTGCGATTTTGCAAAGCATGAATAGATACTAACTTAAGGAGGTGAAACTTTTATGGCAACAAAAATCAGATTAAAAAGAATGGGTGCAAAAAAAGCGCCTTTTTACCGTTTAGTTGTTGCAGATTCCCGCTTTCCCCGTGACGGACGTTTTATTGAAGAAATCGGTTATTATGATCCCACAAAACAGCCGCCCGTAATTCATATCGATGCGGATAAGGCAATGTCTTGGATGAAAACAGGCGCTGAGCCTTCCGATACCGTTAAATCCCTGTTTAAGAAGGTTGGGATTTTAAGCGCGCAAAAGAAAGCTGAATAGTTGACTGTTATCATTAACTCAAGGAGGAGGGTCACAAAAGTGAAAGAATTAATCGAGCATATGGCCAAATCGTTGGTAAAGGATCCTTCTGCCGTTGTGGTGACGGAAACCGAAGCAAATAATCAGATCGAATTAACCTTAAAAGTTGCTCCGGAAGATACTGGCAAGATCATCGGTAAGCAAGGTAGAATTGCCAGAGCACTGCGTACGGTTCTAAAAGCCGCCGCTACAAAGGAAGGCAAAAAATGTACGTTGGAAATTGACTAAGGGTTATGTTTGGTAGAGCGGGAGGTTTTATTGCAAAGTTGCTTTCCGCTCTTCTTTTATTTTAGAAACAGTTTAGGTGTAAAAAAATCTGACCGATTATTAAAGTTGGAGAGAACGACAAATGACTCAAAACGATCGTTTTGATAAATATTCCATTCTTACCGGCATCATACGCAGCGCGCATGCCATACACGGAACCGTCAAGGTTGAGGCTGTCAGCGACAATCCCAAGCGTTTTTCTATTGGCAATAGCTTTTGGGCCGATAGCCTGCAAAAAATCGTTAAGATAGATGCCTGCCAGCAGGCTAATAAGTATTTTCTGGTCCATTTTGAGGGGATCAATGATAGGACGGAGGCCGAAAAATTAAGAGGCTGCCGTCTTATGATCGAACCTTCTAATGTCGAGCCATTGCCTGAAGGTTACTATTATCATTTTCAATTGATGAATCTTAGCGTTTATGAGAACGATCTTTTATTAGGCAGGATTGTGGATATCCTCAGCAATCCTGCGAATGATATCTATGTAATGGAAACGCCGGATAAAAATCAGGTTATGATCCCAGCTTTAAAATCTATCGTTTCTAAAATCGATCTCCAAAACAAACGTATGGAGGTACAGTTGCCGCAGGGTCTTTAATCGGCAACCAAAAAGTGGTATGAAAATCGATTTATTAACGCTTTTTCCGGAGATGTTTGCCCCCATGAAAGAAAGTATTATGAAAAGGGCTTGCAAAAGCGGGATTGCTGAGATCAATATCATTAATATACGGGACTTTACTTTCGACAAGCACCATATTACCGATGAGCGCCTCTATGGAGGAGGTTCGGGAATGGTGCTAAAGCCTGAGCCCATTTTTGCCGCCGTGGAAGCGGTTACTTCAACTTGCCGTCCTCGCATTATCGTCACAAGTCCGCAGGGCAGACCGTTTGATCAAAAAATAGCTTTAGAGCTTGCCAAAGAAGAACAGTTGATCATCATTTGCGGCCATTACGAAGGGATTGACGAGCGGGTCTTACAAGGCTTGGCCACCGATGTTCTCTCCATGGGCGATTTTATTCTCACGGGGGGAGAATTGCCCGCTATGGCGATTGCCGATGCTGTTGTCCGGCTTTTGCCGGGTGCTTTGGGCGATGAAACGGCAACAGACGAAGAAAGCTTTGGCGAAAGTTTATTAGAGTATCCGCAGTATACGCGTCCATCGGTTTTTCGCGGTATGGAGGTTCCGGAAGTGCTGGTTTCCGGCAACCATAAAGAGATTAGCCAATGGCGCCATGATCAGGCCTTGTTGCGTACTTGGCAAAACCGGCCGGAATTGTTGGAAAAAGCCAATTTGACCCGGCAGGATAAAACCTTTTTAGCCAAACTGGATGAAAGGAAAAAGGCCCCGTTCCGTTTGTATGTCGCTTTGCTCCATTATCCGGTTTATAACAAAAAAAAGCAGGTAGTCAGCACATCGTTGACCAATCTGGACTTGCATGATATCGCGCGTGCGTCGGCCACCTTTGGCGTAAGCGGGTATTATATCGTGCAGCCCATGGAAGGTCAGCGCCAAATGATGCAGGAGCTTATTGACCATTGGCAGCAGGGGTTTGGTGCGATTTACAACCCCGACCGCATGCAGGCTTTATCACTAGTCCACCTGATGCCTTATCTGGAGGATGTACTAACGCATCTAAAAGAAGAGAACAGGCAAACTCTAAAGATTATCGCTACCAGCGCTTGTTATGAACAGGGTATGGAGGCAATCTCTTATCGGGAAATGCGCAAGGTCATGGAAGATACGGGGGGTAATTACCTTCTTTTACTCGGTACCGGCTGGGGGCTGGCCAAAGAGATCATTCGGGACGCTGATTTTTGTTTGCGCCCCATCTATGGCAAAGGTGACTATAACCATCTTTCCGTCCGCTCGGCTGCTTCTATCATTTTAGATCGGCTTTTGGGCGAAAAAATTTCGCGTTACTAATTTAACTGGTCTTTTTATAATATAAGATTTTTTACAAACAGTTGCAGACGTGTTTTGCTTGTGATATAATTAAATGCGTGTTTTGGATCGGTCCTCTGTCGCAATTTGTTAGCGGGTATGAACGGTCGTCGAATAAAGGAGGATAACAATGACTAATCTAATCGATGTGATTGAGCAGGAACAAATTAAAAGCAATATTCCTAAATTTTATCCGGGAGATACCGTTCAGGTGCACGTTAAGGTTGTTGAAGGTACCCGTGAACGCATTCAGGTTTTCGAAGGCGTCGTCATCCGCAGAAAAGGCGGCGGTATCCGCGAAACCTTTACCGTTCGCAGAATTGCTTATGGCGTTGGGGTGGAAAGAACATTCCCGTTGCATTCACCTAAAATAGAAAAAATTGTTGTCGTGCGTCATGGTAAGGTCCGCCGCGCCAAATTGTATTATTTGCGCAAACTGACCGGTAAAGCGGCGCGTATTAAAGAGGTTCGCCGTTCCTAAGGGCGCCATTTAAGTAGCATCCGATAGGAGGGATTCTTCCCTCCTATTTTTACGTGGCATAATCGTATTATATTTTGCTTGTTTAAATCATTACGGGTATGGTAAAATAGGTTTGTCATAGAGAATAGGGTTTAAACAGAAATGTAGGAGGTCGTTACTTTGATTTCATCCAATGATTTTAAAACGGGTGTTTCGATTGAATTAGACGGCGATGCGTATGTTGTAGTTGATTTCCAGCATGTTAAACCGGGCAAAGGATCTGCATTTGTCCGTACCAAATTAAAAAATGTACGTACAGGCGGCATAGTGGAAAAAACATTTAACGCGGGTGAAAAATTACCCAAAGCTCATTTGGACCGCAGAGAAATGCAGTATTTGTATCATGACGGCGACGCCTATATCTTTATGGATACGGGAAACTATGAGCAGATGCCTTTGACTGATGAAAGCTTAGGCGACGGTAAAAACTATCTTATAGAAAACATGAATGTATCTGTATTGTTTTTCCAGGGTGCCGTTATTGGTGTGGATATGCCGGCGCAGGTTGAGCTGAAAGTGATTGAAACAGAACCGGGGATCAAAGGCGATACGGCATCCGGTGGTAACAAACCTGCTACGTTGGAAACAGGAGTGGTTGTCCGGGTTCCCTTTTTTATCAATGTTGGTGATGTTTTGCGTATCAGCACCAAAACAGGGGAATATCAGGAAAGGGCATAAGCGCTTTGTTTTAAGGGAATCATAGGTTTGTATGTGTATTTGATTTACATTTGTACAGTATCGGAATTAATTTTAACATTTGAGAGGGGGTACTATCAATGAAGGATATTCAGCAAAAAGTTGCCTATCTTCAAGGCCTCGCGGAAGGCTTGGATCTGGACCGTTCCAAAGATGGCAAGATTATCAGTGGTATATTGGAGGTTTTAGAAGATATCGCGGACGCTCTTGCTTATCTCAAGGATGAGCAGGATGATCTCAATAGTTATGTTGAAAGCTTAGACAGCGATTTAACCGACTTGGAAGATGATTTTTATGACGAGGATGAAGAATACGACGAAGATGACAACTATGTCGAAGTGACTTGCCCCAATTGTCAGGAAGAGGTCTGTTTTGATTCCGATATTATTTATGATGACGATATCATTGAGGTTACCTGTCCTGTCTGCAATGCCATTGTCTATGTCAACCACGATGAGAATGACCTGGATGAGTGCGATGAGGACGAAGATGACGACCCAAAAGAAGAAATAGCTAAAGCAGAGAAAAAAGAAGTAAAAGAAACAAAAAAGAAGACAAAAAAAACGCAGGAATAAAAATATAAAAACAAATATTTAAAATAAAATGTTTTTAAAGAGCAACTTATATGCAGTTGCTCTTTTTTTATTGTCTATTAATTGGGTTCTAATACTCGTCCTGTCCTCATAAGATATCTTAAAAGGTTGTCAAAGGAGGAAGCCGGGTGGAAAACGGGTTGCAAGAACATCGGATTGCTGCAGAACTTTTGCCCTATTTACCGAACGATTTGCGCAGTATCTTCAACCGGTTTAGTGCGGCGGATTGGGCTAAGATGGAAGAGATCCGCCTACGTGTATTTCAGCCGACAATTATTCGTACCCACGAAGGAGATTTTTTTATCAATGCAAAGGGGTCGTTGGCAAAAGATTCAGATAATGCTATTTATTGTACATATGCTCAGGTCAGACAAGCCGTCCTGTTGCTTTCGGAAAGCTCTTATTATGCATTTGAGGAAGAAATCCGCCGCGGTTATTTGACGCTCAAGGGAGGTCATCGGGCTGGTTTTAGCGGAAAGGCTGTTTTGGACAGGGGTATGATCCAGACGCTAAAGGATATCTCCTCCATAAACTTAAGGATTGCGCACCATATTCCCGATACGGCAAGAGAGGTTTTACCGTATCTGTTTGAAGACGGCATGTTTTGCAACACATTAATCATTTCACCACCGGGAGCAGGCAAGACGACATTGTTACGCAATATCGCGTATGAGCTTTCGCAAGGAGTGCATTGTCTGCCCAATACTGTTTCCATCGTGGATGAACGGTCGGAAATCGCAGCTATGGTCTATGGTATACCCCAGCTTCCCGTTGGTATGCGTACTGATGTGCTCGATGGTTGCCCAAAAGCGGAAGGAATTATGCTGATGATCCGTTCCATGTCACCGCAGGTGATTGTTTGTGATGAGATCGGACGCTCGGAAGACGCTTATGCCATCAGGGAAGCGGTGAATGCAGGGGTAAAGATGGTGGTAAGCGCTCATGCCAAGAATTATGAAGAATTGAAGGAGAGGCCGGTTATGGCCGAGATTCTGCAAAGCGGATGCTTTAAACGGGTTGTAACGCTTTCACGCAGTAACGGTCCCGGTAGTGTCGAGGATATTCAAACCGAAACATTACAAAGTATTTTTCATCCAAGGCTTCTTAGAAAAAGAGGGTGAGCATATGTATCTGGTTTGTAAATTACTGGGGGCAGTGTTGATTATTATTGCTTCGGCAACCGTTGGTAGATATGCCAGCAAAAAGCTGGAAAAACGCGTATGTTTTTTAGCCGATGTCCAGCAGGGTATTTTGACATTAGCCAGGGAGATGGATTATGCCCTCACCCCCATGCCTCAGGCCTTCGCCGTAGCGGCGCAAACCGCTCGCTCCGCTCGCTTTCTTTTTGGCTCCGCAGCGGAAATTTTATCCTCCCAACGCGGCGTCAGTGCCGAAGAAGCATGGAAAGAGGCAATGCAGCAGGTAACAATGCCGTTAAAAGCTGAGGAGGTACAAGTATTGGAATCATTTGCAACCGGATTGGGTTTATCCGACAAAGCCAATCAGTTAAAAAAGTTAGAGCTCTCCCGCCTGCGCCTGCAAGCCCTCGAGACTACTGCCAAAGAAGAATACCAAAAGATGGCAAAGGTATGGAGGAGCCTGGGTCTGACGTTTGGTTTTGCCGTCGTGTTGATTTGTTTTTAGTCTTCGGTAGCGTCAGACGGCCTACCCCGGTACTCGCTGGGCACACCAAATGCGGTGTTAACTTCCTCCTCGCAAAGCATCAGTCGTTTCCCTTGCCTGGAGCATGATGCGGCGGCAAATACTCTTTGACCTCAGCCGTAAAAAATTAGTATTTATTTGCTGAAAGCAAAGTATGACTAGAGATTTTTAAAAACGGGAATGCGGAGTCAAGCCTATCCGAGGCAGATTTTGTTCGACTTTCAGCGCCTTAAAAATAAATTGGAGGAGTCTACATGGAAGATACAGGGATTATTTTTTTTCTGACGGCACTTGCTATTGCGGTTACCGTTTTGCATACTTTCTTAAAACAGGCGGGTAGAGATGAGTATGCATATTTGACATTGATTGTGGGATTGGCGATTGCTTTGATTAAAGTGATTCCTATTATTCAGCAGTTATTTTTAAGTGTGGAAGAAGTTTTTAAATTGTATTGATCGATTGAATATAAGCGGAGGCTTCACATGCAGGATATGCTATCGTTTCTCTTTCCTTTGATTGGGTTTGCTGTGTTTTCCACCTTATTAATTGTGTTTCTTAAGGAAGGAAAACTACCTGCCATGGCTCTTATAGTTGGACTGGCTGCCGGTGTCCTCATATTTTTGACCATATTGCCGCAAATTGCCAAATTATTTTCCGATTTGATTGCTATCGGCAAACAAGCGAATATCAGTGATTATTATTTCTCTACCGTATTTAAGATCATCGGGATTGCCTATCTGGCCGAGTTCGGCGCTCAGCTTTGCCGGGATGCCGGTCAGGCGGCCATCGGTCTTAAAGTTGAGTTTGCGGCCAAAGTCTGTATTTTGCTCATGGCCATGCCCATTATGTCGGCAATTTTACAATCGGTATTAAGGCTCTTAAGCTAGGAGGAAAAGATGAAAAAATGGCTGATCGTACTTTTAGTGATCATTTTTCTTTTCACCCCAAAATGTGCTTTGGCCGATACAAACGAAATTGCCATGCCGGACCTCTCGTCTATAGACAGTTTTCTGAGCGAGTTGGATCAGGATTTACAAACAGAAATCGGAGATTTTAGTTTTAGTGGCGTTTGGCATCAGATCCGCAGTGGAGAGTTGGATTTTGATCTGAAGTCAATATTAAAATTATTTTTAAGTATTTTTCTTCAGGAGCTTTCCGTCACGGGTGTTTTACTGGGAAAATTAATCTTGTTGGCTATCGTCTGCGTCTTTTTGACAAATTTAAAAGACGCATTTGAAAAAAGTGATATTTCGCTCTTATCCCGCAGTATTGTTTATCTTTTATTGATCGGCATCGCCATTTCTTCTTTTAACCTATCGATGGAGATTGCCCAGGGCGCCATAGAAAGCATCCGTGATTTCCTCTATGCGCTATTGCCTGTATTGATGGCACTTTTGGCTGCGATGGGGGGAGCAGGGACCGCAGCTTTTATCTATTCCTCCGTTTTGTTTGCCGTAACGGTTATGTTGCATTTGGTGCAATTTTTTATTTTTCCTTTGATTTATTTTTCCGCCGTTTTAGCTTTGGTAAGTCGGATCAGTCCCCGTTTCCAGATTGATAAATTAGCCAAATTGTTTCGTGATATTGCTTTGGGGTTACTCAGCGTCAGTACGACTTTATTTATCGCTTTTATCGGTCTGGTTGGTTTTGCCGGCGCCTCGTTCGATGGATTGGCTATTAAGGCAGCCAAAACCGCCGCCGGTATTTTTATCCCGGTAGTCGGACGTTCACTGGCAGACGCTATGGATAGCGTCTTGGGTACGGCGCTGGTCATGAAGAACGCCGTGGGCGTGGTTGGAGCCATTGTAATTCTCATCATTTGTGCTTTACCAGCCATCAAGATATTGGTTCAGGTGATTGTCTATAAGCTGGCGGCAGCCATAATCCAGCCATTGGGTGAAAATGAATTGTCGGAGGCGTTAGGTAGCATCGGCAATGCCTTATTGATGGTTTTTGCCGTTTTGGCAATTTGTGGGCTGTTATTCTTTTTTATCATTGCCATTACAATCGGGATAGCGAATGTAAGTATGATGTTACGATAAAACGGTTAGGAGGAAAATAAGGAGAAAGTTATGTTGGATCTCTTACGCACGATGGTCATCAATATTTCGATCGTTGTTCTGTTGACCTTGTTTTTGGAGTTATTAATTCCTTCGGGTGAGCTTCGCCGCTATCTTCGTTTGGTTATGGGTTTGCTGCTTTTTTCTGTGGTGTTGAATCCGGTTTTAACAATTTTTAACCTAGCCCAAACCGAGCCGGTATTTGCCTGGGATAGCTATGAAATCGACGCTACGCAAGTTGTAAAAGAAGGGGAAGACTTGGCCCAAACTTGGCAGAATCAGGCCTCTTTAGACTATAACAGCCAGATTGAAACGCAAACGAATCAATTGGTAACGGAAATAACGGGTGTTGCCGCCGTCGATGCAAAGGTAAAGACTGATTCGCAAACAGGGGAGATCCAAAAGATCATCCTTTCTATAAAAAAGAAATCGAAAGAAGTTGAAAATACCGGACTAAAAAAAGCAATTGCCCAAAAAGTTGCCGGATATTACAACCTTGATAGCAACCGGATTGAGATCAATATGATATAAGGGGTGAGCGATGGTGAATGAGGCAAAGCCGGAGGGAAATAAAACAGACGGTTCCCTTGGAAGTGCTGTATTGAAAAAGTTGGGATTTAAGAATCAAAAGGATAAATCAATGTATTTGAAGTTGGCGGGGATTTTGATCGTAGGCGTTATTTTGATGAACTTAGCCGGAAGTTTTTCACAGACAAAGGAACAACAGACATCGCTGCAAACGCAAGCGGGCGAGCAGAACCAGTACCTGGGCTCGGAGGAAGCATTGGAGGCTAAATTAGAGCAGATTTTATCTCAGGTTAAGGGAGCGGGAACAGTAGATGTCGCTATCACGTATGCACAAAGCGGTTCTGTACAATATGCCACCAATACGGAAACGAGCCATGCCACGAGTAGCGAATTTCAGGATACCGGTACGGATGGCAGTACACCCGTACTATCACAAAGTGAGCAGAGTAGCGAAAATATTTCCATTGCCGTGGAGAATGATGCGCCTATTATCGTGAGTCAGTCAATGCCTAAGCCACAGGGTGTGTTGATTGTCGCCCAGGGAGCAAACGATCAATCGGTAAAAAAAGTTTTATTTGACGCGGCTAGCGCCTTGCTGGACTTACCGGCTTATCGGATTGTTGTTGTCACGGGTAAATATAGTGAATAGTGAATAAGGGAGGGTTTGACAAATGAGAAGAAAAATAGCTTCATCAAAAGGAAAGTGGTTGTTGTTGCTTATTGTTGTTTGCCTGGGGTTTTTGCTGTATGATATGTCAAAAGCGGATTTGTTGGGCGGCCTTGAAGCGGAAGCTCCGGTCGTCAAAATGGAAGAAAATAATTTGTCAGCAGATGATCAAGCCAGTCCTACTGAGGCTGAGGTACAACAAGATATCAGCAACGTTCTCTCCAATAAGTTTTCCGGGGATTACCGGATTCAAAGAGAACAAATTCGCAGCAAAGAATTGGAAATCTTACAGGGGATCATTGATGATGCTAATTCTACGGAGCCGGTTCGCAGCCAGGCCCAACAACAGCAGATACAAATTTCTGCGAGTATGGAAAAAGAATTGAAGGCAGAAACGCTGCTCACCGCCAAGGGGTTTGAGGATGCTGTTGTATTGCTAATGTCGGATAAGGCCAATGTGATCATCGGGCAAAAGATTGATGAGGTAGAAGCCACACAGATTGCGGAACTGGTGGATGGAGCGACGGCGATCGGATATGAAAATGTCGTTGTTATCCAAAAGAAATAAAATACATGGAAACCGCATATAATAGGGTCGAGGGAAATTCCAAAAGACTTCTGCTATTGGCAAGCAGCAGTCTTTTTGGTAGTTATCATCATTGTTTTGCAAAAAGGTTCGGAGAAAGTATTATTCTTTAAAAGAATGCCATAATATAAGAATTATTGTTGTTTTTCTACCAATCTGTTATAATATGAATTAGAATATGGATTGAATTGATCAATTTGTTGCACTTTTGCGGCAAAAATTTTTGATAAAAGAGGGAGGTCTTTATTATGGCGGAATATCAAGAGCAAACGAATGAACAAACAGCTGAAAATGTTTTATCGGGCTCAAATATCGGTTCTGTAAAAATTGCCAATGATGTTGTTGCGACCATAGCCGGTTTGGCTGCTACCGAGATTGCCGGTGTAGCCGGTATGAGTGGTGGCATAGCAGGTGGGATTACAGAATTACTGGGGCGCAAAAACTTAACCAAAGGTGTGAAAGTCGAGGTCACAGAAGATAACGCAGTTGTTGATCTTTATATGGTGGTAGAATTTGGTGTTTTGATTCCCGAAGTCGCTCAAAAGGTTCAAGACAATGTAAAAATGGCCATTGAATCCATGACCGGTCTTAAAACAAAAGCAATCAATGTTCATATTCAGGGAGTAACTTTTCCCCAAGGGCAAAATGCAGGCAGTAAAGCAGAATGATGATTGAACCGCGCCCTTAAAAAGGGCGCGGCCTTTTACCATTATGTCCTATCTTTTGATTACAAAAATAAATAGACGAGGAGGTCTATTGGATGAATGTTTTGCGTCGTATCCTCTTATTTTTATGGGGCCTGATCCTATTAGCAGGTGCAATATTGGTATTTGTAGCAATGGCAAACCGGGCGGTCTGGCATAGTATTTTCACACAGTTGCAACAAATTCTGTTTAATGACGGGACAAGCTTTTGGGTGCTCATACTGATCGCACTTGCTTTAGCCGTATTGGGTATCTTTCATATTGTTGTTGCTTTGTTCCGGCATAAGAGCAGCCTTTTGGCTACCGTTTCAGCCAATGAGGAAGGGCAGGTCAATATCAGCCTCAACGCTATCGACAATGTTGTGACGCGTGCCGCCTTTCAAGTAGAAAACATCAAAGAGGTAAAAACACAGATTAAGCCGGTAGATAACGGGATTGCGATCTACCTGAAAGTCGTTGTTCCGCCTAATACAAAAATTCCGGAAACTGCCGCCACCTTACAAAAAGTGGTGAAGGAACAAATTGAGTTGATGACCGGACTAAAAGTTGCCGAAGTAAAAGTTCTTGTTTCCAATGTGGGACAAGGTAGCGACGGCAACAAATAAGGGTTAAGGATAGAAGTCAAAAGGAGGCTTTTTGATGGATTGGTTAACATTTATTTTGCATATGTGGGAAAATCACAGAGGTAAGATTGTGGGGATTGTCCTGGGTCTGATTTTTGGCGTCTGTGTGGTTAAATATGGTTTTGGTAGGGCAATTTTTGTTTTGATTTGTGTTTTAATCGGTTATTATATTGGCAAAAAGATCGATGCCAAGGTAAATTTTCGTTCCGCCTTGGAAAACTTAATTCACAAGGATCAATAAACGAATGATAGGATTTAAGGGGGAGACCTATGGCTGGGCATAAGGCCGGAGAAACGATCGCGCAAAAACACTCTCAGGCAAAAAACGAACAAGATGCATGGCAAATTGCAAAAGGTGAACCGATGACGCGGCATAAGGCTAGGGAGACAGCCCTGCAAATGCTATTTCAGTTGGATATCGGAAAAAACGCCTGGGAAATGGCGGAGTATATCCTGAGTGAGAGCGGGCTCACCCCAATTTATGCGGAATTTACCTTGCATCTGGTAAAAGGCACATTGGAGCATCAGCCTGAAATTGATGTGCTCCTTTCTTCATTTACACGGCAATGGGATGTATCACGACTTGCCAATATCGATAAAAACATTATCCGAATGTCGCTTTTTGAATTAAAATATTCTACCGAAATTCCTAAAAACGTAGTTATCAATGAGGCTGTCGAACTGGCAAAATCCTTCGGCAGTGAAGATTCGGCCTCTTTTGTAAATGCAATCTTGGATAATATATCCAATCAGTCATGATTTAGTTAGAACGGTTATCGGGAAAGGGAGAACGGAATTGATTTTGGGTATTGACACGAGCTGTTATACGACTTCGGTAGCGGCTGTTGGTTTAGATGCACCGGAATGCGTTTCCATCCGAAAAATGCTGGAGGTTCCTCAAGGCTCTTTGGGTCTGCGGCAATCCGATGCATTTTTTATTCATATCAGACAACTCCCTGTTTTATTACAGGACTTATATAAAAAAATAGAACCAAAACAATTGCTCGGCATATCTGTTAGTACGCGTCCGCGTAACTTAAGCGAATCTTATATGCCGGTTTTTTATGCCGGCGAAGCAATGGCGAAAGTGATTGCCGATACCCTCAGTTTGTCGCTTTTCCTGGTTAGTCACCAGGAAGGGCATATTGCAGCTGCTATTAAAGATCATACGGATGACTTGAAAGAAGAATTTCTGGCCGTTCATCTATCCGGAGGCACAACAGAAGTTTTAAAAGTTAAGAAATTATCGGGCGGATTTGAGGTCAAGATTTTGGGCGGTTGTGATTTGTCGGCGGGTAAGTTTATTGATATGATTGGGGTTTCCTTGGGACTTCCGTTTCCATCAGGTCCGGCTATGGAAAAACTGGCTGCCGATAACAAAGCAGGTTATGAGCTTCCCATTTCTGTAAAAGGGTGCGAGATTTCATTTTCCGGGCCAGAGACTGCTGCGGCGCGTCTGATTGACAAAGGGGCCGCTCCTGAGGAAATCGCTGCGGCAGTGTTGGATCAGATCGCCCAAAGCCTGATCAAAGCCTTAGCTTTTGCTGCAGAACAAACTGGTTTAAAACAGATTGTTCTAGCCGGAGGTGTCATTTGCAACCGACGGATTCGTCAACAATTGGAGCAAAACCTGAAAGATAGCATGCAGCTTTTCTTTGCCGATCGGGAATATGCAGGAGACAATGCCGTCGGGGTAGCTTTATTGGGTAAAGAGCTTTATAAAGCGACTACACCGTAATAAGGATGGTGAACCATGCAGGAAGTACAACCTGAATTTCGTTATTATACGGTGGGCCAGATCAATTCTTATGTCAAAGAATATTTGGACGAGGACAATTTTTTACAGGGTTTATGGATCCGCGGGGAAATATCAGCTTATAAAGAGCACAGCTCGGGTCATATTTATTTTACTTTGCGTGATGAACAATTGACTTTGCGTTGTGTTCTGTTCAAAACACATGCTGGTTATTTGGAATTTGAACCGAAACCCGGTATGGATGTTTTGGTTTGGGGCAAAATCAGTATCTATGAACGCGACGCCACTTGCCAGCTCTACGCCGAAGCCATCATTCCGGCTGGTCTTGGCGACTACCATACGGCTTTAGAACAATTAAAAAATAAACTAACCGCCGAAGGTTTGTTTGACCTACAACGGAAAAAACCTTTGCCGCGTTTCGCTTTCCGCATTGCTGTTGTGACCTCAAAAGAAGGCGCAGCCTGGGCAGACATCCAAAAGGTTGCCCGGCACCGTTCCGATGCTGTCCATTTGCTTCTGTTTGCGACGCAGGTGCAAGGCGAAAAGGCACCGACCCAGATCGCTCAAGCTTTACGCCTCGCCGATCAAAGCGGATGCGATCTGATTTTGCTGGCGCGCGGAGGCGGCTCAAAAGAAGATTTAGCCGCTTTCGATACTGAAGCGGTGGTAAGAGCTGTCGCTTGTTGCCAAACTCCTGTGATCAGCGGTATCGGGCATGAAACCGATGTTTCTTTGGCCGACTTGGCGGCAGACTATCGCGCTGCTACGCCCAGCCATGCGGCCCAGACGGCCATCGCTCCCAAACAGGATTTGCTTGATTTGCTGGAAGGCTATGAGGCGTTTTTGCGAAGGAAATTGAGCCAGGCAGTGCAAAAAGAAACAGACCGTTTGGATCAATCAAGCGCTGGATTAGATAAATATTTTATTGCCGCACTGACGGCTAAAGAGAATACCGTCGGGAAGCTTGCCACGCAATTGGATTTGTTAAGTCCCTTAAAGGTGCTTGCCCGCGGGTATTGTGTTTGTTATAAAGACGATGGTACGGTGCTGAAAAATGCTTTTCAGACTGACCTGGGAGAAGAGATGAATGTACAGCTTTCACAAGGGAAACTGCGTTGCCAGGTGACCGAACGTTCATCTTAAAACAAATTGATTAAAGGAGTTTATATGGAGCAATACGATTTTGACCTCATCGTCATCGGGGCAGGGCCTGGAGGCTATGTATCAGCTATCCGTGCGGCGCAGCTGGGCGCAAAAACAGCCGTGGTGGAAAAAGAATTTGTCGGCGGCACCTGTTTGAACCGGGGTTGTATTCCTACCAAGACTTTGATCAGTGCCGCGCAAAAATTGGATAGTATCAAAGCAGCTAAGGCATATGGTATTTGTGTTGATCCGGGTGCCGTATCGGTCGACTTTGCCGTCCTGATGAAAAAAAAGAACGACGTAGTGCTGCGTTTGCGCAACGGGGTCAACTTTTTGTTGCGTAAAAATGGGGTCAAGGTATATAGTAAAACAGCTTCTTTTGTGGATGAGCACACAATTTGCCTGAATAACGAAGATCATATTTCTGCCAAGCAGTTTATTGTCGCCAGTGGTTCAATGCCTGTCACTTTGCCATTTGTGGAACTTTCGGAAAAAGTGGTTGACAGCAACGGTATCCTAGAGCTAAAAGAAATCCCCGCAAGCCTGACCGTTTTGGGCGGTGGCGTGGTAGGGATCGAATATGCTTCTATTTTTAATAATATGGGCAGTAAAGTGACGGTCTTGGAAGGCAAATCTTCTATTTTAAGCGGACTGGATGCCGAACTAAGCGCTGCTTTGCATACTCATCTTTGCGGGCTAGGGATTGATATTCATACCGGTATCCGGATCAACAAGGTGATAGAAGATGGAGAAGTCCGCTTTCAAAAAGATGGAGAAGAGCGAACGCTTGCTGCTGATCTGGTGCTGGCTTCTTTAGGTAGAGTCCCTTATCTGGATGGTCTTAATTTACAGGCTGCCGGAGTGGAATACTCGGACAAAGGTATTCTTGTGGACGACAAGTTTTTAACCAATCAACCGCATATTGCTGCTATCGGTGACGTTTTGGGTGGCATGCAGCTGGCGCATCTGGCTTCGGCCCAGGGGATCGTGGCGGCGGAATCGTTGCTGGGGGCAAAAAGTCATCAAAACCTTAACGTGGTTCCCGTTTGTGTCTATACCCATCCGGAGATTGCCTCCGTGGGGAAGACGGAAGATGAATTGAAAAGCAATCATATTCCCTATGAAAAGAGTGTGTTCCCTATGTCGGCTTGCGGCAAAGCGGTCGCTATGAACGAACCGGAGGGGATGGTCAAGGTTCTCAACGATCCGCAAAACAAACGGATTTTGGGTGTGCATCTGTTTGCACCACATGCTACGGACATCATCGGAGAGGCGGCTTTGGCTATGGCGAAAGGCATGACGGTGGAGGATGTGGCTTGTGTGATCCATCCGCACCCGACGATAGGTGAGTCCCTTATGGAAGCCATGCATCTGGCGGCAGGTATGCCGATTAATCTACTACCTGTTGCAAAAAAGGAATAAATAGAGAATCCTTATAAACAACAAAAAAGCTCCTATAAGGAGCTTTTTTGTTGTTTATAAATCGATATCTATTGATATGAAATACCCAGTTTTGAGAGTAACCCTGATAACCGTCTATTGCATGGGTAGATTATATTAATGATTTTAGCAATAAATCGTGCTTTTCTTCCTGGGGCTATTTTATTTTTTTTGCATTTTTCCCCAACTGTCTTTTAAGGAGACAACACGGTTAAAGACCGGTTTATTTTGCGTGCTGTCTTTATCTTTGATGAAATAGCCCTGGCGCATAAACTGATAGGAGTCTCCTATGTCTGCTTTTGCCAGACCCGCTTCCAATTTGGCGTTGGGGATGACGGTGAGGGAGGCGGGGTTGAGATAATCGGTAAACTCTTCGCCCTCGTCCAGATCGTCGGGGTTCTCTTTGCAAAAGAGGTGTTCATATAAGCGTACTTCGGCATCAATCGCAGTTTTGGCGGCAACCCAATGGATGGTGCCTTTAACCTTTTTACCCGATTGGTCGTTACCGCTTTTTGTTTTGGGGTCATAGGAGCAGCGCAACTCTATGATTTTGCCTGTTTCGTCCTTGATCACTTCATCACAGCGGATGATATAGGCGCTTTTGAGGCGGACTTCTCCGCCCGGCATGAGGCGATGGAAGCCTTTGACCGGTTCTTCCATAAAATCGCTGGCTTCGATATAGAGCTCCTTGCTGAAGGAGAGCTCTCTCTGGCCTTCTTCGGGTTTTTCCGGGTTATTAGACCCCATCAAAGTTTCGCCATTCTCAGGATAGTTGGTAAGAACGACTTTGATGGGGTCTAATACGGCCATCACACGGTTGGCGGCATAATTTAAGTCTTCACGGATGCAGTATTCCAGCATTTCGATCTCGACGGTGCTGTTGGATTTGGCAACGCCAATCTTTTCGCAAAAGTTGCGAATGGCCTCCGGGGTATAGCCGCGGCGGCGCATGCCTGCCAAAGTGGGCATTCTAGGGTCGTCCCAGCCTGAAACGAAGCTTTCTTCCACTAGGCGGCGCAATTTGCGCTTGGACATCACGGTATAGGTAATATTGAGACGTGCAAATTCGATCTGCCTGCTCTTGCAGGGGACGTCGGTGTTGGCAATCAGCCAGTCGTACAAAGGACGGTGGTTTTCAAACTCCAATGTGCAGATGGAATGCGTTATGCCTTCCAAAGCGTCGGAAAGGGGATGGGCAAAGTCATACATGGGATAGATACACCAGTCGTTTTTGGTACGCTGATGATAAGAATGCTGAATGCGGTAAATGACCGGGTCACGCATATTAAAATTGGAAGAGGCCATATCGATGCGCAAACGCAGGACCTTTTCCCCGTCTTGGAATTCACCGGCCCGCATACGGGCAAACATATCCAGGTTCTCTTCCACGGAGCGGGAAGTATAGGGGCTAAGCGTGCCGGGAACGGTGGGTGTGCCGCGGTATTCGCGCATTTCGTCCTGGGTTAGGTCGCAGACATAGGCCTTTTTATCTTTGATCAGTTGCACGGCAATCTGATACAGCTCTTCAAAATAGTCGGAGGCAAAATAAAGCCTGTCCTGCCAGTCAAAGCCGAGCCACTTGACGTCGGCTTGGATGGACTGGATAAACTCATCTTCTTCTCTTGAAGGATTGGTATCATCAAAGCGCAGGTTACAAAGGCCACCGTACTCTTGGGCAGTACCAAAGTTCAGGCAGATGGACTTAGCATGTCCGATATGCAAATAACCGTTCGGCTCCGGCGGAAAGCGGGTATGGACCTTTTGGTTATATTTGCCTAGTTTTAAGTCCTCGTTGATGATATGATTGATAAAATGCCTGCTGGGGAGATTGTCAGCATTGAATTCCGGCATCGTGTTCCCTCCGAATCTTTTTGCGATTCTCTAACTTATCTATTGTAACCCGTTTTAGTGGAATTAGTCAATATTACAGCAGCGTTTTCCCTCTGTTAAGACGCCTATGTTTTTCAGATTACGCGCTTTTGGAGCAGGAAAACGTCCCGGCAAGTGCGAATGTTTATTGAAGTTAATGGGACGGAGGTACAAGGATTGAAATTGTTGCATACGGCTGACCTACATCTAGGGAAATCATTGGAAAATCAGGACCGTTATGACGAGCAATGGGGCGTATTGGAAGAGATTGCTCAGATTGCAGAGGATCAGGACGTGGATTTGGTTTTATTGGCCGGGGATACGTTTGACGCTTTTAATCCCCCTGCAGAAGCAGAACGCATGTTCTTTTCTTTTTTACACCGTCTTTCCTCCCAAGCCAAAAGGGCTGTTGTAATCATTGCAGGCAACCATGATCAACCGCAACGGCTATCAGCCGCCCAGCCATTATTGGTGGAGCAGGGAGTCTTCGTCATTGGTTTGCCGGGTGATTTGCCTCAGCCTGGTACGGTTGCTGCCGCAGATCAAAACAGGATATTTTTAAAGTCTGTTACAAACCATTGCCTCAAGCTTCATTTACCTCGGTGTGCGGAGGATGTAACGATCCTCGCGCTTCCTTATGTTTCGGAATCCCGCTTAAATGAGCTTTTTATCGAGGACTTGTCCGATCAAAAACAAACGAAAAAAAATTATCAGTATAAATTAACACAGATACTGCAGGAAGCCGCCGCTGATTTCAATTCGGACGGGATCAACATTATCATGACCCATTTATCGTTGGTAGGTGGTAGCCGCAGTGATTCAGAGCGTTTATTGGCGTATGATATCAAAAATTCAGAAACGGATGGTGAAGAAGATGTCGTTTTCGATTCCAACCCCATTTATGGTAATCATGATAATCGCATTCATTGCCCTGGTGGGATTCGGACTGTTCAAGAAGAAGAAGGATTAAAAATCGGAGGTAGTTTTGGTCTTTCGCCAAAGATTTTCCCTGTGGCAGATTATATCGCGTTGGGTCATTTTCACCGGCCGCAGCGGATTCAGTTGCAGACTCCCTGTTATTACGCCGGGTCGCCTTTGGCATACAGCTTTTCTGAGGTGGGTCAAACCAAAAGCGTTATGATTGCGGAACTAAAACGCGACCATGCGCTCAATATTCAAGCTGTGCCTTTGAAAAATGGGTATCCGTTGGCATCTTGGCAGGCTGAAAGTTTTACGCAAGCCTTAGAATGGTGCGGTGATGAAGAAAAACAGAACGTTTGGGTAGATTTAAGTATCAAAAGCCAACAGCCCTTGTCTATGGATGAAATAGCCCAACTACACCGGGCACATAAAAGACTCGTCGGTGTGCGCGTGATTTTACCGGAAATGCAAGCACAGGTGCAACAAGAATCTATCAGCCATTTGTCGATACGGGATAAATTTTGTCTCTTTGCTACGCAAAAAGATGGGTTCAAACCGCAGGCAGAATTAGTAGACCTGTTTTCCGAGTTGCTTGTCAAGATCAATGAGCAGTCTGAAGAGCAAATAGAGCAGTATGCGGAACCAGGAGGCAAAAAGTTATGAAACCATTGTTGCTTTCTTTTTCCGGCTTAAACAGTTACCGTGAAAAGCAGACCATTGATTTTGAAGCCTTGGGTTCTACCGGTTTATTTGGTATTTTCGGCCCCACGGGGGCCGGTAAGTCGACTATTTTAGATGCTATTACGCTGGCATTATTCGGGGATGTGGACCGTAATAAAAAAGCGCGCGGAGCGCTTGTCAATTTGTATGAAAAACGCTGCGAAGTCGATTTCTTGTTTTCCTTACGTGGGCATGTTTACCGGGCTCAGCGTGTCTTAGAGCAGGATAAGGGCAACCCTCTTTCTGCTTCAACAGATAATTGCCGCCTTTACGATCAAGATAATGATCTGGTTTTGGCTTCCAAAGCAAAAGAAATGGACCAAAAGATACAGCGGTTATTGGGCTTGGATTTCGATCATTTTTCTCAGGCTGTCGTTTTGCCACAGGGCAAGTTCGATACTTTTTTACGTTTGACGCCGGCCAAAAGGGGAGATGTTTTGGAGCAATTGTTCCATCTGAATGAGTACGGCAATCGACTTGAAGAAGTTGCAAGAGCAAAAAAGAACGGTTTGCAGCAGGAACTGGAAGGTTGCCGGATCAAAAAAGAGATGTTGGGGGATTGTTCTAAAGAAAAAATAGACGGTCTGCAGCAAAAACTCGAACAAGCTGAGATTGAGTTACAGGAGTTGGAAATAAACAAAGAAAAAGCCCAAAAACGTTTTGCTGAATGTGAACAGTTCGCTAAAAAAACGAATGAACTGGAAAAATCACGTCAAAGTTTAGGGCAATTAAAACAGCTGGAAGCTGCTGTTGAACAAAAAGAGGAAGCTTTGGTCAAAAATCAAAAAGCAGCCGGGATCAAAGACATTATCGACCAGGCATTTGCAGCTTATAATCAAGCAAAAGATGCAAAAGAACAGCTAGAAGAAGTTCGGAAACAATTCGTCACGCTACAGACATATTTTACCCAAGGAGAAGTGCCGCCTGGATTGGCGATCGTAAGAGAAATAGATGACATCTTGCGGCCCCTGCTTAAAAATGAACAGGTTCTGCAGGAAGAAAAGAATAAACTGGAAAATAAATGGAATAATGCCAAGGAGAAAATCATTGCATTAGATGAGAAATACAAACGGGATTTTGAGAGTTGGAAGCAAAAAGAGGCTGCATTAAGAAGCTTACAGGAATCTCAGATGGCAGCATTTTTAGCCTCTTCTCTGCAGCCTTTTAAGCCTTGTCCCGTTTGCGGCAGTCTGGAACATCCGGCTCCTGTTACCGTTAGCGCGGATTTGCCGGATTTTCAGGTGGAAAAAGAAGAGGTTGAAGCCTTGCAAAAAAGCTGGGAGAAAAGTAAGAAGGATTTAGATGAGAATAATTATTTTTTGCAAAAAATACAAGCGGAGATCGATATTGTCAAAGAGAAACTGAATCTGGCCCAAAAAGAAAGACAATGTTTCTGTGATGAGCGCAAAAACCATGTCGAAAAACAATTGGTGCAAATGGAAAGCCAGTATAACACTTTGCAAAAAAACGCGGATGTATTAAAAGAAACCAGTTGCGCAAGAGCTTTGGAACAGGGGTTTTCTTCCGTAAACGAGGCAAAAAAAGCGGTATTGGATGAAGAAAGTTTTAAGAGGCTGGCGCAAGAGATCACTGACTATCGTAGCCGGCAAAAAGGTTTGCAAGCTGATGTGGAACGTCTGGAAAAAGAGTTATGTGATGCTCAGTACCAGGCACAGGATTTGCAGGCGGCACGAGAAAATTTGGATACCTTGCAAAAACGTTGGCAGCAATTGATTGAAGAAAAAACCGTAAGCCAAAAAGACCTGGAGCAACTCAAAAAAAATCAGGATGTATATCGGCAGATTCTTGAACAGGAAAAGGTTTTGCAGCACCAATTGGATTTAACGTTGCATTTGCTCAAACTTTTGCAGGGCCGCGCCTTTGTTCGTTTTTTGGCGGCGGAAAGCTTGCGGGAGTTGGTTTATACGGCATCAATCACACTGGGCTATTTGAGCAATCAACGCTATCAACTGGAATTGTTTGAAGAAAATAACGGTAGTGATTTTATCATGGTGGATCATTACTACGGTGGACAGAAACGTTTGGTTTCCACTTTGTCCGGCGGGGAGATTTTTTTGGTTTCTCTTGCTCTGGCTCTCGCACTTTCTGCTAAAATCCAGATGCAGGGCGCCCCTTTGGAATTTTTCTTTTTAGACGAGGGCTTCGGCACTTTGGATAGCGACAAACTGGAAATGGTTATGACAACCTTGGAACGGCTACCTTCGAATAACCGCATGGTCGGCATTATTAGCCATGTGGCGGAAATCAAGGGGCGTCTGCCGAAGTATCTGGAGGTTATTCCGGCTAACGAGGAACACGGTTCCATGATTCGCATGGGTAGTAATTAAAAAAGAGGAACATTTAAGCAAATAGTGAATTTGTTTATTATGGGAAAGAAGGGTAGGTTCCGGTTCTTATATGACGATGGATTTTTCCACAGACAAAAATAATTATGACCGCTATGTTGGGAACTCAGTTGTTTTGGTTTCCAATCAGGAACCATTGAGAAAAAGGATGGTATTTCTCTTGCAAGGTGAGGGCTACCTTGTTGTGGGTGAAAGTGGAGGCGCTGCGGAGGCAGTGCGTATGGTACGGCGTCTGCATCCGGATCTGATTATTATTGACGAGTCATTGAATGGCAGCAACGCCTTTGATGTGGCTTCCATATTTGTGCAGGAAAACGTGCCCGTATTATATCTTTGTAAAGATATGGATCATATGGTATTTTCTAAGAATAAAAATTCCGTCTATTTTCAGGTATTACCCAAACCGTTTGACAGCGATACATTCTTAATGAACGTAACTTCTTTTATTAAGTCGACTAAATATATTCAAGATTTGCAAGGCAAGCTTGCTTATTTAAATAATAAGACCATGCAAGAAGAAAACTCTAACCGTGCCAAAGAAATTCTGATGGTGCGTCATTCCATAACCGAAGCCGAGGCGCATAAATATATTCAAAAAGAAAGTATGCGCCAGGGAAAACCTATTTATCGTTTGGTTCAGGAGATCATTGCTGCAGAAAATAAAGGTAAAAATCAAACGGACAACACTTGATTTTTAGACAGTGTTGGGATATAATTTGATATATCGTGATAAGAAAAAGGACAATGGCGTCCAATTGAGGGAAACCCTCTTTTGTGGCGTCTTTTCTGTTTGAGCTTAAAAATTTTAGAACGGGAGGATTGTTATGTCAAGTTTTGAGGATTTCACTAAGGAAGAAATATTGCGTTCTGCGGCCGAAAATGGGGTAAAATTTATCCGCCTGCAGTTTAGCGACATCTTTGGGATCTTAAAAAATGTTGCAATCAATTCCAGTCAGTTAAAAAGAGCTTTAAATAACGAACTCATGTTTGACGGCTCCTCGATCGAAGGTTTTGTCAGAATCGAAGAAAGCGACATGTATTTACGTCCCGACTTAAGCACCTGGAGAGTATTGCCTTGGCGTCCCAGCGGTAATGCGACTGCACGTTTGATTTGCGACATTTACAATCCGGATGGAACTCCATTTGCCGGAGACCCGCGTTATATTCTGCGTAAAACCCTCAAAGAGGCCGAAGAGATGGGTTATAGCATGAATGTAGGGCCGGAAGCAGAATTCTTTTTGTTCCAAACAGATAATGAAGGCAAGGCTACCTTGCAAACACATGACTCCGCCGGATATTTTGATCTGACGCCTATCGATTTAGGCGAGGATGCTCGCCGCGATATGGTCTTGGCTCTGGAAGAACTCGGATATGAGATCGAAGCATCCCATCATGAATGTGCTCCGGGACAGCATGAGATTGATTTTAAATATGCCGATGCGCTTCATACCGCCGACAATGTGCAGACGTTTAAATATGTGGTTCGTTCCGTGGCGCAACGGCATGGCCTGCATGCTACCTTCATGCCCAAACCGATTTTTGGTGTCAATGGTAGTGGCATGCATGTGAACCAGTCCTTATTCAAAGGAGAAAAGAATGCTTTTTATGACCCGAAAGGTAATTTTGAACTTTCCCAAGAAGCCAATTATTATATCGGCGGCCTTTTGCATTATGCGAAAGACTTCACTGCCATTACCAATCCAACGGTCAATTCTTATAAGCGCTTAGTACCCGGTTATGAAGCGCCCGTTTATGTGGCATGGGCAACCAGGAATCGTTCGCCGTTGGTCCGCATTCCGGCCAAACGTGGTTTATCGACCCGTTTGGAGCTGCGTTCCCCAGACCCGGCTTGCAACCCCTATCTGGCGTTTGCCGTTATGCTTAAGGCGGGCTTAGAGGGTATCAAGAAAAAGATTACACCGCCTGCACCGGTTGAATGTAATGTTTTTCATCTGAATGATGATGAGCTGGCTGATTTGTCAGTGGATTTGTTGCCCAGCAACTTGAAAGAAGCCGTTGATAACTTGGCAAACTGTCCTTTGATGCGGGAAACTTTGGGAGAACATATCATGAAATGTTATGTTGAAGCCAAAAATTTGGAATGGAACGAATACCGTACACAAGTAACCCCATGGGAAGTAACGCATTATTTAACGAAATATTAAATAAAAAACGGAGGCAAGATATTTTTTGCCTCCGTTTTTTTATTGTTTAATGAATTTACAAGTAGCGGCTTGTTTTTTGAAAAGAAAAAATAAAATATGGTATAATGAACCAAAACCAGAAGGGTGAAGCCCTTCTGGTGCCGCAATTTTTGCGGCGACACGCCTTGGGCATGCATGTGTTCAAGGCAGTTTCGCTAAAAAAGTTCCTGGTAAAAAGCAACGTTTACCTAAAAGGAGGGGTCTGGATGCATTTTTCCAAAATGCATGGTTTAGGCAATGATTTTATTATTGTCAATGGTTTTAAAGAAAAAGTAAATTTAGACCCGGTAGGGTTGGCGGTTTTGTCTAAAAAAATCTGTCACAGACAACTTGGGATTGGTGCCGACGGCCTTATCCTTTTACTTCCCTCTGAGATTGCCGATGCAAAATTTGTAATCTATAACTCCGACGGTTCGCGGGCGGAAATGTGCGGCAATGGGGTTCGTTGTGCTGCTATATTTGCCAAAGAGCAAGGCATCATTCAAAAAGATTCATGCACTTTTGAAACTTTAAAGGGAATCGTTGCTCCAACCATAGTAGACGAAAAAGAAGGCACGGTCAATGTGGATATGGGCATTCCCGCATTTGCTCCTATGGAGATTCCTGCAAAGTTTCATGAGCCGCAAGTGATTGACGCCCCTTTAATTGTTGGATCTAAATTTTATAACATTACTTTGGTTTCGATGGGAAACCCGCATTGCGTTGTCTTTGTGGATGATCTCAAAAATTTCCCGGTGGGGGAAGTGGGTCCTTTAATTGAAAACCATCCTGTTTTTCCGGCCCGTATTAATGCCGAGTTTGTTGAACCGGTATCGATGGGGAAAATTAAAATGCGCGTTTGGGAAAGAGGTTGCGGAGAAACTTCTGCTTGCGGTACAGGTGCGTGTGCGGCTGCCATTGCCGCCCATCTTAACGGCTTCACGACTGCTGATGTGGAAGTGGAGCTGGCTTACGGTTCTTTGTTTGTCAAGTGGAAGGTGCCGGAACATGTATTTTTGTTGGGCCCAACGGCATATATTTGTGAAGGAGAATATCCTGATCTGCTTCACATATAGTATTTTGACCGATCTATTTTTTACGTATAGTCAAAGGATGTCTGATGCTTTGTCATCCTTTGGTGGAGACAAAGAAGGGAGGCGTTCTTTTGGTATTGGGATTTAAAAATAATAAACCGGAACCCAAAAAGCCGGTGATCGGTGTCACTTTTAGCGGAGGCGGCCTGAAGGGGGCAGCCCATATTGGTGTGATTAAGGTTTTGGAAGAATACGGCGTTCCCATACATATGGTTTCCGGAACTTCGATCGGTTCGGCTATTGCCGCGCTTTATGCCAGCGGTTATAATTGGCGGCAAATGGATATTCTCTTTACAAAATTTCCGGTTGAAGATATGCTTAAAATCCGTCCCAGCCGTATGGGGCTGATCCCTGCTACACAATATATCGAACTGATACGCGTCTGCACCAAAGGGCTGAAAATAGAAGAAATGTCCATACCTTTGCGGATTGTTGCCGTGGATCTGGTACAATGGCGCAAAGTTGTGTTTGATAAAGGGGATACCGCCTCGGCTGTTCGGGCCAGCTCGGCTATACCGGCCATTTTTACACCGGTTAAAATGGGGGATATGTTGTTGGCCGATGGATATCTGATGGATAATTGTCCGACGGAAGAGTTATACAAGTTGGGTGCCGATTTGGTCTTAGCTGTTGATTTATTTTTCCCGTCTTATGAGGAGCCCAAGCATATATTTGATGTGGTGATGCGTTCCATCGATGTAGCGACTTTACCGGGAAGAAATGTAAAGGCGGACTGGATCGTGACTCCGATCAACAAATATGTTTCTGTTATGGATAAAAAAATGATTCCGGAATGCCAGAGAATGGGTGAGGAAGCAGCCAGAGCCAAAATTGACGAGCTCCTAACCTTGATCGAGAATAAGACCAAAGAATTGAATACGAACCCAAAAAAGTTTGGAAGAATTAATCAATAAGAGCGAGGCTTATCTTAATATGATGGAATCCATACAACTGGCTGCCCATGCTAAAATCAATTGGTCGTTGGATGTAAAAGGCAAGGTTGAATCCGGAGAACACCAGGGATACCACCTGGTGGAAATGGTCATGCAAAGCATTGACCTGGCGGATAGCATCTACTTGCAAAAAAGCAGGGAAGACGAAATCATCTGTAGCGGGGCTCTGCCGCAAGACAGCTCGAATCTTGCCCTCCGCGCCTGGTTGCTACTTAAGGACAGGTTAGGTTTGCAACAGAGCTTGAGAATCGAAATCATAAAAAAAATCCCCGTTGCGGCGGGATTGGCCGGGGGTTCTTCCGATGCGGCAGCCGTATTAAAGGGTGTCAATACGTTATTGGATCTGCAATTTACCGAGAAACAGTTAGCGGAACTAGCTTTATCGCTAGGGGCGGACGTGCCCTTTTGTTTATATGGTAGACCGGCTATTGCCAGAGGCATCGGGGAAGAGTTGACGCATCTGCCGGATTTACCGCAACAGCATCTGGTTTTGGTCAACCCAGGGTTTGATGTCCCAACGGCTACCGTTTATCGGTCGTTTGTAATGGACAAGGAGCAAAATCACCCGCATACACAAAGACTGGTTTTAGCATTACAAAGGGGAAATACACGTGAGATTCCTAAATATATGGTCAATGTTTTGGAAAGCGTAACTCTTTTGCAATATCCCCAGGTTCAGCAAATCAAGGATGATTTGACGGCCTGCGGCCTTTTTGCCATGATGTCGGGGAGCGGCCCCAGCGTTTTTGGGTTGGCAAAAGATGAAGCCCACGCAAAAGAAGCGGTGGATCAACTAAAAAGCAAATGGCCGGTGGTTTTAGCTGTTAGAACCATCAATTAAAAAAGACCGGAGTATACTCCGGTCTTTAAATTTACAACATATTTCGTTTGTTGAGCAAAATGATGACGATAATGCAGGCGATTAAAGCGATGACGGTGACGAACAAAAACCCAAAAGCGTGACTTTGAAAAGGGACGTTGACGTTCATACCCCAAAAACTTGCCACCATCGTCGGGATGGCCAAAACAATTGTGATGGCCGTTAAAAATTTTAAGATGATGTTTAAGTTGTTGGAGATCAGAGAGGCAAAGGCTTCCATACTGCCCGCCAGGATGTTACTGTAAATATCGGCCATTTCAATTGCCTGCGTATTTTCGACGATTACGTCTTCCAGCAGGTCTTCATCTTCCTCATACATCTTGATTGCTTTGCCGCGCATCAGTCGGTTCATCACCTTGGCATTGTAGCGTAAAGAGGTACCGAAATAAACCAAACTTTTTTGTAAGTTAAGCAGATATACTAAATCCTTATTTTTCATGGACTTATGCAAGGAATTTTCGATTTCTTCATTGCGGCGGTGAATATCGCGCAGATATTTTAAAAAGATGGTTGTCTTTCTGTGCAGCAAATGAAAAATAAACCGTGTTTTTTTAAATGTTGCCATGCCTTTGATGCGGGTGGAGGAAAACTCCTGTAAAAGATCGACATCTTCCAGGCATACGGTGACCAAATAATCTTCGTTTAAAATGATCCCCAAAGGGATCGTATCGTAAAAGACATCGGAATTCGGGTAATACATAGGAACATTGATGATGATCATGACTTGATCGTCTTCTGCTTCAACGCGCGGGATTTCTTCATCATCCAGTGGATAGCGCAAAAAGTCATATTCCAGCCCTGTTTTTTGCGCAACTGTTTGCAGTTCGGCTTCCGTAGGATTAATGAGGTTAATCCAGCAGCCTTTGTAAATCTCATCGCGGCAAAGCAGCTGTTCCTCAAGGGTTTGGTAGATAAAGAGCATAGCTTTACCCCCTTTCAGATATGAAATTATCTGACGAAAGAGGCAGCTGCAGTCCTATCTATTGATTGCCACAGACAGTATACCCTCTGCCGGTCGTCAGTTTTGTTTGCTTAGATAAGTGAGACTCTCCATTACTAGGCCCGCTGTCCATGGAACCACCTCCTAGGATGTATTATGGTTACTTATTAACTTAATTATTATATACCAGAAAAGTTTTTTTGCAAAGAAAAAAATTTCAAGAATAAAGTTGACAGATTATTTATAATAATTGTCAGCAAATTCAATTTTCTGGCAGGAATTTTCAAAAAGATATCGAAACAAGTAAAAATCCACTCCAGGGTAAATAAAAAATAGAGCAGGAGGGACAGTAGTGGAAGTAACAGATGTTCGGGTTCGTAAGTTGTTGATGGAAGAAAAGATGAAAGCTATCGTATCGGTGACGATTGATAATGCTTTTGTCATTCATGACGTGAAGGTTGTCAATGGCAACAACGGTCTTTTTGTAGCAATGCCAAGCAGAAAAATTGCTTCCGGAGAATTTAGGGATATTGCGCATCCGATATCTCAGGAAATCAGAGATATCATCCAGAATAAGGTTCTGGATAGCTATCGTCATGCTCTTGAAGAGACGGAAACAAAAGAAGAGACCTATTCAGCCGCTTATTAATTCGTGATCATTCATCTGAAAACTTTAAAGGGGAACTTATATCCTGCATGACCCTATATTTCCTTACGATATTTAATCACAGTACTAGTCCCATTACTCTACTCTAAGAGGTGCATTCTTTTTGCCCCTCTTTTCTATTTTAGTAGATTCATGTATAATAAAGACGTTGTTTTAGAAGTTCATTACACAATTTGTACCATCATCAGATTTGGAGGGTTGCATATGGCGCATATGGCAGCTGTAATTTTAGCGGCCGGCAAAGGTACTCGGATGATGTCTTCTTTGCCAAAAGTATTGCATCAGGTTTGTGGTAAGCCAATGATTTCTCATGTGATCTCAGCTGCTTATCAAAGTGGAATCAAAGAGATTATTTTGGTTGTGGGGCATGAATCAGAAGAAATCATGACTTTCTTAGATACGCAAGAAGTCCAATCGAATTATTCGCGTAAATACGTCAAGCAGATTCCCCAATTGGGTACCGGACATGCCCTGCAGCAGGCGATGCCCGCCATCGATTCGGACAATCAGACGGTACTGGTTTTATGCGGGGATACGCCTTTGCTTACGATGCAAAGCTTGTGTCAGTTACGGGACCATTTTGAATTAACACAGGCTGCTTGTACAGTTTTATCCGCTTGCTTATCCCATCCCACCGGTTACGGCCGCCTCATCCGTAAACAGGATGGCTCTCTATCAAAGATTGTGGAAGAGAAGGACGCCAACCAAGAGGAAAAAACGGTTATGGAGATTAATACGGGTACTTACTGTTTCCGCATGGATGCATTATCTCAGGTAATTCATTCCTTAAAGTCAAATAATGCACAGGGAGAGTATTACCTGACCGATGTGATCGAGGCTCTGGTAGCAAGGGATTGTCTTGTTAATGCGATGGTTGTCCCCGATGCCGAAGAGATCATGGGGGTTAACGATAGAAAGCAATTGGCATTTGCTGCCGAGGTTTTACGCTGCCGCAAAAATGAAGCGCTGATGCTTTCCGGTGTGACGATAGTTGATCCCGCTACTACCTATATCGACTGCGATGTGGCGATCAAGCCGGACACCGTCATCGAACCGCAAACAATCCTGAAGGGGAAAACGAAGATCGGCTCGGGTTGCATCATCGGACCTGCGACTGAAATTACTGATTGCATGATTGGGTGCAACTGTCAGATCAAGCATTCCGTATTATGGGAAGCGACGGTAGGGGATGATTGCCCGATTGGTCCGTTTGCCTACTTGCGCCCCGGTACGGTTTTATCCGACAAAGTAAAAATCGGTGATTTTGTGGAAGTAAAAAATTCTATTGTGGGAGAAGGAAGTAAAATACCGCATCTTAGCTATGTAGGCGACAGCCAAATCGGCAAAAAGGTTAACGTCGGCTGTGGAACGATCACCTGTAATTATGACGGATTTGCAAAATATCCGACCGTGATTGAGGATGGTGTTTTTATCGGCAGCAATACCAGTCTTGTAGCCCCGATCAAGGTTGGGAAAGATGCTTTAGTTGCCGCCGGTTCCACTTTAACGCAGGACGTTCCGGCGAACGCGCTTTCGTTTGGACGTGCTAAACAAAAGAATATTGAAGGTGGCGCCCCAAAATGGCGGGAAGATAAAACAAAAGAAAAATAAAAACAGGGATCATCGATCTCAAGTCGAATAAACAAACTGGAACTGGAAAATATTATATATGGGGGTATAGCTTTTATGAGCGGCAATGTATTAAAGCTTTTTACTGCTAATGCAAATCCTGCTTTGGCGGAAGAAGTAGCGGAATGCATGGGAATCCATGTGGGGTTGTCAAAAGTAAAAACATTTTGCGATGGGGAGATAGCTCTGGAAATCAATGAGAGTGTCCGGGGAGCGGATGTTTTTATTATTCAACCGACCTGTTACCCCGTTAATAATAATATGATGGAACTCTTGATTATGATCGACGCAATGCGCAGGGCATCTGCCCAAAGGATCACGGCCGTGATTCCTTATTACGGGTATGCGCGCCAGGAACGTAAGACTAAAGCCAGAGATCCTATTTCAGCCAAATTGGTTGCAAATTTATTGACGGCTGCCGGGGCTGACAGAATCATAACAATGGATTTACATGCCAACGCCATTCAAGGTTTCTTCGATATTCCCGTGGATCATTTGCTTGCCGCCCCTATTTTAGCGGAATACTATAAGAGCCGTAATATTTCCGATTTGGTGATCGTGTCTCCGGATGTCGGCGGGGTTACCAGGGCGAGAGGCCTTGCTAACCGTTTGGGAGTGGATATTGCCATCATCGATAAAAGACGTCCTGAAGCGAACAAATCAGAAATCATGCATGTGATCGGTGACATCAAAGGTAAAAACGTGATTATGATCGATGACATCATTGATACTGCCGGAACAATAACCAAAGGTGCCGCTGTTTTACGTCAGATGGGAGCAAAAGATATCTATGCTTGTTGTACGCATCCGGTATTTTCCCCTCCGGCTTTAGAGCGGTTGGAAAGCTCACTGATCAAAGAGGTGGTTACGACCAATAGCATCACCATATATCCGGAAAGACAGGGACATTGTACCAAGATCAAAGTGATTTCTATCGCGGCTTTGTTGTCGGAAGCGATTGTCCGTATTCATGAAAATCTGTCGGTTAGCCGTTTGTTTGACGAAAAATAAAATTTTATAAATTGCAATTATAATTTATTCTCTCCGGGGCAAAATAAAATGAATTTAAAAAAAGGAGGGAATCAACATGCCTGATTATAATCCCAGTATCGGTTGCACGGTGCATCAATGTTCGCATCATGCTAAAAGCAAAAACTATTGCAGCTTAGATTCAATCCAGGTAGGAACACATGAATCCAATCCCACGGTACCGCCGTGCACGGATTGCCAATCTTTTGATTTGAGCACAAAATAACCAAATATAAAAAATACACANNTGTGTATTTTTTATATTTGGTTATTGCTTAGGTGGATTTTGATTCATTCAGGGTAATAAATTATGCATTTTCTGCTTCTGTTTGCTGCGGTATTGTTTTTTCGTCATTGCCTGTAAAATCCGAATTTGTTTCTTGCAGCCCATTTGAATCCAATGTTTCAATTTGTATTTTGGGTTCCGAAGGCGCTATTTGTTCTTTAATAATATTTGTTGCAATCGGTTCCTCTTTTTTTTCTGGGTCAATATGATCCAATGTTTGCAAAAAGATGATGTTCTCTTCTTTTTGATTTGTTTCTTTTGATGTAGCCGGAGGTCCTTGATTTAAATTGGATTGAGGCGTCGTAATGACGGATTCGTGTTGATCAGAAGGATTGGGTTGATTTTCCATAAAAACTGTTTCAGAATTCACATTATTAAGATTAGACTCTGTCTGAGGCAATGGTTCTTGTTGATCTTCTGCCTTGGATTGTATGATCGCTTCCTGAGGTTTTTGCGGAACTTTTTCCGGTGTTTTTATTACGTTCTTTATTTTGTTTTCTTTCATTGAAACAAAATTAATTTTAGTTTGGGGTTGGATTTCTTTGCCGTCCTCACCGATAAATACGATCAGTGGATCCTGGTCAAAACCATCCGATTCATTGTTTCTGTTATCTTCCATGATTTCTCTTGTCAAAATGGTTTCAAAATCTTCTACATCTTCCACGAAAACAATTTTTTCATCACCGGTGGGTAAGTTCGTTGGCATAGATTCCGTTGCTGTTTTTGCATTCTGTTCCACTTCAATCGAAACTTCTACAGTTGCCTCACTGTTCATATTGACAGAATCTATCTCGATTACCAAAGCTTTTTCCGCTTCGTCTTGTTCATTTTTTTCTTCCGCTTGTTTTTCTGTCCGGTTAATGCTTTTGCCGATGTTTTTGGAGAATTTCCCCGCTGCCTCAAAAGCGCTATTTGCTTTGTTTTTGGCCATTCCCATGGTGGAAAGAAGATTGTTCTCAACGGTCTTCATTGTCGACAAGGCTCCGTCAGACAACATGATTGTATTGGGAGCGATAGTGATGATATAGTCCCCCTCGATCGCAAGCTTCTCTTTTAACAGACTACCGTCGCTGACCTCTAAGGAGGTGATAAGCCCACCTTGAGGATCGAAACTAAAGTCCTCAACTCTACCCAATGTTTTACCGCCAATGGTAAAAATACGCGAACCCATAATATGGATCGGTTGTCTAAGTTGGAGCATAATTTTTGCTAAGTTGGGTTTTTCCATATTGTTTGTTCTTTTTTCCGCATAAGCCAGTTTATCGATGGTAATGGCGTCTTCACCGATGCTTGTGACCGATTGGATCGGAATGATCTTTTCCTCTCGGCTCATTTTGCGTCTTTCCGTAATCAACGCGATGACCGATTTTTCTTTCGGGTCGATAACGATCATTTTTACGTTACCGATATGTAGACCTTCCTGTATGGTATAGACAGGCATATAAAGTGTATGTTTAGCTGAACATGCCTGCGCCTGTTTATTTTCTTCCATCAATAATCCCCGCCTTTACAATAAGTAAGCTTTCTATTATTATATGGGGTTAGGAGGATTGGTATGTCAATTTCAGGATAGCTTAGTATATGAAATTCAAAAAAAATGTGGTATGATGGTTAAGGTAATAATGGTTGTGCCCAATCCGGTTTTTTGCTCTCAACTGGCACTCCATGCTGGCATTTGCCGTAATAAAAGCATCTTTTGCTTTTATTATTTGATGCCTAAGAGTTTTTATAACGTAAAAATGAGACGGATTCATTCAACCTTCGTCACCTTAGAAATATTGAATAAGACAGGGATGATTCTATGAAACTGATTGCCGGTTTGGGAAATCCGGGTCCGGAGTATGCTAATACCAGGCATAATTGTGGGTTTTTGGTGTTGGATCAACTGGCTAAACAATTAAATATGGGCTTTGATAAGTGGCAAAAAAATGCACTTCTAGCGGGTGGTTTTTTTGAGGGGGAAAAATTGTTTTTACTCAAACCCCAATCCTTTATGAATCTAAGCGGTTTTCCGCTGGTAGAAGTTTGTCAGTATTATCAGATTGATTATCGGGACGTGCTGATTGTTTTTGATGATATGGACCTACCTTGCGGTACTATCCGGCTGCGTCGCAGCGGATCGGACGGCGGTCATAAAGGAATGAAGTCGATCATTGAGCAAACCGGGACAATGCGGATCAACCGCTTAAAAATCGGCATCGGTCACGGTGCTTATGATAATACGGTGGACTACGTATTGGGGCGTTTTACGGAAGAAGAACAACCTATTCTTGAAAAATCCTTTATATCCGCTGCTCAAGCGGCTTTGTGCTGGGTAAAATTCGGGATTGGCGATGCCATGAACCAATATAATGCTTCTGCGCTTGACCAGGCGGCGAGCGGGTTAGAGCTAAAGGATGAATAGCAAGCATGATTTTCGAATAGAATGAACATAGATACTAAAAGCTCGTAATACGACTTTAGGAGGTACCGGTGAACCAATCGGATACGGCGGCGCAGCAAACGTTGAAAAGCTGCTGTGAGCAGGTTTGCCGCCAGACAACGGAATATCAACAGATCATTCATACCGTAGCAACAGGCCGGGTAAATTTAATTTCCGGCCTTCCTGTGTTGCCTAAATCTTTATGGACGGCGGCCTTCTTTGTGGATTTGAACCGCCCGGTATTGCTTTTGGTCGCAAACCAGGAAGAAGCGCAGCAGGTTTATGAAAATCTACTGCCGGTTTTGAGTGATCGGGCCGTTTATTTTCCATATCTGGAGCTGATGCCTTTTGCTGTCTACGGCCAGAATATGGAAGTGATCCGACAAAGAATTGACGTATTATCCCGCTTGGTACGGGGAGAAAAACTGGTGGTTGTAGCCTGGATCGAGTCTGTCATGCGTAAGCTTGTCCCTCCGCAAAAGTTTGCGGAGGGACATCTGGCGCTAAAGGTTACCAACACTTGGCAGATGACGGATCTATCCTACCGTTTGAGCAACATGGGGTACGAGAGAGAAACCATGGTGGAGCTGCCGGGTACGTACAGCATCCGGGGCAGCCTCATCGATGTTTTCCCCTTTAACGGGCAACAGCCTATTAGGATCGAGTTTTTTGACGATGAGATCGAAAGTATCCGTTTATTTGATGCGCAAACTCAGGTTTCAGAAGCAAAAGTAGAGGCGGTTACAATATCTCCCGCCCGAGAAATGCCTTGGGATCGGGAAGCCATTGAAAACGGGATTGTTTTGCTGGAAAAAGAAGTGGCTAAATCGAATGCTGTCTTGAAAGGTCCCAATAAAAAACAGCTTAAAGAAACCTTTTCTCCTTTGCTGGAAAAGGTGAGACAAAAGTTCTGGGACCCGGCGATGGAGGGGTTTTTGACACTGTTTTATCCGGACGCCTGTACTCTAATCGATTATATGCCTGGCACTCTTCTTGTGTTGGATGAGCCCGATTCTCTGAAAAAAGTCATGGCTGATGCCGAAGAAGCGCGGCAAAGCCGTTATTGTGATTTACTGGAAAGCGGCAGGTTGTTGCCTTCTTTTTATGATAACTTTTGGGATTATGAGGGTTTAAAGCAAGCGGTTTCGAAACATTTTACGTATGCTTTTTCTCTGTTGGGTACATTGGGTGATTTAGCCGTCAACAATCATGTCAAGCTTTCCTTTCGCCAGGTGCCTGTTTATGCCGGCAACTTTTCTTTGTTGAAAGAAGACTTTCTTTATTTCCGGCAGCAAGGTTTCCAGATTGTCTTAACAGCCAGCACGCCCTTGCGTTTGGAACGTATCAAGGAAATTCTGACTGATCTCGATGTCCCCGGGGTGAACATTTTTGTGTCCGGATTTACTTCCGGCGTGATTTGTGACTCTCTCAAATTTGTCCTCATCACGGAAAAAGAGTTATTCCTTCAGGAACGTAAACAGAAGAAACGTGCGGCATGGGATACATCCTTTAAGCCCGAGCATGTATCGAAGATCGAACATTTCCTTGACCTCAAAGTTGGCGATTATGTTGTTCATAACATCCATGGGATCGGTCAGTATATGGGTGTAGAGCGACTTTTGGTGGGGGATATGCAACGGGATTATCTTTTTATCCGTTACGCAGGGGAGGATAGGCTTTATGTGCCGGTCGATCAGTTGGATCTGGTGCAGAAGTACATTGGTGATGACGCGGCCAGGCCAAAACTTTACAAACTGGGTAGCAGCGAATGGCAGAAAGTAAAAAATAAAGTAAAGGCTGCCGTGCGCGACATGGCCGCTCAGCTGTTAAAGCTTTATGCCAAAAGGCAGAATGCCGAAGGCTATGCTTTTTCCGGTGACGGCGTCTGGCAAAAAGAGTTTGAGGACGTCTTTGCTTTTGAAGAAACGTATGATCAGATCCGCGCTATTGCCGAGATCAAGCATGATATGGAAGAGCCGAAACCGATGGACCGCCTCCTTTGCGGAGACGTTGGCTATGGCAAAACGGAAGTAGCCATCCGTGCGATTTTTAAAGCTGTGATGGATGGCAAGCAGGTTGCTGTTTTGGTTCCCACCACCGTTTTGGCGCAGCAACATTATGAGACTTTTCGGCAGCGTTTTTGCGGCTATCCGGTGACGATCGATTGTCTTTCGCGTTTTTACAGTGCCAAGGAGCAAAAAGAAACCGTTCAAAAACTTAAAGACGGACGGGTTGATATTGTCATCGGAACCCACCGCTTGCTTTCCAACGATGTCAATTATCATGACCTGGGATTATTAATTGTAGATGAAGAGCAGCGTTTCGGTGTGGCTCATAAAGAAAAAATCAAGGCCATCCGGGAGAATGTAGATGTTTTGACTCTTTCCGCCACACCGATTCCACGTACCTTGCATATGGCGCTAGTTGGAATGCGTGATATGAGTCTGATTGCAACGCCCCCCAAAGACAGGCTGCCGGTGCAAACTTTTGTTTTAGAATATCACGACCGTTTGATTCGGGATGTGATTCAGGCGGAAATTACAAGAAAAGGTCAGGTTTATTTCGTTCACAACCGCGTCAAAGATTTGCCGCTACTTGCGCTTAATTTAGAAAAACTCGTTCCGGAGGCCAAAGTTGCCGTAGCGCATGGACAGATGAAAGAACGGGAACTTGAGACGGTGATGATGGATTTTATAGCCGGTAAAATCAATGTGTTGGTCTGCACTACGATCATTGAGTCCGGTCTGGATATTCCCAACGCCAATACCTTAATCGTTAATGAAGCCGATTGTTTCGGTCTTGCACAGCTTTATCAATTACGTGGGCGAGTTGGCCGCTGGCAGCGTCAGGCTTTTGCTTATTTTACTTACCGCAAAAATAGAGTGATTAGCGACGTAGCAAAAAAACGTCTCTCTGCGATCCAGTCCTTTACCGAACTAGGAGCCGGATTCAAGATTGCCATGCGGGATATGGAGATACGGGGGGTAGGCAATATCCTAGGGGCTGAACAGCATGGTCATATTGCCGCAGTCGGGTTTGATTTATATTGCCGCCTGTTGCAGGAAGAAATTTCCGCCCAATCAGGGGGAGAGATAAGAGAAGAACCGGTCAGCACTTTGTTGGAACTGGGTTTGGATGCTTACCTGCCTAATACCTATATTGAAGATTCCGCCTTAAAAATGGAAATTTATAAACGCATCGCGGCTATGGAAACAGAAGAATTGTTGGATCAACTTTCTGTCGAGTTGGAAGACCGCTACGGAAGATTATTACGTCCGGTGCGGAACCTTTTGCTTTTAGGAAAAGTCAAAGTACTGGCACGAAAACTTTCACTTATCTCTATCACTAAAAAAGCCGGGTGTTTTGAACTGAAATTTGCCGAACATCATCCTATCCATGGAGAACATCTTTTGCTTTTGTCGGAAGAATGGCCCAAAACTGTCCGGTTTGCGGCAAAAAAAGGGTTGGAGATCAAAGTCCAGATCGGCCAAACCAAGGATAAAGTCAATGATACACCGGTCGAGCATGTAGTATTATTATTGGATATTCTGCGTTTTTTAGTTCAAGTTTCCCAAAAAGAGGAGCACTTAGAATAATAACTGTTCCGACAATACTTGCATTTGTATTTGGAGGGCTTTGTGTTATAATATAACTATTCGATCGCCGGGTAAAATGGCGTTTCCCCAGGCAAAACTGTTGCAAAACCACTGGTAAATATGTTATACCTAGCCCAGCTGGTTTTGACCGGCCACCGCCGCTAAATCAGCGGGTAAACAAACTTAATTTACAGCTATGGTATAATAATATTCGGGATAAATAAAAAGTGTATTCGACCAAGCGAGAGAGGATGATTTGAACTTGAAAAAAGTAATAAAACTATTGGCCTTGTTTTTTGTCTTTCTGTTTTTGATGACTGGTTGCGGCACTGAACCAATTGTGGGAACAGCCAATGGAGAAAACATCTATAAATGGGAATATGATTATTTTTATAATCAGAATTATCTAACACTCCTCAATTATGGTTTTGACATGGAATCGGAAGATTCACAGCAAATGCTTTCTTATGTCGAAGGTCAATCCTGGAACTATGCTTTGACCAATGCGCTGATTCGCAAGGCAGCCCAAGAGCAGAATGTTGAAGTGACGGATCAGGAAGTAAATGATGAATTGGAAACCCGTAAAGGTCAGACTTTTACAACCGATGAAGACTATCAAAATTGGTTAACAGAGAATGAATTGACAGAAGTTCATTTAAAAGAACTTCTAAAGATAGGTATTTTAAGTGAAAAGCTTTACGAGCAGGTTAGCAAAGATATCACTGTGTCGGAGGAGGATTGCCGACAAAAATATGAAGCGGATCCGGATACCTATAACTATAGAATGACATCCCACATCATCATTTTGGCTGATCAATCAACAGCTACGGCCGAGCAAATAAAAGCAGCAGAGGCATCTATTGATGAAGTTTTTAAGAAACTCGATGCTGGGGAAGCTTTTGCTACTTTAGCGCAACAATACAGCCAGGACAGCTCTGCCAGCGGTGGCGGCGTTTTGGATATGAAATTGTTCAAGACTATGGATAGTATCGATGCAGATTACCTTGCTGCAGCTTATCAGTTAAAGAATGTGGGCGATTATATCAAAGTTCAGTCTGCTTTCGGATTTCATATTATTAAACTGGATGCAATCTATAATACCTATGCAGCGGTTCATGATGAAATTCTGGCTACCATGAACGAAGAAGCTAAAACTGAGTTTTACACCAATTACATGGATAATTATTCCCAAACAGCCGACGTAGAGCGTAAAATGACCTTCCAATATTGGGCCGAAGGAAATGAGCTCCCCGGTGACCCCGTTGATGAAACAATGGTAAAGACGACAACAGATTCCGACAGTGCGGAAACGGATAGTGATACAAATCCTGACAGTACTACGGATGACAACACGACAACCGATCAAGATCAATCAACCCCAACCGACAGCAATACAGATACAACAGGGGACACGTCCACAGATACTATAAAGTAATAATATAAACGCAAAGGGGAGACAGACTATTGTTTGTCTCCCCTTTTTTTAAAAAGCCTCTTTATTAAATATAACACTGTATTTATTCCAGAATCAAACTAAATTTACAAATATTTGAAGAATTTGTGTATATTTCACTCTCTTTGTAAAATACTAAGATTGTGTGTTTATGAATTAGAATTTGCAAGGGGAGGTCATTTGATGAAGGCTACGGGCATTGTACGAAGAATAGATGATTTAGGCAGGGTCGTGATCCCTAAGGAAATTAGAAGAAACTTACGCATTCGGGAAGGAGATCCGCTCGAAATTTTTGTTGACAAAGACGGGGAAATTATTTTAAAAAAATATTCCCCCATCGGAGAATTGGGTGATTTTGCCAAAGAGTATGCCGATTCCATCAGTACTTCCACGGAGCAATTTGTTTGCATAACTGACCGTGATAACATCATCGCTGTCTCGGGTGCCCCTAAACGAGATTTTTTAGGTAAGCCGATCGGAAGGCTGATCGAAAAGTCCATGAGCGAACGACGTACGTTTGTTAATAACTATAGCGATCTGAATACGCTAAGCAAAGAAGGCAGTATCGTAGCAGATGACAGGGGTGAGGAGAATTACCGTTTTGCAGCGGAAGTTGTCGCTCCGATCATCGCGCAAGGGGATTCAATTGGTGCGGTGGTAATTTGTTCAAAAGAAAAGAGACCAAGCTTTGGTTTGATGGAGCACAAATTGGCGGAAACCGCCGCCGGTTTTTTAGCAAAACAAATGGAGCAGTAATATTATAAAAAAAGGAGACCCTTCTTTAAGGGTCTCCTTTTTTTAATTCTGCCGAATAAACAAACCAAAATCTTCGGATTTTGCTGCCAATATTTGTACTAGGGCAAATCAAAAAATAATCAAAATTTTAAAGATACCCACGCGTTCATTAGTTTCCCCCAGTTCTTGATTTATTCGGTGGATAGGAAACGTTTTGTATTTTTATGAGAATCTGGTACAATAAACAAATAAGGAGTTGATAAAATGACGCAAGAACAAAATAATGTCGGATGGGAGCAACTGGTTTCAGTTATTGCTCAATTAAGAGGGGAAAACGGTTGCCATTGGGATAAAGAACAGGATCATCAGAGCTTAAAAAAGAATTTAATTGAAGAAACATATGAAGTGATTGATGCCATTGATAGTCAGGAACCGGAAAACTTGTGTGAAGAACTGGGTGATATCCTATTACAGGTTCTGATGCATGCGCAAATTGCCTCCGAAGAAGGCGCTTTCAATATTGATGATGTAATTAAGGGACTAGAAAATAAAATGGTCCGTCGTCATCCACATGTTTTCGGAGACGCAGTCGCTCAGGATTCACAACAGGTATTAACCCAGTGGGAAAATATCAAACTTACGGAAAAACATAAAGGTGAAAACGGAGAGGGGACCTTGATGCGGATCAACCGAAATCTGCCGTCATTGCTCTTTGCCCAAAAAGTTCAGGAAAAAGCCGCCCGGGTCGGCTTTGATTGGAAAGAAGAATCAGGGGTTTGGGGAAAACTGCAAGAGGAATTAGCGGAGTTACATGAAGCTAAGAATATCAAAGAGAAAAAAGAAGAATTGGGCGATTGCCTATTTACTTTGATCAATATTTCACGGCATTTGCAAATTGATGCAGAGGATGCACTGCGTTTTAGTACAGAAAAGTTTATCAAGCGGTTTTCATATCTGGAGCAACGATTGCAGGGTCAAGGCCGGTCGTTGACAGATGCCACTTTAGAAGAAATGAATGCGTATTGGGAAGAAGCAAAAAAAACGATTTAGGTTCATCAGGAGGAATTATTTTGAGGATCGATAAGTTTTTAAAAGTATCCAGGATCATAAAAAGGCGTACGGTTGCCAAAGAGATCTGCAATGCAGGCCGTATCACCTTAAACGGCCGGCCAGCCAAAGCTGGCAGTGAGGTAAAAGTGGGAGATATTCTGGGCGTTGGCTATGCTCGCAGGCGGATGGAAGTGGAGGTTTTGGATCTGTCCGAGACGGTTCGGGCTACGGAAGCAAAACTGATGTATCAAGTTATTTCCGATTCGTCTCCCGACAGCGATGATTTTTAATGATTCAATACTTATAAAAAGAGCAGATCATAAGATCTGCTCTTTTTTTTGCGTCATAATATGCATGTTCAGGGCATAGGTATTAATAAAATAGGAGGGGAGGAAAGTGATCTTATGTCAGATGAGATTCGGCAGCAGATTACCATGATCGACCGCAACCAGCTTGTAATGATGGGGGTCAAAGGGGTGGAGAGTTTTGATAACGCTAAAATCTTATTATCTACCAATATGGGTGATTTATTGATAACCGGGGAAGATCTACACATCAGTCATCTGGATCTGGTTGGGGGTGAAATCAGAATTAACGGACAGATTGATAGCTTGGTAAATAAAAAGGGTAGTTCTAATGTTGATGCCAAAACCAAAGGGAAAAACATGATCGGTCGGATATTAAAATAGGAGGAGTCAGGAGTGGAGGTTGTCAGCTATCAATTTAGCATGTTGTCTGCGGCAATTCTTTACGGTGGATTTTTAGGTTTATTTTTTGATTTTTACCGGCTTTTATGTTTAATTTACCGTCCTGGGAAATGGCTTCAAATGTTATTTGATTTATTGTGGTGGCTGGTTGCTTTTTTGCTCTTGTTCTTATTTTGGTTTTTTCTAACATCCGGCGAGATTCGTTTATTGATTTTTATTTGGTTTGGCATCGGGTTTTTTCTCTATTCCTTTGCCTTGAGCCGATATGCACGATCAGGACTTTTAAGAGCCTGGGATCGGATTCGAATCATGCGTAGGTTTTCTGGACAAATAAGACAAAAGAATCGTTTGATCGTTCTTCGCTTGGCGGATATAGCCTATTGGGTTTTTAAACCGTTCTATTATTTAGGAGTAACTTTTTGGTATGCAGGATATTTTTTAAGGACGGGTATTTCTTTGATTGCAAAAAAAACAATGGAATCAATTCATAAAATTCAATTTCATCATAATCAAGATAAATAATTAAAAAATAATAGAATAAATCATAATTTTGTACTTGATTTGTCCACAATTTGTGGATATAATGTTAATAACAGGTAAAATAAAATATGTGAGTTTTAAGGTTAAAAACGATGAAGATAGAAATCCGTGGGGCAGAAAAACTGAGTTTTCGTGAAAAGCAGATCGTGGTCTTAAAAGAGACAGGCACAAGCAGTAAAGAAATTGCTCAAAAGCTTGGCATCGAGATCAGTACCGTAACAACCATGCTGTCCCGTGCACGCGCTAAAGGTTATGAAACGGTCATTATTCTTCCGGGAGCTGTTTTGGGACTTGAGACGGAGGAGGCGGAAAGCCATGAATAAGCCAAATAAAACCGAACGTCCGCAAGAGAATAACCAAAAAGGCAATAAAAAAATCCGTTGGGGAAAGATTCTCATGGTTGTATTTACGGTCTTTGTTTTGCTGCAATTTGGGCAGCAATACATTAAATATACAGAAGTTAACTCCGAAATTGCCGTTTATGAGGACAAGCTTGAAGTTGCCGAGGCAAAATATGAAGATTTAAAACAAGAGAAAAGTTTATTGCTAAGTGATTCTTATATCGAAAAAATGGCGAGAGAAGACCTGGGAATGATTAAGAAAGGTGAGGTTCTTTTATCACCGGCAGAAGAAAAAGAGATACCGACTTTGGCTAAAGATTTGAATGAATCAGAGATGAATCATTAAAAAACGAAGAATAAAGTAGAATATCACTGCTAAAATATTGCATTTGAGCCAAATTCATATTATAATAATGACGTAATTTAATAAGCGGAGGGAATCAACGAAAGTATGTGTGTTACCGTGGGTAGTATTTTAGAAGGCAAAGTTACCGTCATTACAAAATTTGGTGCTTTCGTAGACTTAGGCAATGGACAAACGGGTTTAATTCATATATCTGAAGTTGCGGATGCTTATGTAAAAGATGTTAATGATTACTTAAAAGAGAATGATTTGGTCAAAGTCAAAGTCGTTACGATTGGTCAGGATGGAAAAGTCGGTCTTTCCATTAAACAGGCAATTGAAAAGCCTGCAGTAAGGCAGTCGGCTTCTGCCTCTTTTAATTATCATGCCAAAGAAGAGGGATTTGAAGATCGTCTGGCCAAATTTATGAAAGATAGCAATGATAAATTGGTAACCTTAAAGAGACACCAGGAAGGAAAAAAAGGCAGATAGATAAAAGCATCCTTGTGATGCTTTTCTTTTTTTACCAAAACGATGGGGGATAGTTTTTTGAAAGCTGCGATCGATATCGGTTCCAATACCGTTCAACTGTTGGCCGGAACGGTTTGCGATGGACAAATCAAACCGCAATTACAGCTATTACAGACCACAAGACTAGGGTTCTCGCCTTTCCCTAATCTGCTTGACCCCAAACGTATTGGGGATACGCTCTCAGTCTTAACGGATTATCAAAGACAGTTAGATAGTATCGGTGTGCACGATGTTTCTCTAATCGCTACCAGCGCCGTCCGTGATGCCCAAAACCGCGATTTATTGATTGACTCTGTCCGGGATAAACTTGGTTGGCAGATTCGAGTTTTAAACGGGCGAGATGAAGCCATCTATTCTTACCGAGGCGTGTCATTGTTGCGGCAAAAAGGGGTTCCTATTTTGGTATTGGATATCGGGGGCGGTAGTACGGAATTGATTTGGTCGGATGAACCGAAACAAATCAAGGCTCAAAGCATCAATGTGGGGGCTGTCCGTGTTCATTTGAAAGGGTGGTCGGAAGGGAAAATTGAGGATATTGTTGAGCAACAATTAAAAAAGGCCAGACTGCCAATTCCCGCCTCAAAGAAGATGCAGGTGATCGGCGTTGGCGGAACTGTTACAACGGCGGCCGCCGTTCTCAAGAATCTCCAAATCTACTCTAGGGACGAGGTTCATGGTACAAAATTAGACGATAAGAATATCCTAGACTTAAGAAACAAGCTTGCGGCTTTATCTGTAGCGGACCGGTATGCGTATTCTCCTTTATTGAAACAGAGGGGGGACATCATTGTAGACGGGCTTACTATATTGATTGTGATCATGCGGGCTTTGGGTATTTCAGAATTGATTGCCAGCGGTGCCGGCATTTTGGACGGGGTTTTATTGACCGCATATGCTCAAGTATGATAAAGTATTGTTCACATGGCTAAGCTGCGCGAAACAATTGTTTTTAATGATCGTAGCACTTTTTTGATACCTAATGAACCGACGCATCATTACCCAATGCAAAGGTTTTATCGGAAAGCCTTTTACTTGGGAAAATCAAAAAACTGTTTTTGTGTTCAGCGGATATTAAAGTAAGATGAAAATCGGCTTGGATGTGGAAAATAGATATGATTAAGCAGAAAGGGTGTTAAAAATGAAAGAACAGTTGACACAAAAAAGCTGTGTTGATTTTATGGAGGCTTTGGCTTCTAAATCACCCACTCCGGGTGGGGGTGGCGCTGCGGCTTTAGGCGCGGCTTTAGGAATGGCTTTGACCAATATGGTAGGGAACTTAACGGTTGGCAAAAAAAAGTATGCCGAATATGAAGAAGAAGTACAGCAAATGTTGCAAAACGGCATGCGTTTACAAGAACAGCTTTTAGCCTTGGTTCAAGCCGATGCAGATGTATTTGAACCGTTGGCGGCGGCTTACGGCCTGCATGCCGATACGGAGGAAGAGAAGGCGGCTAAGGCTGCCGAGCTTAGTAAAGTTTCTATTGAAGCAACAAAAGTACCACTACAGATTGCCGAATGCGCCTATCAAGCCATGTTGCAAGCAAAGCGGATCGCGCAAATCGGCAGCAAACTAGCAGTATCGGACGCGGCTTGCTCGGCCTTGTTCTTACATGCCGGTATGAACGCAGCAAAATATAATGTTCTGATCAACTTACCCTATATCCAAGATCAGAAATTTGTAGAACAGGCGAAAAAGCACTTGCAAGATTTGTTATCAGCAGGAGAAAGCCTACTGGCAGAGACGCTTGATGTAGTAGATCAAAGACTTTAAATAAGAGGAGGGCTCTGATCGGGATGAATCTGGAAAAAGCTAAGGTCTTAGACAATCAAAAAATACTGCCGAACTATTGGCAGCTTGATTTATACGCACCCAAGGCTGCATCACTGGCGCAGGCAGGGCAGTTTATTATGTTACAGACTACGCCTTATGCGGAGCCGTTTTTAAAGAGGCCCATGAGTTTAAACCGCATCAATCCGGAAGAAGGTACCTTGCGAATCATCTATCAGATCGTAGGCAAAGGGACCCAAATTCTTACCACCATCCCCGCCGGCGGAGAAATGGACATTATCGGACCACAGGGGAATGGGTGGATGATTCAAAAAGATTACCGAAAAGCTCTGCTGGTGGGTGGCGGCGCGGGGATAGCTCCCTTGCTGCAACTGGCAATCAATTTGGCAGAAAAAGAAATTAAGCTAGACATATTGCTTGGCGCCGCCGACAGAGACGCTATCTTCAATCATCAAGAGTTTTTGCAGATGGCCTCCGTATCCGTGGCAACTATGGATGGAAGCCGGGGGCATAAAGGTTTTGTAACGGATCTTTTACCGCAAACCCCTGATTATGACATGATTTATACCTGCGGGCCTAATCCATTGATGGAAAAAGTGGCCCTTTGGGCTGGGCAAAAAGGACAAGCTTGCCAGGTCTCCTTAGAAGAGCGTATGGGTTGCGGCATCGGAACCTGCATGGGCTGTGTTTGCAAGATCAAGAGCAAAGACGGAAGCATTGCGTACAAACGGGTATGTAAAGACGGTCCTGTTTTTGATGGGGAGGAGGTTGTCTTTAATGGCTGATTTATCGGTCTGCGTAGCGGGTGTTGACTTAAAAAACCCGGTTCTAACAGCCAGTGGGACGTTTGGTTATGGTCGGGAATTTGCCGAACTCTATGACTTATCTTTACTTGGCGGTATCGTGGTTAAAGGTACTACTTTGGAGCCCCGCCTCGGCAATGAGACACCCCGTATCGCAGAAACTCCCTGCGGTTTGTTAAACAGCGTCGGTTTGCAGAATCCCGGTGTGGAGAAAGTGATTGCCGAAGAGATTCCTTTTTTACGGCAATTTGATACGGCCGTCATCATCAACATCGCCGGGCATTGCCTGGAAGACTACGGCAAAATCGCTTCCCGTTTGGATAAGGTGGAAGGAATTGCTGCTTTGGAAGTCAACATCTCTTGTCCCAATGTTAAATCGGGTGGGATGGCTTTTGGCACAGACCCCAAAGTTGCGGCAGGTATCACGGCCTGTGTGCGTCAAAATTGCAGTTTGCCTATCATTATCAAACTTTCACCCAATGTGACGAATATCGTAGAGATTGCTTTAGCTGTTGAAGAGGCCGGTGCCGATGCCATTTCTTTGATTAATACGCTTTTGGGTATGGCAATCGATATCGAAAAGAAAAAGCCTATTTTAGCCAATACTGTAGGCGGCCTCTCAGGGCCGGCAGTGAAGCCTGTGGCTTTGCGTATGGTTTGGCAGATAGCTAAAGCTGTCCATGTACCCATCGTCGGTTTAGGCGGCATTTTAACGGCTTCTGACGCGTTAGAATTCATCATGGCGGGCGCCAGTGCCATCCAGATCGGTTCCGCCAATTTTTTTAATCCTATGGCCGGTCCGCAAATCGTAGAGGGTATCCATGAATGGCTGGATCAGCATGGCGTAAAAGATATTAAAGAGATCATCGGTGCTGTGAATCAATAAACAACTAACCAAGTGATTGTGATTTGTTCAAATACAATAGTTTTATAATAAACCAGCACTTAAATGTTCTGGTTCATAGCTGCTTTTTTTATCTTAGCAAATGGATTTTATATGTCAATCATACGGATAGATACTAAAAAGCGGTCGGGATAAACCCGACCGCTTTTTAAAAAGATGATTTACTTATTGAGGCAAATGAACGACCAAAACACATTCTGAAATTTCTGCCAAGTCATTCATAACGATATGTCGGATATCGGCGTTGTATTTGGCGGTATCTCCTTTGGAGAGGATGGTTTCATGTTCCCCGGCAATCAGTTTAACTCTCCCTTTAACCACGGTAATGAACTCTTCCGCGTTGGGACTGTGTCCCATGGAATCGTTGACGCCTTCGGGTTTTAATACCACGTGATAAATCTCAATGTTATCGTTGTTATCCATAGGAGAAACTACACGCAGATATCCCAAACCGTCAGCAGTGGTGGTTACAGGGGCATCGTTTTTACGCACAATTTCTATGATGCTGCCTTCCTTGTTTTCCATCAATTCCTGAACGGTCATGCTTAAAGCGCGCGCGATTTTCCAGGCCGTGACGATGGTCGGATTGGTTTTATCCTGTTCAATCTGGGAAAGCATAGATTTAGAAACGCCGGAACGCCTGGCTAACGTATCCAAACTGATATGCTTTTCTTTCCTTTTTTCTTGAATATTTTTACCGATTTGTGGGGGGTGATTCATAATTTGCTCCTTTGTTTTGATAGGATCTTACGTTTTTATTATATACATTATATTGCTAATACGGATTTGTTTGACAGAATTATTAGATATAAGATAGAATGAGCATTAGTATTAATTATGAATTGAGGGATGGTAAAAGATGCGGTCTGATATGGAACAAATGATAAAAAAATATAATATTATAACTTTATTTAATAGAAAAGATATTGCCGAAATAGAAAACGAATTAAGAGAAGATGAGCATGTTCTTATTATGTATCCGTGTAGCGTGCTGGAAAATGAACTTAAAACATTAGCAAAAGCTATTGGCAACCCAATGGTAGGAAAGGCCAGTGGAGTGTTTGCGTTAACCGATCAAAGGATGATATTTTGTGCAAATGTTTTTTTTAGACATGTTTATAAAGAAATTGCTCGAGAAGACATTACAGAGTGTACGGTTACTGTTGGTGAAATGATCTGTGCGCTTACCGTATATTCAAAAGAGCATGCGTGGGCTGTAAATCTGCCGATAAGACCTCAAAATTTATCCGAAGATCTCCGGGATGTGCTTTCGTATTATATTTATCCAAAAGATAATGATCAGGAGGGTGAAGACAATTGATCTTGTCTTTCGTATAGGTCATTGCCATAACAGTCATCGACTACGACAGCAGGTAGGTTTTCAACTTCCAACTCATAAATTGCTTCGGCACCAAGTTCCGGATAAGCGATAACGCGCGCGCTTTTTACACATCCGGCCATCAAGGCAGCTGCTCCGCCGATTGTGGCAAAATAAACGGCTTTTTGTTCCTGGCACGCTCTTTGGACTTCCAAAGAGCGTTTTCCTTTACCTATCATTCCTTTTAGTCCGGCCTGGATCATGGCGGGCGTATAAGAATCCATCCGTCCGGATGTGGTTGGGCCGACGGAACCAATGATCTTACCCGGCGGGGTGGGGCAAGGTCCGGCATAGTAGATAACAGCACCTTGGATAGGTAGAGGCAGCTCTTTTCCTTCCTCCAAAAGCTGTGTCATTTTTTTATGTGCCGTATCCCGGGCTGTATAGATGATGCCGGAAATAGTGACCTGATCCCCACTTTTTAACGGTAAAAGATCAGTTGTCTCAAATGGCGTATGTAATGAAATGGGCATGGTATGATCCTCTCTTAAAATTATAAGATTACGGTTTTATGTCTGGCTACGTGACAATTGATATTGACGGCTACGGGCATGGAGGCGATGTGGCAGGGATAGGTTTCTACATGGACGGCTAAAGCCGTCGTATTGCCGCCAAAGCCCTGAATACCGATCCCCAGCGCATTGATTTTTTGGTACAGTTCTTCTTCCAAACGGGCATTTTCTTCTTGCGGATTGCGGCTGCCGATAGGACGAAGGAGAGCCTTTTTGGCTAAAAGCGCCGATTTTTCAAAGTTACCGCCGATTCCTACTCCTACGACGATCGGAGGGCAGGGGTTCGGTCCGGCTTCTTTGACCGTTTGGATGACAAATTTTTTAATACCTTCTACTCCGGCGGCAGGGGTCAGCATTTTTAGAGATGACATGTTTTCGGCCCCACCGCCTTTTGGTGCTAAAGTGATTTTTAAATGGTCTCCGGCTACGATCTCACTATGAATGATAGCCGGCGTATTATTTTTTGTATTTGTGCGTAACCAGGGATGGGAAACGATGGATTTACGCAGATAATGTTCCTGGTATCCTTGGGCAACACCTTGTTGGATCGCATCATAAAGCAAGCCGCCGTCAATATGAACATCCTGACCGATTTCCAAAAAGACAACAGCGGTGCCGGTGTCCTGGCACAAGGGCAATGATTGTTCTTTGGCGATGCTATGGTTTTTTTGGATTTGTTCCAACATTTCTTTGGCTAAAGCACATTGTTCTTTGTTTTTAGCTTTTTCAATTGCGTTTTGGACATCCCGGGGCAATTCCAGGTTGGCCTGCAAACAAAGATCGGCTACAGCTTGAATAATTTCGTTACAATGGATGGTTTTGATCATTGTTCCCTCCAACTAATAAGACTAAAGTTATCTTCTGCTTCTTGACGAAAAATCCTTTCTTTCAACCTTTTTTAGATAAAAAAATCAGGCATACCCGGTGAGAAGTTTATGCCTGATTGTTAAATTAACTATTTTATATATCTATTGTGGAGGAACAATGATTTGTTCCGCTATTTTGCGATATTCCGGTGGAGGGTTTTGACTGGTATTATAGACTATGGGGGAGCCGATAATACAGTAATCTCCGTATTTAGGGATATAGTTTGTTGGATCGGCTAAATATGAAGTGGGTTTGGTGGGTTCTTTCTTTAACGCTTGGTCCATAAGATAGCTCCTTTCAAATAGCTCCTTTCCAAACGGTGGGTGTAGTATACTATATGCCGGAATTAAACCAGATGTTATTTTCGTTGTCGGAAATAATCGACTCTTCAAGAAGAGCACAAATTAATTTAACAAATGGATATCAATTAGGATTATGATATAATATCTTTTATAAATAAATCAATAACAATTATTTGATCTTAAATAAGAACGGGAGTGGGTTGTGATGAAGACAGCGATCTGTTATTTTTCCGCTACAGGCAATTCCTATGATATTGCTTGTCGATTGCAAAAAAAAATGTCTGATGCGGACTTATTTAATATTGCAGATATGAGAATTAGGGATTTAAATGATTATGTAAAGATTGGCATTGTCTGTCCTGTGTATTGGCTTGGGCCTCCCAATATTGTTAAAAGGTTTATCCATAGGTTACGGCGATTCAAAGATAAATATTATTTTGCGATTCTGACCTTTGCTCGCATGCCTTATAGTGCTGAATATCTTTTACAATTGGAGTTTCAAAAAGCAGGGTTGGATTTACACTACCATTATTGTCTTAAAATGCCGGAAAGCTATTTTGTTGGTTTTATGCCGACACCCCAAAAGAACCAGCAGTTCCTTTTTGCAAAAGCGGATGAAGCTGTGGATCACACTTATCCCGATATTGCCGCCGCCCTGATTTTGGAGACACCGAAGAGCCTATTAAATATGATTGAAAAAGCACAGAAAAGGCATGAAAAACTGGCGGCAGTGCTGCCCCAATTTGCACAAAAATATGATGTCCATAAAAATTGTAACGGCTGTGGCATTTGCGCTCGGGTATGTCCGGTCAATAATATTGAAATCAAGGAGCACTTGCCTGTTTTTGGAGATCAATGCGAAGGTTGCATGGCCTGTTTTCACCGATGTCCGCAAAACGCCATTCATTATGGCAAAAAAACTTTAAGAAAAGGCCAGTATATAAACCCCACTATTGATATAGCACAATTAGATAAGCAGAGATTAACTGAGCCGGTTGATTCAAACGATTGAGTTTACGTTTAGTCCGGGATGATGGATTCGATGGTGTGAAAGCTCGGTTTCATTTGATCGAATGCACAAAGATAGCGGAATCCCATCGATTGCAAAAGAGGATACAGGATTTCGAAATGGTCACCGATATATTCCGGGCTGTGCGCGTCCGAGCCAACGGTCAGTATTTCTCCACCCAGTTCTAAATACGCTTTTAAAATTTCTTGAGAAGGAGTTAAGATGGGCAGCCCGTAGCGGTAAGAGGATGCGTTTACTTCCAGACCTTTGCCTTCATAGATCAGCATGCGTAGAATTTCACGTACAATATCCATGGCGTATGCAGGATTTAATTCCATTTGGTAGCAATAGAGGTATACATAACGATCGATGATATTCAAATGCCCCACCACACTGTATTGTTTAAATGCTTGAAGAGTGCGGTACAGATCGGTATAAAAATCCAGATGGATGGCTTTACCTTCACGTTCTTTAAAATACTCAGGCACATGTAAGAGCTTGCCGTTAGACATATGGAACGAAGCGATGATAAAATCAAAGGGGAGGGCGGCGGCAGCTTTTTGGCATGCTGCCAGCTCGGACATTTGTAAACCAAGCTCGATCCCTTTTTTGATTGTGATTTGCTTTTGATAACGTTTTTGCATTGTTTCAAGCATGTCGGAATAAGCCCCCATGTCCAGCTCAAAACTGATGGAAGGATCGGTATAGCCAGGATCAAAGTGGTCCGTAATGGCAATTTCCGTCATATTCTTAGCGATCGCGGCTTCGATCATCTTTTGGGCGGCGGTATCGCTATCTCCGGAAAATTGAGTGTGAATGTGGTAATCGAACATTTAACGCTCCTTTATTATGGACTTAAGGTAAAAGAGTCGATTATTTAAATAATATTAACCATAGTATAAACCAGCATGGATAAGTTGGCAATGAAAAAAATAATACAAAACTCTTGACAAAAACACTTTAATGGTTTAACATGATAAAGAACTAAAGAGTTGTTTGTTAGTAAGAAAGGAAGTTGGAGTATGGCTTTATTTAACTTTACGCCCGAAGGCGCGAACGATCTCAATGGCTTGGATTGTGAAAATAAAGAATCGATGCAGCTTATTGTCAAAGATACCTTTAAAAAATACGGCTATCAGCAGATTTCAACATCTGTTTTTGAATATTATGACCTATTTTTGGATATCGAGACTTCCATCGATAAAGATCAGATGTACAAGATCATTGATTCCAACGGAAAAATTCTCGTTCTTCGTCCGGATGCGACCATTCCCATCGCACGTATGGCCGCTCAGTTAGAGCCGGAAGCGGACGGGCAGGATGACAGAACCGAACCCTATAAAAAATATATGTATGTGACGCAAATCTTCCGTAATGAAGATTTAAAGGTCGGAGGCAAGAGGGGATTTACGCAAGCCGGAGTAGAATACCTGGGCAATGCCAACCCAGAAGCCGATGCGGAAGTCATCGCTCTAGCGATTAACACACTTTTGGCGATTGGATTTTGGGATATTCGAGTTGATTTAGGCAGTGGAGATTTTCTAAACGGCATTTTATCCGAGATGAACCTGAATGAAGATCAAGAAAGTGCCATCGCTTCTTTATTGGAAAACAAAAATTTTGCCGAACTGGAAAAGTTTTTGGATGCTAATCAAATAGGTGGTAATCAAAAAGAAGCTTTGCTGGCTCTGCCTTTTTTATATGGTGATTTTACCAATACCATTCAAGAGGCTAAAAAAATAGTTCTTAACGAAAAAATGCAAAAGTGTTTAGATAATTTGTGCGAAATCTACCGTTTATTGGAATACTATGGTCTGACGAAGTTTGTTTTTGCCGATATGGGATTTGTCAGCCACCTAAAATATTATTCTGGCGTAATTTTTAAGGTCTATTTAGGGAATACAGGTTCAGCTGTTGCCAGCGGTGGACGTTATGATAGTTTGTTGCAAGAGTTTGGCAAACAGATTTCCGCGACCGGTTTCGGTATGAATATAGATACTGTCTATGAAGCTGCCTGTAAAGTAAACTACAATTATTTGGTAAAAAACTACCTTGATTATGCCATCGTATGTTCCCAGCAGGATATTGATAGGGCTATTAACCTGGCTAAGAAGCTGCGTGACTTAAACTATAGTGTGATTCTTTGTGCGGATCGATATGTTGACGTTTTAGCCAGGAAAATCATAGACTCTGAAGGTGTGCTTTTAAAAAGTAATGATGAGGAGATAAATAATGATCAATATCGCTTTGGCAAAAGGTAGACTGGCGGAAGACATGATCGCGCAGTTTGAGGAAATAGGCATTCTCTTTCCGACTTACAGCAAAAAAAGCCGCAAGTTGATTTTTAAAGATCAAACCAACACCAAAAGTATCGTGTTGGTTAAGCCGACGGATGTGGCGGTCTATGTAGAAAAAGGTGCTTGCGACATTGGGGTTGTGGGGAAAGATTCTTTGATGGAAAATCAGCCCGATGTCTATGAGATCTTGGATTTAGGGTACGGTAAATGCCGTTTTGTAGTGGCCGGACCGAACGACTACCAGAAGACATCCAATCAAAAACTAAAGGTTGCGACCAAATATCCCAATGTGGCGAAGACTTACTTTCAATCCATCGGCCAGCCAGTGGAGACCATCAAGATCAACGGTTCCGTGGAACTTGCCCCTTTAATGGGGTTATCCGATCTGATTGTGGATATCACGGAAACTGGCGCCACATTAAAGGAAAACGGGTTGAGCGTAATTGCCGAGATTGCTGATGTCAGCGCGCGGCTCATCGTCAATAAAGTAAGCCTTAAAACCAAGCAGGACGATATTACAGATTTAATTGGCAAACTAAAAACAAGGGGAAATGAACATGCAGACGATCAAAATTAAAAAGGGACAAGAAGCCGAGGTAATCTCTTACATCAAAAACAGAACGGAATCCGACCTCACCAAAATCGACGAACAAGTCCGTGAAATTTTAAAGACAGTAGCGCAAGAAGGTGACAAAGCCCTATTGGCTTACAATAAAAAATTTGACGGTGCAGATCAGGACAATTTGCGAATTACTGAAGACGAAATCCAAAAAGCCTATGATTCCGTGGAAGATGATTATAAAACAGCCTTGATTCAGGCGGCAAAGCAGATTCGCGAATTTCATGAAAAGCAGTTGGAAAAGACCTGGACTTGGCAAAAAACACCTGACATTCTCTTAGGGCAGTTGGTCAACCCCGTTGACAGCGCCGGGGTATATATTCCCGGAGGAAAAGCAGCCTATCCGTCCAGCGTTTTGATGAATATTATCCCGGCTAAGATCGCCGGTGTCAAGCGCATTGTCATGGTTACGCCTCCGTTAAAGGATGGCAGCGTTAACCCGTATATCCTGGCTGCTGCCAAGATTGCCGGCGCTGACGAAGCTTTTGCCGTCGGCGGCGCTCAATCCATCGCTGCGTTGGCATATGGTACAGAAAGTATCAGCCCCGTCAGCAAGATTGCCGGCCCCGGTAACATCTATGTTGCGCGCGCCAAAAAGATGGTCTACGGCGTGGTGGATATCGATATGATCGCAGGCCCAAGTGAAATTTGCATATTGGGGGATGAGACAGCCGATCCGGCCTTTGTGGCTGCCGATATGCTCTCGCAGGCAGAACATGACGAGATGGCGGCAACTTTTTTTGTAACGACCTCTGCCGATGTTGCGGTAAAGGTGGAAAAAGAAGTATACGCTCAGCTTGCCAAACTGGAACGCAAAGAAATCGCAGGTGCTTCCATCCGCGATAACGCCATGATCGTTTTGGTGGAAGATTTGGACAGCCTATTTGAAGTCTCCAACGAAATTGCTCCGGAACATTTAGAGGTACTTTTACCGAATCCGCAGAATTATTTAGCAAAGATCCGTCATGCCGGCGCGATCTTTTTGGGAGCCTATTCTCCGGAGCCGCTGGGCGATTATATGGCAGGTCCCAATCATACCTTGCCAACAGGGGGAACGGCTAAGTTTGCTTCTCCTTTGGGGGTGTATGACTATCAAAAAAAATCCAGCATCATCTATTATCAAAAAGAAGCTTTAAGCAAAGAAAAGGACGCAATCATCACAATCGCGCAAAAAGAAGGTTTGACGGCACACGCCAATGCCGTAGCGATCCGCTTTGAAAAATAAAGGGGGCGAAGAAAAGTGAAAGAAATGACCAATGGGCAAACAGGCAGAATAGCTAAAAAATCTCGCAAAACAACAGAAACCGATATCAACATCTTTTTGAATCTGGATGGGACAGGGCAATCGGAATGCTTAAGCGGCAGCGGATTTTTTGATCATATGCTGACCAGTTTTGCCAAACATGGCAAATTCGATCTTAATTTGGTTTGTAAAGGGGATATGGCTGTGGACGCGCATCACAGCATCGAGGACATTGGTATCGTGCTGGGACAGGCGTTTGCCGAATGCCTAGGCGATAAAGCGGGTATTTGCCGTTTCGGGAATGCTTTTGTCCCCATGGATGAAACACTGGTGCAGGCCGTCGTGGATCTTTCCGGCCGCCCGTATTTGTATTTTAACGCCCGCTATGATAGCCCCAAAGTGGGTGATTTTGAAACGGAGATCGCCAAAGAATTCTTTTTAGCCTTTGCCATGAACGCGAAGATTACTTTGCACATCAATCTTTGTTACGGTGAAAATACACATCACATCCTCGAGGCTATGTTCAAAAGTACGGCCAGAGCCTTAAAAGAAGCCGTTAAAATCGAGGGTGGAGGGGTTCCCTCTACCAAGGGCTGCCTGTAAATAAACTAGGAGAGTTGACAATGATTGCCATTATTGATTACGACGCCGGGAATGTTAAGAGCGTCAGCAAGGCATTAGAGAAAATTGGCCTGGATACCGTTTTAACATCGGATCGGGCTGTGATTAACGCAAGCCGTGCTATGATCCTGCCAGGTGTGGGTTCTTTTGGCAAAGCCATGGAAAACCTGCAAAAGCTTGATTTAGTCGACTGTATCCAAAACAATGTCAAAAAGGGTAAATTCTTTCTAGGGATTTGCTTGGGCATGCAGATGCTTTTTGATGTCAGTTATGAGGATGGCGAGTGGCCCGGACTGGGCTTAATTGGAGGTAGCGTCAGACGGTTTGATCCAGGTCTCAAGATTCCTCATATGGGTTGGAACGCCTTAATCAAAAACAGGGAAGATGCGATCGGCAGACAAATTTCTTCCGGGGAGTTTGTCTATTTTGTCCACTCGTATTATGCGCAGATGCAAGATTGGCAGGATGTGGTGTATTACGCGGAGTACGGGGTCAATGTGCCTGCTGTAGTGCGCAAAGATAATGTCATCGGTATGCAGTTCCATCCGGAAAAAAGCTCCGATTGCGGCATCCAGTTGTTAAAAAATTTTGGGGAGTTGATCCGATGATTCTGTTTCCGGCGATCGATATTAAAGACGGTAAATGTGTCCGTTTGCGTCAGGGAGATTTTAACCAAGTCGAGGTATTTGGTCAGGATCCTCTGCAAATGGCTCAAAAATGGCAGAGTCAAGGTGCCCAGTACCTGCATATTGTGGATCTGGACGGTGCCAAACAAGGGAAGGGGATTAACCGGCAGGTCATCAAAAAGATTGTCCAAACGCTTACTATCCCTGTACAGCTTGGCGGTGGGATCCGCAGTATGGAGGATGTGGAGATTTTGTTATCTGCAGGAATATCAAGAGTGATCTTAGGAACCGGTGCACTGGAAGACGAAAACTTTGTTGAGGAAGCTCTTTTGCGTTATGAGGAGAGGATCGTGGTTTCTCTGGATGCCAAAGACGGTTATGTTGCTCTTTCCGGCTGGACGAAAGTCAGCGATTGCAAAGCCTCCGATCTGGCCCAAAAATTGTATCAGAAGGGTTTGCAGACAATTGTTTACACGGATATTGCTAAGGACGGCATGATGATCGGCCCTAATTTTGCAGAGCTTGCCGCCATGCAAAAGGTATTTAATGGGCAAATCATCGCTTCAGGTGGTGTGACAACGGTTGATGATGTCAAAAAACTCGCCCGAATGAATCTATATGGTGCCATCATCGGCAAAGCATTGTATGTAGGGACGATCGATTTACCCGCTGCATTACGAATCAGTACCGAACAATAAAGAAGGAACTACTTATGATCACAAAAAGAATTATTCCCTGTCTGGATGTAGATAAAGGCAGGGTAGTAAAAGGCAAAAAATTTTTGGAAGTCCAGGATGTCTCCGATCCGGTGGAGCTCGCCAAACAATACAGTTTAAACGGAGCCGACGAGCTGGTATTTTATGATATTACAGCCGCTTCGGAAAACCGCGATATTTTTGTTGATATCGTGGAACGCACGGCCTATGAAGTTTATATTCCTTTTACCGTAGGCGGAGGCATTCGCAGCATTGATGATTTTAATAAAGTATTGCGTGCCGGAGCCGACAAAGTTTCCGTCAATTCTGCGGCTGTACAAAACCCCAATCTGATTACGGAAGCTGCTTTAAAATTCGGCAGCCAATGCGTGGTGCTTTCCATCGACGCCAAACGTTTTTGCGATAGCTGGCATGTTTACCGCAACGGTGGCCGTATCGATACAGGTCTGGACGCCGTGGAGTGGGCTGTCAAAGGGGAACAACTGGGCGCGGGAGAGCTGGTCTTAAACAGCATCGACGCCGATGGGATCAAGGATGGGTATGACATTGAGCTCAACCGCACTATTTCTAAGCTCGTCAATATTCCCGTCATTGCTTCCGGCGGAGCGGGTAAAAAAGAAGATTTTCTGGAAGTCTTAACGGAAGGCTGCGCTGACGCTGCTTTGGCGGCCTCGGTGTTCCATTTTAATGAAATCCCCATCTCAGAATTAAAAGAATATCTGCAAAAAAACGGTGTAGCTATGCGCCGCTAAAAAAAGGAGCCTGACCATGATAGAAAAAGAGAAGTTGATACAGCTAAGATGGGATGAAAAAGGTCTGATTCCGGCTATTGTCCAGGAGTATCGGACCAAAAAAGTTTTGATGCTGGCTTATATGAACGAAGAGTCGCTTGCAAAAACATTAGAAAGCGGCCAGACTTGCTTTTACAGCCGTTCCCGGCAATCGCTGTGGAATAAAGGCGAAACTTCGGGCAATGTGCAAGAGGTTAAACGCATCCGTTATGATTGTGACTGCGATACTTTGCTGGTGGAAGTCATTCAGAGGGGTAATGCCTGCCATACAGGGGAATACAGCTGCTTTTTCAATCAGATTTGCGACAGGATCGAAAAAGGGGAAATGCGCCCCGAGATGATCACAGATTTAGTCAAGATCATCAAAGACCGCAGGCAAAATCCCAAAGAAGGTTCTTATACCAATTATTTATTTGACAAAGGCATCGATAAAATCCTGAAAAAAGTGGGGGAAGAAACGGCGGAGGTAATCATAGCCGCTAAAAATCCCGATAAGGGTGAGTTAATCTATGAAATTTCCGATCTGGTCTATCATGTTCTGGTTCTGATGGAAATGAGCGGCGTAACGGTGGAGGAAATCAAGACAGAATTAACCGAACGCTTTGGCAAATAAATTTTATCAATCATAAAAATAAACAAAAAAAGCACAGAAGCCTGTGCTTTTTTATATTTTAAGCTAGATTAAGTTCGTTTTCATATATTATTCTACTTTTGCTTGCCATAGCCCGTGCAGGTTGCAATAAGCGTAAGCAGAGACGAGCTCATCTCCCGCAAGACAAAAATCAGCGGCAGGTTTTCCGTCTACTGCCAGGCATTTACGTTGGCCGCCCTGTTTGGTTTCCAGATAGATCCATTGGATATGATGTGCTTCGGTCATTGGATGATCGGCGCTGCCTATGTTGACGTGAACAGTATTGCCATTTTGCGTAATCACAGGGACATGTTTTTCTTTTGAAGCGTCAACTGTATTGGGAATCAATTGGGTCATGGGTTCTCCACAGCAGTGAACTTCAACACCGGAACAAAGAATCATGCCAATCAGATTGCCACATATTTTACAAAGGTAAAACCTATTTTCTTTACAGCAGTCCATATGCAAAGCCTCCTTTTATTTTTGTAGAATAATGTTCCCTGAAGATATTATAGCACATTTTTCTTATGGATAACAGTATCTTTTATCGAGAAGCCAATTCAGCCAGGATACGGTTTTTGGATTTTTCTACCTCAAAGAGGACCTTTTCGATATCGATGGTCAGGTATTCACCGTTTTGATAGAGAACTTTCCCGTCTACCATAGTTAACACCACATCGGAGCCATTGGCGGCATAGACGATTTGATTGGCCAGATCATGCACGGGCTGTAGGTGAGGAGTATTGAGATTTATGACAATCAGATCAGCGCAGTTGCCTACTTTGATGCTGCCGCTCATTGTCCGGCCCTGTGATTTAGCTCCTGCCGCTGTTGCGGCATAGATCGTTTGTTTGGGCATGATCAAAGTTGGGTCATAATATTTGCCTTTGGTAAGCAGGGCAAAGAACTTCATTTCTTCAACCATATCCAGATTATTGTTGCTGGCTGCGCTGTCTGTGCCGATGGCCACATTGACACCTGCTTGCAACAATTTTGGGATGTCGCAAACGCCGCTGGCTAATTTTAAATTGCTGATGGGACAGGTAGCGACCGTTACTCCATGACGCGCCAATATCTCCCGGTCACCATCTTCCACCCAGACACAATGGGCGGCTGTGGAGGGATTGTCAAATACGCCTAAACTCTCGAAATATTGAACAGGAGTCTGGCCGTTATGGCGTTGTTTGCATTGCTCATGCTCGCTTAAAGTTTCGGAAATGTGGACATGCATGCGGGAGCCGATTTTTTTGCAATAGTCGCTGATTCCTCGGACGATGTTGGGATTGGAGGTATATTCGGCATGTATGCTGAGGTCGATCAGCAGTTTGCCATCTCTGGCCCCATGATAGTCGGCAAACAGCGCTTTTGCTTCCTGAAAAATAGCTAGATCGATAAGCTCACGGTCATCAAAACAGGTGGTTCCCATGCTTAAATTAAATTTCATGCCACTTTTAAGAATGGCTTTTGCCATATCCTCGCCGAAAAAGTACATATCGGTTGCCGATACGGTGCCGAATTTGAGCATCTCTGCGATACCGAGCAGGGTGGCCCAATAAATATCATTGCCTTGCAGTTTGTTTTCAAAAGGAAAGATGCGTGTGTTGAGCCAGTCCTGCAAGGATAGGTTTTCTCCGTAGCCTCGCATCAAAACCATGGGGGTATGGGCATGGGCGTTAAAAAAACCGGGCATCAGCAGTTTGCCTTTTCCATCATATTCCTGTCCATAGAGCCCAGGCTGTTTTGGCATTTGAATCCCGATATAATCGATCAGGTTGTCCTTTACTCCGACATATTGGTTGTGATGGATCGTACAGTCCTGGTCTATGAGAGAAATATCTTTAAACAGCATACAATGGCCCCCTTTTATTTACTATCGAACTGAAAGACGCTTAAGTCGCTCAATGCAGAAGAACTGTACATCAGGATCACCAGGTCAGGCTGATATTGATTGATATAATCAAATATGCTCATATCGGTATAGTATCTTGGATCAAGCATGCATAGCTCATGAACCGTCGTGGATAAAAAGGCCGCGACAGGCAGGGAGTAAGAATCCTTGATCAGCAGTATTTTGCCGGTATCGACTAGGTTATTTTGGATAATGACGGCAGGGTAGTCTTCTCCGAAATAACTGGCATAACGATTGGTTGAAGGCGGCAAACTCATATTCAGATGGGATTGAATCACCATCGTTGTCATGAAATCTCCCGTTTTTACTTCCGTTCCTTTAAAGGTTTGATAAGTGATCGTATAGTTGGTTTCAAAGTCAGGATAGATAAAATCGTAGTCGTCCAGGCCGTCATAGAGGCTACCGACGCGGCGGCCCTGTGATCCTAAGAAGCACTTATCATAATGATCAACGGTATAGTTGTTAAGATCAAACTTGCCTTGGTCAATAGGTATACCGTATTGTTGGGCAATGGTTTGGGTAATGGTTTGAAAGGCTGCGAAGGCTGTTTTAGTCTGCCAGTGATGATCGGTACGGAAAAAGAGGGTAGTAGGTTCGGTTTGTTTATCTGACAGAGTTCTTAAATCCAGATATCCGGTATCGTTTTCTTGCAGCAATGCTGCGAACTCGTCCATCATAGTGTTGGCATAATCTGTGATCCCTGTAGGTAATTGCGTGACATTGCGGATGATTTTAGTAGGAGCTTGTACATATAAAAAGTGGATATTTTTGCCCGCGCAGTAATCTGCAAGCAGGTTGGTATTTTCAGCTTTGGGTGTGACATCATACTTTGCCAATGGAGTGACCAATTGATTATCGGCTGTTTTCACGATCAAATTATTGGGGTCGGCATCACGGATAACCAGGTGTCCTGCCAGGCGGTGGAAGCCGCCGTTGTAATTGATGAACCCATTTTTTTGCCAGATATCTTCGTTATATAAGTCGTCGATGTAAGAGATGATAGCCTTGGTTTGCGCCGGGTCGACTAAGTCCGATGCTGCATATTGATTTTCTGTTACAGCATGATACAAGACTTTGCCCGAGGTCGCAATACCAAAAAGAAAGATAAAGGCCAAAAAAATCACAGCGATGGGTATTTTGCTGAGAGCTTTATCTGAATTTGTTTGTTTGGTTTTTTTATTCATAAAAGCAGGTGCTCCTTAGAAATTAAAATAAATAAACGGATTGTAAGCATCCTTGGCGATGAAGGATACGGCCAGGAGCAAAAGGAGAAAATAACAAACGGGAATCAATACCTGAAAAGTTTTTTGCAGGTGCGGTTGCAGAGACTGGATTTTTGCGGAAAGTTTTTTTGCTACCGGCATAGAAATGAGGATACCGATGGCAAAATAGATCCAATATTCTTTTAGATATAAGATAAACATATTGTTACTAATGATATGCCCGTCAAAATGGAACATGGTAGCAAGATAGGAGACTGCCGTTGCAAGGGTATCGGAGCGGAAAAAGACCCAGCCAAGCATCACAATCAGAAGAACATAAATATGGCTTAATCCTTGTCTTATTAAACCGAAGGATTTTTTTTCAAACCCGGTCAACTTTTCTAATGTGATAAAAACAAAATATAAGAGTCCCCATAGGATAAAAGTCCAATTGGCGCCATGCCACAGACCGGTCAAGCCCCAGACAATCAATAAGTTAAGCACCAAGCGTCCGTTACTTGAGACACGGCTGCCGCCCAGGGGGATATAGAGATAATCGCGGAACCAGCTACCCAAAGAAATATGCCATCGCCGCCAAAAATCTGAGATGGAATTGGAAATATAGGGGTAGTTGAAGTTCTCTTTAAATTGAAAGCCGAACATTTTACCCAAACCGATGGCCATATCGGAATAACCGGAAAAATCAAAGAAGATTTGTAGCGTATAGGCAATAACCCCGAGCCAGGCCATGGATAATGTTAGTTCAGCCGAAGGCATATTGAACGCTTTGTCGGCGACAACGGCTACGTTGTTTGCGATCAATACCTTTTTAGATAAACCCAGAATAAAGCGACAGACACCCTCGGAAAATCCGTTCATAGTTACCTTGCGATCCATGATCTGATCGGCGATATCATGATAGCGGACGATGGGGCCGGCAATCAATTGAGGGAAAAAGGAAATATAAAGGCCGACGTAAAATGGATTTTTTTGGACGGCGACCTTGCCGCGATGAATATCAAGTACGTATGAGATGGCGTGAAACGTAAAAAAGGAGATACCAAGAGGTAGGATGATCGTTGGAATATTGTAATCGGCGCCAAACAGCGAGTTGGCAGTGGTGAGCGTAAACATCGTATATTTAAAGAGAAAGAGGAGCCCCAAATTGACGACGAGCATCAAGACGATACAAAGCTTTTCTTTGCCCGGATTATGCTGATAACGGTCGACTAATATCCCAAAGATATAGTTGCAAAAAATCGAGAGTATCATCACCAAAACAAACTTTGGCTCTCCCCAGGCATAAAAAAATAGACTGGCGAGTAAAAGAAAGATATTTTTTACCACGATCTTTTTAGGCAGAATGTAATAAATAGCGAGGACGGCCGGTAAAAAAGCGAAGAGAAATATCGTGCTGGAAAATAACATGTTCGCGTTTCCTTTGTCAAATTAATAAGATGTGATAAATTGATCCCATTATGGCCAAAAGCAGATAGAATCATCATTGAAACATCATTACTATACCATAAAAACAAGCGCCTGTCATCAAATGGGTTCTTTTAAAGAGTGGATATCTTTTATCCTTAAAAATAGACAGTGTAGATATAAGGATTATTTGATTCTTCTGGGTTTTTATGCTAAAATAATTTGGATTGTGTTGTAAATCTTTTTAAATCAAGGAGGTCTTTTAATCCGTGGATAAAAAACAGCTGGCTTTGGCAAAGCATAAAGAATGGCAGGGCAAGATCGAAGTGTCAAGTCGTGTGCCCGTTACCAATAAAGAGGAATTGAGCATCGCTTATACGCCCGGCGTAGCGGAACCCTGTCTGGCTATCAAAGACGATGTCAATTTGTCCTATACTTATACGCGTCGCGCAAATTTGGTTGCCGTAGTGACCGACGGTACCGCCGTTTTGGGGTTGGGAGATATCGGTCCCGAAGCCGGAATGCCCGTCATGGAAGGTAAATGTGTTCTTTTCAAAACCTTTGCAGACATCGACGCTTTTCCGCTTTGCGTCCGTTCCAAAGATGTGGACGAAATCGTCAAAACGGTCTCCCTGCTTGCGGGGAGTTTCGGCGGCATCAACTTAGAAGATATTTCGGCGCCGCGTTGTTTTGAAATCGAGCGCAAACTCAAAGAAGTCTGCGATATTCCGGTATTCCATGACGACCAGCACGGAACCGCCGTTGTGGTTTTTGCGGCTGTTCTTAACGCTTTAAAAGTGGTAAAAAAGGAAGTTTCCGATGCAACAGCCGTTATCTGCGGCGCCGGTTCGGCCGGTACCGCCGTTATGAAGTTATTAAGCCAAATGGGTCTCAAGGATATGATTATGGTAGATAAATTCGGTGCTATCTGTGAGGGAGCAAAAGGACTTTCATATGAGATGGAAGAAATTGCCACCATGACCAACAAAAATAAAAAACAGGGACAACTTTGCGATGTTTTGGTTGGTGCCGATATTTTTGTCGGGGTTTCCGCACCGGGTCTTGTAACATCGGATATGGTACAGACAATGGCAAAGGACGCCATCATTTTATCCATGGCCAACCCTGTTCCGGAAATCATGTATGAAGACGCCGTGGCCGCCGGTGCAGCTGTTGTCGGCACCGGACGCTCCGATTATCCCAACCAGATCAATAATGTTTTGGCCTTTCCAGGGATCTTTCGTGGGGCGTTGGATGTCCGTGCTGCCACTATCAATGAAGAGATGAAAGTCGCTGCAGCTTATGCCATCGCTTCTTTGATTACTGATGAGGAGTTGTCACCCGAATATATTATTCCGGCTCCTTTTGATGTCCGGGTGGTGGCAGAGGTTGCCAAAGCTGTTTCCCAGGCTGCGATTGATACCAAGGTTGCTCGCTTATAAATTTTGGTTAAGTAAAATTTAGATAATAAAACACCCGCTGTCAATGAGCGGGTGTTTTATTATAGCTGTTTAATCATCATATTCCTTGATTAATTGGTATTGTCCTTCCCCTTGTACACTAAAAATTTTTTCAATTTCTTCCGGAAGAAGATAAGGCTGAAAATAAGAAATATCTTTATCCGCAGTAAATTGCACACAGGTCCCGCAGCTTGAGCTTAATTTACGTGGAACAGGCATTGTCTTGGCAAATATGTTTTGTTTTATTAAGTCACGATGGAACTTGACAGCGCCAAAATGATTATAAAAAGTTACGATATAATCCATATTATCCATTTACTAATATCACCCATTCTTTATTTGGATACTATTATCTGGTATTCCTCACCATCTTCTGTAACATCAATTTTATACCCTTGTTTTTTACAAAAGTAAGAGATGTTTTCAACGGCGACATCATTATCGGCAACGATTTGTAATTTTTCGGGGTTATCAGCCAGAGCCTTTTTGGTTAATAATACGGGTTGGGGGCAGGAAAGACCCCTTACATCAATTTGATTACTCATTAGCCGCACCCTCCTTTTTCTTTTTTTGCAAATTGGTAAAAGCGATGATAAAAACGACGATAAATCCGATGATAACTGCGACCTGTCCGTTAAAAGTAGCTCCTTTGGCAGAGGATGCGAGACCGAAATTGTGGCAAATTGCAGCGCCTGCGATCATACCGACGGTAGTAATGACGGAGTCGATATTGCCTTCAGCGGAAAGGATCAGCTGACGAAGCGGGCAGCCACCCAATAAAGCAGAAGCAAAGCCGACTAAGGCCATGCCTAAGAAATTCCATAATCCATCGGTATGGGCAACCGGTTGATCGGCGAAACCGAGGGAAAAAGTTCCGGTTATTAGATTGCCGATGATCGCCACAACAATAATGGTGACAAAACCGGTCAAAAGATAATAATCTTTGAACAAAAAAACATCACGTACAGCGCCCATTGTGCAGAGACGGCTTTTTTGGGCCAATGCGCCAACCACTAAGCCTGCGACTAAAGAAAGCAGGATGGGAGCATGCATGGATCCGGGGCCCTCCGTGCTGAAGATCAATAAGGTTGGAATCACGATCAAGATGACGAGTAAGGCAACCATAACACCGGGAAAAAGAAACCCTTCTATTTTATGTAATTTATAAGTCCTTTGCAGTGTAAAACCGCGATTTAAAAATACGATACCAAGCAAAATACCGCCAATAAAACCGATTAATCCGACAATGGCGTTGAGATCTCCGCCGCCGATGCGAAGCATCATTCTCAAAGGGCAGCCTAAAAACATTAACGCACCGACCATGACGACAAACCCTAAGATAAAACGCGTGAAGGGTGAAGAGCCGCCCCGTGATTTGAATTCCCTGCCGGCGAGCGCCATAATCATGCCGCCTAAGATGAGCCCAATGATTTCCGGTCTGGCATACTGGACAACTGCGGCCTGGTGCAAGCCGACAGAACCGGCGATGTCACGCAAAAAGCAGGCGATACAAAAGCCCATATTGCCCGGGTTGCCAAATTTGACTAAAAGAACAGCGGCAATCCCCAAGATGGCTCCTACTAAAATAATCAGTTTTTTGCTTTTCATTTTTGTCCTCCCTTTGTTTATATAAAATATAAGAAAATTGCTTCTAAAAACTATTATATAGAATAAAAATTTAGCCGTAAAATCAATAAAATTTATCTTAAATGCATAAACCAAAAATAATTTTATCATATTTCCATCATCTTTTAATTGTGTTACAATCTAACAAAGGCATAAATAAATTAGGTTAGGAGCCTATAATATGGATAAAATCTATTTTGACAACGCCGCAACGTCATACCCAAAAGCGCCCGGCGTGGCCAAAGCTATCAGTCATTATCTTGATGAGATAGGCTGCAACATCAACCGATCCAGCTACCAGGATGCGGTGACCGCAGCCGGTGTTGTTTTAGAGACCAGAGAACTCTTGTCCCAATTGTTTCATTTTGATTCCGTTGCTTCTTGCGCTAATGTGGTTTTTACGCCCAGCATCACCTATTCGTTGAACGATATCGTTAAGGGTTTTTTAAAGCCCGGGGATCATTGTATTGTATCATCGCTCGAGCATAATTCCGTTATGCGTCCTTTGGTGCAGATGCAAAAGGTCGGTGTTTCGTTTGACCGCATTTTTTGCGATTCGGATGGGAACATGGATCCCAACGCCATCTTGCCACTGATAAAACCCAATACGCGTTTGGTTTTACTCACGCATGCCTCTAATGTCTGCGGTACGGTGTTGCCCATTGCGGATGTCGGCCGTATTTGTAAAGACTACCAAATTCCATTTGTCGTGGACAGCGCGCAAACGGCTGGTTCAATCGATATCGATTTTAAAGCCTGCAACCTTTCGGCTTTGACATTTACGGGTCATAAGGGATTATTGGGGCCACAGGGGATCGGGGGATTTTTACTAACCAACGATTTTGCCGCTCAAATTACGTCTCTGATTGCCGGTGGTACGGGTAGTGTTTCTGATTTAGAAGAAATGCCCGATCACCTGCCGGACAAGTTTGAGTCAGGAACCATGAACATTCCCGGTATCTTTGGCTTGAATGCTGCCTTGCAGTATCTCAAAGAATACGGCTTGGGGCCAATTCACAAAAAAGAACTGCAGCTGACGAAAGTCTTTTTAGATGGCGTTTCTCTGCTTCCGAATCTGCGTATTGTAGGCCGAAAAGATATCAAAGACAGGGTTGCCGTGGTATCTTTGGATTTTATCGGTAAAGACAACGGGGAAATCACATACCGTCTGGAATCAGACTACGGCATGATGACGCGTTGCGGCATGCATTGTGCGCCCAATGCACATAAAACCTTACAAACATTTCCCCAAGGAACCGTGCGTTTTTCTTTTGGACATGAAAACACGCCGCAAGAAGTTGAAAAAGCATTAGAAGCTGTTGCGATTTTATCCAGATAGTTGCCTCTCTAAACCAATTAAGGATAAAAAAAGCCCTTCCGTATGAATGTACGGAAAGGCTTTGGTTTTTTAAATTGAAATCAGCGGTTAAAATAGGTTATACGAAAGAAATACGTATTGAACGATAGCGGAACACAGCAGGCCTAAGATGATTCCTACCAGAATATCCAGAGGATAATGGACTCTCAGGTATATCCGGGAAAGACCAATTAAAAAAGCGATCACAAAAGCAACGATTGCCTGCCAAAGGCCAAGCCTTGCCAATACTCCGGCTGCGGCGAAGGAAACAGCCGTGTGGGAGGAAGGAAAGGAATAACCGGGTGGGATTTTGATCAATAGTTCAAATTGTTGCGTTGTGGTAAACGGCCGGGGCCTACGAACCAGATTCTTGATCAAAAAGTTGCCCAAGAGCAGGGAAATCATAATAGAAACGGCAGTCATAATAGCAATTGAGCGGTATTGCGGCCAAAAGAATAAGGTGACGGTAATGCAAATCCAAATGAATCCACCGTCACCCAAAAGTGTAACCAGTGGCATGATCCGGTCTAAATATTTGTTGCCCCACATCTTCATGAGATAGGAATAGATCTTCCTGTCCCAAAAAAACATATTTTTAATACATGCCACCTCCTTTTTTATAATTACTGCAATATATCAAATATAGATTATGTCAGATATATTTAATGATGTTATCATAAATTAACAGACAAATTGTAGGATTGAATCGTATCATACGTTTATTATACATAATTGAAAAGATAAAATCTACCGTTCACGAAAACATTGACTTCGTTACCGTTCCATGCTATGATTTTTTTAAGTGGATAACAAAAGCGTAGAGCAGGAATAGTAAAAAATAAGTGTCCGGTCAGAGAATGAGATTATAAGCTGTGAGATCTCAACGGCGCTGTTTTTGAACCCGCCTGTGAGTGTCAATGATGAATTGAACGGTCTCCTCCGTTATCGGGATATAAGGCAGGATAAGTTTCCTGCGAATAAAGGTGGTACCGCGGAGCAACTGATTCGTCCTTTTTAAGGAGCAGTTGCTATTTTTAATTTTGCATTTAAAATTTTGGAGGTGTCAGATGGAACAATTGAATAAAAGCCTGATCGTGGTCAAAATTGGCACCAGCTCCTTAACATGGGATAACGGAGAAATCCATACGGATAAAATCAAAAATATCGTTAGACAAGTTGCGGCCTTAAAGAAAGAAGGGCACCATGTCATTATTGTGACATCTGGCTCTATCGCTGCGGGTTTTCGACAATTGGGATATCGGGAAAGACCGAAGACCATCCCGGCTAAGCAAGCCTGCGCTGCTGTGGGGCAGGGGATTTTGATGGAAGAGTACAACAAAGCCTTTTTGGAGTATGGGCATGTCTGCGCTCAAATACTTTTAACCCGAGGCGACTTTACCGATAAAAGACGGTATCAAAATATTTTTAACTCGCTTTTGATTTTACTTAAAAAAAGCGCGGTACCGATTATTAATGAAAACGATACCATCTCCATCGAGGAATTGAAATTTGGTGATAATGATACGCTTTCTGCCCGCGTCGCTGCCTTAGTGCATGCGGATTTACTGGTATTATTGACTGATATCGACGGTCTTTATACGGCCGACCCAAAGATAGATACTCAGGCAAGACGTATTGATGTGGTGGAGGAGATCACCCCTCAGATTGAGGCGTTGGCTGGTAGTGCGACCAATAGCAACGCCATAGGTGGCATGAAGTCAAAATTGTCCGCCGCGCATATTTCTGTGATGGCGGGGGTTCCGGTACTGATTTGTTCGTCACAAGAAGAGGACAGCATTATTAAGGCAGCCAATGGTACGGTTCAAGGGACCTATTTTAAAGCTGCTGCTAATAACCTCAACACAAAATTGCAATGGATGGCCTTTTATTCTCCCTCAAAAGGGATTATTTATATCGATGAGGGAGCGGTGGATGCCCTAAAAAATAAGGGTAAAAGCCTGCTTCCTTCTGGTATCGTTACCATCGAAGGGAAATTTGAAGCCAATGATGTCGTAAAGGTTCGTGATTTGTGCGGCAATGATATCGGTAAGGGAATCTGCAATTACTCCTGCACTGATCTGGAAAGAATCAAAGGATTAAAATCAGCCGAAATAGAAAATTTGGGCAAGTTAAGAATAGACGCCAGTTTGGATAAGTACCATACCCAAAAACCGAAGACAGAAGTGATCCACCGTGATAACTGGATCAGTTTAAAAAAGCTCAACGGTACAAATGAAGGTTAGACATATTTTTTAAAAAGGAGTATCGATATGGCAATGGACAACATAGACAACAATAATAATGAAGTAATTAATAAAGCCCAACGGGCAAAAATTGCTTCTTTGCCTTTATCTTTATTAAGCGCGGAAGAAAAAAACGAGGCTTTAGCGTCCATCGCCGCCTTGTTGGCAGAAAAATCGGACACAATTTTAATAGCGAATGAGCAAGATGTGCAAAAGGGCAAAAAATTCGGCATGTCACAGGCGATCCTTGACCGCTTGTCTTTATCGGCAAAAAGAGTCGCTGATATGGTAGCTGGAGTGCGGCAAGTGGTCGGTTTAGAAGACCCGGTTGGAGAAGTCCTTTCCCATGCAGTGCGCCCCAATGGCCTGGTAATTGATAAAATTAGGGTTCCTTTGGGTGTGATCGGCATGATTTACGAAGCTCGCCCCAATGTGACCGTGGATTCGGTATCACTGGCTTTGAAGACCGGTAATGCTATTATTTTACGGGGCAGCTCATCGGCTCTCGCTTCTAATAAAGCATTGGTAGCCGTGATCCATGAAGCGTTAACAAAAACAAAAGTTTCTGTGGATGCTGTGCAGTTAATCGAGAGTGTGGATCATCATGCAGTTATGCAGATGATGAAACTCAATCAGTACCTGGATGTCTTGATTCCGCGCGGAGGGGCCGACCTGATTCGTAACGTTTTAGAAAATTCCACGGTTCCCGTTTTGGAAACTGGGGTTGGCAACTGCCACGTTTTTATTGACGAAAGCGCAGATCCCGCTATGGCTATTCCTTTAACCGTCAATGCCAAAACCCATCGCCCCGCTGTTTGCAATGCGGCAGAAACGCTTTTGATCCATAAGGATTGGGGAAAAGATAACATTCTGGCTGTTTTGAAGGCTTTGAGAGATCAAGGGGTAGAGCTTCGAGTTTGTTCCGGCCTGCATGAGCTGCGGCCCGATTTGCTACTGGCAACGGAAGAAGACTGGGGTACGGAGTTTTTAGCTTTAGTCATGGCTGTTAAATTAGTTGACAACGTGGATGAGGCTATCCGTCATATCAACTGCTATGGTACCAAACATACCGAAGCCATCGTTACACAAAATCAGCAAAACGCCGTACGTTTTATGTGTATGGTTGATGCGGCTGCTGTAAACTACAATGCTTCAACACGTTTTACTGACGGATTTGAATACGGCTTCGGTGCGGAAATAGGGATCAGCACGCAAAAACTGCATGCCAGGGGTCCTATGGGGTTGCCGGAGTTGACCAGTTATAAATACCTGGTTTATGGCAATGGTCAGATCAGAAAATAAACTTGAGCGAGGGTGGTTGAATTGATCAATCAAAAAATAGCATTTTTAGGCAGCGGCCATATGGCGGGAGCGATCCTGCGTGGTATTGTTGGCTCCGGTGTTTGTCTCAAAGAAAACCTTTTTGTCATTAATCCCATCGATGTGACTGGCGGTAAAACGCTGGCGGAAGAATGCGGCATCGCCTTCAAGGAAGCAACCGATTTAAAAGAGGCCGAAATTGTGATTTTAGGCTTTAAACCGCAGAATCTTTCCGATGCGCTTAAGTTGTATCAGGACGGTTTTCATGCCGGACAAACCGTGATTTCTATCTTAGCTGGCGTACCGCTTGCTGTTTTTGAAGCAATTTTACCCGTAGGGGTTGCCGTGATCCGTACCATGCCCAATCTACCTTTGGCGGTGGGGAAGGGTGCCGTGGCTTATTGCCGGGGCAAACATGCCAATGATCAAACTGCGGCCATTACAGAAGAGATTTTTGCTCCGTTGGGTGTGATCAAGCAGGTCAATGAAGAAGATTTGGATGCTGTGACGGCTTTATCGGGCAGCGGGCCGGCCTATATTTATTATCTGTTGGAAGCGATGGTGGAAGGGGCTTGCCGCGAGGGCTTGGATGAAGCAACGGCTTTGGCGTTAGCAAAACAAACATTACTCGGCTCTGCTGTTTTATTGAGCCAATGTGACGAAACTCCGGGCGCTATGCGTAAAAAAATCACGTCCGCGAAGGGAACGACGGAAGCCGGTTTGAAGGCGATGACACAAAATCATTTTTATGAAGCCATGTTGGCTGGGATCAAAGCGGCAAGCGACCGTTCCAAAGAAATGGGCAAATCATTTTTGCTTAAATAATTATTTACAGTTAGCTTTATCAAGGAATTTTTTTAAAAGAGCACCTATAACGTGCTCTTTTTTTACTTGACATTTTTATTTGTTAGAACTATAATGCATAATAGGTTAATAGTTAATGGGTTAATTAAATTTTGGGGTGATGAAATGAATTCAAAATATGAACCTTTATCGGTAGAAGTATTGCTTATGAATTACCACCGCATGCATCATCATGTACTTCAATACCAAATGAATAAGAGGGGATTGCAAATCGGCCATCCGATGCTTCTTTTGTTCTTATCGAGATTGGATGAGCAAAACGAAACGGTTAATTTAAAGTTTTTAGCCGATCATATGGGCGTTAGTCCCGCGGCTGTGACCAATTCTTTAAAATCGTTGGAACGGCTCAGTTTAATCCAGAAATACGAAGATGAAAATGATCTGCGTTGCAAATGTATTAAAATTACGCCCAAAGGAAAAATGGCAGTATCGCAGTGTCATGAAATTTTTGACCTGGTGAATCAAGGTTTGTTCCAAGACTTTTCGGAAGAAGAAAAAAAAGAGTTAGCCGGATATTTGTTGCGGCTTTGCAAGAATTTATCGAAGATGGGCGCTAATACGCCCGATTCTATCTTAAAAAATCAACTCACTAATTTAAATAAATATCAATAAGATACCCAAAAAACAAGCGGAAGGGAGCATTGGGCTTGGTTAGAAAAATTTTGTCATATATTCAACAATATAAAAAATATGTTTTTATCGGTCCCATCTTTGTTGTTTTGGAGGTGATCTGTGAACTGTCTATGCCTTTGTTGATGGCTAGAATCGTGGATATCGGCATCGCGAATATGGATTTGACTTATATCTGGCATATTGGCATCATCATGATTGTTTTGGCTGTTGCCGCCATTGTCTTCGGCTCTGTTAATATCATCTGCACATCCATTTCCAGCCAGGGATTTGCCGCAAATATCAGACAGTCTTTGTTTTATAAAATCCAGACGTTTTCTTTTGCCAATATCGACCGTTTCAGTACGGCATCATTGGTCACACGACTGACCAATGATGTGAACGTCTTGCAGAATACATTAATGATGTCTTTGCGCCTATTGATCCGTGCACCCATTATGCTGGTCTGTGCTTTGATCCTGGCTGTTTCCATCAATGGACAGCTGGCTTTGATCTTGATGTTTGCCTTACCTATTCTGGCCGTCGCCATTGTAATCATCATGAAGAGAGGCAATAAATTGTATGCCGTTATGCAAAAGAAGATCGACGGTTTAAACAGTACGGTTCAGGAAAACCTGATTGCCATCCGTGTGGTAAAATCCTTTGTCCGGATGGTGTTTGAAAAAACCAAATTCAAAAAATCCAATGATGAATTGATGCAGGCTGCAATGAAAGCCTCCAACAATATCATCATCATCATGCCCATCATGATGCTCGTCTTAAACGGCGCGACGCTGGCCGTGATCTGGTTCGGCGGAAAAATGGTCGGTACCCAGGTTTTAGGCACCGGTGAGTTGATGGGTTTTATCAGTTATATCATGCAAATTATGATCAGCCTGATGATGATCGCCATGATCTTCTTGTTCTTGAGTAGGGCAAAGGCTTGCGGCGAACGTGTATTGGAGGTCTTGGAAACCCAGCCCGATATTCAAGATGCGTCCATTATGCAAATCGAACAGGTCTTGGATTCAAAAGTTAGGGGTAAAGTTGAATTTTGCAATGTCTCTTTCAAATATGCAACGGAAGGGGCAGGCGATGCGGTTTTACAAGATGTTTCTTTTGTCGCCGAGCCAGGGGAAGTCATCGGCATCATCGGCGGCACAGGCACGGGTAAATCCACACTGGTTAATCTGATTCCCCGATTTTACGATGTGACTTCGGGAAAGGTGCAGGTTGACGATGTCGATGTTCGTGACTATCCGCTGGCTGCTTTAAGGCAAAAAATAGGGATGGTTCTGCAAAACAACGTCTTGTTCAGCGGGACTATAGCAGAGAACTTACGTTGGGGTAATCCGAAAGCAACCGACGAAGAGATTCGGGAAATATGCAAAGACGCCCAGATCGATGATTTTATTTCAAGCTTACCCGAGCAATATGAATCACATGTGGAGCAGGGTGGAACAAACTTTTCCGGAGGCCAAAAGCAACGATTATGTATTGCGCGCGCTATGCTCAAAAAACCAGAGATATTGATTTTAGATGACAGTACCAGTGCGGTCGACTCTGCAACGGAGTCAAAAATCCGGGAATCTTTTTATCATAACTTTTCCCACACAACCGTGTTCATTATCGCTCAGCGCATCATGTCTGTCCGCTCGGCCGATAAAATTATCGTTTTTGATGACGGCAAGATTGTCGGCTTCGGAACCCACGAAGAGCTTTTGCTATCCAATAGTATCTATCGAGAAATCATTACTTCTCAGCAAGAGGAGGTGTCAGCCTAATGGCGCAGGAAAAAAACAGTTCACCAAACCGTGGTGGAGGTTTTGGCCCCGGAGGGTCGATGGTATCGGCTTTTCAAAGACCGAAAGATACAAAAAAAACAGTCCTCCGCTTGCTTGGATATCTGCGTAAAAGAATCTGGCTTTTGATCATAGTAATGGTTTTGATGTTAGTCAGTACCGTCAGTACCTTGGCCGGTTCCTACATGCTGAAACCGTTGATCAACAATTATATCTTACCTGGAGACTTTAAAGGTCTTGCCGGGGGCGTTTTGGTGTTGGGCTTGATTTATTTGGCGGGGGTGGTTGCCATTTTTTTTCAAAACCGTTTTATGATTCGGATCGCCAATACAACGGTCAACACGATTCGCCGGGATTTGTTTGACCGCTTGCAGGATCTGCCATTGCGTTACTTTGACTCCCATACCCATGGCGAGCTCATGAGCCGTTTTACCAATGATATGGATAATGTACAGATGGCATTGGAACAAAGCTTGGTGCAGTTGCTCTCCAGTATTGTGATGTTTGTCGGTACGGTCGTTATGATGTTGGTTTTAAGCCCCATCCTTTTTGCCATCACAGCGGTTGTCATTCTTGTGATGTTTATCGCTTCCGCTAAGATCGGCACCCGAAGCCGCCATTATTTCCAGGAGCAGCAGAAAAACCTAGGGATTGCAAACGGCTATATAGAAGAGATGGTTGAGGGTTTAAAGGTCGTTAAGGCATTTAATCACGAAGATGCGGCCAAAGATCAATTTGTAGAACTCAATCAAAAATTTCAAAAATCAGCCACCAGCGCCAATATCTTCGCCGGTATCATCATGCCCATCATGGTCAACTTAAATAATGTTTCCTATGCGGCAACGGCCGTTTTCGGTGGTGTTTTAGCCGTAACCCGCGGGTTCGACATCGGTTCTTTGGCAGCGTTTTTGCAATACTCACGTTACGCCGGTCAACCGATCATGCAGATCACCAACCAGATCAATGTCGTTTTGGCGGCGATGGCAGGTGCCGAGCGTATCTTTGAAGTCATGAATGAAAAACCGGAAGTCGATCGGGGGACTGTAGTTATGGTTCCGGCGACCAAAGATGAGGAAGGATGTCTGCAACAAGCGCCGCAAAGGACTGCCGAAACCATCTGGGCTTGGAAATCGATTTTGGCTGATGGTACGATTCAATTTATAGAAGTCAATGGTGACGTTCGTTTTGAGGATGTGGTTTTTGGCTATCAAAAAGATAAACCTGTCCTAAAGAATATCTCGCTTTTTGCCAAACCTGGGCAAAAAATAGCCTTAGTGGGTTCCACGGGCGCCGGAAAAACCACTATCACCAATCTGGCAAACCGTTTTTATGATATTTGGCAGGGTAAAATCACTTATGACGGCATCAATATCAACGAGATCAAAAAAGATGATCTGCGCCGTTCTTTGGGAATGGTTTTGCAGGATACGCATTTGTTCACCGGTACTGTGATGGAAAATATCCGCTATGGCAGGCTTGATGCCACAGATGAAGAATGTATCGAAGCGGCAAAAACAGCCAGCGCCCATTCGTTTATCCGACGTTTGCCTCAAGGCTACGATACAGTCATTACCGGGGACGGTGCCAATTTATCTCAGGGACAAAAGCAGCTTCTGGCTATTGCCCGCGCGGCTGTAGCCGACCCACCTGTGATGATTCTGGATGAAGCAACAAGCTCGATTGATACCAGAACGGAACGCCTGATTGAACGTGGTATGGATGCATTGATGGAAGGTCGCACCGTGTTTGTGATAGCGCACCGTCTTTCCACGGTACGCAACTCGAAAGCCATCCTTGTTTTAGAAGACGGTGAGATCATAGAACGTGGCGACCATGAGGATCTTCTTACGCAAGAAGGCCGCTATTACCAGCTTTATACAGGACAGCAGATTTTATCGTAAATTGAATCCACCTTATCCAGTGTATTGGTTTTAAAGCTACCAAAGCGTAGGTTTATAAAATGATCAGGTTATAAAAAGTATAATAAAAAAGCGCATCTTTTGGATGCGCTTTTTTATTAGAATAAGATGATATATAGATTTTACTTATGCCATGCTATATACTATTATAAATAGTGTCTGCTGAACAAACCGATTTTTGGTTTGTTATCGCGACAAAAGCCGCGCAACCGATTGAAAACAAGCTGTTTTCAATCGGTTCCAGCACTCTTTGATGTCTCGATGAACCGGCGCTTTAAAAAAAGCGCCAATCCAAATGCAAGGATTTTAAGATACTATCCTTAAAAACCTTGCATTTGGATGAATCAAAAACGTCAGAAATAGCAAGAATGTTCATGCATTCTTCAATTTCCTTCCGTTTTTGATTTGTTCAGCGGACATTAAATAAGATTTTAAAATAAGGGATACATAAGATGAAATGGAAGCAGTTATTGATATCTATAATCATTTTTATCGGGTTGATACTGTTGGGCAGTCAGCCTATTTTTGCTGAAACGGAAATTCCGATCCTAATGTATTACCACTTGGTTTTAGAAGGCTCTGATAGCATCACCTTATGGAATAATTCTGTTTTATCCGTTTCACATTTTGAAGAGCAGATGCACTATTTGGCGCAAAACGGATATAAGACTATTTTTATGAGCGAATTAAAAAACTATTTGGCAGAGCAAAAAGAAAGACAGGATAAGGTAGTTGTCATTAGCTTTGATGATGGCTATGAAAGCAATTATATCTACGCGTACCCTATTTTAAAAGAATTTGGACTAAAAGCCAACATAGCCATTGTGGTGCGGCCTACCCAACTCAGGGATTCCGAGGAAGCGCTAACGGAATATCATCCTGCCCGCCATAGTCATTTAACTTTCGATGAGGCAAGAGAAATGCTGCAAAGCGGTCTGATTGAGTTTGGATCGCATACCTATGACAGTCATGATAAGTTCAAGAGAGATATTTGGGGCAGTACTTCGAATACAAGTGCTAAGACAAATCGTGGCGAGACAGAAGAAGAGTATAAAAAAAGGATTTTAGACGATTTGCTCAAATCAAGGCAGGTCATGTTGACAGAATTAGGGGTGAATCCTACCTATTTTGCCTATCCGTATGGAAAATGTAATCAAACCATATCAGACCTTGTTGCCTATAGCGGGTTTGATATAGCTGTGACCATAAAGAAAGGGTATGTCGATCAGGGGAGCCTGTTTTTACAGTTACCCCGTTTAAATATCTCGCAAAATCTAAGCTTAACGGATTTTGCTCACCTGATTGAGAAAACAAGTATCGGTTCATAAATTGGTTTATACATATGTGGGGGAAATAAGCAACTTGTTCTTGTGTTTCATTCTGAGTTGGAGCAATTTTTATGTAGTAAATATTAATATACAATAAATGTTAGAAAAAAGTACCATATCCAAATTGAGTGGCTTTATAGTTGCAACAAATAAAACCCGTCAAATCAATAATCATCTTGTAATTTATTAGTAATCCTACTATAATAAACATATCTTAGTGAATTTACATAAATTATGATTATAAAATTAAGATAGGGGGATATCAATGAAAAAGACACTTGTTCTTGGATTGATAGTATGTTTTGTTTTGGGTGCATTGGTATTAAGCGGTTGCGGTGGCAATACCGATACGACCAGCACCGTATTAAAAATGGGAACAGAAGCTGGCTTTGCGCCCTTCGAATACAAAGAAGGGGATAATTATCTTGGGATCGATGTGGAAATATCTCAAAAAATTGCTGAAAAATTGGGAATGCAGCTGGAAATTGCCGATATGAATTTTGATTCTTTACTGGATGCTTTGGATGCCGGCACCGTTGATTTTATAGCTGCCGGAATGTCGATCAAGCCGGAGCGCGAAAAACAAGCTGATTTTACCGTCTCATATTTTAATGCTTCACAAACCGTAGTGCTCCTCAACACCAATGATACAATTCAAACGATCGCTGATTTGGAAGGTAAAAAAATTGGCGTGCAGGCCGGTACAACTGGGAACGATGAGGCCAGTTTAATTAAAGACGCAAAAGTCAGTGCTTTCACTGCTTTTTCTGAAGCCATTTCCGCTTTAGAAAACGGAACAGTCGATGCTGTAATCATGGATAATTTCCCGGCCAATTCCTTTGCTGCGAAAAACAGCAATTTAAAATTACAGGAAGGCTTGTTTGCCGCTGAAAAATATGCCTTTGCCATCAAAAAAGACAATACAGAACTTTATGACAAAGTTAACGGAGCCTTGCAGGAATTAATCGATGACGGTACGGTTCAAGCCATTATTGATAAATACAGCGCTTCTTTGACTTAAGATGTTTTTTGTTAGATAGGATACTAAATAAACGCATGGCCTAAATTTTAGGCCATGCGTTTTTGGAGGAAGCCATGGTTTGGTATTATGATTTATTACAAACCTTAAGCAACGGTGTGTTTGGAACCTTTGTAAAAGAAGACCGGTTTATTCTTTTGCTGAAAGGTTTGGGCGTTTCTTTGGAGTTGACATTTTTTGCCGCTATAATAGGCCTTGGCATTGGTCTTTTAGTTGCCATATCCCGAATCAACCGCATCCCGGTTGTCTCCTCAATAGCTGATTTGTATGTAACTATTATTCGTGGCACTCCTGTTATCGTGCAGTTGATTATCATCTACTTTATCATCATCAAGGCTATTTTCCCCGCTATTGTAACAGCGATGATTGCTTTCGGCATCAACAGTGGCGCTTATGTATCGGAGATTATTCGTGCCGGTATCTTAGCGGTGGATCGGGGACAGATGGAAGCAGCCCGTTCTTTGGGGTTATCCTATCGCCAAGCTATGATTAAAGTGATCGTACCGCAGGCGATTAAGAATATATTACCTGCACTAGGAAATGAATTTATTGTTTTGCTCAAGGAGACATCTGTTGCGGGCTATATTGCTATTGATGATTTAACCAGAGCTGCTATGAAGATCCGGAATATTACGTATGATCCCACAACGCCATTGTTTTTTATCGCCTATCTTTATCTGATGATGACGATTTGTTTATCGAAGATGTTAACCTCCTATGAAAGGAGGTTACGTGAAGGTGATTAGAGTAGAAAATCTGCATAAATATTTTGGGGATAATCATGTTTTAGAAGGCATTCACGCCCATATTAAGCCCGGAGAAGTCATCAGTGTGATTGGACCATCAGGATCCGGTAAGTCCACATTTTTACGGTGTATCAATCTTTTGGAAAAACCGGATGAAGGCGAAATTTATATCAAAGGTGTCCCTTTGATCGAAAATATGAAGCGTATCGATGCTTTGCGTCAGCAGGTTGGAATGGTGTTTCAACAGTTTAACCTTTTTCCGCATATGTCGGTAATGGGCAATATTACCATGGCCCCTAAAATGATTAAAAAGATCAGTGATGCCGACGCCAAGGATTTAGCTATGGAGTTGCTGCAAAAAGTCAATCTGTCGGAAAAAGCGGATGCTTTCCCCAATCGGTTGTCGGGTGGACAAAAACAAAGAGTGGCGATTGCGCGGGCATTGGCCATGCATCCCGAGATCATGTTGTTTGACGAGCCAACTTCTGCGCTTGACCCGGAAATGGTGGGTGAGGTATTGGAAGTTATCCGGAATCTGGCCACAGAAGGAATGACCATGGTGATTGTAACCCATGAGATGGGATTTTGCAAAGAGGTCAGTGACAGGGTGTTTTATATGGATCATGCGATTATTTATGAAGAAGGTACGCCGCAACAAATCTTTGAACATCCGCAAAAAAAGCGCACGAAAATATTTTTGAGCAAAGTATTATAAGGGGGAAGACCGGATGAGGACTACGATTGGAGTTTTTTTGGTTTTATGGCTATTGGTTATGCTCCCCCTGGTTTTGTTGAACATAAAAAAGTTTCGTCTTAAAAAGCCGGGTGGCAAACAATATCCCAATTATCCCCGTATCCTTATTGTTGGGGTTGCTGCTGTAGCTGTTACGATCTTTGTAATTTCTTTATTCCAATTTACGATCCATTACCAGTCGCAACTCGTTTTAGAACGTTATTTTGTTCCCATTGCCCAAGCGGTAGAAAAGGGTGACAGTAGTAACAATCCGGATGCCTTGCTATTGGAGCAAATGGGAGGAAAAAATTCAAAATTTGCAGTGCAGTTTGGTGAAGACATTCAAGCCAAATATTCAGTCGATAGTGTTTTGCCTGATTCAGCAGGTCTTTCACCAACAGATAAGAGTACGATCTATCTGGCCGCAAGAATACGAGCAAACGATGATAGCAGCACAGACCGTATCATTGTCGCAAAGATGCATTTAAAGCAGAACAAGTGGCAGATTATCGCCATTTATCCCGCTGATGAGACTATTGAAAATTATTTATTGAATAATAAGTTCATTTATGCCGACTATATTTCTCCATGGAGACAATTGAATTAGTCGATCCCCTCTAGTTTTAAATATAAGACAATTCGTCTGAATAGACTTATTCAGATTCATTTTAAACGATAGCTAAATACTTTAAAATACGGGGGTGTAAAGTGAAAAAATTTGGTACAAGTGTGTGTTCATTTGGGGTGGAGGAGAAAGAACGACACATATTCTAAATAAATATGGAGCACAAGGATGGGAGCTCGTCTGTGCTTACTGGTGTTGGCATTATTTTTAGAGATCTATCGAATAGGTTTTATTGTAAAATAAAAGAAATATTCAATAGTATTAATTAGGAGTCATCTAACACAAAATAAATAATAAATAAAAGCAACCGTTATAACGGTTGCTTTTATTTATTATTTATTTCTAAGAATTTGTGTTAAATACTCTTTTTTAATCCGTCCATCCTTTAAAAGCTCTTTTAGACGATCTCTGTCCAGATGGAGAAGTGCATTTTGATATTCTTGCAGATGTTGGATCAGAGTATCCAGTTCCTCTTGCAGATGAGGTTGATTAAAAAGGAAGAGGCTGGCCCACATTTCTTCATTCAGTTTAGCCACTCTGGACAAGTCTTCAAAACTACCGGCCGCAAAACCCATATACTGATCGCTGGCAGAACTTTTAACATAAGCATTGGAGATGATATGCGGCATTTGTGAGGTAAAGGCAATAATACGGTCATGCTCATCTGGGCTTGCTGTTTGCGTTCGGGCAAAGTGCAGTCGTGAAGAAAAATCGAGCATGGTTTGAACAACATCAGCCGGGGTATCAGGAAGTGGTGTAAAGATAAAGCTGGCATCATCAAAGAGGGTTTCTAAAGAAGCTTCATAGCCAGAGACTTCCCGGCCTGCCATGGGATGCGCGCCTAAAAAATGCGCCGGACTTTTGGACATGGCATCAAAAACATGATTACAAATATACTCTTTAGCCCCGCAGACATCAATGATGATGGCATTTTTCTTAAAGAGGAGGGCATTGCGGTTAATATAATCGATGGTTGCTTCCGGATAGAGGCAGACGATGACGAGATCAAATTGAGATAGCTCCGTATCATTCAAAACCCCATCAATAACATGATCTTGAAGGGCTTGCTTCAATACGGAAGCATCCCGGTCATAAGCAAAAACTTGATAATGGGTATGTTTTTGTATTGTTTTGGCAAAAGAGCCTCCGATCAGGCCAAGGCCAACGATAGCAATCTTTTTAATTTGTTCAATATTTATCATGGTATGTTTCTCCACAAATTTATTGCATGATTTTGTTTTCTAACTTGGCGTATTGGCTGAGACTTTGCATAAGGATGGCAAAGTCTTCACAGGTAAGGGATTGTGGGCCGTCGCAAAGCGCGTGGGCCGGGTCGTTATGGACTTCGATCAAAAGGCCGTCTGCTCCGGCTGCTACAGCAGCTTTTGCCATTGGCGCGATCAACTCCCGCTTGCCGGTTGCGTGACTGGGATCAACGAAAACAGGTAGATGCGTTATTCTTTTTAAGAACGAAACTGCAGACAAATCAAGTGTGTTGCGTAACGCTGTTTCAAACGTACGGATACCCCGTTCGCAGAGAATAATCTGTTCGTTACCGCCCGACATGATATATTCGGCGCTCATCAGCAATTCTTCTATAGTGCTGGACATACCACGTTTCAAAAGGATGGGTTTGTTACAATGCCCCAATTCCTTTAAGAGCTCAAAATTTTGCATGTTTCTGGTTCCAACCTGGATGACGTCGATATCGTCAAACAAAGGCAGATGCATGATATTGGTGATTTCTGTCACAATCGGTTGACGGGTGAGGGCGCGCGCTTTTTTTAAAAGTTCGATTCCGTCAGCTTTTAAGCCCTGAAAAGCATAGGGGGAGGTACGCGGTTTAAAGGCGCCGCCACGTAAAAAGTTGGCGCCGGCAGCTTTTACAGCCTTGGCGGTAGTCAGTAATTGTTCTTCCGACTCTACAGCGCAGGGACCGGCAATTACCTGAAAATAATTTCCGCCGATCAGGTTTCCGCCAACATTGATCACGGTATCATCGGTATGCATTTTGCGGTTGGCTTTTTTATAAGGCTCCTGAATTCTTTTTACGGAATCAACGATTTTATTTAAGACCAGGTTTTCCATATCAATCTGGGTGGTGTCTCCGACCAGGCCGACAATGGTTGTATTATGGCCTTTGCTCAGATGGATATCAACCGGATACTCATTTTTTATTTTTAGGATAAGATCATTTACTTCCTGGTCGGTTACATTTGGTTTTAAGATAATAATCATGGTTATTCTCCCAATTCTTTTTGTAAGATTTGCTTGATTTTTTTTGCCAAAGCGGCATGGTCAAGCGTAAGTCCCGTAAAGATTTCATATGCAAGGATTGCCTGATAAATTAACATGGGCAAACCGTTGATGGTGTTAAGCCCGAGCGATTTTGCTTCCGCTAACAATTTGGTTGTCTTCGGTGTGTAAATCAGGTCGTAGACCAAGGCATGGGATGGCAGCTCTTTTAGGAAATCCAAGTTTTCAAAATCACAATTAAAATGCTTCATGCCCAGTGGTGTTGCCTGAATCAGTATATCTGCTTTACTTGCGTATTGGATCAGGTTTTTGAGGTTCCATGTCACAATATTGATGGGATTGTACGGCAGGGAAAATTGATCTTGAATTTCTTTTGCCGTAGATTGATCGATACTAATAATTGTGATTTTAGCACTCTCCGACATGCAGGCAAAAGCGACGGCTTTTGCGACCCCGCCGGAACCCAGGATCAGGGCATTTTTATCCTGAAGGGAGTAGTTTTTTTCTTTCAGTGCCAATAAAAATCCGGCAGTATCTGTGTTATACCCGGACAGTTTTCCTTCTGTTTGAACGACGGTATTGACGGCACCGATTGTTTTGGCTTCAAGCGTTGCTTGATCCAAAAGAGGAATGATGGTTGTCTTATGGGGGATGGTTACATTAAACCCGCAGATATGTGTTTCGCGAGCAAATTCCAGCCATTCGCGTAAGTTTTGAGGTTCAACCTGGTAGGGTGTATACGTATAATTTTGATCGGTCAGTTTGGAAAGTGCATGATGGATTAAAGGAGAGTGGGAATGGGCAATGGGGTTGCCAATAATGGCTAATTGCTTTTTGGGATTATCCATTTTGGTGATCCTTGATAAAATAATCGATTGCTAACAGATATCCTTCAATTCCAAGACCGGATATTTGCCCGATGCAGGCTGCTGCTGTTACGGATTGATGGCGAAATTTCTCTCTCTGATAAATGTTGGAAATATGGACTTCAATTGCCGGAATTTTTACAGAAGCAAGCGCATCACGCAAGGCGTAGCTCGTATGGGCATAAGCCCCCGGATTGATAATGATGGCGTGATAGTGGTTTTGCGCGTCTCCAACGGCGTCAATCAGATCGCCTTCATGATTGCTTTGAATGCAGGTAACTTCTACGTTTTTCGTACGGGCATAGCGTTGGATCAGGTTGATCAAATCCTCATAAGCGGTTTTGCCGTAGATATCGGGCTGTCTGGTACCGAGTAGATTTAAGTTTGGACCGTTGATTACTAAGATTTTCATAATCAATCCCTCAACTTTTCTTTAATACAATTCATACTGCATGATCTTTTTAGCCAGAAGTACCAATCTGGAAACAATGATATCGAGCGTATCGGTATTTGGCAGGGTAATATCAGCGTACTTTCTATAAAGCGGGAGGCGTTCATAATATAGTTTGGTAATATCGGTTTTGTCTTTGATCATAGGCCGTGCTGCGGCATTGAAATTTTTTTGAATATCCAATAGGGGCCTATCGATAAAAATTATTTTACCGTTTTGTTTTAAAGCCTCAATATTTTCCGGCTTTATTACAGCGCCTCCTCCGGTGGAAATAATTTGTTTATCTCTTGCTGCCACTTCCAGGATACATTGGCTTTCTATATCACGAAAACCGCTTTCTCCGTATTGTTTAAACAAAATAGGGATGGTTGTATTCATTTTTTGTTCAATCTGATAGTCAACATCAACAAAAGGCACGTCCAATTGCGCTGCAGCCAATTGGCCGATCATTGTTTTTCCGCTGCCGGACATTCCAATAATGACAACGTTCGTCATAAACATATCTCCTTTATTAAAAATAATTAAAATATATTTTTAAATTAGATGTTTAGGATTTCTGCCAGAGCGATTGCGCTAACGGCCTCAATGACCGGTACTGCCCGTATAACGATACAGGGGTCGTGCCTGCCATGGATTTCTACCAGCGTATCAATATTTTGGATATAATCAATCGTTTGCTGAAGTATTGCGATGGAGGGGGTTGGTTTGATCGCGGTTTGAAAGACGATGGGCATATGATTGGTGATGCCGCCCAAAACACCTCCGTTATAATTTGTCAGATGCGTAGGTTTGCCGCTTTTCATGATCATGCGGTCATTTGCTTCCGAACCTTTCATTTCGGCAAAGTGGAATCCTTCCCCAAAAGAGATCCCTTTTACGGCAGGGATTGCAAAGATATGACGAGAAAGGATGCTTTCAACCGAATTTTGCCCTGGTTGACCGATGCCGGCGGGAACGCCTAAGATCATACATTCGACCACGCCTCCCAACGAATCATCCTCTGCTTTAGCCTGAATAATTGCTTCCTTCATTTGTTGCGCCGCAATTCTTGAAATGGCGGGAAAGTCATTTTTTTCTAGCAAGTTAATCATGCCGGGCGGTATTTTGGCGTAATCGAGTGGCTGATCTTCAATAGCGCCGATCTGTTTGATATGTGCGCCGATGATAATGTGTTTTTGAGCCAAAATTTGTTTAATCAGTGCGCCGGCAAATACGAGCGGCGCCGTCAGTCTGCCGGAGAAATGCCCTCCTCCGCGAGGATCATTAAATCCCTGGTAGCGAATAAATCCGGTATAGTCGGCATGCCCGGGGCGTGCGACACCTTTAAATGCCTCATAATCAGAGGAATGCTGGCCTTTATTGGCGATGATGGCACATAAGGGCGTACCGGTTGTTTTATTTTGATAAACACCGCTCAAGATCGTTACTTTGTCGTCTTCCTGTCTTTCTGTGGCAAGGGGGCCGCCTGGAGATCTGCGTTGCATTTCCTTAGCGATGAAATTATGGTCGATTTCCAGACCGGGCGGGAGGTTTTCGATTAGTATGCCGATATTCGGGCCATGAGATTCACCGAAAATACTTGTTTGAATCATAATGAAACCTCCTGAATTTTTCCTCCTAAGGCAACAAAATCCTGCCAAAAAGACGGGTATGACTTTTCTATACATTGGGCGTTACGTATCATAATTTGTTCTGTACATACAGTCGAAGCGATGGCTAAAGACATGGCGATGCGGTGATCATTCCAACTGTCAGTAAGACCGCCGTGTAACTGCTTAATGCCTGTAATAGTCAAGCGGTCGGATTCTTCTTGAATTTGTGCCCCCAATTTTGTAAGCTCACAGGTAATGGCTGCAAGTCGGTCACTTTCCTTCAACCTCAAACGGGCTGCATGGGATAAAACGGTTTGTCCCTTTCTCAATGAGGCAAGCAGCGTAAGAATGGGGAGCAGATCCGGCACATCAGATACGTTGATTTCAAGGTTTTGACTTTTTTGTGCAGGGTCTTGCATGAGTGAGATCAAGGTTATGATAGCCCGGTCTCCCTGTTTGCTATCCTCCGGCAAACCAAGACACTCAATTTGACTGCCTAGCGCATTGGCTACGAGAAAGAACGCGGCCTGTGAATAATCTCCTTCGATGGATAGGTCTGCCGGCCGGTACGTTTGATTGCCCGGGATTAGCCATTGTCCGTTTTCCTGCTGGATTTGAATGCCAAAGTGATGTAAGGTTTCGATGGTCATGTCCACATAGCCTTTTGATTCCAACTTACCTTCGAGTATAATTTTGGAATCGTTGTTGGCTAACGGTAGGGCAAAAAGCAGGCCACTCAAAAACTGGGAACTGATATCTCCCGGGATTAAAAATGTCCCACCCTGTAAAAAGCCTTGAAATAATAGCTTATTGACAGCATCTCCATCGGTCGAATACTTTATATAAGAGATATTCTGCTCTTTAAGGATATTTTCGTATACGGTTAAAGGTCGGTCCAATAATTTTCCTTTGCCTGTAAACTCCCCGCCACCGAACATAAGTGCAACCGGGATCATAAAACGTAAGGTGGAACCGGATTCCCTGCAATCAAATAGAGGCAGGGTAGAGGTATTATTGGTGTTGGTAAACAGGCCAGTTATCTGCAAGCAGCCTTTTCCAGAACCTTGCTCAACTTTTGCTCCTAATGCCGTAACGGCGTCGATCGTAGCCAGTATGTCTTGGGAGAAGCGGATATTTTTGAGTTTACTCGTTCCGTTGGTTAAGGCTGCAGAGATGATGGCGCGGTGTGACGCGCTTTTAGAAGGCGGAATCATTACGCAACCCTTCAACAAGGTAGGCTCAAGCATTAGATCCATCTTTTTGGCCTCCTAAAACTTAATCGATTGAATAATCTGCAACAGCTCTGTTTTCTTCATTTCGTGAATCAATCCGTCGCCGATGTTTTTGCATAAGATAAAGCGGATGGTATCTCCGGCGCCTTTTTTGTCAGTTTTTAATCCTTTATCAAAATCATTGATCGATATAGGCTTGCTCAGCGTTATCGGCAAATGAAATTTGGTCAACACCTGCTCCAGTCGTTTGGTTAAGTCATGGGGGGTGAGCCCTAATTTTTCTCCGATTTGCATGGCGGCCATCATTCCGGCTGAGATTGCTTGTCCATGGGTCCAGGTTTGATAGTTGCCGGCCTTCTCGTATATATGTCCCAGAGTATGACCGAAATTCAACAACATACGGTCACCGGTATCGTAAGGATCTTGTATGACGAGCCGTTGTTTATGGAGGCAGCAGGAAATGATCACATCTTCAATATAGAAACGGTCATCCGTACCGTCCATTAAATCGGTACGGTCTTTGAAAGCTTCCAGATGGACAAAGAGGCTCTCGTCGAATAACATGGCATATTTAATAACTTCGGCCAAGCCGTCATAGAAAACGGAATCGCTCAAAGTGGTTAAACAAGTAGGATCGGTAAAGACCATCGCCGGATCAAAGAAGGTGCCAACCAGATTTTTCCCTTGCGGCAAATCGACGCCGACTTTAGCGCCGATTGAGCTATCTACTTGAGCAAGCAGCGTGGTCGGGATTTGCACGACAGGAACGCCGCGTAAGATGGTGGCTGCCGCGAATCCGGTCAGATCGCCAACGACACCTCCTCCTAAGGCGACGATTACATCGTTACGGTTGATTTGAAAATCTAAAAACTCATCATATAGGTGCTGTGCCATATCCAACGATTTGGATGCTTCCCCGGCTGGAACAACGACCGTTTTGGTTAAAAACCCAGCGTTAGCAAGTGTTGTTTCTACTGTAGGAGCATATAATGGGGCAACGTTGGTATCGGTAACGATCACGGCTTTTGTACCGGTTACGACAGTTTTGATAAACAAACCGCAATGGTCTAGAATATTCTGTGCGATGTTAATATCATATGTTTTTTCTTTTGTTGCTACCCGAATGGTGCGCATCTAAAATGCTCCTTAGCAAAAAAATTAGTAAAAATCGATGTAAATAATTATTATAATATTATACCACTATATCCTATGTATTGCAAAGAAAATCACTCACAGTACAACCCGGGTAAGAACCGGTTTGAGTTATTTAGTAAAGCATAAAAAAATTCCACATTAGCTGTGGAATTTTATTGCATTCATTTGTACGAATTATGTTCTTGTTCAAATAAGGCCATATGTTTTAGAGATAAAGATAATGAAAAAAATGGTGAAAATAGAAAATATAGTACTAAAGACAACAAGCTCTCCGGCCAGGTCATAATCCACATCAAAGTGCTGGGACATCGTATAACTGGAAACGGAAATAGGTGCGGCAAACAAAGCGATTAAGGCGGCATAGGCCATCCCCTTAAATCCTAAATAGACGGCAACAGGCAATGTGACTGCCGGATAAACAACCAGACGGAGAAAGGTTGTGGAAACCAGATAGCGTATATCAGTGGCAGCTTTTGTGATTTTAAATCCACCGCCGAGAACGATCAGGGCAAACGGTGTAGCTAAAGCCGAGATTTGTGATATGGGTTTTTCGATCAAAGCAGGCAGTTTAATCCCGGTACTTGCAAATAGGATTCCTAGCAGACCTCCGATGACAAGTGGGTTGGTTATGATCTCCAGTAATATTTTTTTTGGGGTGTATTGATGCTTGCTGTTGAATTTAGAAAGGCAGATAACAGCCATGATATTGTTTAAAGGGACTGTAAAGGCGGCTACGACAGATGCTATTATAGCGCCTTCCAACCCGTATATGTTTTGACAGACCGGAATACCGAACAAAAGAAAATTGTTACGAAAAATTCCCTGAATAATGACTCCTTGCTTGTCTTCATCAGCAACACATCTGGGAACAATGAGATAAAGAAGAACGAAAATGATTATACAAACGATCAGGCTGAATGCGATTAGTCTGAAATCAAACGTACTGCTAAAGTCAGCCTGTGAGATATTATAAAATAACATGGTTGGCAGAAACACCCTAAAACAGGCTTTATTGGCAATCCTGAGAAAATTGTCGTTAAAAAGGTTGATCCGGGAGAGAAAATACCCCAAGCCAATCAAAACAAAAAGAGGGAGTACGATTCCTGCCGAAAACGTGAGTGTACTGATGGTATTCATAAACGAATCGCCTTGCATCAATTATTTGCATAAACTCTAATATGCATTAGTAAAATTAAACCACGAAATTATATTTGAAGCAAGAGTTTTTTAAAAATTTTAAAATTTTTTAGTATAAATTTTTGGGATAGGGGTAGGATCCTGTAAATCTAGCTGATTACTCCTGAGGTAAGTGTTTGTATCTTTGACAATAAGCTTATTTAGCAGTAGTAAAGAAAAAAGATTCGGGATAGCCATGAGGATGTTCAGGCTGTCTGCAATATGCCAAAGCAATTCCAGGTTCATAACGGAGCCGCAAAAAACCGCCGCGACCCAGACTGAGCGGTAGGCTGGGATGGATCTTTCTCCAGCTAGGTACTGAACAGCCTTTTCGCCGTAATAACTCCATCCTAAAATGGTGGAAAAGGCAAACGTGACAAGCCCGATACTTAAGATAGCTTGCCCGACATATGGAATTTGGGCGAATACGGCATTGGTTAATTGGGCACCGGAAAGGCAGAGGGGATTTGCAGGGTCGGCCGATAGAGCCGGATTGGCTAAAATAGCTGCTACTAAAACAATTCCGGTTAAGGCGCAGATAACAACGGTATCCCAAAAGGTTGCCGTTGCAGCGATTAAGGCCTGTCTTGGTGCGTTGGGGGTTTTTGCAGCCGCAGCGACGATAGCGGCGGAGCCCATTCCCGCTTCATTGGTAAAAAGTCCCCGGGCTATGCCGAAACGGGCGGCCAGCATGATGTTGGAGCCGATAAATCCGCCTCCCCCAGCCATGGGTGAAAAAGCCGATTGAACGATCAAAGCAATTGCCTTCAGAAGATAAGCGCTGTTGATATACAGTAAGAGAAGACAACCACAGATATAGAAAAGAGCCATTAAGGGGACCAGTTTGGTGCATAACTTGGAAATGCTTTTAATGCCGCCGAAGATAACCAGACAGGTAATGGTTGCCATGACCAATCCGGTTGCCGAACAGGGAATCCGGTAGTTTTGTGATAGAATAGAGGCGACGGAATTGGCTTGGATGCTGTTGCCGATGCCTAAAGCTGCCAAAGCCGTAAAAAAAGCGAACAGAATAGCCGTGGATCTCATTTTGAGGCCTCGTTCCAACGTATACATAGGTCCGCCCAGCATGGTGCCGTCCGTGGTACGGACACGGAATTTAACGGCCAAAAGAGCCTCCGAATATGTGGTGGCAATGGCAAATATCCCTGTCAGCCAGCACCAAAAAACAGCGCCCGGACCACCCAAAGCAATGGCTGTACCTACGCCGATAATATTGCCTGTTCCCAATGTTGACGATAATGCTGTAGCCAAGGCCGCAAAAGGGTTGATATCGCCGCGTTGTCCCGATTTATTTTTTGTAAAAGATAGCTTGATTCCCTTAAAGATATATCGTTGAATAAAACGCAGCTTAAAAGTCAAAAACAAATGAGTGCCCAATAAAAGCATTAAGGCGGGAGGGCCCCAAAGGATTTTGCTATTTAACAAATCGATTATTTGTGACCATTGATAGATGTGGATACCTGACAAGTCCATCGCGAATGTTCTCCCCATCCGGCTTTACTTAAATCATATGTTTGGATGGGGAAGGGATAGAATAAAAAAAGCTTCTTTAAAAGAAGAAGCTTTTTTGACATATGCTTAGGTTTTTTGGCCATTGCCAACGTTTTAGTTTTAGTGGTAAGATGTCGGCTGTTATGTGGTTAAGTATAACCTGTTTTATTTAATTGCCGCACATATGCGCAAAATATTGATGGATACGTAAGTCACCTGTTACTTCCGGATGAAAGGCCGTAACCAGCATATATTCTTCCTGCGCAGCCAGAATGTGTCCGTCAACTTCACAGAGGATTTCCACACGGTCATTGTTGACTGCTTCGATCCAGGGCGCGCGGATCAAAACCAGATCAAACGGTTCGGGGGATATTTTTGGGATAGCCGCTTTTTGTTTGGAGCTTTGTAACTGGCGGCCAAAGGCATTTCTGCGGATCGTGATATGCATAAGGCCCAGATGTGTTTCTTCGCCGATGACCGTTTCAGCTAACAGAATCATGCCGGCGCATGTTCCCCAAACAGGCATTCCTGACCGGATCCGTTCTTTTAAGGGTTCCAACAAATCGAAAATAGAGAGCAACTTGGATATGGTAGTGCTTTCCCCGCCGGGAAGAATTAAGCCATCAACGGCTTGCAGGCTTGAAAGCGTTTTTACTTCCAGGGGTTCGACATTATCAAGCAGGCTCAGGGCGCGCATATGCTCCATGACGGAGCCTTGATAAGAAAGCACACCGATCTTGACATTTTTCGACATTTTACCAGCCCCTGGTCGCCAAGAGATTTTCCGGCGCGATCTGGCCGATTTCCAGCCCTTTCATGGCCTCACCTAGGCCTTCGCTGATTTCTGCTAATAAAACAGGATTATTATAGTGGGCTGTGGCTTTGACGATGGCTCTGGCCATGAGAGGCGGGTTGGAAGATTTAAAGATGCCGGAGCCGACAAAAATACCTTCGCTGCCCAACTGCATCATTAAAGCCGCGTCGGCCGGGGTGGCAATACCTCCGGCGGCAAAGTTGACGACGGGCAGCTTACCCGTTTGTGCTATTTGTACGACGAGTTCATAAGGCGCTCCGTTTTCTTTGGCAAAGGCCATGCGTTCTTCCGGCGCCAAAGATTGGATTTGGCGGATACCCGCCGTCATGGTTCTCATATGGCGAACGGCTTCTACCACGTTACCCGTACCGGCTTCTCCTTTAGTGCGGATCATGGCTGCGCCTTCGCCGATTCTGCGCAGCGCTTCGCCGATGTTTCTGGCTCCACAAACGAACGGTACCTTGAAATTGAATTTATAGATATGGTTGACATCGTCGGCAGGGGTCAAAACTTCACTTTCGTCGATGTAGTCGATACCCAACGCTTCGAGAATTTGTGCTTCGGCAAGATGTCCGATCCTGGCCTTTGCCATTACGGGGATGGATACGGTTGCCTGAATCTCTTTAATCATTTGGGGATCGCTCATGCGCGCCACACCGCCGTCTTTACGGATATCGGAAGGCACGCGCTCCAAAGCCATGACGGCAACGGCTCCGGCTTCTTCTGCGATAGCCGCCTCTTTGGCATTGGTAACATCCATGATGACGCCACCTTTGAGCATTTGTGCCAGATTTTTATTGATTTCATACTGTTCTAAGTTCATTGAAATTCCTCCTTGATATAAACTTGACGATTTGTATAGTACCCATTATAATGAAATTCTGATGCTATTTAAAATATCAGATTATGAAAATTTAATGGTATCAGAAAGTTGTAGGAGGTATAAAATGATCCACATTCTATTGGAATTTGACTATAAAAGTAGTTTGCCACTTTACCGGCAATTATATGAAACAATCATCCGAGAGATTAAAGCAGACCATTATCAAGAAAATGATAAAATGCCATCCAAAAGAGATTTGGCAGAAAGCTTAAAAATCAGCGAAAACACCGTCGATACAGCTTATCAGATGTTGGTAACGGAAGGGTATTTAAGAGCTGTCCCCAAAAGCGGTTTTTATGTTTGCCGTCTGGAGTCTCTCAATCCCATGCAAGCAAAAAAACAAACATTTGGGCAAGAAAAACAACAGGGAAAAAAAAATTATCTCTATGATTTTTCTCCCAATACTGTCGATCTGGAAAATTTTCCTTTTCGTACTTGGGCAAAAATTTCAAAAGATATTATGTATAACCACCCCGATCTTTTGAACCACGGTGACAGGCAAGGGGACGAATGCCTTCGCAGTGCATTAGCTAAATACTTATATGAGTTTCGGGCTGTACAATGCGATTCTGAGCAAATCATCATCGCGGCGGGGATTGAATATCTGTTGATGATCCTTAACGCCATTTTGCCACAGGAGACGGCCTTTGCTATTGAAAATCCGGCTTATTTGCGCGCTTATTATATGATGAAGAGTTTCGGGCGGCAAATCCGATTGATCAATGTGGATAAACAGGGGATGAAGGTGGATCAATTGCGTTCCTCCGGAGCGAATATCGCCTATGTGACGCCTTCCCATCAATTCCCGACCGGTGTGGTGATGCCTGTCGGACGCAGGACAGATTTGCTCAAATGGGCTAACGAAAAAAAAGACCGTTACATCATCGAGGACGATTATGACAGTGAATTTGGTTTTTCCGGCAAGCCGATTCCGGCTTTGCAGGGGTTGGACTATCATGGTAAAGTCATTTATCTGGGTACTTTTTCCCGAAGCATCGCGCCTTCCATCCGCATTTCTTATATGGTTTTGCCGGATGCTCTCTTGCAACAATACCGCAAACAATTTTCTTTTCACTCGGCGACGGTCTCCCGCTTCGAACAGCATACCTTATCTCGTTTCATTGTGGAAGGTTATCTGGAACGACACCTGAACCGCAGTCGAAAAGTCTATAAAAAAAAGAAAGAGGCTTTGATCCAGGCGTTTAAGCGAACCTCTTTCGGCAACAAAATAAAAGTTTTCGGGGATGAAGCGGGGCTGCATTTTTTATTAAAAATTCAAAACGGCATGTCGGAACAGGAATTATTGCAATGCGCTGAAGATGTGGGCATCAAAATTAACGGCATATCCGATTTTTATATTACGGAAGCGGAAGGTGCAATTTCCGCAAAAGATGATTTCGGGAGGATTCTCTTTGGCTACAGCCAATTTCCCGAAAATGAGATTGAGCAGGCTATGGATTTATTTGAGCAGGCCTGGGGAAAAGGCAACAGGTAAAAAAAATAATTTCAGAGGAATGAAGACAAACAAAAAAGACGGTATTTTTACCGTCTTTTTTTATTTTTGAGAAGTTCGTTTTAATCTTTGCGTATTATTGAGAATGTTTTTTCTCAAACGCAAACTTTTGGGTGTAACTTCCAAAATCTCATCTTGCGAAAGGAATTCGAGGCATTGTTCCAGACTCATTTTGATGGGCGTTACCAGGCGCAAGGCCTCATCTGCACTGGAGGAACGCATGTTTGTGATCTGTTTTTTCTTACAAACATTGACAGCTAGGTCTTCTGCTTTCGGGTTTTGGCCAACGATCATGCCTTCATAAACTTCGGTTCCGGGGTCGATAAAGAGGCTGCCTCTTTCCTGAGCATTATAAAGGCCATAGGCGACGGCCATCCCTGTTTCAAACGCGATCAGAGAACCCGTGTTGCGGTGGGAGATATCTCCTTTATATTCTTCGTACCCGGAATAGAGGGACCCTAAAATTCCTGATCCCTTAGTATCCGTCAAAAATTCATTGCGGTAACCGAAAAGACCGCGTGCGGGTATGGTAAATTCCAATTTCATGCGGTTGCCGAAGGGGGCCATGGACAATAAAATAGCTTTTCTGACACCCATTTTTTCCATGGTAACACCGACGTACTCTTCCGGTACATCGATATGAAGGTTTTCCATCGGTTCCATCTTTTTGCCGTCGATCTCTTTGAACAAAACTTTGGGAGGGGAAACGGAGAACTCATATCCTTCACGCCGTATTGTCTCGATCAAAATAGCAAGGTGCATTTCACCGCGTCCCAGTACGCGAAAGGCGTCGGTGGAATCAGTTTCGAATACTTTTAAGGACACATCTTTCAATAACTCCTCAAAAAGCCGGTCACGCAAATGACGGGAAGTAACATATTTGCCTTCCCGTCCCGCAAAGGGACTATCATTGACGGAAAAGGTCATTTCCACGGTCGGTTCTCCAACTTTAACAAAGGGGAGTGACTCAGGATGCTCCTTATCGCATACTGTGTCACCAATAGTAATTTTTTCAATACCGGAAAAACAAACGATATCTCCAGCAGAACAAAAATCTACGGGGGTGCGCTTTAAGCCTTCGATGGCAAATAGGGAGACAATCTTTCCGGGATAGGTCTCCTCACGTTCATAATTGGTGATCATGACCTCTTGCCCATGGTTGATCACTCCGCGTTCTACTCGGCCGATGCCGATGCGCCCGACATAGTCGTTATAGTCGATTGCCGAAACCAAAACCTGCAACGGGCCATCCGGATTACCTTCAGGCTCGGGGATATGGCTTAAGATCGTCTCAAATAAGGGGATTAGATCAGTACCCATGTCATCAATATTCAAAGACGCCTGGCCTGTCTTAGCCGAGCAATAGACGATGGGGCTGTTGAATTGTTCCTCTGTTGCGCCAAGTTGGCTTAAAAGATCCAAAACTTCCAAAGCGACATCTTCGCCTCTGGATTCGGGGCGGTCAACTTTATTGACAACAATGATGATTTTATGGTTCAATTCCAAAGCTTTTTGCAGGACAAAACGGGTTTGCGGCATTGTGCCTTCAAAAGCGTCTACTAAAAGCAAAACACCGTTTACCATTTTTAAGATACGTTCCACTTCACCGGCAAAATCTGCATGCCCCGGTGTATCGACGATATTAATCTTGGTTTCATGATAGATGATCGAGGTGTTTTTGGCTAAAATAGTGATGCCTCTTTCTTTTTCCAGATCGTTGTTATCCATGATCCGTTCTTCTACAACCTGGTTTTCGCGAAAAGCGCCGCCTTGTTTGAGCATCTGATCAACCAAAGTAGTTTTGCCGTGGTCAACGTGGGCCACGATAGCGATGTTTCTAATATTGGATATTTCCAAAATAAATCTCCTCTTTTTTCGAATCCTGTTTTATGGACGATGCCGTCAAATCATTAACTCTACTATCATACCACTAACCAATCTTGAGAGCAATCTTTATTTGGTTCTAAGCGATAAAATAAATTTTTTCGTGTTAAGATATTGTTTTTATTATACAATTATGGTATAAAAATAGTAACATTCAGCGAGCTAAATGATGTATAATTAATAATAAGCAATTCTTAGAAATGGTAGAATTTATTACCAGGACTTATGCGTATAGCTTTACGGTGGTTTGTAACATGATAATCAATAGAAACTACCATTGGGGGTATGAAAGGTTATGAGCAATTTATTGTGGCTCGAAGAATGGGAAGCATTAGAAAAGAAGTTTCAGACGGAAGGTTATGATGCCCTTACTGTTTCGGAAAGACTTTGGCATAGTTTGCATAATATGATTGATGCCATGGAGTCTTATGGAATCACCGGTTTATATTGCAGCAAGCAGGTGGAATATTTGCCGGAGATCATGGAAGATTTAGCATCTTTGGGGTTTTTAGATTTAGTAGATAAAATCGAGAAGCTAAATCATTCTTTTCCCAACCATTATCCGCCTGCAAACCCCGATGTTTGTTGTCAGATTATCGAAGAGATGGAAGAAACGAGCGATAAGAAACTGATGGAAGAAATCAACGACCTGTTTTTTGAATCAATGCCGGATTTAGAAACGAAGTTGGATCTTGTAATTGCTTCTATTGTGGGTCAAGAACCGGTAATTTAGATAAAATTAAAGTTAAACTAAAAAAAACTTGACAAATCATGTGCTATCACATATGATATACAAAACAATTGTTTTCATGCGTTTATCAAGGTTTATCCTACTTTAAAGGAGGTGCTTAGGATGTTGTTGCTACAAAACAATATAGGTTCGTTACGACTTATGAGCTTGCTCCTAGGCAACTTTGGGGCAAGGATGAATATTGATAAAGGCTAAGACGGAGAGCTTTTTAAACGGATGTACTTAAGAGAGCCGGTGGTTGGTGTAAACCGGTTACAAACTTTAAAAATACTCACTCCCGAGCCGCTTTTCTGAAACAAGGTTTTACAAGTAGGAAAAGCCGCTGACCACGTTATGGTTTTGGAGGATATCAGTTTTTTTGATATTGAACCAGGGTGGTACCGTGTAGAATAACTTGCGCCCCTGCATATGCAGGGGCTTTTTTTATTGAAAAAAGCATAAAAAGGAGAATGAAAGATGAAAAGAATGATTCAATTTTTTGATACGACATTGCGGGATGGTGAACAAACGCCTCAGGTGAATTTAAATTTGAGGGAAAAGTTGGAAATCGCCAAACAGTTGGCTGTTTTAGGAGTCGATACCATTGAAGCAGGGTTTCCAAATGCCTCTAAAGGGGATTTTGAAGCCGTCAGCGCTGTTGCCAAAGAGGTGAGGGATGTTTCTGTCGCCGGTTTATGCCGCTCGGTCCCTGTCGATATCCAACGGGCTTGGGAAGCTTTAAAATACGCTCAACAACCTTGTTTGCATGTTTTTATCGCGACATCCGAAGTTCATATGGAATATAAGTTAAAGATGACGGAAGAAGAAGTATTAGATGCCGCAGTCATGAGCGTAAAATTAGCAAAAAGTTTTTGTTCTGATGTGGTGTTTTCTCCGGAAGACGCCAGCCGTTCAAACTTGGACTTTTTGTACAGGGTTATTGAAAAGACGATCCAGGCAGGCGCGACTGTCATTAACATCCCCGATACGGTTGGCTTTAGTACGCCGATGGAATTTTCCGGATTGATCCGCAATATTTTTGCCAATGTGCCCAATATCTCCAAGGCCCAAATTGCTGTTCACTGCCACAATGATTTAGGTATGGCTGTGGCCAATTCCCTGGCCGCCGTTGAAGCGGGGGCGACTATTGTGCAATGTACCGTCAACGGCATGGGAGAACGTGCGGGTAATGCTTCCTTAGAAGAAATCGTAATGGCCTTGCAGACCAGGCAGGATTATTTCGATGTTGAGCATCATATTGATACAACGCAGATTTACCGCACCAGTACGCTAGTAAGCAATTATATGGGTATTGACTTGCAACCCAATAAGCCGATCGTCGGTGCTAACGCCTTCCGCCATGAGTCGGGTATTCACCAACACGGCGTTTTGAACAATCCTTTGACCTATGAAATCTTAACGCCGGAAAGCGTCGGTATTTTTAAAAACGAATCTATGGTTTTAGGTAAACTTTCGGGCTGTCACGCCTTTGAAGAAAAAATCAAAACCCTTGGCTATCATCTGCAAGAAGAAGATTTGCAGAAAGCATTTGCCCGTTTTAAAGAATTGGCCGATAGAAAGAAAGATGTATCGATTCGTGATATCACGGCAATCCTGGACGGTAAAATGACGGATATTCCTGCAATCTATGAAATCGTGGATTACCAGATCTTCAGCGGTAACCGTAAAAGTTCAACAGCCAGTATAATTCTGAAAAAGGGAGAAGAAGAGTTGCAGGACGCGGCCGTCGGAGAAGGACCTGTGGATGCCGGGTTCAACGCTATTGATAAAATTGTCCAGCTCCCTGTCAGTTTGGAATCGTACTCCTTAAAGTCTGTGACGGAAGGAAAAGACGCGCTGGGTGAAGTGACGGTACGCGTAAAATATGAAGACGAGGTGTATTTGGGCAAAGGAATTAGCACCAACATTATCGAGGCGAGTATGTTGTCATACATCACTGCTTTGAATCGTATATTGGCAGAAAAGGCTTTAAACAACCATCAATAAAAGGGGGCATGAAATATGGCTACTCCATTTATGCAAGAGTTGATTACAGCCGGAGGATTGGTGGAGTACACCAAACAATATTTAAAGAGACAGGAACAGGTGAGATAAATGAATCATAATTACCGTATTGCAGTCCTAAAAGGAGACGGCATCGGTCCGGAAATTGTAGACCAGGCTTTGAAAGTATTGTATGCCGTGGCAAAAAAATCAGATTTAACATTCGAATTTTATGAAGCCTTGATCGGGGGAGCTGCTATCGATGCTGTCGGCGTACCCTTTCCAAAAGAAACGGAAGATCTCTGTCATGCCTGCAAAGCTACGCTTTTAGGGGCGGTGGGCGGAAGTAAATGGGATGCGCTGCCGCCGGAGATCCGGCCGGAAAAGGGGCTGCTGAACATGCGTGCTTCTTTGGGTGTTTATTGCAATTTGCGTCCCGTGCGTCTTTATGCGCCGTTGGCAGAAGCCTCCCCGTTAAAAAAGGAGATCATCGGCAACGATCTGGATCTGATGATTGTCCGCGAACTGACGGGCGGGATATATTTTGGTGAACGAGGCCTGATCGGAGAAGGAGAAGATAGGGCCGCATATGATATTGAAAAATACAGCGTCAAGGAGATCAAAAGGGTTGCTCGCCAGGCGTTTGAATTGGCCGGGCAGCGAAAACACAAATTAACTTTGGTGGATAAAGCCAATGTTTTGTTATCTTCACGTCTATGGCGTGAAGTGGTGCAAGAAATGTCAACAGAATATTCTGATATAGAACTGCAGATGATGTATGTGGATAATGCAGCCATGCAGTTGGTCCTAAACCCAAAACAATTCGATATCATCTTGACATCTAACATATTTGGTGATATTTTATCAGATGAAGCCTCTATTTTAACGGGTTCTATCGGGATGTTGCCCTCGGCGTCATTGGGCGATAGCGGACTGGGTCTTTATGAACCGGCCCATGGTTCTGCACCTGATATCGCAGGTCAAAATAAGGCGAATCCTTTGGCGACTATTTTATCGGCAGCTATGCTCTTGCGTCATTCTTTTTTTCTGCATCAGGAAGCTGCTATGATCGAAGAAGCTGTTAAGAAAGTGGTCGACAGTGGATTACGTACGGCGGATATTAATTTTGCCCATGGACCTTCAGTCGGTACCCAAGAGATGGGTAATGCCGTTGTCAGTGTACTTAAAACAACCTAATTATCTGGATAAGGAGGCAAATTTATGGTATTCGATAAGATCCGTTCCATCATCGCCGAAAAACTAGAGATAGACGAAACCCAGATTACCTTAACATCTACTTTTGATGATTTGAATGCGGATTCTCTCTATCTGGTAGAAATCATGATGGCGATCGAAGAAGAGTTTGATATTTCCATTGAAGAAACCGATGATATAAATAATGTCGAAGATCTTGTAGCTTATGTTGCATCAAAATTGAATTAGCAATTATATTTCGTAATAATTATGTTGTAATACTGATGTACAAATAACAGTTATTTCAAACATATCTGATCATTTCAATAGAAAAAGAGCTTAAGCGAAGTATAAACAAAACCCCATTATTATATAATGGGATTTTGTTTATATTCTATAAATTGTAGAAATTTGTCGAAAACGAAGAAAAAAGGGGGGCGGGAGATGATACGAATCTCAACATATTGGATAGCATTTCTTGTTCTGTTAGTATTATATAAAATTAATCTGTTCCTTCTTCTAATCGGTTTTATTCTTTATCTTATTGGTTTGTTGATATATACAATGATTCGTACGCACAAAATAGAATACAACGAATCAGGCGCGCGCCGTTGGATTAAAGGTGGTATTATCGTATCTTTAGTATCAATAGCAGTGACTCTGGTGGCGCTGATACTTGAGTCAAGAGGCAATATTATTGTTGGATATAGCAGTATATTTTCTGCATCTTTAGAGACGGCTATTCTTTTGTTGTTAACGTTTGGGCTTTATAAGAGAAGCAGAATTTGTGCCGTATTAATATTCGCAGATTTTTTATATAATAGAGTATTGATTTGGATTGCAAACTTTTCTGGATTTAGTTATTTAAGTGTTTGCGTCGGTCTTATTATTGGAATTTACATGGTTTTAGCGATAACAGCCACATTTTCTTATCACAGAAATAAACAGTTGACGGAAAGGGAAAGCAATATTGCACCTTCGTCATTTTGTAGAAAATGTGGAGCTAGTTTATTATCAGATACTGTCTTTTGTTCAAAATGTGGGGCAAAAGTTGAGGATATGGAATTACTTCAAATTGAACCACAAATTTCAGAAAAGAAATCAATATAGATTACAAAATTAATTTTAAATAAGAATTATATTGAATTGGAGTAGAGTATGCACAACGGATATTACAGATGGGCGAAGTAGTTTTTACCGATACCAAGAAAAATGTTCAACTGAGGGCCGAGGCCGAGCATGGGGCTTGCTCCGGCAAAAGGGAGTTGGCAGTTCTTGCCAAACAATTAAATCTGGATGCTATTCACGATACGGTTCATGAAATGGCTAAAGATGAAGCCAGGCATGACTCTGGTTTCCGTGGGTTACTGGAAAGATATTTTGCTTAAGTTTAATTTATAGAAAAATTTTATCGTCCATAGATGCGAGAAAACAAAGAGTCAATGGTTGGCTCTTTGTTTTTTGCTTGGATTGTTTATTTACAGTTAAGCGTTAATGTGGTAGGATAAATAAATGGAAAATCGAAAATAGTACAAAAAGGGGCTGAAATAAGATGAAGCTATGGGGCGGCCGTTTTGCCAAAACAACAGATGCGCTTGTGGAAGATTTTCATTCTTCCATCCGCTTTGACAAAGCTCTCTTTGCAGAGGATATCGAAGGCTCGATTGCCCATGCTTCCATGTTGAGCCGTACGGGGATCATTAGCCCAAAAGAAGCTGATCAGATTATAGAAGCCCTGCAAAAAATATATGAAGATATCTTAGCCGATCAAGTGACCTTTAATCTGGAAGCGGAAGATATTCATATGAACATTGAACAGCTCTTAATCCAGCGGATTGGCGACGTAGGCAAAAAGCTGCATACGGCGCGCAGCCGCAACGACCAGGTAGCGCTAGACACCCGTATGTATCTAAAAAAGCAGATCCAGGAGATTCAGCAGTTGCTCTTAAACTTGGAAGAGACCTTGCTGGATCTGGCGCAAACACATCCTGATACAATCATGCCCGGATATACGCATCTGCAAAAAGCGCAGCCGATTACCTTTGCCCATCATTTGCTGGCTTACTTTTGCATGTTTCAACGCGATTACGATCGTTTGACAGATTGTTTTGGGCGGACAAACTCTTCTCCATTAGGTAGCGGAGCTTTAGCGGGAACAACGTTTCCCATCGATCGGGAAGATACGGCCAAAGCGTTGGGTTTTGCCAAAGTTTCAGCCAATACTCTGGATGGGGTTTCCGACCGGGATTTTGCCATCGAGTTTTGTTCGGCGGCGGCCATCATTATGATGCATTTGTCCCGCTTTTGCGAGGAAGTAGTGCTTTGGTCTTCTAACGAGTTTGGGTTTGTCACTTTAGATGATGCGTACAGTACCGGTTCATCTATTATGCCGCAAAAGAAAAACCCCGATGTGGCGGAACTGGTTCGTGGTAAAACCGGACGGGTTTACGGTGACCTGATGGCATTGTTAACTGTGATGAAGGGGTTGCCGCTTGCTTATAATAAAGATATGCAGGAAGATAAAGAGACTCTGTTTGACGCCGTGGATACCGTCAAAAAATCGTTGCTGGTATTTGCGCCCATGTTGGCCACTATGAAAGTAAATCAAGAAACTATGCGCCAAAGCGCCAAAGGCGGATTTACCAATGCCACTGATATGGCCGATTATCTGGCCTCTAAAGGATTGCCCTTCCGGGAAGCGCATGCTGTGGTGGGTAAACTGGTTTTGCAATGTGAAAAGGAAAAGAGAGCATTGGAAGATCTTTCCTTGACAGAATTGAAGGTCGTTTCTCCTTTGTTTGAAGAAGATATATATCAAGCCATTACCTTAGAGACCTGCGTCGGCAAGCGCAATGGTATAGGCGGCCCGGCACCCGAAGCAGTTCAATTTGCCATTGATCAGGGAAAGCAGTGGCTTAAGCAAAATAGATCAGAATAATTTAATAAAACTTACCAACTGTAATCGTATAAAGCTTATATTATAATGTAAACGTACAGATAAACCACTTTCGTAAAATGGAAGTATGGTCAGGAAAGAGGGTAAATGAGCGTGATCTGGAATAAAGAACGGGAATGTTTGTCAAGAAAGGAAATTGAAGCGCTCCAATTAGAAGGACTGAAGCAAACGGTAGCAAAGGTCTATGAACGTGTTCCTCATTATAAGGCAAAAATGGACGCCGTGGGTGTCCGACCGGAGCATATCAAAACCTTAAAGGATTTAAAGATATTGCCTTTTATGGTTAAAGACGATCTTCGCCAGAATTATCCCTTCGGCCTTTTGGCCGAGCCGCAAAGTAGAATTGTTCGCTTGCATGCCTCCAGCGGCACGACAGGAAAACCGATCGTGGTTGGTTATACGAAAAACGACCTGGATATGTGGTCGGAACTGATCGCACGTATTGTTTCTATGGCCGGCGTTACCAATGAAGACACAGCACAGATTGCTTTTAGTTACGGTTTGTTTACAGGCGGCTTTGGTCTGCACTACGGTTTGGAAAAAGCCGGTGTTACGGTTGTGCCCATCTCCGGTGGCAATACAGAAAAACAACTGATGCTTATGCAGGATTTTGGTACTACGGTTTTAATCGCAACGCCGTCTTATGCGCTTTATTTGGGGGAAAAGGCTGCCGAAATGGGGATCAACCTAAGAGACCTTAAACTGCGGGTCGGTCTTTTTGGCGGAGAACCCTGGACGGAAGAAATGCGCAATGAGATCGCTAAAAAGTTGAATATCACAGCAACAGATAACTATGGCCTTTCCGAAGTGATGGGTCCCGGTGTTTCCGGCGAATGCCTCAGTTTTAAAGGGCTACATATCGCTGAGGATCATTTTATCCCCGAAGTTTTAGATAGAGAAACGTTTGAGCCTTTGCCATGGGGTGAAGAAGGGGAGCTCGTGTTTACCAGCCTGGATAAAGAGGCATTCCCCGTTATTCGCTACCGTACCAAGGATATCTCCAGTCTTGATCCGGAACCGTGCCCCTGTGGGCGTACTATGGCAAGGATGCGGAAAGTCACGGGACGTGCCGATGACATGCTGATCATTCGCGGCGTCAACGTCTTTCCCTCTCAAATCGAAAGCGTATTATTAAGCATTGAAGGGGTGGGTCTGCAATATCAGATCAATCTGACCAGGAAAAACCATTTGGATGAAATGGAAGTATTGGTTGAGGTTGCGGACTCTAAGCTTTTGGATAGCTTTAGCCGTTTGGAAGAATTAAATCAAACCATACGCAATCAAATCCATAAAGTCTTAGGGATTAACGTTAAGGTTCGATTAGTGGAACCCTTTAAATTGGAACGCACGTTTGGCAAAGCCAAACGTGTATTTGACCAACGTAACCAAGAATAAACAAAACCCTATCAATGAGGAGGTTATCTTTTGAACGAGGTACTTTTAACCGGGAACGAGGCAATCGCCAGAGGCTTTTGGGAGGCAGGCGGCAGATTCGTTTCTGCATATCCCGGTACTCCTAGTACGGAAATCACAGAAAACGCAGCTAAATATGCGGAAATAATCGCTGAATGGGCACCTAATGAAAAGGTTGCCATGGAGGCAGTCATCGGCGCTTCTATCGGTGGAGTACGAACTTTGGTCGCCATGAAGCATGTGGGTTTGAATGTGGCAGCCGACCCGCTGTTTACCGTTGCTTATACAGGGGTGAACGGTGGTCTAGTGATTGTCTCAGCCGATGACCCGGGTATGCATAGTTCCCAAAATGAGCAGGACAACCGCTACTATGGTCGCGCGGCCAAGGTCCCGGTATTAGAGCCTTCCGATAGCCAGGAAGCATTGGATTTTACCAAAGAAGCTTTTACAATCAGTGAAGCGTTCGATACCCCGGTTATTTTGCGCCTGACGACCCGGGTAGCGCATAGCCAGTCCCTGGTTAAGGTGGGAGACCGTTTGGAATTTGCGCTCAAAGAGTATCATAAAGATCCGGCTAAATATGTCATGATTCCGGCCAATGCCCGCCGCCGTCATGTGGTGGTGGAAAAAAGATTGGCGGACTTACAAAAGTATAATAATACTTCCGTATCCAATCAAGTTGAATATACGCGGTCCGATATCGGTATTATTTGCAGCGGGATTATTTATCAGTATGTCAAAGAAGTGATTCCGGAGGCCAATATCTTAAAAATAGGCATGAGTTTTCCTTTGCCCGAAGATTTAATCAGGGAGTTTGCCTCCAAAGTAAAAGAATTGTATGTAATTGAAGAGCTTGAACCCTTCATGGAAGAAAAGATCAAAAGCATGGGAATCGCCGTCAAGGGGCGCGAGGTCTTTTCTCCTTTGGGAGAAATCTTCCCGGCCAATATCGCCCGTGTTTTGTTGGGCGAAAAGGCGGATGCCATCCAGGAAACTCCGGATATTCCCGGACGTCCTCCCGTAATGTGCGCCGGTTGTCCCCATCGGGCGGTTTTTTATCTCTTTAATAAACTCAAATTAACTGTCAGTGGTGATATCGGTTGTTATACGCTGGCTTGTCTGCCGCCTTTATCTTCAATTGATACAACAATCTGCATGGGTGCTTCCATCGGTGTGGCTCATGGTCTGGAAAAAGCGCAAGGACGGGAATTTTCCCATAAAACGGTCGCCGTTTTAGGAGAATCAACCTTCATCCATTCGGGTATTACGGGCCTCATCAATGTTGCTTACAATCAGTCGGCCGTTACGACGGTGATTTTGGATAACCGTATCACGGCCATGACCGGACATCAACATAATCCGGCCAGCGGCTTTAACGCCAAAGGTGAGCCCGCGCCTGCGCTTGATTTGCCGAAGCTGGTCAAAGCTTGCGGTATCGAGCATGTTGCCGTTGTGGACCCGTTTAATCTACCGGCATTGGAAAACGCATTAAAGGAAGCGATGAGTTTTGACGGGCCATCCGTAATTATTACCAAACGCCCATGCATTCTGCTTGATAAAAAGAAACAGGACACTCCCTTTAAGGTAGATGAGGATGCCTGCATCGGTTGTAAGATCTGCTTGAGGATCGGTTGCCCGGCACTGGGATTACGCGGTAAAAAAGCGTTTATCGAGCCGTCTCAATGTGTGGGCTGCGGCTTATGCGAAAATATTTGTCCCAGGGGTGCTATCCAAAATCCGGTACAAAAGGGGGACATACAATGACTGCCGTTACAAATCTATTAATCGTCGGGGTTGGTGGACAGGGTACTATTCTTTCCAGCCGAATCTTGTCCCATCTTTTATCAAATCAAGGGTATCAAGTCAAGGTGTCGGAAATCCACGGCATGAGCCAAAGAGGAGGCAGCGTTGTAACGCAGGTCCGTTTCGGTGACGAAGTCCATTCTCCCATTATCCGACCCGGTACCGTGGATACGATCCTTTCTTTTGAGCAATTAGAAGCATTGCGTTGGTTGCCGTGGCTTAAGCCGGTTGGCAAAATGATTGTCAACATGCAAAAATTAATGCCGATGCCCGTTATTACCGGTCAAGCGGCCTATCCGGACGGGATCGATGCCCAAATTAAAAAAACTGTTCCGGCCGCCATCTTAATCGACGGCTTATCCTTGGCAAAAGAAGCCGGAAATGATAAGAGCGTCAATCTTGTTTTGCTGGGCAAACTTTCAAAGTCGATGAATCTGCCGGAAGAAGCCTGGATTGCGGCAATCCGCCAGACGGTGAACCCCAAAATTTTAGATGTGAACCTCACAGCTTTTGCTTTGGGGAGAAATGCTTAAATTATTATTATAAAGGCAGGATAGAGAATTCTATCCTGCCTTCTTTCGAGCCTATCGTAAAAAACCCCTATTTTTTTATGATAAAACCGGATTCTTTATCATAAACCGGAACCGTATCATAAAGATCTTTTTGACTGCAAAGAATTAAGTCATTTCCACGCTTCATCTTGGTTAACTTCCTTCCGTGGGCGGACTGTTGTAATCCTTCTAAAAGATTGTCTTGATAGATTTGATAAGTTTTGTGTGCAATTGCCGCTGCATCTGTTAAAGTCGCTTCCGGTTTTTTTTGTAAAAGTAGTTCAATCATGAGACCGGCTCCGAGAATATCGTCCAAAGAGACGCTTCCCGTTGTTCCTGCGCATAAAAATAGAGTCGGTTCGTCGATTGCAAGTACAGCTTCAGCCACAGCAGAAGCATTCAGAATAGACCCCAATATTAAGTTTTTTGAACGTTTAGCTGTTTGGATAGCCTTTGTTCCATTTGTTGTACAGGAAATCAAAATCTTCCCGCCGACGTTTTCGGCAGAAAACTCCTTGGGTGAATTACCCAAGTCAAAACCGCGCAAAATGTTACCGTTACGTTCACCGGATAATACAGAATCAGGATTCTGTTGATGAAAAGCCAAAGCTTCGCCAATGGAATCTGTGGCATAGATTTTTAAAGCGCCATGAGCCAGTGCCGTAGTTAGGCAGCTTGTTGCACGCAATATATCAATCGCAACAACTGTAAGATCGTTAAGGCGGTTGTTCTGCTGTTTCAAATCAGAAAAGTATTGATAAGTAAAACAACAATCTATGTTCATAAAAAAGCTCCATTCACAAAAATTCATACTATTTACCTCTTTAATTATAGATAGAACGCAAGCCGAAGTCAAATATTTGATATTATCATAAAAAATAGGAATCGGGTAAAAAATATTAAATAATCGGCAGGAAATTAGCTTAATATAAGGAATTATATGCAATGGATATTTGTATACAAAGCAGAAGGAAACAAAATAATGGGGGGAACCAAAATGTTATCACAGGAAGAAATTTTAGAGGTTATGAAGAAAAACGGAGTATTATTCGAAGGTCATTTTCGCCTATCTTCCGGCCGGCATGCAGCACGATATTTACAATGTGCGCAATTATTGCAATATCCGCACGTGGCAGGTCCTTTATGTGAACAACTGGCGCAAAAGTTTGCCGCCAATAAAATCAATATTGTTATCGGACCTGCAACCGGTGCGATTATTTTAGCCTATGAGGTCGCTCGCGCACTGGGGGCAAAGGCTCTCTTTACGGAAAGGGACAATGGCGAAATGACGTTGCGCCGAGGGTTTACAATTGATTCGAAAGATAATGTTCTGGTGGTGGAAGATATCATTACTACAGGCGGTTCTACAAGAGAGGTTATGAAAGTTGTTCAGGATTGCGGTGCAAATATTGTGGGGGTAGGCGCTATTGCCGATAGAAGTGGTGGTAAGGTAGATTTGGGAGTTCCGATTCAAGCATTGGTTACGATTGAAATACCCAATTATCTGCCAGAGGAATGTCCTTTATGCAAAGAAGGAATCCCCATTGTCAAGCCGGGGAGCAGACCTGAAGCGGCTGTTTAAGTTTTAAGGAGGGCGAGTTATGTCTAACACAAATGCCTCTGATGACAAGCAAAGATTTGCAGATTTTGTGGAATTTGCAGCTCAAAATGAGTTTGTCCCTATGAGGGAATTAATTTACCGTTATATGCGAGAAGCCATTATTACGCGGCGTTTTAAGACGGGGCATCATCTTGTGGAAGAAGATTTAGCAAAACAATTGAATGCCAGCAGAACACCGGTCCGAGAAGCATTGCGCAAACTAGAATCGGAAGGTCTTGTCAAACATCACCGTCGGCGTGGGGTTGAGGTGCGCCAAATGACGGTTAAAGATGCATCGGACGTTTACGATCTGTGTGCTGTTTTGGAAGGGTATGCAGCCAGGCTGACTGCGGAAAATCTAAACCATGGCGACTCCGTTCTCCGATTACAAAATTTTTTAAATGAGATGAAAAATGCGATCGATTCAAATAACATAATTTTGGAGGCTCATTATCATAAAAAATGGCATATTGCATTATATGAGTCCTGTCAAAATAACAAACTGGAAACGTTGTTGAAAAATTATAGTGAATATCTGCGTTTGTTTCGAACTTATTCGGTTAAGGTTCCCGGAAGAATGTGGCATTCCTGGGAAGAACATGAGAAGATTTATAGAGCAATCGAAATGCGGGATGGCGCTCTGGCTGAACAAAGTGCCAGGAATCATTTGGAAATGGGGAAAGAATCCTTTATCATGCAATGGGAAAACACCTTGAAAGAGCAATTGATTGAGGATGAGATTTTTGATTAAACCTATAAAAATTTTATATATCTAACTTAAAAAGCAGGCTCAATATACCTGCTTTTTATTATTTATAAGGTTGTCAGTTGATGAATAGTATAGTAAAATGATAATTAGGGATTTATTTTTTTTACTTAGCAATATACTAAAGATAAAATAACGGCTTGGGTTAGGAGGCCTGATAAATGAAATTGCGTTATAAGATTTGGATGGATCAAGACGGCAAAGTCTTTGGTGAAGGTCCATATCTGCTCTTAAAGGGAATTCAGACCTATGGTTCTTTGTCAAAATCCGCCCAAAAGTTAAAGATGTCTTATAGTCAGGCCCATACTTTGATGAAAACATTGGGTCGTAAATTGGGTTATCCGTTAATTGAAAGCCAAGTTGGAGGAAAAGGTGGTGGAATTACAACCATCACGCCGGAAGCAATTGATTTGATGAATCGTTATGATGCCTTTATGAAAGAAATTAGCGTTTCTATGTTGATGATCTTTGATAAATACTTCTCTCAAGATCAAGAGACAAAGGATCAGAAAGACAGAAACGATCAGGAATTAATCTTTGAATTAAATAAAGGTGTTGTCCAGCCACAGGATTTAAAACTCTCACAAGTGATCAAAATTAAAAATGGTAGTGTGATCGCCTTGGTTGGCGGCGGCGGAAAAACAAGCATTATGTATGCTCTCGCCAACGAGCTGGTTACAATGGGGAAAAAGGTAATTGTGGTTACCACAACTCATATTTTTTTGCCGGAGCAGGGAGCAGTCGACCGCCTTTTGATTTCATTGGAAGAAAAATTATTGGATGAAGCAAAAGCATCTTTACAAGACGCCAATATGATCGCGCTGACGACCGGAATCGAAAAAGGGAAATTATTGTCTGTTTCCAATAAGCTCGTTTGTCAGCTTGCCAAAAGTAAAATTGCCGATTGTATCATCGTAGAGGCGGACGGGGCAGCCAGAAAACCCTTTAAAGCACCCGCTTCCTATGAACCGGTGATTCCATCTTGCGCCAATATTGTCTTTAGTGTAGTTGGAATTGACGCTGCTTGTAAGCCCTTGCGTCAAGAATATTATCACAGGGTAGAAGAGATTTCCAAATTAACGGGCTTAAATCAGGATGATATCGTTTCTCCAGCTGCGATTGCTGAAGTACTTACTTCCAACAAAGGGGGTAAGAAGAATGTACCGACAAAAGCCAAATGGATTCCGGTCATCAATAAGATTGACACATCAATCGATCGGGAAAATGCCATTGTAATCGCCAAAGAGTTAGAGAAAAAAGGTGTGGAAGAAGTTTTGTTTTCTTCTGTTCATAATGGATTGCTTAAGGTGGAATTATGGAAAAACCAACTGGAAGAAAAAATATAAGTTGTGTCATTTTGGCTGCAGGGGCTTCAACGCGCATGGGAACGCAAAAGCTCTTGTTACCGTTTGGGGATAATACGATTTTAGGGACAACCCTTGCTAAAATTAAAAGTTGCGGCATTGGTGACATCCGGATTGTTTTAGGAGCCAATGCAGCCGAGATCAAACAAAAGGTTGATTTGAAAGGATTAACGATAATCTATAATTCGGATTACCTGCAAGGCCAAAGCACATCTGTGAAACTAGCTGTAAAGGATATTTCTGGTGATAGCGGTGTTATGTTTGCTCTGGGAGATCAGCCATTGGTAAAAAAAGAAACTTTTCTTGCATTGTTAAAAGCTTATCGCAAAAGCGATGCGCTTGCTGTTTTCCCCGTTACAAAAGACGGCAGAAGAGGAAATCCGGTTATCTTTTCGCCGCAGACATTTGCCGATATTTCTTTATTGCAGGGAGATACCGGACCTAGAAAATTATTAGAAGCATATGGGAATAAGGCGATCAGTATTGTTGTGGAGGATGAACATATCCATTCGGATATCGATACTCCGGAGGAATATAAAAAATATCAAAGGGATGAAAAAGATGAAAGTTTTAATTAAAGGCGCAGGAGATTTAGCAAGCGGAGTGGCATATTGCCTGTATCATGCAGGGTTTTCCATCGTCATGACAGAAATTGAACAACCAACTATGGTACGTTGTTCTGTTTCGTTCGGACAAGCAGTATATGAAAAAAAAGTTGAAATTGAGGGAGTCCAGGCAGTTTTAGTTAAAAATGCCGACCAGGCTACCAAAGAACTGGCCAAAAGCCATATCCCCATTATCATTGATCCCGATACCACTATTTTACATCAAATGGAGTTTGATGTCGTAGTGGATGCCATTTTGGCTAAGCACAATATCAATACCAAGATCGACGATGCACCCATTGTAATTGCACTGGGGCCTGGTTTTCGAGCCGGAGTCGATGCGGATGCCGTGATCGAGACTATGCGGGGTCATTATTTGGGAAGCGTGATCTATGAAGGAGAAGCAATCCCCAATACCGGAGTCCCGGGTGAAGTCGGAGGCAAATCAATTGAACGACTATTGAGAGCTTCAAGCGATGGAAAGTTTTTTGCAGAACGCAAAATAGGCGATTTTGTTCATCAAGGAGATGTCATGGCATATTGCGGAGATGCTCCTGTATACGCCTCAATAGATGGGTATTTGAGAGGACTCCTGACGGATGGTTTGCCTGTTTTTAAAGGGATGAAAATCGGTGATATTGATCCGCGTTGCGAGCAACGGCATTGTTTTACTTTTTCCGATAAGGCGAGGTCTTTGGGTAATGCAACTTTGCTTGCTATTATCCATTTAAGCAGGGAAAAGGGATTGCCATTCGTGCTATAAGGAGTTTTTATTGTAGCTTTAGGAATTAGTGGTAATCGGTTTGGCTAAGCGGGTTACGCGATGAAAAACCAACACCGCAGACACCCTGATTAAGAGCGGGCGTTCCGCCACCGTTACCGGACTATATAAAATTTTACGGAGGGTAATCGATCATGAGTAATAGTAGGTCATTTTATCAAACAGCATATTTTGAATCTGCTGCCTACGACATTTTTATTTTGACTGTCACACATAGCCCAAACCGTGAAGACATTGGCGCCAAAGTACTTGTTAAACAGGGGAGTATCATCGATTTTTATCCGGAAGACCGAGCGGAGATTTGGGCAAAAGTATCCTTAGAGAATTTACCGCAGAACCATTTATTCCATGATGAAAATAGCGGGATGGATATCTTTTGTGAGTTTTTGGTCGGTTCCAAAAATATGATTATATGTGGCGGCGGCCATGTTTCTATGCCGGTCGCAAAAATTGCAAAAATGCTGGGGTTTAATGTTACGGTAATTGATGATCGGTTGGCTTTTGCCAACGGGGAACGGTTTTCTGAGGCAACGGTGATTTGTAAACCGTTTGGCGATGCTTTGTCGCAATTATCCGGAGGGAAAAATGACTTTTTTGTAATTGTGACGCGCGGACACCGCTATGATCAAGAGTGTTTACGGATCATCGTCAATAAACCCAATGCCTACATCGGTATGATTGGCAGTAAAAACCGGGTTCGGATTGTAAAAGAACAGTTGATAGAAGAAGGTTGTAATCCGGAGCTGTTGGCAGCTGTGCATACACCCATCGGTTTGAGAATCGCAGCGGAAACGCCGGAGGAAATAGCGGTCAGTATCATGGCTGAGGTGATTCAAGAAAAAAATAAAACGGGTTGTCATGGAGCCATTGACCGTGAATTATGGAATTATCTAACCGGAAGCGACCGTCTTTCGGAGGAAGTTTTGGAGATGCCGAAGGCCATGATTACCATTATTACGAGAAAGGGAGCAGCGCCGCGGCAGGTGGGTGCTAAGATGATCATTACGGCGGATGGCACCAGCGTTGGAACCATCGGTGGCGGTTGTATGGAAAACGAGGCCAAACAAAAAGCCTTGATTGTCATGAACGATCATAACCCGGTTGTTATGACAATCGATATGACTGGGACGGAAGCGGAAGACGAAGGTATGGTATGCGGCGGAATTGCTTCCGTATTAATCGAGCCTATTATATAATTCAAAAAGGAGTTTAGCAAAAATATGAAAAGCGTTTCTGTTTATGATAGTGTAGGGATGGTATTGTGTCAGGACATTACTAAGATTGTTCCCGGGGAATTCAAAGGAGCTTTATTTAAAAAAGGGCATGTGATCACCAAGGAAGATATCCCCCAACTTTTATCCGTAGGGAAAGAACACATTTATGTTTGGGAGACCAATTCAGACGATGTCCACGAAAATGATGCGGCTTTAGCAATTGCAGAGGCAATATGTGGTGAAAACGTCTTATACGACAAGGAGCCTACCGAGGGAAAATCCGGACTTTATGCAGCTAGCAGAGGACTACTTTGTGTCGATAAAAAACAGCTTCTCAGACTCAATATGATCGAGTTTGTGACAGTTGCCACCCTGCCGAATTATTACATTGTTGAAAAAGGTGATAAACTGGGCGGGGCCAGGGTGGTTCCTTTGGTTGTTTCTAAAAGTGTGATTGATGAAGTGCAAGCAAAATGTCAAGAGAGACCTGCGCTTACCGTACTTCCGTACCAAAAATTAAAATGCGGGGTCGTTACGACAGGCGGAGAGGTTTACAGTGGTTTGATCCAGGACAAATTTGGTCCTGTGATGAAAGCCAAGGTTGATTTTTACGGCGGGGAATATCTGGGGCAAACATTATGTCCTGACAATCAGCAGATGATTACGCAAGCGATCCTAGACTTTAAGAATAAAGGCGCGGATTTGGTTATTATGACTGGTGGGATGTCTGTTGATCCGGATGATCTGACTCCGGCAGCTATCAAAGCGACAGGGGCGAAGGTCATCACCTATGGTGCGCCTGTTCAGCCGGGGAATATGTTCATGCTGGCTTATTTAAAGAATACGGTTTTGGTTGGGGTGCCCGGTTGCGCCATGTTCTTCCACACGACAGCTTTAGATGCTGTTTTACCAAGAATATTTGTTGGTCAAAAACTCAAAAAATCAGATTTTGCTGCTATGGGTGCCGGAGGATTCTGCCGTAGTTGCGAGAATTGTTCTTATCCAAAATGTTATTTTTGCCGTGGCTAAGACAAAAAAAGGCTAAGACATAAAGGAGAGTTTAGATGGGACAAAATTGTTTGTTGGTCACAAAAGCAACGATGAATGATGTCAACCCGATCCATCAACTAATCAGCCAATACGCGCGCCAATCTTTACTTTTACCCAGAAAAAAGACCTATCTATACGAGCATCTGCGTCAATATTATGTAGCCAAATTAAATGGACAAGTAATTGGCGTGGGTGCTTTGCGTATTTTTGGCTTTGATATAGCGGAAATCTGTTCTTTAGCTGTGGTGGCGGAATATCGCAATCAAAAAATAGGCAGCCTGATTCTTGAAAGATTAGAGGAGGAAGCAAAAGCTTTGCAATTAAGCAAAGTATTTGCTTTAACTTACCAGGTTGAATTTTTCTTAAAATCAGGTTATCATATAGTAAATAAAAAACAGCTGTCCCAAAAAATTTGGGCCGACTGTATCCATTGTCCCAAATATACGGATTGTGATGAAACGGCAGTAATCAAAGAATTTTGATTAGTCCGTCCAGATAAAAGGAGGTTTGAATTAGATATGAGAAGCGATGAGATGAAAAAGGGTTTGGCAAGAGCTCCGCATAGGTCTTTGCTTTATGCATTGGGGTTAACGGAAGAAGAAATTTACCGGCCGATCATCGGCGTAGTCAATTCTTTTAACGAAGTGGTTCCTGGTCACATCCATTTACGTACGATCAGCGAGGCCGTAAAAGCGGGAATCAGGCTCGCAGGCGGTACACCTTTGGAATTTCCTTCGATCGCTGTTTGTGACGGCATTGCAATGGGGCATACTGGGATGAAATATTCCCTGGGCAGCAGGGAACTGATTGCCGATTCTACAGAGGTGATGACCTTGGCGCATGCCTTTGACGCTTTGGTTTTGATCCCCAACTGCGATAAAATCATCCCCGGCATGTTAATGGCGGCCGCGCGGCTGGATATCCCCAGTATATTTGTCTCCGGTGGTCCCATGTTGGCCGGTAAATGGAACGGTAAAGCATTGGATTTAAATTCTATGTTTGAAGCGGTCGGGTCATACAGCGCCGGTAAAATGACCGAGCAAGAACTGGTGGAGTTAGAACAGAAGGCCTGTCCCGGATGCGGCAGTTGCTCCGGTATGTTTACGGCAAACTCCATGAACTGTCTGACGGAAGCGCTTGGTATGTCCTTGCCGGGTAGCGGCACCATTCCTGCGATCGATTCAGCCCGAATCCGTTTGGCTAAGGAAACAGGAATGCAAATCATGAAATTATTGCAGGAGGATATCCGTCCTTCCGCAATTATGACCCAAAAGGCTTTCCGCAATGCACTTATTTTGGATATGGCGATGGGCGGTTCCAGCAATACCTTATTGCATTTGCCAGCTATTGCCAATGAATTGGGTATAAAAATTGACTTAAAACTTGCGGAGTCGGTCAGCGCCATTACGCCGCACTTATCTAAACTTGCTCCTTCCGGCACGTATCATATTGAAGACTTTGATGCTGCCGGTGGCGTTTATGCGCTTTTGGGTATTTTAGATAAATTGAATTTAATCGACAGTACCGTGATGACGGTAAAGGGTTGTCCCATGAAAGAACTTTTCAAACCAGTTTTGGACGATTCTGTTATCAGGAGCAAAGAGAACGCTTACAGTCAGGTAGGCGGGTTGGCTGTCTTATGGGGCAATCTTGCAAAAGACGGAGCTGTTGTCAAAAAAGCAGGGGTTTTGCCGGAAATGCTGACGCGTAAAGGCAGGGCAAGAGTCTTTGACGGGGAAGATCCGGCCAATGAGGCGATTTTACAAGGCAAAATCGTTCCCGGAGACGTTGTTGTCATCCGTTATGAAGGGCCTAAAGGAGGTCCCGGTATGCGTGAAATGTTGCAGGCTACTTCTGCCGTACAGGGAGCCGGATTGGGAGACAGCGTCGCTTTGATCACGGACGGGCGTTTTTCCGGCGCGACGCGCGGCGCGTCTATCGGACATATTTCCCCGGAAGCAGCCGAAGGCGGCGTCATTGGTTTGGTGGAAGAAGGGGATGCCATATTTATTGATATCCCCAATGGAAAATTGGAATTGTTAGTCGATGAGGCTGTATTGGAACAGCGGAAAAAGAACTGGCAACAGCCAAAACCTAAAATCACCAAAGGGTATATGGCAAAATATGCCGGCAGGGTTACCTCGGCAGCCCAAGGAGCCGTTGTTATTAAATAGCGATTGATTGGAAATGGAGGTCAAAAGAGAATGAAACACACATTAGCCGTGTTGGTAGAAAACCGCAGAGGGGTTTTGGCCAGGGTTGCCGGATTGTTTAGCCGGAGAGGTTACAACATAGAAAGCCTTTCTGTCAGCACAACGGACAGAAAGGATATATCCCGTATGACCATTGTCGTAGAAGGCGACGAGCAGATCATTGAGCAGGTGACAAAGCAGCTTAATAAGCTCATAGAAGTCTTAAAAGTTGTTGATGTTACGGGAGAAGAATTTGTGGATAGAGGTATTGCCTTATTTAAAGTTGAAACTTCTACGGTGACACGCAGTGAAATCATCCAAATCGTGTCGATCTTCCGTGCGCAAATTGTGGATTTTAGTATAGAATCTTTAATTATTGAGGCTACGGGTACCGAAAAGAAAATTTTAGCCATTGAGGAAGCGTTAAAACCGTTCGGACTGATCGAAGTGGTACGTACCGGAGAGATTGCCATGGTTCGTGGTGGTGGTAATTTTTCTTCCGACAAATAAATAACAACCTATTGTTGAATTTGTTGGGGTCGGCAGGGGCAAAATCAGGCAAGTAAAGTGTTTAGTTTTATCTATTGTTGATTTTACAAAAATTATTGAGATAAATTGAATTTTTTTTCTTAATCAAATTATAATTTATAAATAATAAAAAGACTTCTAATCTTATCTATTTTAGAAGTCTTTTTTTTAGTATTACCTAAAACTCGATTTGACAGTTTCACATAGTTATATTAATATTAATATATTATAGTTTTTTATGGGAAAAGCAAATAACCAAAAAGATTAGGTTGTAAATTGTAAGGAGGTCAAAAGAGCAATGCCTGAACCACTTTGGAATATTACCTTGGGAGACTTACTCGATCAAATGGCGGAAAATTATCCCGATCATGATGCCGTTTTGTACACCGATCGTCCCTACAGAAAAACATATTCCCAGTTTCGTGACGAATGTAATCAGTTAGCCAAAGGCTTTTTGGCAATGGGTGTCAAAAAAGGGGATCATGTGGCCATCTGGGCAACGAATGAACCGGCCTGGATCTTGACAATGTTTGCTACAGCCAAAATAGGCGCTGTATTGGTTACCGTCAATACCAATTATAAGCTGATTGAATTGGAATATTTGATGAAACAAAGTGATTCCAGCACGCTTGTTTTGATTGATGGCTTCAAAGATGTCAACTATGTTGAAATCATCAATAAATTAAACCCGGATCTGATTCATGCTGAACTGGGAAAACCGGAATTCCCAACTTTACCTTGCTTAAAGAATGTGATTTATGTCCCCGGCAAAGACAGCCCCAATCAACCGGCCCCGGCGGGTATGTATAATTGGAATGATTTATATCAACTTGGTAAAAATATTCCCGACGACCAGTTGGCCAAAATTCAAGGCTCGTTGGACCCGCATGAAGTTGTTAATATGCAATATACTTCCGGTACGACCGGGTTCCCCAAAGGGGTTATGCTGACACACTATAATATTGTCAACAATGGGAAAAGCATTGGCGACCGCATGGCTTTTACATATCAGGATAAACTTTGCATTACCGTGCCGTTCTTTCATTGCTTTGGTTGCGTTTTAGCCATCATGGCTAGTGTGACGCATGCTTCGACTATGGTGCCGATCGATTATTATCAACCCTTAAAGGTGATGCAGGCATTGCATGACGAAAAATGTACGGCAGTGCATGGCGTGCCGACGATGTTTATCGCCATGCTCGAGCATCCGGAGTTTTCCAAATTCGATTTCAGCCATATGAGGACCGGGATTATGGCCGGATCACTTTGCCCCCCAAAGGTGATGCAGCAGGTTGTGGATTTAATGAATATGACAGAAATTACCAGTGTTTACGGTTTGACGGAGGCTTCCCCGGGTTGTACGCAGAGCATGACAAGCGACCCGCTGGATTTGCGCGTCAATACGGTAGGTCGTGCCTTTGACTATGTGGAGTGTAAAGTTGTGGATCCTGAAACGGGAAAAGAGCTGCCCTGTGGTCAGCCGGGTGAGTTTATGGCCAGAGGGTATAACATCATGAAAGGGTATTATAAAATGCCGGAAGCTACATTGCAGGCCATCACCCCTGATGGCTGGCTGCATTCCGGAGATATAGCCACTGTAGATGAAAACGGTTATTACCGCATTACGGGACGGATCAAGGACATGATCATCCGCGGTGGAGAAAACATTTATCCAAAAGAACTCGAAGATCAAATCTATACGCATCCGGCTGTTTCCGATGTGCAGGTGGTGGGTATCCCCAGCAAAGATTATGGTGAAGAAGTCGTTGCTTTTATTATTTTAAAAGAAGGCACAACCTTAACGGAAGACGAAATTAAAGCGTATATCCGCCAAAGAATCGCCCGGCATAAAACGCCTAAATATGTTTACTTTATCGATGCCCTGCCCATGACTGCCAGCGGTAAAATCCAAAAATATAAATTGCGGGAGATGGCTGTGGAAATGTTGGGAATCACTCCGGAGGAAGAGGCTTAACAGGTAGTGTGGATAAATGCTTTGTGAGAAAGGGGAATGAATATGAAAGTTGCATTTTCTACCTTGGGTTGCCCCGCTTGGGAATGGGATGAGATTATAACATCTGCAAAAGATTTATCCTATGACGGCGTTGAGGTAAGAACGTTGGGTATAGAATCCTACGCGCCCCATATGATTCCTTTTATGCCCGAGAATATAGGAAAAACCAAAGCTAGATTGCACGCTTTAGGGATTCAGATTAGCTGTTTGACTTCGTCCTGTGAACTACTATTTGCTAATGATCAAAAAAACAGGCAGACCGGTATGGATTATATTGATCTGGCGCAAGCTTTAGAAGCTCCTTATATCCGTGTGATGGGGGATGCTCACCCACAGCCGGAAGAATATATAGATATGGCTACCGTTGCCGATAATTATCTATTTCTTTTGGATTATGCAAATGGCAAAAATGTAACGGTGCTGATGGAAACGAATGGCGCTTTTTGCGACTCTCTTTTACTGGCCGATTTTATGTCGACGATTGATCATCCACAGGCAGGGGTTTTATGGGATGTGCATCATCCCTATCGTTTTTGTATGGAAAGCGTGGATGAAACTTATCAAAACCTAAAACCGTATATCCGTTATCTTCACATGAAAGATTCAATCATGGTAGATGGAAAACCACAATATAAAATCATGGGTGAGGGAGATATCCCCAATGTTGAGGTTCTAAAGATGCTCAAAAGAGATGGTTTTGATGGGTATGTATCGCTCGAGTGGGTAAAAAGATGGCAAAAATCACTCTCCGAGCCGGGAATCGTCTTGCCTCATTTTATCAACTATGTACAAAGGTATATTAAATAAGTTAGGTTTGCCGTTATGCTACCATAACAGCTTAAGAACAATAGACCGAGGTGTAAAAACAAATGTTGGAGATTAGAATCCATGGCTATGGCGGCGAAGGGATTGTCACATTGGCGGAACTTTTGGCTGCCGCAGCCATTCAAACAGGGAAAAAAGTACAAGCGCTGCCTAGTTTTGGCGTGGAACGGCGCGGTGCGCCCGTGAAATCCTGTCTGCGCATTTCCGATCAGGATATTTGGATTCATAGCGCAAGCTACGAACCGGATATTTTGCTGGTTTTAAATAACAAACTTTTGGATAGTGCGACTGCCCAGGGAATAAAGAAGAACGGCCGCATATTTTTGAATTCACCCCATCCGGTTGAGACAGCGTTTTCCAGTGAATATATCGATGCTACCAGCATCGCCATTGAGGAAGGTCTTATGGCTTCCGGAGTGCCTTTTATTAATGTCCCATTGTTTGGCGCTTTTGCAGCTTATCTGGATATTCCTTTTTTCTGTGTGGAAAAAGCTATTGCGGACAAATGGCCTGCCATGGTGGCGATACGCAACACCCGTGTAGCAAAAATTGCTTACGATACCGTCAGGGGGAGGGGATAAATATGGCAAACAAAATCTATGATGAAAAATATCCTGTGTCATACCCTATGCATGGTGCGGGCGGCAAAACCGGTGATTGGCGGCTATTGACCCCTAGAATAGATCGGGAAAAGTGCAGTAAGTGCATGCTTTGCTGGGTTTATTGCCCGGATGCCGTCATTGATCGGGAAACATTGGAAATTGACTATGAATATTGCAAGGGCTGCGGAATTTGCGCTAGGGAGTGCCCCCGTAAAGCCATTGTTATGATAAGAGAAGAGGAATGAAACGATGAAAACAATATTGGATACCGGATGTCATATTGTTGCGCAGGCGGCTAAAAGCGCAAAAGTCGATTTTGTTTCTGCCTATCCGATCACTCCGCAGACCAGTGTTGTCGAAGAAATTGCTTCGATGGTGCAAAGGGGAGAGATTGATTGCCGCTTTTTACCGGTTGAAGGGGAACATAGCGCTATGGCGGCCTGTGTCGCCGCTGCGGCTACCGGAGCAAGAACATTTACGGCGACGTCCTCACAAGGTTTGTTATATATGCACGAAGTGCTACACATGGCCTCCGGATGCCGTTTCCCAATAGTGATGGCCAATGTCAACCGCGGCGTATTTGCGCCCTGGACCATCTGGGTCGATCACCAGGATTCTCTTTCCCAAAGGGATACCGGTTGGCTACAGTATTATTGCGCATCGCTTCAGGAAGTTTTTGATACCATTATCCAAGCTTATAAAGTTGCCGAGCAAATTAAAATCCCTATCATGGTCAATTTGGACGGGTTTGTGCTTTCGCATTGTGTAATGGCCGTGCAAATCCCGGATCAAGAGATTATTGACCGCTTTTTGCCGACGGTTGAACCGGCTTGGCGGTTTGATCCCCAAAACCCCACTTCTTATGTGTCTGTTACGGGTCCCGATCTTTATGAAGGCTTCCGTACCAGTTTGCATCAGGACCAGTTGAAGGCGCTGGATTTGATGGTACAGGCCGCGCGGGAATATCAGGAGTTGACGGGCTTGTATCACGGGGATTTATTGGATCTTTACCGCTGTGATGACGCCAATACCTTTGTTTTTGCCATGGGTAGTATGGCGGAAGAGTTAAAACTTTCTGTTGATATTTTAAGGGAAGAAGGCATCAAAATCGGGTTGATCCGCCTGCGGGTTTTCCGACCCTTCCCCAAAGAGGCCATATCCAAAGTTTTGCCCGAAGATGCGACGGTGGTTGTTCTCGATAGAAATTTTGCTTTCGGTCATGAGGGGGGCATCCTGTTTTCCGAGCTAAAGGATGCGCTTTTTACAAGAAGGGATAATGTCCGCCTTTTAAATCAGATTATGGGTATCGGCGGGATCGATTTAACATACCAGTATATGGCTGAGCAAGTTAAAAACTTGCTTGGTCTTTAAGTGAGGTGAAGATAATGGCTACATCAATCAAAGATTTACCACGTGACGAAGTGGTTATGAAGGGACATGGCGCTTGTGCAGGTTGCCCTTCTACGTTGGCTCTCAGAATAGCAGGGAAAGCCTTTGGCCCCAATGCCGTATGTGTCATGACTCCTTCTTGTACGGTAGCATCGTTAGGGTTGATCCCCAAGGCGGCGTATGATTATCCCATATTAAATGTCTGCTTTGCAACAGCCGGTTCATCGGCTTCCGGGATCGTATATGCCTATGAGTCGCTTTATAAAAAAGGCAAATTAACAGGCGAAATGCCAACAGTTTTTACCTGGATCGGAGATGGAGGAACTTACGACATTGGGCTGCAGGCGATTTCTGCTGCTGCGGAGCGTAACGACAACTACATTTTTATTTGCTATAATAACGAGGCCTACAGCAATACCGGTGTTCAGCGTAGCGGCGCTACACCTAAATTTGCCGCGACGACGACAACGCCGCAGGGCAAAATGGAAGACAAAAAGAATATGCCCTTATTGATGTTAGATCATCAGATCCCTTATCTGGCTACAGCTTCTTTGGCCTATCCGACAGATTTTTATGATAAACTGGTCAAAGCGAAAAATACCAGGGGATTTAAGTATATTGAAGTGTTTGCTCCTTGCTGCACCGGTTGGAAGTTCCCTTCTTCGGATATGATCCGCATTAGCAGAATGGCAGTCACTTCCGGGGCCTGGCTCTTATATGAAGCGGAAAACGGCAAAATTAAATTCAACGGTCCGACCGCAAAAATTATGGAGGGGAAAGTAGAACTCTCCCCATTAGAGGATTACTTTTCTTGTCAGGGACGGTTTGCAAGCATAAACCGTGCTGCTAATAAAGAAGAGATCATTGCCGAAGCAAAAAATAAAATTTTAGCAGATATAGAATTTATGAAAAAAAGAGCAGCCTTTTAGACTGCTCTTTTTATTTTGTTACTTATTTTATAATCCGATTTGATGGGCGTATTTGATCCATTCAGTGGAGATAAAGGAATAGCCCTTTTCATTCGGATGGATACCATCAATGCAAAGATAATCTTCATAATCAGGTAGGCAAAGCATTTTGGTGCGTAAATCAAAATAGTAACATTTACATTTTTCGGCAATGGGAGCAATCATATTAGAATAAAATTCTTGATGACGATAGATTTTCTGAACATCCTTTAAAAAAACCAGGAGCTTTTCGGGGCTTACATCTTTATCCCGGGTAATCCAAGAAAAATACCGTTTTGCGGAAATAGGTGGTAAAGACATTAGGACAGGGATGATTTGTTTGTTTTTTAAAGCGAAAATGACAGACTCATAATCATCTACGAAATAGTTTGTCGGAGTAAAAGGAAGATGGTCCTGTTCCGGTGCTTTTGAGACTTCACGCCAATCGTAATCACAGTCATTGCCACCGAATTCCAATACGACAACCTGAGGTAAATTCAACTCTTTATCTAACCATGAAAAAATCATATTTTTTGCTTTGCTTATGGTACAACCAAATAAAGATTTATTGCTTATGTTAATTGCAAGAGCTTCCTGTACAACGGATGGACAGTCTCTAGTACTTGTGATGTAGCGTTTTTTATGTTCATCATAAATAATCCCTTTCATGATCGAATCTCCCCAAACAGCAATGGAGTATATTTGTTTGTTCTGTTGAGTATTTATCATGGAGCCCCCTTATTATGTTTGACAAAATATTGGTGCTAATTCTATAAATAATATTATGGCACAATTCATGCTCATAATAAAGAGGCTATTTTAAAATCTTAAGCGACTAAAATGGAATTCATGATCACCCCAAATATAATTTAACATTAGCAATAGGCTTTACTAAGGTCTGCAGAGAGCCTTCCTTCTTTCAAAGTTAAAGTATAATACCTTTCCGTAATCAGGTTGTTCTCCATGGTAACTAGCCGGGATAGTTTCATAGTCCTTAAAGAATCCATCCTTGCGGATTCCGCTGATATTGAGAAATTCCGGTGACAAAAGATGTTGATCAATCGCTTTATCAACAAAAGTGATCTCAACCAAATTGATACTGTCTGCAGACATTTGCTGAACTACTTCTTCTAGTTCTTTTCGGGTTACCATAATCTTATTCATGCCAACTCTCCTTACAAATTTTTCTCAATATATGGGGGAAATTACATATTTGTTGTACAACATGGCATATTTTAATATAATTGGTATTATTTTGCAAGGCTGTAATTTGTAAGATAATCACAAATCCTGTCGAAATATGAACAGTAAGATTGCTCTGTATATATTATTAATTATTGTTATATCAATAGACTTATGTTTGTCTGGGAGGCAGTTTAAAAAGAATTATATGTAATGTATAAAAATTATTTTGTATTAATTTATAAATCTTTATACCAGGCAATAATCAAAAAATTAAAGTCGTAATTATAAATAATAAATTAGAACATCGCCTACCTTGGATTTTAGAGTTGAAGAATAATAACTAAAGTAATATTTCTGCATAAAGTCATTTAATCAAAATTATTTCTTTTATTTTAGAAAAATGATTTTATTTATTTTTTATTTTTTAAGTTTTTTTTATTATTTAATATGATAAAACAGAACCAAAAGTAGAGATGAAAAATCGTTTTTTCAGATAATATAGTTGAAGAATCAGAATAATTTTTAAAATCAGACATAATGTTTTAATTTACTCTACAAATTGTTGTAGATTGATGTCGAAAATACCAGATATGTATATCGTGATAAAGAGAATCAGTATTACAATTGATTAATAATTTACCGTTTGTGGCAGGTTTATATTTATGGAAAGCGAAAAAATGATAGGAGTTATATCTGGAAGGGGTTCTAATTAGATGAATCAATATATTGTTTTGGATATTGAAACCACTGGTCTGGATTGTACCCGGGATAAAATTATTGAAATTGGCGCGGTAAAAGTTAGCCGGGGGCTGATTACCGCACAGTTTTCCAGTTTAATTAACCCGCAAATCCCGGTTCCGGAAGAAATTACCCAAATTACCGGGATCAATGATCAGATGTTGATTGGTCAGCCTTTGATTGAAGATGTGATTGCCGATTTGGAATCTTTTATCCAAGACAACATTGTGGTAGCCCACAACGCACCTTTTGATTACAGTTTTGTATCGCCTTATTGGGATAACGGTAAAGATTGGATCGATACTGTACTATTGGCACAAATCGTTTTTCCTTCGGCTAATGGATATTCTCTTGCTAAACTGATCGATATGTTGGGGATTAAGAACACCGCTGCACACCGTTCTTTGGGGGATGCTGTAGCAACTGCAGAGTTGTTTATTACTTTAATAAAAGAATTATCATCTTTACCGCAGAATACCAAAAAACGCCTGGCACTATTGGCTAAGGAGGATCAAACCTCTTTGGGTGATTTGATCCGTAATCAAGTCGGGAAAAATGCTGGCAAAACTACGGATTTAAAAAAACGCCAAGGTAAAGCGCCAATAACAGAAAAGGGACAAAGAAATCCCGTATTACTGGACTCATACATACTTGACGAAACAGAAGTAGAATCCTATTTTCAAGATCAGGGGTTCTACAGACAGCGATTAGATGATTTTGAATATCGTCCGCAACAAATGCAGATGGCTTTGGCTGTTACCCAGGCTTATAATTCTAGACAGCATTTATTAGTTGAGGCCGGCACGGGAACGGGAAAATCGCTAGCCTATTTGTTACCATCTGTTTTATTTGCTTTAGGTTCCGGGTATCAGGTTGCTATCAGTACTCATACCATCAATCTACAAGAACAATTATTACAAAAAGACATACCTATGCTAAAAAAAATAATCAATCAAGATTTCAAGGCAGTTGTTTTAAAAGGCCGCAACAATTATCTTTGCTTGAGGTTGTATGATAGTTTTTGCGCCAATCCGGGAGAAAATTTGCGTTATTTTCTCATGCGTATCGCTGTTTGGTTGGAAGACGCTTCGGATGGGGATGGCGGCAAGCTTAATCTTGGAAGTTTTGATAAATGGAAATGGGCGCTATTAGCCGCATCGAAAGAAAACTGCGCCGCTCCGCATTGCCGCTATTGCAAAGGAGCTTGTTTTATCAACAAAACTAGAAAAGAGGCAGAGGATGCCGATCTGTTTATTCTCAATCATGCCCTCCTGGCAGCGAATACGTCGATGGAAAATGGTTTTTTGCCAATGCTGCCATATTTGGTTATTGATGAGGCTCATCATCTGGAAAAAGCAGCTGAAGAACAGTTAACGCAGGAAGTAAACTTTTATTCCTTACTGGTCTTGTTAGGACGTCTACACCGTTTTGAAAAGGGACAAGCCACGGGCGCCTTGGAACTGATCGCCAAACAGACCCCATCCTTGTTTTGGGCTGAAGAAGAAAGACAAGAAATTTCGGGAAAATTGGAGAATCTAAATCTTATACTGGAGTACGCTATTAAACAAAGCGAATTATTTTTTGCACTTTTAAAAGATAGTTTTTCCGTTTTGGCTGCCGCCGAATGTTATTATCCGGCCAAGATAAAATTGGATAGTAAAATCAAACAAACAGTTAATTGGGTCTATCTGCAAGAGATTGGAAAAGAACTTACGGTTAATCTTCACCAGCTTAGCCGACAGGTATTGAACTTGTTGGATCTTCTCTTACTAACGGAAATTGAATCGGATCAGGAATTATCCGGCAAAGAGGAACTCAAAAGCATCGGCTTTTTATTGAAAATGACGGCTGATTTGTTGCAAAATTGTTTAGATTTGACACCTGATGAAGCCGTTATCAATAATTATGTTTATTGGGTCCAATTGTTAGATGAAAAGAAAGTTCCTTCCTTACATATGGCTCCCATTGAAATCGGGGAATTGCTGAAAGACAGGTTGTTTAGCGACTCTAAAAGTGTCATTTTAACCTCAGCTACTATGGCAGCCTCTGATTCGTTTACCTTTTTTAAAAAAAGACTGGGTTTGGATATGTTGGAGGATAGCCCAAAAGAGTTAATTTTACCTTCTCCGTTTTATTATTCGGAGCAAGCTTTGTTTACGGTTTGCAACGATTTGCCGGATTGGAATCAAACAGGGGAATTGGTTTGCCGACAAGAGATTGCTAAAGCCATCATTACCTTAGTCAATGCATCGCAGGGCCGGGCGATTGTGCTCTTTACCTCACATCAACAATTAAAGTCTATTTATCAGATGATCCAAAAACCTTTAGCCCAACAGGGGATCACGGTGTTGGCACATGGTATTTCGGGTAATCCGACTTCTATTTTAGGACGGTTTAAACAGGAGGGAAAATGCTGTATTCTGGGCGCCAACAGTTTTTGGGAAGGTATTGACGTTGTTGGCAGCATGCTTTCGTTAGTAATTGTGGTCCGTTTGCCTTTTTGGCCACCGAATACGCCGACTTCGGCAGCAAGAATGGAACGACTTGAAGCCCAGGGAAAGAGTGGATTTCAAGAATATAGCCTCCCGCAAGCCTTGATCCGTTTTAAACAGGGGTTTGGCAGATTGATCCGTTCCGGAGAGGATAAAGGCGCTTTTTGCGTTTTAGATCGTAGAATTTTTGAAAAAAAATACGGCAGATATTTTGTCAAATGCCTGCCGGAAATGGAGACTATTTTTGCCAATTGCAAGGATGTAGCGATCAAAATAGAAAGGTGGTTGGATGAGGGATGATTTTTTTAGGAACAAGCACGAATCCCAAACCAGCTCCATAAAATATAACAAAACAGGGGTTTGCCTTAGATAAAGAAGGTGAAGGAATGAGGGTTTATTATATTAAGCTTCCTTCTTTTATACAAACTATTTTAAGAAGGACATTCAGACGATAAAATAAAGACCGCTAAGCGGTCTTTATTTTATGCCGAATATTCCACCGATGGCACCGGCTACTACACAGTATACTAGTTTGAGTAAAAGCCCATTTAAGAAAAAACCGCCAAAAAGATAGGATAATAAAAGTAGAATGATGAAAACACAGACTCCGACCACTACCCCTTTGATTAGACCATTGGTTTGTGATTTTTGAGCGGTAAGATAGGCGCCGAAAAATATCGATATGACTATGATAACGATGCTGGCTGGATAAAGATATGTTTCCGACAAGGGGGAATAATAGAGGATGATGCTGGTGAAAAAAGAAAGAACGAACGTTACAATCAAGGCCCAGATGACTCCGTAGAGAATAGCACCAAATCTGCTTTGCCATAATGTGCTGTGTCCACCGATTAGATTATTTTTTATTTCCATACTCTATTACCCGCTTTCTTTTGTTTTAAAGAGTAAAAGATTATATTTATAATAAACTATATGCGGGTAAATTTTCTTTATGATTAGCAAGCAAGAAATGTGTTGCACAGTAACTTGACTAGATATGGGAAAGAGAATAAAATAAGAAAGAAATGCTATTCTTGATCAAGGAGAAAATATATGGTGCAATCAAACAAAGACCATTCAGATGAGATCAAATCTCCCATCGACAAAGAAAAAATCAGCAAAGCTGTCTTGGATATTTTGGAGGCAATTGGCGAGAATCCACAAAGAGAAGGGCTAAAAGGCACTCCACAAAGAATTGCCAATATGTATGAAGAGATTTTTGCAGGCATGTTTTGTGACCCAAAGGATTTCCTTGCCATTCAGTTTACGGAAGATAAACACGGCGAAATGGTTATTGTCAAAGATATTCCGCTTTATTCCGTTTGCGAGCATCATATGTTGCCGTTTGTGGGGAAAGCGCATGTCGCCTATATTCCCAAAGACGGGGTAATTACAGGACTATCAAAAATTGCACGTGTTGTCGAGTGTTATTCCAAACGGTTGCAATTACAAGAACGTTTGACTTCTCAAATTGCCGATACCATATTGACTACCTTAAATCCCATGGGTGTAATAGTGGTCATTGAAGCCGAACATATGTGCATGACGATGCGCGGCGTTAAAAAAGCCGGCTCTAAAACAATCACTTCAGCTGTACGGGGTGTTTTTGAAACAAGTAAAAGTACACGTGCGGAAGCCCTAAGTTTGATACAATCATAAAAATTGGGGAGAAAAAATATGAGCTATCTGTTGCCAAATGATCAATCGTACGGCGAAAACGAGGATATTCAGGATTCAAAAATTATTTCCGAGCAGGACCCAATATTTTCCTCATTGCCTCCTGAAAAAAACATACCTAAAAAGAATGAAAAAAGCGTTGGTTCCTTGATCAAAGATTTTTTATGGATTATATTAATTGCGGTTGCGATTTCTGTCGTGCTAAAAACATTTGTGGTGGACAGCCGTGTAATTCCATCGCTTTCTATGTATCCGACCATACAGGTTGGCGACCGCGTTATTTTAAACAAGTTGGCCTATATTGGCGATCAAACGCCCCAAAGAGGCGATATCGTTGTCTTTTATCCCCCGGCTGAGTTGAACAGTAAAGATGACCTGATCAAACGGGTTATTGGTTTACCGGGAGAAACGTTGCAAATCATCGATGGTGTGGTCTATATTAATGGGGAGTCTTTGGATGAATCGTATGTCTATGGAACACCCGATTATGATTATGCGACCGTAACGGTTCCGGATAATTGTTATTTTATGATGGGCGATAACCGAAATGAAAGCCTGGACAGTCATCTGTGGAAGAATCCGTTTATTGAAGTTGAAGACATCCGGGGAAGAGCCGTCTTTATTTATTGGCCATTAAACCGAATGGGTATACTCAAATAATAAAAGGGGATCAACCATGCAAATTTTGTTGACCAATGACGATGGGATATCTTCCCGAGGTTTGCAGGAATTAGCCGGAGTACTCAGTACATTCGCCTGCGTTACTGTGGTGGCTCCGGCCTTTGAGCAAAGCGGTACGGGACATGGAATTACTGTACTTCAACCGTTAAGGTTGTATAAAGCCGATATGGAAGGCCCAGAGTCTGCCTGGGCTGTTCAAGGTATGCCGGCCGATTGTGTCAAACTGGCTCTGGAGCATGTCCTCCCGCAAAAACCGGACCTGGTTATTTCCGGTGTTAACTGCGGCCCCAATTTGGCTACGGATGTTATCTATTCCGGTACTGTTTCCGGAGCTATGGAAGGGTATATTTACGGGATTCCTTCGATTGCCATTTCATTAATACATGATTTCGATAATCTTTCTGTTGCTCTTGATTTTGTTAAAAGGATTTGTTTGTGGTGGGAGAAAAATCAGTTTTTGCCTGCTATGATCCTTAACATCAATGTTCCTTCCGGGAAAATTGATGGGTATCGGTGGGCAAAATTAGGGTTCAGAACGTATGATAATGCCTTTGAAGAACGTGTCGACCCTATGGGCAGGCAGTATTTTTGGCTCCATGGCGATGTGGTGGATATTGGGGATCATGGGCAAACGGATGTGGATGTCGTTAAAGATAATAAAATTTCTATTACGCCATTAAAGTACGATTTAACCGATTATGCACAATTAGAAGATTTTGTGGACAAACCTTTTATTTAAACAGGTTTCCGGTTGGAAAGATGCCGTTTTATGATGCTTAGGTCTAAGCCGCCGCTGATGGATAAAATGATAAAGTATAGAATAAATAAGAGTAGAGCCGCTATCAATGCGGCTATTTTTATATCCAGCCCAATCCATTGATAAAGATAGGGTTTTAAAAACACACCGATCAATAGACAAATCAATCCAGCCGTTAACGGTTTGCCAAAGATATTGTTCCAGGGCAATTTTACTTGGCTGATTTTTAACAAATAGCCTAAGTTCAGTCCAAAACCGACCAAAGCGGATAAATTAACAGCTATTGCCACGCCGTTAATTCCCAATTGGGGGATAGGGGTAAGCAGGATAATGCCGATTAGAAGGATGGCGCCGCTGATGATGCTGTAGATTAAAAGTTGTTTGACTCTACCCATTCCTTGAAGGATGCTCCCCAGAGTACCTTGCATATAGATAAAGATTCCGGCGATGGTGAGCAGGCGTAAGGTAGGTGCGGACAACGGACTGTTGAATAGCCAGTTACAGAGTTCATCAGCAAAAAGGAAGAGCAGGATCATTCCCGGAAAAGTAAAAACCATAGTGGCCTGCAGGGAGTTGATGATGCGGCTGGAAAATAGTTTATGATTGGCTGCGTAGGTCTCGGCGATTGCGGGAACGACGGAAACAGATAGGGCATTGGTAAAAATTCCCGGCAGATGAAGCAATGTCATGCAGACACCGGCAAAACGGCCGTAGATTTCTGTTGCTTGGTGCGTATCCCATCCGGCTTGCTGTAGGGAAAAGGGAATTAAAAATGCCTGCAGCATAAAGATTGCCGTGGTTGCCACCCGCCCAATTGTGACAGGAGTTCCAAATTTTAATAAACGTCTTGCGATAATCGGTTGAAACTGGCCTCGGGGAAGCAGAGGATGTGCTCTTTTTTCTCTATTCATGCAGTATAACAGATAGCAAAAGCCCCCTGCCTCACCGATCACTGTGGCAATTGCCGGTGCGGTGACGGCTTTTTCCAGCGGCATTTGTAACAATTGTAGCGTTAATACGATCCCGAATGCCACACGTAATGATTGCTCGATACTTTGGCTCATACCCAAATTGGAGATTTGCCGTACTCCTTGAAAATAACCCCGATATGCCGATGCGACGGTAATGATCATAATGGAAGGTAATATATATTGAAAACAAAGGAAAATTCGTTGGTCGGGGACGAAATATTTTACCAAATACGGCAATAATAACCAGGATAGCACGGTTATAATCAGACCGAATAAACCAAGGATCAAAAAGGCGGTTTTAAAAGTATCCATAGCGTCCTTTTGTTTATTCTGAACAGATGCTTCGGCAATTGATTGTGAAGTTGCCAACGATATCCCCCAGCCTGCAATGACCAGCAAAAAACTGTAAAGGGGTATTACCATTTCGATCAAGCCGATCCCTTCGGTGCCCAAGAGCCGGACCAAAAAAACACGATAAAAAAAACCGATTCCTTTGACAAATAAATTGCTGCACAAAAGAACGACCGTTCCAGCAAAAAGCCCCTGTTTTTTCATTTGTGGTGGTAGTGTTTTCATGGTCTTCTCCGGCAAAATTTAATTGCTTTTATAAACTATGCCAGTCAAGAAGATGAGATAACTTTTTTGTTTTAAGCAAGTAAATAATAATTTTTTCCAAGCTGTTTAAATTACTGATAAAAAAAGGATTTTATTATTTTGTATATAATATAATAAAAGTTGTCTGTAAATTTTGACTTTGCTGATTACCCTTATATGTAAAAATTATATTTCTTGAAGGAGGCTTATCTTAATGAAGGTTTTTCCATCGACGCACATACGGAATATTGGCTTGGTATCGCACCAGGGAGCAGGAAAAACTTCCCTGATTGAAGCAATGATCTTTAATACAGGTGCTGTGAATCGTTTGGGTAAAGTGGATGAAGGCAATACGGTTGCCGACTATAATCCGGAAGAAATCAAACGCAAAAGTACCGTCAATACAGCGCTTGTGGCCTGCCTCTGGAAAGATTGCAAACTTAATGTTTTGGATTTGCCCGGGTTTTCTGATTTCTTCGGTGAGGTCTCCAGTGCGTTAAGAGTCGCGGATAGCCTTGTTATGGTATTGGATGCTGTCGCCGGAGTAGAGGTCAGTACGGAAATTATTTGGGAATTGGCCGATGAACAAAACATCCCCATGTTCGCATTTTTTAACAAGATGGATCGTGAAAACGCCGATTTCTTTAAAAGTTTGGAAGATATGCAAGCCAAATTGAGCCGTCAAATTGTACCGATCCAGATCCCGATCGGCAAAGAAGCAGGGTTTAATGGTGTGATCGATTTGATCAATATGAAAGCCTACCGTTACGAAAACGGAAAGGCAACGGAGATTCCTATTCCCAATGAATTAAAAGACGATGCGGAAACCTATCGTGAAGCCATGATTGAGGCGGCTGCCGAAGGGGAAGATGATATCACTTTGAAATACCTGGAAGGCGAACAGCTGACCCAGGAAGAAATTATTACCGGTTTGAAAGCCTGTATCCGCAATGGCAAGATGGTTCCCGTACTTTGCGGTTCCGCTTATAAAAATATTGGCGCCGACCAGTTGATGAACGTTTTGGTCGATTATGCGCCCGATCCGTTGGCATTTCTGGACAAAGAGTTGGCCAATAAGCCGGTTGCGGCTTTGGTCTTCAAGACGATGGCTGACGCCTATGTTGGTAAGATCAGTATGTTTAAGGTCTTCCAAGGCAAACTAAAGGGGGATACGACTTTGTTTAATCCCAGCAAAGGGATTGACGAAAAGATTACCCAATTGAATACCTTGCAGGGTAAAACTCAAGCTCCGTTACCGGAATTTAATTTGGGAGATATCGGGGCTTTAAACAAATTAAGCCAGACATCTACCGGAGATACGTTGACCACAAAAGATAGCGGCGTAGTTCTTGAAGGAATTGATTTTCCCCACCCGACTTTAACGATCTCGATCGCGCCTAAATCCAAAAACGATGAAGATAAGCTCGGGAATGCAATTAACAGATTATTGGAAGAAGACCCAACTTTACGCTATGAAAAAAATGTTGAAACCAAGCAATCCCTCCTGACTGGGATGGGTGAGGCGCACCTCAATATCATCATAGACCGTTTGCAGCGTAAGTTTGGTGTGGATGTGGAGCAAATCGAGTTAAAAGTACCTTATCGTGAAACCATTCGTGGCAGTGCCAAAAAGGTAGAAGGAAAGCATAAAAAACAAAGTGGCGGCCATGGACAGTACGGCCATGTATTCTTTGATATCGACCCCGAACCAGAGAACAATTTTATCTTTGAAGAAAAAATCTTTGGTGGTTCCGTGCCCAAACAATATATCCCGGCTGTGGAAAAAGGCATCAGAGAATCCTTGTCGGAAGGTATTTTGGCTGGTTTTCCGGTCAGTAATATTAAGATCACTTTGGTCGACGGTTCCTATCATGATGTTGACTCTTCGGAAATGGCATTTAAAATTGCTGCTAATTTAGCCTTTAAAAAAGCTTGTGAACAGGCTAAGCCGATCCTTTTGGAACCGATCATGGATGTGGAGATCATCGTTCCCGATCAATTCATGGGCGATATTATGGGCGATATGAACACCAAACGCGGGCGCATCATGGGGATGGAAAAGCAGGGCAAAACTCAGCTGATCCGTGCGCAGGCACCGCTGACGGAGATGTACCGCTACGCCATCGACTTAAAATCCATTACGCAAGGCAGAGGAAAATTTTCTATGAAATTTGCCAGATATGACGAAGTTCCTGCTATGATTGCCGATAAGATTGTTGCTGCTGCAAAAGCTGCTAAAGAAAAGGAATAATTGAAGAAAAAATTTCATAAAGAAAAGACATAGGGGCTCCTATGTCTTTTCTTATTGTCAAGAACATGCTATAATATCCACATTGCAATACAAGCGGTGCATTGTGGATATTATAGCATGGCAGGCAAAAGCCTGTCTCCGCCGTTTTAACGGCGAAGACAAACCGCTGGCGGTTTACAGCTATGGTATAATAGCGTTCAAGGGGTGAGTTGGATGGAAAAGGATCCGGTTAAAATTGTAGATTTGTTAAAGAGTGGGAAGGTTGTATTTTCCTGCGAGCTTTTCCCGCCTAAAGCCGGAACGCATTTAGATCATGCCAAGACGATCGTTGAAAAAATTGCTGCAATCAACCCGACTTTTATGAGTGTGACTTACGGTGCCGGAGGAGGCACTGTTGCCCGTACGGTAGAAATTGCCGATATGATCCAAAATCAATATCAAGTACCATCATTAGCCCATTTAACCTGTGTTTCTTCATCCAAAGAGGTCATTACGCACACACTGGATAAATTGTTAGATAAAAATATACATAATGTTCTCGCCTTACGCGGTGACCTGCCCAAAGATCAGCAATTCCCCAATCAAAATGAATTCCGTTATGCGTCAGAGTTGATTGAATTTATTAAAACATATGGTGATTTTTGTATCGGTGGAGCTTGTTATCCCGAAGGTCATGTGGATAGTAAAAATAAAGAAAAAGATATCAAATATTTAAAGCTAAAAGCAGACGCAGGGTGCGATTTTTTTACTACGCAGATGTTTTTCGATAACCATATTTTTTATAACTTTTTATATCGGACTTTGTCCAAAGGGATCCAGGTTCCGATTGTGGCCGGTATTATGCCTGTTGTTAACAGTAATCAAATCGAGCGTATTTGTGCCCTTTCCGGCACTAATCTGCCGCCACGCTTTAAAGCCATCGTGGATAAGTTCAGCGACAACCCGGACGCTATGAAACAGGCTGGGATCGCTTATGCTACGGAGCAGATCATCGATTTGATCGCCAACGGTGTCAATTGTATCCATCTATATACGATGAACCAGCCGGATATCGCATCCAGCATCGCAAGCAATTTATCTGATATCATAGCAGGTAAAAAAGTATGAATGACTTTCAAATAGACCAAAAAGAAGTTTACCGTTATTTGGGCTATGGACAAGCCCAGGCTGATGAGTCCACCATTGGATTGGTGCAATCCTGTCTCGATCAAATTCAAGATGCTGGGATTATTCCGCATCATCTAGCAAAACGGTTTGATTTGCAAAAAGATCCCTATGGATATCCTCTTATTGAAGGGATACCGCTAAAAAGCGATACCTTAGCTAAACACTTGTTGCAATGTGAATCCGCATATCTGCTGGCGGCAACATTGGGGTTGTCCGCCGACCGCATTTTGCAGCGTGAAAGCAGGAAAGACATGTCAGCCGCTGTAATCCTACAGGCTGTATTTGCCGTCATGATCGAATCTTATTGTGATAGGGTGGAAGCAGATCTGGCTCAACTTTGCCGACCGGAAGGATTGTTTTTACTCCCCAGGTATAGCCCCGGGTATGGAGATTTTCCGCTCACATACCAAAAGGAAATCCTGGGCTCATTAAATGCTACCAAAAAAATAGGGCTTTCATATACGGATAGTTACATGTTGGTTCCGACCAAGTCGGTTACGGCCGTAATCGGGCTCACCAAAGAAGAGCAAGGTTGTCATATTGAAAAATGCATGGTCTGTGATGATACCAACTGCACTTTCCGTAAAATTTAGATCTAGACAATCATAAAACCATTAGAATTGTAGGAAAAACAGATGACAAAACCAATCATCGAAAAATTAAATAGCAATCGGTTGTTTTTTGATGGCGCTGTGGGAACCATCTTGCAAAAAAATGGCCTCCAGACCGGAGAGCAGCCGGAATTATGGAATCTTACCCAACCTCAGTTTATCCGGGATATTCATGAGCAGTATCTGGACGCCGGGTGTAATATTCTTAAAACCAATACCTTCGGTGCCAATGCAATCAAACTGAAAGGAACTTCTTATTCAGTATCGCAGGTTGTTAGTCAGGCGGTGCGGATCGCTAAAACCGCCATTGAGGCCAGCAAAAAAGAAGCGTATATTGCCTTGGATATCGGACCGTCGGGTAAATTATTGCAACCGTTCGGCGATCTGCCGTTCGATGACGCTTATAATCTTTTTGCCGAAGTGGTAGAAGTTGGCAAAGAGGCCGGAGCAGATTTGATTTTGTTGGAAACATTTATTGACACGTATGAATTAAAAGCGGCTATTTTGGCGGCCAAAGAACATAGCGATCTGCCTATTTTCGTGACCATGACCTTTGACGAGAAGGGGAGGCTCTTAACCGGCGGTAGCATTGCGTCAGCTTATGCTCTGGCAGAAGGTCTAGGGGTTAATGCTTTTGGGTTTAACTGCGGCCTTGGCCCAATCCAAATGGAACAGATTCTGCCGGAGTTACTTGCTATTTCTTCTCTGCCAATTATTCTAAATCCCAATGCCGGGTTGCCGCAAATGCTGAACGGTGAAATGAGTTTTGATATTACACCGGCACAGTTCGCTGCTTCGATGCGGCGGATGGCGGATGATGGTGCTTTGATCTTGGGCGGTTGCTGCGGAACAGATCCGAGTTATTTGTCTGCAATGATTGAATCCTGTAAAGAAGTGCTTTTGCCGCCGATCCGACACAAGAACATCAGTTTTGTTTCATCGGCAAGCAAGGCAATTATTTTGGGAGAGAGTCCCCTTATTATTGGCGAACGGATCAATCCTACCGGCAAGCCTAGATTGAAGCAGGCCTTGCGTGAAGAAGATATGGATTTTATCTTACAGGAAGGGTTTTCCCAGCAAGAAAACGGCGCCCATATTTTAGATGTCAATGTCGGGTTACCGGATATTGATGAAGCCCGGATAATGGCAAAGGTTATTAAGGATATCCAGTCTGTGATTGATCTTCCTTTGCAAATCGATACTTCCAACCTGGGAGCCATGGAAAAGGCATTGCGTGTTTATAACGGCAAACCGTTATTGAATTCCGTCAACGGCAAAAAAGAGTCTATGGAAGCTGTCTTTCCGCTTGCCAAGCATTACGGTGCCGTAATCGTTGCTTTAACCCTGGACGAAAGCGGTATTCCCGAAACAGCTGAGGGCAGGCTCGATATAGCGCGCAAGATCCTTAATACGGCTGCCACCTATGGGATTGATCGAAAGGATATCATTGTCGACCCGTTAACGTTAACAATCAGTACCGGTCAAGATGCAGCGCAGGTTACTTTACAATCTTTGGCCCTGATCAAAAAAGAGTTGCTGGTTAATACGGTTTTAGGTGTTTCCAATGTTTCCTTCGGTTTACCGCAACGGGAAAAGATCAATCACACTTTTTTGACCATGGCTTTGCAACAAGGTTTGGATGCCGCCATCATCAACCCTAATTCTGCTGTCATGACGGCAAGCTTTGACTCCTATTTGGTTTTAGCGGGTCTCGATCCGCAATGCGCCCATTATATTGAAAAACATGGCCAAAGCGAAGACTCATCCGGGATAAATCTAAACCCGTCTAATGGTGAACTTGATTTGTTTGAAGCTATTATAAAAGGTATGAAAGAACGCGCACATGAGGAAACCGAGCTGTTGTTGGGGAAAAACCTTGAACCTTTGGAGATCATCAATCAAAAACTGATCCCGGCTTTGGATTGGGTGGGAAAGGGGTTTGAAAGCGGAAAGTTGTTTTTACCGCAATTATTGATGAGTGCCGAAGCGGCCAAATCCTCCTTTGAAGCCATAAAAAGTTATATGAGCAAAAAAGGAATGGTGCAAACCAAAAGAGATAAGATCATATTGGCTACGGTAAAAGGGGATATCCATGATATCGGCAAAAATATCGTAAAGGTCTTATTGGAAAATTATGGCTATGATGTGATCGACTTAGGAAAAGATGTAGCCATCCAAAAAGTGGTTGATGCCGCCAAATCCCATCAGGTGAAACTGGTTGGCTTGAGCGCCTTGATGACCACGACTGTTGTCAATATGGCAAAGACCATCCAACAATTGCGTATCGATGTGCCTGAATGCAGTATTATGGTTGGGGGAGCTGTCTTGACTCAAAGCTACGCTGATCAGATTGGAGCCGATTATTATGCCAAGGACGCAATGGCTGCTGTGCATTATGCTAAAAAAATCTTCCAATAATTAATTAATTAATTAATGACAGAAGGCTTGACCATGAAAAAGAAAAAATAAAAGATCCTTGATAAATTATCAAGGATCTTTTATTATGCGGTATGTTCTGCAACCGCCATTTATCTAAAAAGAAAGCCAGCGCACGCCTTGGGAATTCTTGAAATTAAAATACCGTTAAATATTAACTGCCTGATTGATATAGTTGATCTAAAGATAGAAACCCATAGCTGATCAGGCAAAAGTTTGCAAAGAGTGCATGCATTAACTTTTGGTCCTTGAAATCAATGTTAAAAAATTCACTTAAACGGTTAATACGGTAGAGTAGCGTGTTGGTGTGAATAAACAAATTTTTTGCTGCCCTTCGGTTATTCTGATTACAGAACAGATAAGTCTTTAAAGTGTTCAAATAATCTGTCTTGTTTGCTTGATCATATTGATAAATTTTAATAATCATGGGATGCAGAAACACCTCGGAAGAATAGTGCTCTGCTACGGCATAGTATATTTGCATGGGAAGAGTCTCTTCCCAGCTGAAATAATTTTCGCTGGAATTTAGTCGTTCGCCCGCTTTCTTTGTTAATGCAGCTTGTTGGTAATATACTTTAAGCTTAAGTAAGTCCGAGAATGTGTCGGATGAACCGCTAATGAGTGAATAATCAAGTAAAAGAGCTTTTAAAGATGTAAGATAATTGTTATTGTAAATTGTTTGATTATCATTGTTTTTCTGATTGCTGCAAAGTATTATGATGCCGCTGTCAAAGATTAGGGGTAGCAGATCTTTTTTAAGAGATGTGATATCAGCGCATATTCGCTCCAATAAAAGAGGTTCATAATTTTTTTCCTTTGGTGTGGAAAATATTAACTGATAATTGGGGGGGTATATTAATTTTAATCGATTTATATCGGAGAGCAGTTTTGATGTGATTTCGTATTGTGGCGAGAGTAGATTTTCCACCACTCGTGTGCTATGCAGAGTATGGATATTTTTTTTCTCTTCTTTAGATAATAACGAGATTAAGGCGGTATTTAATAGTTTTGCAATCTGTATATCCTCCTCTGATGGGACGGAATTAGGAAGGAGAATAACAACATACCCATAGATTTTTTCATTATCATGCAGTACAGAAAATAGTTGATTTAAAGTTGTAAGTTGTTCGTCGTACAAAAATATGGGGTATTGTTTAGATGTTGCATTTTTTATGTATTTCTCATAAGAATATTGAAATTTACTGTTGGAACTACCGCCGGAATAAAAACGTTCATCCCACTGTGAATTCCCAATAGGCCCGTTGGGGATTTGGCACAGGTTGTTCGCTATATCATCTGTGAGGAAAACAGGATAGCCCAGGACATCATAACAGACCGCAACTATGGAAGCGATATCATTTTTGATAAGTGCATTGAAAAAGAGTTGGTATGCCTTATCCAAACGTGAGGTTATTATATCATTCACAAATGCTCACCCACAATTCATTTTTTGTCCGGAACAATATTTATATGTTACATAACCCAGATTGATCTTTGCTTTGAGTTTAGCATACTTGTGTAAAAAACACAAGTATGCTAATTAAGTAAAGAAATATTTTCAGTTTTACACATTGTTTGCCGACGCGTATTTTAAATATAATTAAATAGTATTAGAGAATTAAACTGAACGCTAATTTTGTATTTTACTCGACTTTAATAGAAAAGAATGCCGCAGAAAAATACGTAGATGTTCGCAAGAGATTATTGTGCTTTAAAAAGATTTAAGTATAGTATAATAATCACTAATAACAATTAGAAGGAGGGTTTAATATGACAAAAGGAACAAGATTGGCAGGTAAAATCGCATTAATCACAGGCGGTGGTAGTGGTATCGGAAAGGCGATAGCCAAGTGCTTTGTGGCAGAAGGAGCGACCGTTGTCTTAGCCGCCAGAAACGTTGAAAATCTCGAAAAAACAGTTAAAGAGATTGAAGCGATGGGCGGGAAGGCAGTAGGAATACCAACAGACATCACAGTCGAAAGCCAGGTAATCAATGCGGTACAGAAAACCATTGATCAGTTTGGACAAATTGATATTTTAGTGAACAATAGTGGTACCGGAGGACCAAACTGTCCGGTTGTTGAGATGAAGACGGATGAGTGGATGGAAACCATTATGACTGACCTGACAGGGAGTATGCTTTGTTCCAGAGAAGTTCTTAAGCATATGATTCCGAGAAAAAGCGGCAATATCATTGCCATTGGCGCAGAGGGCGGCAGAGTATATGCCGGGATCTCAGGTTATGTGAATAGATCGCCTTATGCCGCCGCCAAGGCGGGCTTGGCTGCTCTTATCGAAGCGATGGCCATAGAAGTCGGCCAATATAATATTCGGGTCAATCAGATCAGTGCAGCCGGCGTGAATGGGCCGCGTGTTCAGTGGGTATTGGGAAACCTAGCAAAAAGACAAGGTAAAACGATAGAGGAAGTTACAGCTGAGAATGTTGTAAGATATTCACTTGGAAGATTTACCGAGGAAAGTCAAATCGGTGATGTGGCTGTGTTCCTGGCTTCTGAAGAGGCATCCGCTATCACGGGACAGACTATCAATGCTCATAGTGGTTATCATGCATAAGTTGGGAAAATTTTGAGTTAATGGCTTGAGTTTTAGATTTATTTAAGGTTTAATTATGATTATTGGTAGTCTTTTAAATATGTCTAGATAGCAAGAGATATGCGAATTCCAGCCTAAAATTTTTGGGAGGTAGACAAATGAAACAAATAACCAAGAAAGTTTTTGTTGAAAATGATCTTTTGGCGTGTAATCTCGGTTTGATCGTAACCTCGGAGGGGATAGTAATGATCGATACGCCAATCAAGCCGTCTGACGCGCTTAAGTGGAAAGAAAAAGTGCTTGAATACGGACCTATACGGTATTTGATTACCTCGGAAGATCATGGGGATCATGCTTGTAACAGTTACTTTTTCCCTGCTGAACATATTGTATCCTCTATCTCCGCTAGAGAGGCGATCGCAAACACGCCCAGGGATTTTGTTCTTGGAGTGCTTGAGAAGGTGGAGCCTGATAGTGCTCCTTTGTTGAAGGATTACAAACTTCTTACAGCCGATATTACATTTGCCGGGGCAATGGAGTTGCATTTAGGAGGTCTTACAATCCGCTTGATTCCTTTGCCTGGTCATACAGAGCGCGTAATCGGTGTTTACATTCCAGAAGAGCGGGTAGTGTTTGCAAGTGACCTCATATTTAATCGGTTAGGCACCTTTTTGTCCGAATCCGATCCAGACGCATGGCTAAAATCGCTTCAGAGTCTTAAGGAATTAGATGTTGATTATATCGTTCCGGGTCATGGAGAAGTGTGTACGAAAGATTATCTTGATGAACAAGCTGCGGTTGTTAAAAACTGGGTTCAAGTTGTTAAGTCTGCGATCGAGAAGGGATTAAGCGAGGAAGAAGCATTAGCCACGCTAAAGAGTCCGGACCCCTATTCGGTACAGGCCGGTACAGGATTTACAGATGAATACCTGAGAACGACAGCTATAAAAAGGTTCTACAAGTTGTATTCCAAGTAGGAAAGGCGTGAATATAAATAAGGGTAATATTTTTTAAGATGCTGTAGCCATTGTGTAAAAAAGTATAAGTTGGTCAATAAATAGTTGCTTGTTTTTAGTTTTACATATTGTTTGCAAAACAGATTTAATATACTTAAATAGAAAGGCAGACTGTCTTAGCGCCGGAGTGATAATTTATACCCAGAAGAGAGGCCCTTTTTTACTACGAATAATTAATTGAATGCCGATCCCATTCGTAAAAAAACGGCAAAAAAACTGCGAACTATGCTTGTGGGGATGGGGGGCAGTTGATATTGGTCTTCCCGTACGGGAGGGTGTATTTAAAGTTATGGGTCATAAACAATAACAAATCATTCTTCGGCGATATTCACTACATGGGCTGATATGGCTTCATATCCTTTACAGAAAGCAAGAATGTAACATTCATATGGTTTGACAAAACTGCGGAATATCATGGCGCAGTCAAACTTGGATGGGACAATATAAAAAAACAGAGTGAGGTGTTTGTATAATGGAAGATCCGTCGATTCGTTTAACAAAAAATGTATCAGATGCAGAAATGGAACGTAGATGGAAAGCTGTTCGTAAACAGATGAAGGCAAGAAAAATAGATTATCTTGTCATCCAGAATCAAGAAGAATATCAGGGTGGAAATCTTCGCTGGTTTAGCAATTTGACTGCGCGCCATCAATTTCCGGTGACGATTATTTTCCCGGTTGACGACGAGATGACAACCATTGTCTGCGGTTCTGAAGCGCCGGCTCCTAATGTTCCCGCTCCTTGGCAGGCAAGTGGGATTAAAAACCGTTTAGGAGATGTCTATTTTCTGCCAATTAGTGAAACCAACACATGGGATGCCGAACTGGCATTAAAAGTGTTGAGTGAAAAGAAAAACGCTACGATAGGCTATGTCCAGAGAGTTTCTATACCCGTGACATTCCATGAGCATTTAGCCAAGAACCTACCCGGCGCCACTTTTGTTGATGCTAGCGACTGGGTGGATGAACTGAAATGGGTTAAGAGTCCGGAAGAGATTGAGCTTATTAAGGGTACTGCTGCCCTTCAAGATGCGGTGATGCAGGAACTGAAAAATATTATCCAGCCGGGGAAAAGGGAATTAGATGTTTATGCGGAGGCGCACTGCATCGCTTCAAAACTTGGATGTGAGCGCGGTATCGTGCTGGTTGGTTCCGGTCCGGCAAATACAATGTTTGGGCCCGAATCCCCTCATTATCTGAACAGGGTGATCAATGTTGGGGATCTGGTTCTAGTTTTGATTGAGTGTAACGGTCCTGGGGGATATTATGCGGAAATTGCAAGGTACTATTCCGTTGGCGTAGAACCAACACAGGAGTTGTTAGAGGTATTTGAAGCTTGTAAAGAAGCACAGGATATGATGGCCAAAAATTTGGTGCCGGGAGCAAGCGTCAACGATATTTTTGCAGAGTATAAGTCCTTTATTACGGGCAAGGGGTATATCGCATCATCCAGATCTGTTGGTCATGGTCAAAGCCAGTCGCTTTTGGATAGACCTAACATCTATGCGCGTCCAGTTGAGCCATGGACAATTAAGCCAAACATGAATATCGCGCTTCACCCGACAGCAGTTTATGCCCCATTTGTCGTGGGAATGTGCTGTGATAACTATATTACAGACGATAATGGTGCCCAAAGAATACACAAATTTCCGCGTGAGATTACAGTTCTTTAAATTCACAAGCTTAAAATTTTGTCAAAAACAAATTAATGGAGGATTTTCAAAATGGCAGTAGTTACAGATTTTTCAGGTAAGGTAGCATTTATTACAGGAGGGGGCAGTGGAATCGGTAAGGCGATAGCCAAGTGTTTTGTAGAAGCAGGCGCTACTGTAGTCCTTGCAGCCAGGAACGTAGAAAACCTTAATAATACGGTTAAAGAGATTGAAGCCATGGGAGGAAAAGCCGTAGCTATACCGACAGACATTTCGGTTGAGAGCCAGGTTATCGATGCTGTGCAAAAAACCATTGATCAATTTGGGCAAATCGATATTTTGGTGAATAACAGTGGCGGCGCCGGGCCTAATTGCCCCGTTGCTGAAATGAAAACGGATGAATGGACAGAAACCCTTTCTGTTGACCTGACAGGAAGTATGCTTGTTACCAGAGAAGTACTCAAACATATGATTCCGAAAGAAAGCGGCAATATCATTGTGATTGGCGCGGAAGGTGGTAGAACCGGACTTGGAATTTCAGGCTATGTGAACAGATCTCCGTATGCTGCCGCCAAGGCAGGATTGATGGCGCTAACCGAAAGTGTGGCTATCGAGGTTGGCAAGTATGGTATTCGTGTTAACCAGATCAGTGCCGCCGGTGTAAATGGACCACGCGTTCGACAGGTAATAGAAAAGATTGCACAAAGAGATGGTGTAACGCCGGAGTCGATTTTACAAAATGCCGTAAAGAATTATTCACTTGGGAAGTTTACCGAAGAAAAAGAAATTGGCAAAGTGGCCGTGTTCTTGGCTAGCGATGCTGCCTCTGCTATCACAGGACAGACTATTAACGCCCATAGCGGTTTACACGCCTAGATTGTAAGCTAGTATGACATAAAGAAAAAGGTCTACCCTCTAAAAAAGAATAGGGTAGGCCTTTTTTATTTTCTGGCCAGTGTTCTGGGGATATAACCGATATCCGTGTATCTATATTCAGTAGATTTATTCAGCAGATTTTACCACGTATGTGGGATAAATTAACGGTAAAATTATGCTCCAAGTCTGATTGTATAGAAGTATTTATTGTTTGCTGGACTTAACTAAATAAAAGTTACATAAAAGAATATTGATTAATTTGGTGTTTGAGAAGTCTATATCAAACAAATCCTTTATACGGGTAATTCTGTAATGCAGGGTATTTTTATGGATCGACAGTTCTTTGGATGCGTTAGAGCTGTTAAGACCACACAAGATATAGGCCTCCAATGTTTTAAAATATTCCGTATTGTTCCTTTTATCATAACGGTCAATGTCCATGAGCAACGGGTGTAAAAATGTATCCAGAGGGTAATTTTCTGTTGCAGGTAAGAATATTTGTAAAGGCACATATTCATCGAAAAAATACAGTGATTTTTCCGGATTATTGCGCAAACCAAGTTTTAGGGTAAGAAGTGCCTGGTGGTAGAATGAGGAGATTTGGTTTAAGTTGTGAAACACTGTTGTTATGCTGCTGGCCAAAGGATACTTGGAAAAAGTGTCCAGTACAGAAGGGATGGTGCTGTTCAGAACGCTATAAGAAGTATCCGTTTTAGACAGATTGCTGATGAGGGTTACTATATTCTCGTTATAACTAGTGGATAATAAATGCTTAGGTTTGGATTTTGCAATTTCATTACAGGCGTATTCAAGGACACGACTATCAAAGCTAGAGCCTTTAATTTTGGAAACGATGAGAACATAATCTTTGGGAAAATCTTTAGACAATATTTCAAGATCTTTATGAACCGAGGGAGAACTACTATTGCTTTCCAGAATGTTGACAAACCGCTGAAGACGTCTTTTGTTAATAAAATTTTCGCGTTCTTGGAACTTTTCTATCTCCGAACTAAGCGCAGTGCCTAGCAGACGAACAATTTCGATATCTTCCTCTGTTACTTCGCGATCCATAACATGAACAATAATATTGCCGGAAGGAATGCCATTGACAAAAAAAGTGTTTATGATCTGTGAGGATTTACTGGAATAACCATCATTAATCAACAAAGGATAGGAGCGGGTTTCCGGATTAGTTAGGTATTTTCCAAAAAAGTCCAAAAAATGGTCAGGTGGAGTTGCATGCTCTTTGAGGAGAGTATCCCAATCCGGGATGCCAATTTCCTCTTGGGGCACCTGACAGATAACATGGGAGATATCATCCACAATGGCAATAGGCCAGCCAAGCAGATCAAATGCGGCAATGGCCAACGGTTTGACTCCCCCCTGAAGCATTGCATTATAAAAGGAACGATAGGCAATATCAATACGCGTTCGTTCGTCTGGCATATCCAATCTTCTCTCATATGATTTAATAACCTTATTTTATATTCAAACAGTTATCACGTCAAGTAAAATGGCTATTGGATATTTTTTGTTGTGGTTAAACCACAAATAATAGCTTATGTTTGTTGTCAGTGAACATGTTCAAACAACTTAAGTAAAAATATAATTGAGCTATAGTAAAAATAGTATAAAGCCGTTAGATTAATAATTTTTGCACCCTTTAAAAATTTAATGTAACGGTTTGATTTTTAGTTTAATAGATGGAGGAATTAAAATGAAAAACTTATTTTCGCTGGAGGGCAAAAAAGCTGTGGTAATTGGAGGTGGCGGCGGAATTGGTCAGGCCATAGCCAAAGGATTGTCTTTTTATGGGGCAGATGTTGCAATTGCCAGCAGAAATTTGACAACACTTCAAACTGCGGCGGATGAAATTGAAGCAGAAATTGGGAAAAAGATCCATGTTTTCCAAGCGGATGCCGCCGATGAGGCGAGCATCGTCAAATTGGCTGAGGATACGACAGACGCCATGGGTGATATCCAGATTCTAGTGAATTCTCAGGGCATATCATTTAAGCATCAAGCTGCTGAATTTCCTATGGCCGATTGGGAGGCCATGTTTAAGGTTAACGTCCAGGGGGTAATGGTTGCCTGCCGTGAATTCGGCAAACGGATGGTTGCCCGAAATTATGGAAGAATCATCAATGTATCTTCCATCCGCGAGATAAGGGGTTTTAACGGTGAGGGCAAAGTTGTAGGCTATGCCAGTACAAAGGGTGCCGTCTCTATGTTGACAAAATCCCTGGCAGGCGAGTGGGGCCGCTATAATGTAACGGTAAATGCTATTGGTCCGATTGTAACCAAGACAAAAATGATTGCACCGTTCCTGGACGCAAACCCAGGCCTGGAAGCAAGCTTAATCGCTAATGTGCCCCTGGGTCGTCTGGGCCTGGTTGAGGACAATATCGGTCCGGTTGTGTTTCTTGCGTCGGATGCCGCGGCTTTTGTGACTGGGCAGACGATTTACCCGGATGGCGGCAGCGCGGCGATTGTATAACTAAAAATCTATTATAAAAGGAGTCCTTTTTATGACGTATCACATTATGTCAAGCGATAGATTGAAAGGTATTGATTATGCCCGGATGAGAGAATACCGTGTTGCGCGTACCAAGGAAATGATGAAAAAATACGGTATCGGTACGATGGTTACCTGGGATGGCTGGGATATGCGCTATATCGGTTCCCTATATGCGACAGTGCCCACGCGCTGGTATGAAGGGCAGTTTGTCGTTTTGCCGGTAAACGGAGATCCTTATGTTTTTGGTCAGACCAGCTTTTCCAATCTTGCCATGCGTGAAGAAATGCCCTGGCTGAAGGACAAAATCTTTCCTTCTCCGGGAAGCACAAAAATGGTAAATTCTGTGGAACAAATCGAACGGATTATCGGTATCATAGAAAAAATCGTCAGAGATCACGGACTTGAAAACGAAGCGGTCGGCCTGGATGGCTGCACCTCTGAATTTTTGGTCGGAGAAGCCCTGGGCCGCAAGGGATTAGAAGCGGTTGACGGCAAGCATGCGATGTTTATGGCCCGTATGATTAAAAACGAGGATGAAATTGAATGCGTACGCATGGCCTGCTCCACCGCCGAAGCTGCTTTTGACGCCATTAAGAAGGCAATCCGTCCGGGGGTAAAAGAGTGCGAATTGGTAGGGATTGGGATGGAGCGTCTGTATGCTCTAGGTGCGGATGAGACGCAGGAGTTTGTATGCTGCTCCGGGCCTCGCACCAACCCGTTGCATATTGACTACACCGACAGAATGGTCCGCCCGGGCGATGTTGTGATTGTCGATATAAACGGCAACTCCTGGCATGGATATAAATCGTGCTATTACCGTACATTTGTCTGCGGCCAAGCAACAGCGGAAATGCACGAATTGTATGAGGATGCCCGAGCTATGATGTATGATGCCATGAGACATATCAAGGCGGGCGTTGCGGTTGCCGACATTGTTGAAACTGACTTTCCGAAAAGCCCCAATTACTGGGGTTACGATACTATTGAAGAAGTTGCGTCCTACTGTGTCGGTCATGGCCTAGGTATTTCTCTTCATGAATATCCGTTTGTCTCCTACCTGATTCGGCCGCCCGTTGAGGGTTCCATCTTCCAGGAAGGCATGGTACTGGCTATGGAGACTTGGACAGGCAAGAGAGGCGGAGATTTTGGGATTCGTCTGGAGGAAAATTTTGTTGTCACCAAGGATGGGATTGATCTTCTTACCAAATATCCGGTGGACAAAATCATTGAGTGCCCGCTATAAAGATGATGGAGGGAAGCATGTCTTACAAAAATTTTGATCAGATGATTCTGCAGGTTTACGGTTTAAAGTCAAAAAGACGTGTTGTTGTGGCTGGCGCGGATGAAGCGCATGTGATTGAAGCGGTGTTTAAAGCGCAGAAAGAAAAAATTATTGATTCGGTTCTGGTAGGAAATAAAAAAAGAATACTGGAAATTATCCGGTCATTTGAGTACAACGCGTCAGATTGTGAAATTGTGGATTGCCCTGACAATGTTAATCCAAGCCAGGTGGGCATTGATATTATCAATGCGGGCGGTGGAGATTTCCTGATGAAGGGAAGAATTGAAACAAAAGAGCTTTTGAAGCCAGTGGTTGATAAAAAAAACAAGTTGTATACCGGACGCTTAATGACGCATTATACGTTGTCGAGAGTTCCGGGTTGCCGGAAGCTTGTGTCGCTAACAGATAGCGTAATACAAATATATCCTGATTTGACGGCTAAAAAAGATATGATCCTCAACGCTGTTGAGAACTTGATAAGGATTGGCTATGAGCGTCCGAAGGTCGCCGTAATTTGTCCGGTTGAAAAGGTTAATCCTAAGATCATTGAAACGCTAGATGCTGAAGCTTTGGTTGAGATGAACCAAAGCGGAGAGATCGATAATTGTGATATTGTTGGTCCCATTTCTTATGATTTGGCCATGAGCAAGGAAAGTGCTCAGATCAAGGGGTATGACTGTCCTTGGTCAGAAGAGTTTGATTTGCTGGTTCTGCCCAATCTTATCTCGGCCAATGTGCTGGGCAAAAGCTGGGCCGTTACGGCCGGTGGATGCAATGCAGGGATGCTTGCGGGCGCAAGGATTCCCATAACGCTGGTATCGCGCGGCGCCGCACCGGAGGAAAAATTTATGTCGATTGCTCTCTGTGCGCTTTGCGCCGACATGAACTAGAAATCTAAATGACAAGGAGTCTGATACATACATGATAAGTACAGTTTTAGGGGGAATATCTCCAGCGGAGCTTGGGAAAACACTGATGCACGAGCACGTGCTATTTGGATATCCTGGTTATCAGGGGGACATTACCTGTTCTCCCAATTTTGACAGAGAAAAAATGATCGCCAAAACGTCGGCGAGCCTAAAGCAGCTCCGTGAACAATACAGCCTGGGTGCTTTAGTCGACGCGACACCAAACGACTGTGGCAGGGATGTTAAGCTGCTGAGGGAGGTTTCTGAAAAATCGGGCGTTCATATTATCTGTAGCACCGGATATTATTACGAAGGCGACGGAGCGACGGCCTATTACAAGGTCAGGGCCGCATTGTCGTGCGACGTAGAGTCAGAAATAGCTGAGATGATGAAGAGCGAGATAACTTCCGGTGTCGGGGATACCGGGATAAAGCCCGGCGTTATAAAGGTCGCAAGCAGCAAAAGCATGATCACGCCGTACGAACAGTCTTTTTTCAAAGCAGCCGGCCGCGTATCCGCCGAAACAAATGTGCCGATCATCACCCATACGCAGGAAGGTTCTATGGGAGAAGAACAGGCCCAGCTGCTCATTGAAAATGGTGCCGATCCTAAGAAGATCATGATTGGACATATTGAGGGCAATACCGACCTGCAGTACTACTTAAATATTTTAAGCAAGGGAGTGAGCATAGGGTTTGACCGTATCAGTTTGGAGGGCTTTGCCGGGACGCCAAAGGATCAACTTCGCCTTGCTCTGATCGGCAGTCTCGTTAATTTGGGATATGTTAATCAAATTATGTTGTCCCACGATTTTGTTTTTAATTGGTACGGCAAGAGCTTGCCACTTCCCCAAAAGTGGGGATGGCATCAGATTTTTTCTGAGTTTTGTCCACAGCTGTCGGCTTTTGGTGTGACAAACGAGGATATCATAACCATGATGCTGGAAAATCCGAAGAAAATTTTGGACGCTTCGTAAAAATAGATAAGCGATTCCAAGGGAGATGAGTATGAGAACAGAACGCATATTAGTTATTAACAACGGTTCGACTTCAACAAAGGTCGCGGTGTATGAAAATGAAAAAGAAATTGCCAGGGGCGATATCGAAGTGACGCCTGAGCAAGTCAAAGATTTTAAATACGCCATTGATCAGCTTGAGTTCAGAACAAAAATTATTTTAAACTTTTTGCAAGATCAAGGCATTAGTACATCTGGGTTGACAGCAGTCGTTGCGCGTGCAGGTGCCCTGCCTGCCCTGAAAAGTGGCGCGTATAGAATCAACGAGCTGATGACCGACATATTGGAACGTTTCCCGACCATGCAACATGCCAACAATTTATCGGCCATAATCGCATATAAGATCGCATCTTCTGTCGGCGTCCCCGCGCTCGTTTACGATGGGGACACGATGGACGAATTTGAGCCTGAGGCCAGAGTGCTTGGGATTAAGGGGTATCAACGCGTCCCGACATGCCACGCCCTGAACATGAAAAGCGTCGCCCGCGTTGTAGCCGATCAACTGGGACGCCCGTATGATTCTCTTAATCTGATCATTGTGCATTTAGGCGGAGGTATTTCCTTAAGCGCGCACCGGCGGGGGCGAATCATCGACGATATTTTTGACGACGAGGGTCCGATGTCTCCGCAGAGGGCGGGAAGCATCCCGGCCTCAATGTTGGTCGATATTTGCTTTTCGGGCAAGTATTCACAAGTGGAGTTACATCGCATGATCAGAGGGAAGGGCGGACTCGTATCTCTCATCGGGATGCAGGACGCTCGCGAAATTGAAAAAAGCATCTCCGAGGGCGACAAGGAAGCAGAAGCTGTCTATTACGCCATGGCCTATCAGGTTTCCAAAGGAATTGGCGAGCTCGCGGCAGTGTTGTGCGGCCATGTAGACCGTATCGTGATTACCGGGGGTATTGCCTATTCAAAAATGTTTATCAATTGGATCGCTGAGCGTATAAGTTTCATTGCTCCTATCGAAGTTATTCCCGGAGAACGTGAGATGGAAGCGCTCGCGTTAGGCGCTTTGCGGGTATTGCGGGGCGAAGAGAAGGCCAGGGAATATGACGTTCTGCCGGAAAACTATACACCAAGAGCGTGAGCATTACTGCTGATCCAAATAGGATTGCAAATTTTATAAAGGGGGAAATACTATTTATGAGCATTGAAATTAAGAAAACATGTCTGATTGGAGCCGGGATTATTGGTTCGGGCTGGGCGGTAAACTTCTCAGTCCAGGGATATCCTGTCAATCTTTTTATAAGGAACCCTGCGAAAATCGAGGATACCAAAAAAGGAATAAGGCAGATGCTTGAATATCTGGCAGAGCAAAAGGCCATTGAAAAAGACAGCATTGAAAAATCCTTGGACTTAATCAACTTTACCTCTGATTTACCATCAGCTTTAAAAGATGTCCAATATATTCAGGAAAATGCTGCGGAAAACTATGAGACCAAGCAAGAATTGATGAGGCAAATTGACAAGTACGCGGATGCTACCGCTATTTATGCCAGCAGCACCTCGGGATTGCTGGTCTCGGAAATTGCCAAGTTTACACAGTATCCACAGCGGTGCATCGGTGCACATCCTTATAACCCGCCGCACCTGATTCCGCTGGTAGAAATAACCAAAACTGACAAGACCGATCCTGAGGTTATCCAAGCCGCCGTGGAATTTTTCAGAAAAATTGGCAAGGAACCCATCGTGCTGAATAAAGAAGTGCCCGGATTTATCTGTAATAGACTATCCTATGGCCTGTACCGGGAAGCTATATCCCTTGTAATGGATGGGGTCTGCTCCGTTGAAGATGTGGACAAGGCAGTGACCTTCGGCCCCGGACTTCGTTGGGCTGTATTCGGGCCTAATATGCTGTATGAATTGGGTAGCGCCAATGGAGTTGGGGAACTGTTCGAGAAAACAGGGAAAATGTTTGATTCTGTTTTGGCAGATATCGCGGCTTGGAAAACATTTCCTAAGGATTATCCCGATGTGGCCCAAGCAGGCGTTAATGAAGAAATGGCGCATTTCCCGGCGCATATAGGTAAAACGAGAGAAGATGCCATCAAATTCAGAAACGATATGCTTATTCAAATGTTGAAACTGCATAAAAAGTTCTAAATAATTGGCGTCAGGGTCTTTGTTGGCTACATGACGCGGAAGCGAAAAAATAATAATTTATTTGAAATGAGGATTAACAATGGAAAAGTTAATATTAACAGTAGCGACTACTGGCGCTATACCTGGAAAAAATGATTCTCCCTTTATCCCGATTACTCCAAAGGAGATAGCGGAAGAAGTACTCTTATGTGCTCAAGCGGGAGCTTCAATTGCCCATATCCATGTGCGTGACGATGAAGGCAAAGGGACAATAGCACTGGATAAGTTCAAGGAGGCAGTAGATATAATACGTGAAAGCGGCTGTAATATTGTCTTGAATCTCACAACCTCCGGTGGTCCGGGAACCCACGAGGAGCGGATGCGTCACCTTGGGGCGCTAAAGCCTGAAATGGCTTCATTTAATGCCGGTACTATGAACTGGGCGCATTCTACGGTATTTATGAATGAACCGGCTTTCCTGGAAAAGCTGGGAACATGCATGAAAGAAAATAATGTAAAACCGGAAATCGAAGTGTTTGACGGTGGGATGGTTTACAATAGCTTATACTATTTAAAAAAAGGGATCTTGCTTGACAATCCGCATTTCCAGTTTGTATTGGGCGCACCGGGGGGCCTTACGGCTACAGTGAAGAACCTTCTATTCCTGTTGGATATTATTCCGAAGAACGCCACTTGGGGTGCGTTTGGTATCGGTAGCGCCCACCTCCCTATTCTTTATGCTTCGCTGGCATTAGGAGCAACCAGCGTCAGAGTAGGTATGGAAGATAACCTTTTCTACTCTAAAGGGGTGCTGGCAAAATCAAATGTTGAATTTGTAGAACGTACAATCCGTATCGCAAAGGAATTCGGTCGGGAGGTTGCCACGCCGGATGAAGCGCGTACGATTCTTAACCTTCAGAATAAACCGGCTTAACTTTAAGGAGGAAAACTGAATGAGGGAAGCAGTAATTGTGGCGGCAGTAAGGACGGCAGTGGGAAGATGCCGAGGATCTTTGGCATCCGTACCTGCGGATGAGCTAGCCGGACTAGTGGTTAAAGAGGCGGTCAAAAGAGCGGGGATTGATCCTGCTTGTATTGACGAGGTGATTTTTGGCAACATTCGTAACAACGACATCCGGGGTATTGGAAGAATGGCAGCATTGACTGCAGGCCTTCCACTTACGGTACCTGGTATTACATTAGAAAGACAATGCGCCTCTTCATTGAATGCTTTTGCCTATGCGTCTATTTTCATTCAGGCCGGTTGGGCGGATGTAATCGTAGCGGGTGGTGTGGAAAGCGATTCACGGTTTCCTTATCTGATGGAAAGGACAAATGGCGCTTATCAGGTAGTACCGCCTAATTGGTGTGAACAAAAAACAACACCTTTAGAACCATACGGAAATCCGAGCATGGGTACTACTGCAGAAAATATTGCTAAAAAATATGGGATTACACGACTGGAATGTGATATGTTTGCCTTAAACAGTCATGAAAAGGCAGTCAAAGCATGGGATGCAGGCTATTTTAATGACCAGATTGTTCCGGTTGAGGTGGCTTTAGGGAAAGGGAAAACTACCCTTTTCACCAGGGATGAGTCTGTCAGACCGGATTCCAGTATTGAAGCACTCAGTGCATTAAAGCCGGCCTTCCAAAAAGACGGAGTGGTTACTGCCGGAAATAGTTCTCCCATGAGTGATGGTGCCGGTGCGATTGTTGTGATGGAAAGGCAAAGGGCAAAGGATCTGGGACTAAAGATCCTGGGCAAATTCAAGGCATACGCAGCTATGGGTGTTGATCCGGCAATCATGGGAATCGGGCCTGTTGCGGCGACCCAAAAACTGTTTGCTCAAACCGGGATGACGATGAAAGACATTGATTTGATTGAATTGAACGAGGCGTTTGCCCCCCAGTCCATTGCCTGTATCCGGGAATTGGGGATCAATGAGGAAAAGGTAAATGTCAACGGGGGTGCAATTGCCTTGGGTCATCCGCTGGCTGCGTCCGGCGCGATTCTTATCGCCAAAATGGTTTATGAATTACAACGATGTGGAAAAAGTACAGGTTTAATCAGCTTTTGTGTTGCTGGGGGGCAAGGTGTTTCCGTGGTTATTGAAACGGAATAATTGACTAACCGCCAGCTGATCGGGGGGACTATTGGAATGAGATACAGACTAGCACGCATTGAAAGGATGGTTAGAATGAGTTATAAAGTAATTTGCAAAGAAGATGCTTACAAATATGATCCGCCGGGGCATTTTGATGTTTTGTGCACCCGCCTACATAACCCTACGGACGTGAATGAGGGGAAGATGACCATGGGTCTAAGCCATTTCCAGCCTGGCGGTGGTTGCACATTTGGTAACAACCCCTTCGAGAGTATCTATTATATTATATCCGGGCAAATGACACTGAAGACAGACAATGAGGAAATTATCCTTCAGCCTGGAGATACATTCCACTGTGGCCCGGGAACCAATAAAAGCGTTATCAACAATGGTACGGGGGTCTGTCAGATGCTGGTGGTTTTAGGATAATGATTGGAAGATCCATTATTTGGTCAGTGTGTTCTTCCGGCAATAGAAAACAGAAAGGGCATAAACGGTGATGAAAAGCAAGGTCACAACAGCTGATGAAGCGGTCTCCAAAATTTATGACGGTGCCGTAATCATGGTCGGAGGATTCATGTCTTGTGGTACTCCGGAAGTCCTAATAGACGCATTGGTCAGAAAAAACGCCAGAAATTTAACCGTTATCTGTAACGACGCGGGGATCCCAGGTAGAGGGGTTGGAAAGCTCCTGTCCAATAATCAAATAAAAACGATAATTGCCTCCCACGTTGGTTTGAACCCGGAGGTTGCTCAGCGAATGAATACGGCTACAGAAGATAAGCTGGAATGTATTTTGGTTCCTCAAGGCACGCTGGCGGAAAGAATCAGAGCCGGCGGGGCAGGCTTGGGCGGGTTTTTGACGCCCACAGGGGTAGGAACTATAATCGCGGAAGGCAAACAGGTAATTGTTGTGGATGAAAAAGAGTATTTGCTGGAAAGACCGTTGAGAGCGGAATTTGCGCTGATCAGAGGCTCTGTAACGGATACCTTTGGCAATACTGTGTATTATGGAACGACAAGAAACTTTAATCCTTTGATAGCAACTGCCGCCGATCATGTTATTGTTGGTACATGTAAAATCGTTGAAGCCGGCGAAATAGATCCGAACAGCATCATTACTTCCGGGATCTTTGTCGATGCTGTCGTAGGAGGTGAAAAGGCATGGCAGATATAAAGAAAATCATTGCCGCAAGAACAGCAAAAGAAATTAAAGATGGAGACGTGGTGAATCTGGGGATCGGTCTTCCTACTATGGTAGCAGACTACCTTCCGAAAGGCGTTGATATTGTTCTCCAGTCTGAGAACGGAATCATGGGAATGGGGTCTGCTGCGGAAAAGGGCCAAGAAGATGTAGATATTATCAATGCGGGAGCGCAGTATGTGTCAACCAAACCAGGTGCCATGTTTTTTGATAGCGCCGTGTCATTCGGGATCATCCGTGGGGGGCATGTCGATGCCACCATTCTTGGAGCCCTGGAGGTAGACCGGTATGGCAACATTGCTAATTGGATTGTACCCGGCAAAATGGTTCCGGGTATGGGGGGCGCTATGGACTTGGTTGTTGGTGCAAAGAAAGTAATCGTTGCCATGCAGCATACCCAGAAAGGCGCGCATAAAATCCTACGAGAGTGCAGACTGCCTTTGACCGCCGTCAATGTGGTTGATATGATTATCACAGAAATGGGCGTTATGGAGATTACCAAAGATGGTATTTTGCTGACCGAGATTCATCCTGACTACACTGTGGAGCAGGTAAGAGAAGCAACAGAAGCTGATTTAATTATCCATGACGATTTAAAGATTATGGATGTTGAATAGGAAGGGGATTTTATGCGTCAAGCAGTTATTGTCAGTGCCGTTCGTACTCCAGTCGGTAATTTTAATGGTATATTTAGCAATACTCCGGCCGTAGAACTTGGTGCTCTTGTTATCCGTGAGGCGATCCGCCGTGCGGGAATTACGCCCGAACATGTCGATGAGGTTATTATGGGGCATGTGTTAACAGGGGGGTTGGGTCAAAATACCGCCCGGCAAGCAGCGATAAAAGCTGAGATTCCCAAGGAATCATCGTCCTGGGTCGTTAATAAAGTTTGCGGTTCCGGGTTAAAGGCTGTGGTTTGTGCGGCTCAATCGATTCTTGTGGGCGATGCCGACGTTGTGGTGGCTGGCGGCATGGAAAATATGACCCAAGCGTCTTATGCCCTTCCCAAAGCCCGCAAGGGGTATCGGATGGGAAATGGGGTATTGGTTGATACCATGATCAGCGATGGTTTGCAGGATGCTTTTTATGGTATTCACATGGGAGTCACTGCCGAAAACATCGCTGAAAAGTATGGTTTTACCCGTGAAGATCAGGATGATTTCGCTTTTCAAAGTCAGGTTCGCGCTGAGAAGGCAATTAAAGCAGGCAAATTTATCAACGAGATCGTTCCTGTTATCATTCCGCAACGTAAAGGAGACCCCATCATTGTTCAGCAAGATGAATTCCCACGTTTTGGAACCACGATAGAATCGCTGGGTAAACTGGGAGCCGCCTTTAAAGAAAACGGTAGTGTTACAGCAGGGAATGCTTCCGGGCTCAATGACGGAGCTGCCGCTCTCGTCATTATGTCTAAAGAGAAAGCGGAAGCATTGGGAGTCATGCCGCTGGCCGTTATTACCGCTTGGGCATCCGCCGGTGTTGATCCGCTGGTTATGGGCACGGGGCCAATTTATTCATGCCGAAAAGCACTGGAAAAATCCGACTTAAAGATAGAAGATATTGATTTGATTGAAGCCAATGAGGCTTTTGCTGCCCAGGCTTTAAGCGTTATCAAGGAACTGGGTCTTGATCCGGAAAGAACCAATGTTAATGGTGGAGCGATCGCTATTGGGCACCCGATTGGCGCATCTGGAGCACGCATCCTTGTTACCTTACTGCACGAAATGAAGCGTAGAGAAGTAAAAAGAGGTATGGCCACGCTTTGTATCGGCGGAGGACAAGGGGTTTCCATGATTGTGGAGAGGCCGATTTAGTACAGAAAGATACCCTATATTTAGGGTATCTTTCTATTGGCTTAGTTGGAAAAAATTCGAAATCGAAGAAATTTTCGGCATATTAGCTTCAACCCTTCAGGAAATGTAGGTTTGCGTGAAGTGCTTTAGATTGACAACGGCTTGCAAAAAAGATTGGTAGCATTGTCAAATCAGTGATTAAAATGAAGAATGAATCAGCAGTTAAAATAAAGGTTATCAATGCTAATACGGATATATCTGGTTCAATCAAAGCGGAAGAAATCGTAAACGCACTACTTTGAGTAAGGATTCTTCAGTTGTGGTTAAGTCAATACTTACTGATATGAAAGATTCTTTAGAAAGCATTATATCGGAAATCAACAAAATTGGGGACATTGTAGAAAACCCAGTTGTAGTAATGTGAAATTACCGCTACGATAAAAGACGTAAGTGATAGACTATTTTTAACGCCAACATATGTTCTGCCACTTGTGTTAAAAATACAAATAGATCAATAAAAAAATAGACAAATTTTAATATTATAATATTGTTTGATAAATGTATTTGATATAAAATTATACTGTTGAAGCTTATCTCAACAAAATCAAACAAAACAAATTTAGATTGGGTTAAAATACAGAATATCTATACGATCAGATTAAAAAACACAGCAAGGGGAAGGGGGATCAATGAGCAGAGTTCTGGTAGATCATGATGACCGGAAAATCAAGTTATCGCAAGTATTTGGTAGGGATGTGTAAATGTAATAAAGATGTATGGTAGGAATGAATGATAGGACAGTTCAAAAAGTAAGGAAAATGACAAAATGACGGCCACTGGGGATTTTTTGAAGGTCGTCTTGAAGCACGTTAATCGGATAAGGAGGGAAGATTTCATGAGGCCTTTTGAATATTTTGCGCCGGAAAGTGTTGATTCAGTATTAGGTTTATTGGAGCAATACGGGTCACAGTCTGCCATTATGGCCGGAGGAACAGACGTAATGGTATCAATGAAAGAGAGAACTATCGCCCCCCAATATATTGTTCATATCGAGAAAATAGATGAACTCAGGTTTATAAGGCGAGAACAAAACAGTATTCGATTGGGGCCGTTAACAACCATGGCCGAATTGGGAAGTTCAGACGAAATAATAAATCAAATTGAAGCATTAGCAATTGCTGCCCGGAATTGTGCCGGCCCTCAGGTTAGAAACCGTGGAACAATCGGCGGAAATTTGGGCACAGCTTCGCCGGCTGGTGATCTGATTACCCCTTTAATGGCTTTAGATGCAAAGATCAAAGTTTCGAGCCGCCAGGGAGAGAAGCTCTATTCGCTTCAAGAGTTCCTTGTGGGACCGAAAAAGAGCAACTTGGGTTCAAATGAATTGATTACAGAAATTATAGTTCCGATGTTGCCACCGAATAGTGGGTCGTCATTTCATAAAGAAGGCAAACGCAAAGCCTTAAGTATATCGATTGCAACTGCTGCAGCGGCAGTGACCTTAAGTAATGATGGCAAGTATATTCAAAGTGTGAGGGTAGTAATGGGTTCAGTTGGACCTACCGCTGTGCGGGCAAGAAAGTTTGAAGATGCCTTGCAGGGCAAAGAAGTTAATACGTTGGATATCCGAGCGATAGCGCCTTTGGTCAAGGAAGATATTAAACCGATTACCGACCAGCGGGCTTTGCAGGATTACCGTAGTGAGTTAGCTTGTGTTCTTGCTGCAAGAAGTGTGGAAAGTGCAATTACAAGAGCGCGTGGTCAATTTGAAGCAAAGGGGGATGCAAAATGAAAAGAAGAGGACATGGCGTAGCGGGCTGTATCTATACAGCAACGGTACCAGGCGCACCCAATCCTGAAGCTGCCAATGTTCAGATGAATGATGACGGAAGCGTTCAGATTCAGATTGGCGGAGTTGAGATTGGCCAAGGATGTAGGACAGTTATATGTCAAATTGCTGCTGAGGCATTATGTATACCCTTTGAAAAAGTCAGAGTCTACAACAGTGATACTGGAGTGACTCCTTTTGACATGCTTACCGCAAGCTCACGCCAGACTTTTGTTGGAGGCAACGCGGTGCTCTTGGCGTGTGAACAAATTAAAAAAGTACTGTTTGACTCCACTGCAAAAAAATTTGAAGTGCCGGTAGAGGCACTGGATATTAAGCCTGGATTTATTTATATCAAGGATCATCCGGAAGCCTGCCTGCCAATAGAAGTAGCAGCTATCTTGTCTTATTATGTATTCCGTCAGCTACCGATAGGTGTAGGTCAATTTTATCCGTTTAATACGGGACAGCTTGATGAGAACATGCAGGGTATCCCTTGCGCGACTTATTCTTATCAAGCGACAATTGCAGATGTTGAGGTAGATACAGAGACCGGGGTTGTGGATGTACTAAAAATTTACACGGCGCTGGATTGCGGCAGGGCGATAAATCCGCTGCTGTTACAGGGACAGATGGAAGGCGGCGCTATTATGGGATTAGGCTGGGCGCTGCGTGAGGATAGCTATCCTCTTATGACACGGGTGGAAGGCGTTCATCCGGAATTTGATCCGGCAACACGCCCAACTTCCTTCGCAGATTATCCGATTGCTACGGCCATGGACATACCGGATATTGAGACAGCAATTGTTGAGGTATTGCAGGAAGAAGGTCCGTATGGCGCAAAGTCTGCAGGGGAAATTGTGCACAACAGTGCCGCACCGGCCATCATCAATGCCATCTACAACGCTGTCGGCGTTCGCATCTGGGATCTGCCCGCCTCCCCAGACAAGATTCTCAAAGGGTTGAAGGAAAAACAGCAATTGGAAATTGCGTAAACTGACTATATGTAGAGGAGGTAGGATACGTTATGAAAACTACGATTTGCTTTCGCCTGAATGGTGAAGAGATGGAAATAGCCGTAGAACCAAACCTGACATTACTCGATATGCTGCGGGAGAGGCTGCATATTACCAGCCCTAAGAAATCCTGTGACGAAGGGGATTGCGGCGCATGTACGGTTCTGCTGAACGGCAAGGCGGTCAATTCCTGTTTGGTATTGGCACTAAGCGTTAACGGTCAAGAGGTGATGACATTGGAAGGGTTGGGGAATGCACAAAATCTTCATCCCTTGCAAAAACATTTTTATGAAATGGGTGGCAGCCAATGTGGTTACTGTACGCCGGGCATGATTATGGCAGCTAAAGCTTTCCTGGATGAAAACCCTAATCCAACAGAAGAGGAAGTCAAAGAGGGTCTTTCGGGCAACCTGTGTCGTTGTACAGGTTATATTAAACCGATCAAAGCAACGCTGGCCGCTGCAAAGGAAATAAATGAAGGCAAATGAGTCAGAAGGGATTTAATAAATATGTAAGGAGGTTCTATCATGAATTTTTCTGAGATTGGGAAACCTCGTCCACGATTTGAAGGAATTGACCAGGTAACAGGCAAGTCAACTTATGTTGGGGATATGTACCTGCCGGGTATGCTCTATGCCAAAGGTTTGCTTAGCACGGAAGATCATGCAAAGATCTTGGAAATAGATACGAGTCCGGCTAAACAGTTGAAGGGGGTAAGGGTTGTCATTACAGGGCATGATATTCCTGTTAATATTACCGGCCCAATTGTACAGGATGCTTATTGTTTGCCGATTGACAAAGTGCGCTACAGAGGAGAAATGATTGCCTTGGTGGCCGCGGATACCGAAGAAATAGCGGAGGAAGCGGTCAGCCGAATTAAGGTAAAGTATGAGCGGTTGCCCGCGGTATTCGATCCTCGAGATGCATTGCAACCCGATGCACCGATTGTACATGATGAATTTCAAGGTACTCTTTGCAATGGAAATCTTATTCTTATGCATGGACATGATGTTTCGCGCCTGGTTCACGGGGATGTAGAACAAGGTTTTGCCGAATCGGATCTGATCGTTGAGCACACTTTTGCCACTACACCGGAACTGGGCGGCGCGATCGAACCTTATGCTGTATTGGCTCAACCGAATGGCGCGGATGGGTTAACGATCTGGGCACCCTCGCAATCACCTTTTGCAAACGCCGGGGCCATCGCTAAAATACTGCAATTATCCACGAACAAAGTCCGTTTCATTTCTCCGGCTGTTGGTGGTGCATTTGGTCAAAAGGCGGGGTATTTTGAGCCGGTTGTCGCCTTGGCGGCATTAAAGACCGACCGTCCAGTACGCTATACTTTTACATCGAAAGAATTTTTTCTCCATGGTTCTTCCAGAAGCCCGATGTATCTGACTTATAAGATGGGCGTCAAATCGGATGGGAAGATAATGGCTATTCAGAGAACGACGCTTACCAGTGCGGGGGCGCAAGCTTCCGTAGGCATACTGATTACGCATAAGGGTGGTTTTATGGGGGCAGGGCCTTATTATAGTCCCAACCATTATGCGGAATGCCGGGTTGCTTATACGAACAAGGTACCGGGTGGAGCAGTCCGCGGTTTTGGAATGGCTCAGGCAACATTTGCTATGGAGTCCATGATGGATATTATTGCTGAAAAATTAGGAATGGATCCTTTGGAATTCCGGCTAAAGAATGTTTTATGCGACTGCAATAACTGTAGTCCCACAGGTGAAAACATGAAGTCCATTGGAATTAGGCCATGTTTGGAAAAAGTGCGTGAAATGTCCGGTTGGCAGGCGTAATTAGTCTCGAGATTACCCCGGGAAGGCTGTTGTCAACTCAAACGGTTTGTTATAGGTTGAGACCTTGGGTTTGCAGGAAACCTTTTGTTCATGCCGTTATCTAAAAAAATATAGCATCTACACATATAACAGATTATGGCCTCCNNGGAGGCCATAATCTGTTATATGTGTGTTCCACATGATGGTCATGCGCCCCTGCGTGCATAACATTACTGGTAAATTCAGATCCGTTGTCGGTCAGTATTTCTTCGGGTAAACCTTCGGAAAACCGCAATTTGGTTCAGTACTGCCGATACTTTTTTACCTGTCAGATAACGAACCACTTCGAGTCAAGACATTCCTATGTCGCTTCGTCAATTACAGTCAGGACTCTAAGATTCGATTCGTATCTTGTTCTGTCGCTGACAAAATCCATAGACTACCCGTTGGCTTTCTGTCATGGCATATTCCCGATATGCCACCCTTTTGATTGATGATCTGTTCTTCCGTAAACCTTGATGTCAATTACTCCATTCGTTTTATTTTATTATAAAGTTTCTTATACGATATGTTTTGTAAAGCCGCACTATTTTGGGCTTCCTAATAAAAAGATATACCTACTATTTAGGTAGGTATATCTTTTTGGCAAGTTGGGTGAAGATTAAGCCAATAATCTATTTTAACCCGATAAGGCTGATCTCCCTGGAGCCTCGAGCCAGCTCATCTTCACATTTAAGCTTCCCGCGGTTTTTTGGCTTTGAGGAATGGAGTGACCTATTAAGCACTTTTCCTGATCAATGATTTTTCGATGTCTACAATTGTTTTGCCCCGTGTTTCAATACCGCCGAGGACAACGAGACCTCCAATTATCGCGCACAAAGCCAAAAATATCCATGCGGACGGCACTGCGCTTACAGTTACAGCCGGAGAAACAATGTTGCTTGAACCAGCAAAGATAGCCAATGATGCAGGCCCAATAATCTTACCAAGATTGCCTACAGAATAAGCGAAACCCAATCCTGTTGTCCTAAGATGAGATGGCCATATTTCCGCTGAGTAAGGACCTATGATACCCATAGAGCCACCAACAAAAAAATGGGCCAAGATACTGAAAATAAAGAAAACGGACACAGTGCCAAGCATGGCGTTAGAATTTTGTCCGCCAATAATTAACAATAATCCACCAATACAAGTAATTGCAACCAGTGTGGGCCGACGACCAATTTTATCGCCAACAAAACCCCATATTATCGGTGCAGGACAAGTGATTAGAGCCAACATGCTCCACATTGCAGCAGATTGAGGGGCGGTTATGTTAAGAATCTGAGTAAAGATTGTTGGCCCCCACATCTGATAGCCAAATATCGCTGTCTGAATGCCTAGCATTAAAAAACAACTTACAATAACGCTGCGGGGGTATTTGAAAATTTCCAATAAAGGTAGCCGCTTCTTCTGCTGAAGGCTTTCGGGAAAATCCTCGGGATTTGCGACAACTTCAATTGACTCGTCACGCTTATAGTTTTTTCTTTCTCCTAAAGACCATAAAAAAGAGGTTGCGGCTTCACTGAAACGACCCTTTGTAATCAACCACCTAGGAGATTCAGGAACCCATACCCTGACAAGGAGAGTAGCAGCTGCCGGAATCAGGCCAATCAGGAATAGGCCTCTCCAACCCCCAACCAATCCCGTAAGATGCGCTGCCGACATCCCGGCTAAAAATGTACCAAATCCAACGGAAAAAATAATTATGGAAGATGCTACGCCTCGATAACGGGCAGGCACAAATTCTTGTACCAGAGGCAAGTCAACACAATATAAACCGCCTACACCAAACCCGACCATTACTCTGAAAATGGTCAAATAGATCCAATTTCCTTCAGGTGTGAAAAACATCGCTCCGGTGGCAATTGAAAAAACAAGAATTGTGGAAATAAATATGGGCCTTCTGCCAAAAATATCTGCCATGTTCCCCCAAAAATATGCACCTATGATAGCCCCAACACCGGCTGCCAATATAAGCACACTTGTTTGCATATAGCTTAAATGCCATGGGACAACAATAAAAGCCAGCATAAATGACAATAAAAATAAATCAAAAAATTCCAACATATCGCCAATAACCGCCGCTGCAATTACTTTAACATGATTTTTGGTTATTTTTGAACTGTCATTCCGTACACTCAATGAGGCCAGGTCTACTTTCATATTTTTTCCTCCTTTTTTTGTTCGTACCAACCAATCTCGATTAAAAAATTTGATATTATTTAAACCTTTGCTTGCTTTGCGTCTCATAACCCGTTGCTCTCTAAGATATTTCGGGCTATAGACATACTTCTCAACGCCATTCTATATCAGAACAGAATCCATTGGCCTAGGGGATATACTTGATTTCCTTCAAAGCTTTCTTTTTAGGAGCAATTATGCATAGGGTCAGTGTCCGGGTCGGGACCGAGTCGGCTGTTATGATCGAGGAGGTTTATCTGACTCATTTCCTCATCCGTAAGCACAAAATCGAAAATGGCGCTGTTCTCAATCAACCGTACTGGTTTTGAGGACTTTGGTATCGGAATTATGTCGGATTGGATGTGCCAGCGGAGAATCACCTGAGCGGTAGACTTGCCGTGTTTATGGCCGATCGTCGCTATAGTCTGATCTTTAATCAGAACTTTTTTCCCTTTGTTTTTGACTCTGACTGCGGCTAGTATCTCACCAATGGGATCACCTTCTGGAAACATGCCAGGTTCAGGCTCCTCAATTCCATAGATTGTCCCGCCCAGCGGAGCCCAAGCAATGACTTGAATCTTGTTGTCTCTACAGAATTTACGAAGTTCAGGCTGAGCAAAGTACGGGTTTAACTCTACCTCATTAACCATAGGCTGAATTTCGCATATGTCAAAGATCTTTTGAAGGGGAGCTTCGGAAAAGTTTGACACGCCAATAGCGCGAACAAGACCTTCTTTGTAAAGCTTTTCGAGCGCCGTCCATGCTTGGGTATACTTGCCTTGCTGCGGGCAAGGAAAATGAATCATATACATATCCAAATAATCCACGCCCAACTTCTTCCGACTGCGCTCAAACTGCTTCAATGCTTGTTCATAGTCATGGCAATCATTCGGTAGTTTTGTGCTAATGAACAGCTCCTCACGTTTAATCCCGCTGGCTTTAAGGGCTGCTCCAATTTCCGATTCATCCTTGTAAAACGGCGCGTTATCAAAGAATCTGTAACCGGCTTTGAGTCCGACTTCTACGGCCTTGTCAAGGATTTGTCCTACATGTAAGTCGGCACACCCAAACCCCATTACAGGCATATCAACGCCGTTTGCGAGTTTTAGTGTTGGAAATGTTTTATTAGACATGTATTTATCCCCCATGAATCAGATTAACCGGATACTAATGCTAAAATAGCAAAGCAGCAGAGAGATGTTGTTTTCTTAATACTCCATTAAGTGGACAATTAATCTGCTGCTTTGCGAAAGATGATAGCTAACATCATATTTTATATGATGATATTTCGAAAACTGTTTTACAAATTTAGCTAGTTTCTATTGTGCCGATTGCATAGTTTGTGGAAGGTCTTTGGTTTTTTCAATTTCGTATAAATCGGTGGATTTTTTTGCTCTAAGGAATATGGATATGATAGCTATAACCAGTAGCAAACATGCGCTAGCCATAAACAAAAATCTATATGGGGTCATAGCATTAGGGATGTTGGCCAAAAAAACTAATTGGCAGAAAGGCGCTCCTAAAAATCCCCCGATGGGCAGTGACGCGCCCAGCAAACCCATTCCCATGTCTTTTTGTGCGGGGCTCTTCGCTCTGATGGCAATCACATTAAGGGCATATGGATAAAGAAGACCTGCTGCCATTCCTACTACCACAGATGCTATGAGAAGAAAAGTCAAAGAATGACCTATGGAAAGAAGAACAAAACCTATGGCAAATACGAACAGGCCAACGGGTACATAAAAGCTTTTTAGAACTTTGTTTAATTTGGGGAAAAGATAACTTCCAATTATTCCACCAAGGGGTGTGGCCATCATTAACACGCCGATTAAAGTCGGTGTAAGGGTGGTTTCACCCATGACAAAGAAAGCAGTGTTAACAGGGTATACGCCATTCATACACCAAATAAAGGCAACACAGGCTGTATAAAAATACCAAATTGAGGGGATTTTTGCTTTTACAGGAGTTTCAGTGCTAGCATTCTCTTGCTTGATCGGAGGAGATTTGGGTACGCCGATAAGTACAACTAAAGCTATGACCAAAGCGAGAGCAAACATATAGAAGCTCGCTTTCCAGGATATAACCATAAGAACCCCGACTATAGGTACAATTACTATGCCGGCGATATTGGCAACTATGGCCGCCATAGCGAGCATTTTCATTCTTTTTTGTCCAGAAGTATGATCGGCTATAATTGCACCTGTCATCGGTAAAGCCAGACCTACGCCTATACCTGTAATCAGGCGCATAACGATTATTTGCGACATACTTGTCGCAAAGATAGGCAGCATCCCTGTAATACCATATATTAAGAGTCCGATTAATAATATTTTCTTTTTATCATATTTTTTTGCTAATCTACCAGCAAGAATACTGAATATAAAACACGTCAAATAGACTATCAGCATCATGTAACGGGCATCCGATTGTGTAGACTCGGGGAAAGCCGCGCTAATTACGCCCATTGAAGGGCCAACAACAACTACTTCAAAAATCCATAAAAATGCCGTGCTTAATATGGCAAACGCACCAAAAGCTGAAAACCGTGATTCTTTTTCCATAATGTCTTCATTCCTCCTAATATGTTTTTTGGGGGTAAACCCCAGGTAAATGCAATTACTTTATCCTCCTCCCATAGCATTTTTATTCCGAAAAATGTCCTCTTCCGGCAAGGATTAAAGAGAGCAATAAAAAACTCGGTATAAGCAGACAGTCCGACTGGCGGATATCAACAAAACAAGTTGTTACCACAGGGATTTTGTCCGTCCCCAACTTAAGCAAGCAATTGCACAACAAATATCTTTCCCTTATCTGCTATGAGGACTGAATACAGACCACCACACAATCAACGGATATTCAGGTCTTACAAGTGGGAAAGATTGTATTTGAAAGAATTGTGAGATAGGGCAGGGGCTATACTGGCTTACGCAAGAATATTAAAGAGTACAACAACAACGAAAAACCACGCCAATCCTCAAAGTAGCCAACACCAGAATATATTATGAGAAAAGATTGGCGCTAAAAACCAACCAAATAATTTGGGATGTTACCCCTAAATCTTTATCCCCGACAGAAGGCAACTGGTTATGTTTAACCACTTGCCAACTATTATTACTATTAAACCTAATGCGTTTTTGCCGATATAAATGGTCTCTGCGATGTTGTGCTCTATATACATTGAGCTATGGCTTGTACACTGCTCTATTATTCACTGATGCGGTATTGATTCATATAATTTTGTAGGAAAACTTTTATAAGTACATAATAAATTCAACCAGTTTTTTTGTAAATGTGTGGAAGTGTCAAACTAATTAAAAAATTCCCTGATAATTTGTGTTATTTTCACAAGTGGGCAGAAAGAAGTAGTTGCTTCGCATGGGAGAACTGCCCAAAATAAAAGACGATGATTCATGCTTATAGCGTGAAAGCTTCGTCTTTTTCCTATAACAAAAATCTGTTTTAATTAACTTGTGAATTAAGCACAAGTTTCCTCTAGATTGTGCAAATCTAATTATTCTATCCTTAGGTAATGATAATTGTGTTTATGTCACAAGTAAATAGATGAGATCCCTATTGTTTCGGGATTTTACACATATACAAAAACAGTCATAGTTAACATAATATATATAGTTATAAAAATATTATTTTAATAAATTAAGGATGAGGAGGATATCGTAATGAAACTTAATACCAAGCCTTTACTTGAAAATCTAAAAGAAACCGGAAAAGGTGTTATGCCGTTAGTTAATGTACAAGAAGATCTTTATTTTAAAAAAGCTTTTAACGTCAATTCATGGTTTGCAATCGGACACTTTGAAGCCCAAGGACATAAGCTTGATTATTTATTTCACTTGATGGTATATCATCTGCCCAATCAACCTGCTCTTCTAAACTCATGTTTTTCAATTACCGATGAAACAACCGGATGGTATTGTGGAGAGGATAAAATGATTCCTTTATCTGAGGGCGAAATATCGGAAAGCCAATTTGATATAAAAACGCCCCATGGAAGAATGTGGGGCGATTTAAACCGAATCAACATCCAGGCCGCTATGCCGTCGGGAGAGATCAATGTAACGTTAGCTCCGGTTGGTTATGCTTTGTATAATGGTGGGACGGGATATTTCCCCTTGTTGGGTATGAATGTTTATCAATATTCGATTCCAAGGTTGATTACGAACGGTACGTTAACAATAGAAGGCCGGTCATATGATGTTAATGGGTTTTCTTGGTTTGACCGTCAATGGGAAATGAAAAACGGTGACCTTATGGGAAGATGGAGTTGGATGGATCTAAATTTGGATTGCGGAGATGTCATCAGCCTTTGGGGCTCTGTTGATGCGGCGCGTGGAGAAGAAACAGCATGGGCGACAATTCTTCATCCAGATGGAACTCAAACCGTAACTGTGGTTGAGCCCTTGTCCAGAGGTGAATCTGATTACTGGGAGAGTAAAAAATCAGGACGTAAATATCCAACTCATTGGGTTGTAAAAATACCTGCTTTTGATGCTTGCCTTGAAGTTACCCCATTTCCAAGAGAGCAAGAAATTGTATCTGAGTTTCCAATGCTTCATAAGTACGAGGGTGCAAGCTCAGTTAAAGGTATCTATAAAGGTACGGAAATAACAGGGTATTGTTATGTCGAATTGGTTGCACGCTGGTACAATTATTAACAAGCGCTTTGGTCTCTTGCTGCAATAATCAGTATGACCACATTTAAAAGGATAATGCCCAGAAATTGTTTTTGACCATGAAATTGACAAAAAAAGAAGGCCTTTTAGCCGATATGCCCCAAGAAAGATGAGAAAAAGAAGCGCTCAAATGGGAACGCTGGCACAACAGCCGTTTCAGAAGAAAGGCAAGACAGTTTATTATAATCTTTTATCAAATTAGCATTTGCCATAATAATTGCTCAGAAAAAGGAGAAGGTGAGTTGACAAAAACAGTTTCAGCAGAATCAAAAAGTTATCAAGATAAATTATGGACAAGAGATTTTAATATTATATGTTTTATGAACATATTTCTATTTGCCGGATTCTATATGATGATGCCGATCTTTCCCTTATTCGTCAAGAGTTTAGGGGGAAACGACGCAATAGCGGGTTTTGCGGCGGGATCTTTTTCTCTTGCGACATTGTTAATGCGACCGTTGGCCGGCTGGATAGTGGACCAAAAGGGCAGAAAAAAGATCATTTTTTGGGGTATGGTTTTTATAATATTGATTCCTTTTGCATATAATGTACCCTCATTGATTGCCCTGATCATCCTTTTAAGGATTCTGCATGGAGTAGGTTGGGCTTTAACCAATACTTCCACCAATACAGCGGCATATGATTTTATTCCTGTCAGCCGGTTTGGGGAAGGTGTCGGTATCTTTCAGGTGACGTCGACGTTCGCTTCGGCTATTGGTCCTGTTATCGGATTATGGTTGGTTGCTCAATACGGGTATGTAATAACCTTTGATACAGTTGGATTTGTTGCTATTTTTTGCTGTATTTTGTTGCTGTTGCCACATTATAAGAAAGTTGAAAATAGCGGAGCAAAGACTCGTATATCTATCAAGAATTTAATCAGTAAGGAGTCTCTTCCCTCGTCAATTGTTGTGTTGTTTGCTGTGTTGCCTTATGGCGCAATCACTACGTTCGTAGTCATTTATGCCATGGCGGCTCATGTGAGTAATCCGGGTAGTTTTTTTGTTGTGGTGGCTGTGTTTACCGGTATAATTCGAGCTATCGGCGGCAAATGGATTGATAAAAACGGAGAAGGGACTTCCGTTATTATATTCGCGATTTTTTTTGTCGTGGCCCTCTTTTTATTGGTTTTTATGAATTCCTATTTTATGTATTTGCTTTCCGCAGCTTTTGTGGGCGCGGCATTTGGTTTGATTATGCCGGCGCTTTTATCAATGGCGGTCAGAAATGTATCGCCGTCACGCAGGGGAGCGGCGACCGGTACATATTATTGCGCTTTTGACACCGGTTTGGCTGGCGGTAGCGCTATTGCAGGGGTGCTTGCCAATAATTTTGGCTATCAGACCATGTTTCTCAGTATGTTGGTTCCTTGTGTTATTTGTTTTTTAATCTATTGGTTATGGGCATCAAAAACTCCCTCCGCTTTTAAAGTATATAAAAAAAACCTGCAACTTAATGCTCAGGATTAAAAAAAGGAAACTGCTATAAAAGCAGTTTCTTTGTATATTTGTTTATTGTAATTTGGCCTGGTGGTAAACTATTTCCCTTACAACGTAGGATATATCTTAAATACATTCATCATTCAAATAAACGCCGCCATCAGCAATTAGGCGTTTAGATCCATATTGGAAGATACGAGTTAAGTGATAAGCAAGTCATAATCATCCCCGCTAAATTTTGCGGAGGTCAGGAGAGCCGCTTGTATGGGGTAGGGTTTAACCGTAATAAATATAATGTGTAGGGAATACGAATATTTTAGATACTATCGCTGAGGATTTGGAGGCATTTTCCCGAGAGATGCGTACTGGAGAGCTTTCTTCGGATCAGTTCAGTTATCGCATCACGAATAAGAACCGGAGCGGTTGTATTGGTAGGGTTGAGACATCAGTATCTAAAAATTCAACTGATAAAAAATATCTAACGACAAGAGGTGTTGTCTATCAAATGATGGAGGCAATTATACTGGCCGCCGGATTTTCCCGACGAATGAAACAAAACAAGTTGTTGTTACCTTTAAGTAGGGCTACGGTAATAGAGAACACAGTTATGAATTGTTTGTGTACGGGAATTGATGGTGTGACGGTAGTATTGGGTAATGAAAAAGAGAAAGTCAGGCAAGTGTTAGAACAATATCCAGTACATTTTATAGAAAATCCTCGTTATGCTGAAGGGATGAGTTCATCGATTCAGGAAGGTATAAAAATTTTGATTCGGGATCAGAAAATGGATGGGGTCATGATTTTGCCCGGGGATATGCCTTTTATTAAACCGGAGACGATTAATTATCTTGTAGAAAATTTCCAAAAAAACCCCGGTTCGATCATTATTCCGGTTTTCCAAGATCGTAAAGGGCACCCAATATTTTTTAATAAGTCACTATTCCCAAATATCCTGAATATTCCTGAGGATATGGGACTACGGGAAGTGATTAAGGAAAACATAGAAAAAGTATTATATGTGGATGTGAGTGATCAAGGAATTTTAATAGATTTAGACAGGCCGGAAGACTACGCTTATTGGCATTCGAAAGAGTTAAGAGAAGTATAAAATTTAGTATATCAAATATGTATTAAGATACAAATAAAACACAAAAATTTTATTATATTAAAAACCCCATCTACACCTTATTCAGGTAATAGATGGGGTTTTTAAATGGAGCTAGAGAGGGGAATCGAACCCCTGACCTGCTGATTACGAATCAGCTGCTCTACCGGCTGAGCTACTCCAGCATATGGGGCAAGTTTAAGCCCTTTTTGCACTACCTTACTATTCTGACAAAAAATTTGGCAAAGGTCAAGTGATTTTTAAAATTTCCTTAATTTTGTTTAGCAGGATAAAAAAGGCCATCGTCGAATTTTATCATAAGGAATCACGTCAAAATGTATAAATGAGGAGTGCAACTTGATCATTTTAGGTATCGATCCCGGTACAGCCATTACCGGCTATGGTTTAATTGAAGCTGCTCACCAACAATACCGTTTGATCGATTACGGATGTATTCGTACTCCCTCGAAAGAGACTATGCCGATTAGGTTAAAGACGATTTATGACGCTATGACCGAGTTGCTTACGGAAACGAGTCCGGATTGTGTGTCCATCGAGCAATTGTTTTTTAACCGCAATGTTACGACTGCTGTTCCGGTGGGACAGGCAAGGGGTGTTTTAATCCTGGCTTGCGCCCAAAAGAACACACCTATTGCGGAATACACGCCCTTACAGGTAAAGCAGGCAGTTGTTGGTTATGGGGGGGCAGAAAAAAAACAAGTGCAATATATGGTCAGTCATTTTTTAAAGATGGCGTCACCCCCTAAATCGGACGATGCGGCCGATGCTTTGGCTTTGGCAATTTGCCATTCCCATTATCAAACTCTGGAAAAGATTATGAAAAAAGGATAAGATAAGATGATTCATTTTGTTCGGGGTACTGTGTTTGCTATAGAAGAAGACAGTATAATTATGGACCTTGCCAATGTTGGCGTACGGGTTTTGTTGCCACTTACGATGACAAATCCCAGGCCAATCTTAAATGAGGAGTTCTTTTTGTATACTCACATGCAAATCCGAGAGGATGCTTGGACGCTCTTCGGGTTTAGCGATCAGGAACAACTGGAAATCTTCCAATACTTGATCAATGTTAACGGCATTGGTGCTAAAACCGCGCTTGCCATTTTAAACACGCTTTCTAAAAATAAAATTATCCATGCCGTTCAGTACGGTAAAGTTGATGATTTTTGTGCGGCTCCGGGTATCGGCAAAAAAACAGCGCAACGGATTATTTTGGAATTGAAGGATAAATTTAGTAAATGGTCCTTTACCACGCAAGATTCAGGGGCGGGTGATTTGCCTGAGATGTCATCCCAGCCGATAGAAACGAATGAAGACCTGTTGTTGGTTCTCGCGCAATTGGGTTATGGCAACGTGGAAGCAAGACGCATGGCTCAAAAAGCAATTGAAAATTTAGGTATGGAAGCGGACATTAATTTTTTGCTTAAAGAAGCCTTAAGAATGGCCGTTAAATATTAGTCTGGAGGTATCCCAAGTGACCGAAGAAAGGGTCCTTTCCTCAGAATTACGCAGGGAAGATATGCCATCCGATCCGGGCATTCGTCCGATCACGCTTGCAGAATATACGGGTCAGGATCAGGTGAAAAACAATATTGAGGTATTTATCAAAGCCGCCCAAAAAAGGGGTGAGGCGTTGGATCATGTCCTCTTGTACGGCCCTCCCGGCTTGGGTAAGACTACCTTGGCCAATATCATTGCCAATGAGATGAATGTCCATATTCGCGTCACTTCCGGCCCGGCTATTGAGCGTACCGGCGATCTGGCTGCCATTATCACCAGCTTAGAGCCGGGAGATGTGCTGTTTATTGATGAGATCCACCGTTTGAATAAGGCAGTGGAAGAGGTTCTTTATCCGGCGATGGAAGATTTTTGTATCGATATCGTAATCGGTAAAGGTCCCAGCGCCAGAACATTGCGTCTGGATCTGCCGCCGTTTACTTTGATTGGCGCGACTACGAGAGCCGGCATGCTTTCAGCCCCTCTCAGGGATCGTTTTGGCGTCGTCAGCCGTCTGGAGTATTATTCGGAAGAAGATCTGATGACGATCGTCAGGAGGGCCTCCAATTTGCTGCATGTGCCCATGGATGAGCAGGGCGCATGGGAGATTTGCCGCCGATCCAGGGGAACGCCGCGTATTGCCAACCGGCTGTTGCGCCGTTTGCGTGATTTTGCGGAAATCAATGGCAACGGCACCGTCACGGTGACTATTGCTAAAGAAGGCCTGGAGATGCTTGGCGTGGATCCCTATGGGCTTGATAATACCGATCAAAAGATGATGCACGCCATTTTAGAACGCTTTTCCGGTGGTCCGGTCGGTCTGGATACGATTGCGGCAAGTATTTCGGAATCGGTCGATACGATCGAGGATATCTGCGAACCATATTTAATGCAGTTGGGTTTTATTCAACGTACGCCGAGAGGTAGAATGGCTACCCTGGAAGCATACCGGTATTTCGGCATGAAACCTCCTGCCTCAATCGCAAAAGAATCTGTCATGCAAGAAGCATTAAATTTAGTGGAAGAAAAAGAAGAATAGCCCGGGAGTGAGCTTTTTTAATGAAAATACTATTGCATTGTTGTTGTGCCCCATGCAGCGTTGCTTCAATTGATTCTTTGTTGGCGGACGGTCATGACGTTAAGACCTATTTTTATAATCCCAACATTCACCCCTATAAAGAATATATCGCCAGAAGAAACAGCTGGTTAAATTATATGGCAGCAAAGAATTGTGATTATTTGATCGACGATGAATATCCGTTGGAAGAATGGTTACAATCCGTTGCTCAAAATCCCGGTCAAAGGTGTAAGTATTGTTATGGTGTACGTCTGGACCATGCCGCCGCCAAAGCAAAGGCGTTAAAATTTGAAGCTTTTTCTACGACCTTATCCATCAGTCCTTATCAAAACCATGAGTTGATTAAAAAGGCCGGTGCGGAAGCTGGTGCTAAATACGGTGTTGCTTTTTATTATGCAGATTTACGTTCGTCTTATCGAGCAGGTCAAGCTGCCGCAAAAGAGGCGGGATTGTATATGCAAAAGTATTGTGGTTGTATCTACAGCGAGAAAATCCGCTACTATAAAAAAAAGGAACTGGAATCATGATGTTTGTAAAGCGCATAAATCTGGCCATATTGATCCTCCTGTTAGGGCTATTGGTAGTGACACCGAGCGCCCTTGCTGTTGATATTCGCGTTTTATTAGGCACAAACTCCAGCGAAATCAACTTGGGGATTGCTCAAGGGGACTATCAGATTTTTGATGGCGCTACTGGTTTGGTTGTAGCGAGTGTATCGGACGGGGACGCTATTACGGTTAACCGTGCATCAAGTTCTTATTATTTATCTGTTAATGGGAAAAACAAGGGTATCCTCACCGGACCGGTTCAGATCCTAGCCAAAGAAGATGACTCGCTGATAGCCTTCAACAGCAAAAAGTATAGAGGATCGTTCCTTGTCAATCAGGATGGCAGCTCTTTGTTGGCTATAAATAAAGTTGATATCGAATATTATTTATATGGTGTTGTGGGTGAGGAAATTGGATATAGCACTCCGATAGAAGCCTTGAAAGCCCAGGCTGTCGCATCCCGTTCTTTTGCTTTAGCATCACGTAACAGCAATGCTAAATATGATGTCAAATGTACCAGCTCTTCCCAGGTTTATACCGGATATATCGCGGAAACCTATTCTTATTCGCAAAACGTTCTGGCTGCCGTAAACGCAACGGAAGGGGAAGTGATTTGGTATAAAAATCCCAATACCGGGCAAAAATCCATTGCCCCGGCCTATTATCATGCCAATGGCGGAGGATATACGGAAGATATTGCCAATGTCTGGAACAGCACTGTATTTCCTTTTACCGGAGTCCCTTCTCCGGGAGATTCCATCTCTCCGACGTATCAATGGCAGGTTACCTATAGCGCCGATCAAGTCGCAAGTCTCGCTCAAAAATATTCCGGCAAGGACATTGGGCAATTGGAAAAAATTAATGTCATCAAAACGGACAACAGCGGTAACCCTACCGTATCTGGTCGGGCCTATAAAGTTGAGATCGTTGGTTCTGGTGTCACGGTCAGCGCCACCAAAGACAGTATTCGTTCTTTATTGGGGCTCAAAAGTACCTTATTTGATTTAACCTACGGTTTTGGTGTTTGGTTAACCAATTCTGCAGGTAATTTGGTCAACAATACAACACCGCAAACGCTCAAAGCACTTGCCGCCGACGGCACCATTCATACCGTCAACGGGAAAGCCACTGATTTTTATGTGATCGATTCAGGCGGTACCAGAAGCATCAGCAAAACTGCAGAAGGTAGTGGGGATGATATCGTAATTACCGGGTCTGGTTATGGACATGGAGTTGGTATGAGTCAATGGGGTGCCAAAGCCATGGCTCAAAACGGATCGACATACCAAAAGATTATCAGCCATTATTATTGCGGGGATGGTAAAAATACAGCGTTTTATTTAGGAGACGTATCAGGTGATTAAAAATAAACGGGAAACAAATGAGATGTTGGTTTCTGATTTTGATTATCAGCTGCCGGAAGAATTGATTGCGCAAGATCCGATCGAACCCAGAGATGCATCCAGATTGTTGATTTTAGATAAAAAGACAGGATCAATCCGGCATAGTATTTTTCATCATTTAGCAGACTACCTTCATCCGGGTGATGTGTTGGTCATCAACGACACCAAGGTGTTGCCGGCGCGTATCTACGCCCATAAAGAAAGCGGTGCGGTGATTGAAGTGCTGCTTTTAAAACAAGTCGCACTAAATTCCTGGCAGGCATTGGTTCGCCCCGGTAAAAAGGCTAAAATCGGCAGCAAGTTATTGTTCGAACTGCCGCAGATCACAGCCACCATCGTTGACCATTCAGAAGACGGAACAAGGATTATCGAATTTGCCTATGAAGGCGATTTTTTTAGTTTATTGGAAGAACTTGGTACGATGCCCTTACCTCCTTATATAAAAAAAGCTTTACAGGATCAAAACCGATATCAGCCTGTATATGCCCGCGAACGCGGATCGGCCGCTGCGCCGACGGCGGGATTACATTTTACGCCTGAGCTTTTACAAAGTATACAGGATCAGGGTATCGTGATTGCCCGGGTTTTGTTGCATGTCGGTTTGGGTACATTTCGTCCAGTCAAGACAGATATCGTGCAACAACATGTCATGCATCACGAATATTATCGTGTAGATTCGGAAAACGCGGTCAAGATCAATCAAGCCAAAGCCAATGGCGGCAGACTGATCGCCGTTGGCACAACGAGTGTTCGCACCTTGGAGACAGTAACTGATGAAAATGGATTAATTCACTCCGGCGAGGGTTGGACACAAAAATATATTTATCCGGGATATAAGTTTTTGGCTGTCGACGGGATGATCACTAATTTTCATCTACCAAAAAGTACATTAATTATGCTGGTATCAGCTTTGGTCGGTAGAGAGAACGTACTGCATGCCTATGAAATCGCCATTCACGAACGGTATCGTTTTTTTAGTTTTGGCGACGCCATGCTGATCCTATAAAATATAAGGAGCAAACTTGTGGCTATATCATATACTCTGAAAAAGAAAGATGAAAAAACCCGGGCAAGAGCCGGTATTATGCATACAAATAGGGGTGACGTATTAACCCCCGTTTTTATGCCTGTAGGCACATGCGCCACCGTAAAAACGATTTCTCCGGATGAATTAAAAGATCTGGGTGCGCAAATTATTTTGAGTAACACCTATCATCTTTACCTGCGTCCGGGGCATGATGTGGTGGCGGAAGCCGGGGGGTTGCACTGTTTTATGAACTGGGACAGGCCTATCTTAACGGATAGCGGTGGTTTTCAGGTTTTTAGTTTAGCCCAGCTGCGAAAGATCAAAGAGGACGGCGTTTTATTCCGTTCCCATTTGGACGGATCGTTGCACCATTTTACGCCGGAAAAAGTCATGGAAATCGAGCAGGCTTTGGGTGCCGATATCGCCATGGCCTTTGACGATTGTTCGCCATATCCCGCTGAATACAAAACAGTTTTAGATGCCTTAGAACGTACCACAAACTGGGCTAAACGCTGTCAAGAGGTGCATAAGGATTCCACCCAGGCGCTGTTTGGAATCGTGCAGGGAGGATTATATCCTGAGCTGAGAGAAAGAAGCCTGCGTGAGATTGTCGCTTTGGATTTTCCAGGAATCGGTATCGGGGGGCTAAGCGTTGGTGAACCAAAACCTTTGATGTATGAAATTTTAGATGGGATGATGCCTATGATGCCGGAAGATAAACCTCGTTATTTGATGGGTGTCGGTTCTCCCGATTGTCTGGTGGAGGGAGTCGCTAGGGGGGTCGACATGTTTGACTGTGTTTTGCCGACACGGATTGCCAGAAACGGTACAGTGTGGGTGAAAGAGGGCAAATTGGTCATCCGTAATGCCGAATACGCCAGGGACTTCCGTCCGATTGACTCCAACTGCGGTTGCTATGCCTGTCGCAATTTTAGCCGCGCCTATATCCGGCATTTGTTGAAAGCGGGAGAAGTATTGGGCATCCGCCTGACCACCATCCATAATCTCTATTTTTTGACCCATCTGATGGCGGATATCCGTAAATCTATTCTAGATGGGACTTTTAGCCAATTCCGTTATGATTTTCATTTGCAGTGGAAATAATAAATATCTGTTTATCTAATCTTAAGGGTCTGCTGCCAGCAGACCCTTAAATTGCGCTTCTGTGCTCCTGCTCGTGTAAGATGATATCAAAGAGGGTTGCCATCATCACCAGCCTGGTCATTTATTTCACTCGTTTATCATATTATTTTCTTATTATACAATAAAAAAAAGACCGGTGTACCGGTCTTTTTTATGTTAAAACAATTATTCAGTCGGAATAGTAAATCCATAATTTTTTAAGATATTTTTGGCATCGTCGCTTTTCATAAAATCTTCAAAGAGCTTTGCCTGATCAGGATATTTTGTTGAAGCGACGATTCCCATGCTTTGGATGATGGGCGTATAGGCGTTAAGCCATTCGGCATCTTCAAAGAAAGGTAGGTCGCCACTAATAGCTGTTGATTTGGCAATGGCCGCAGCGTCCACTTCACCGCTTTTGGCATATTGATAGGCGTCATCTACGGTTGTAGCAAAGACAATCTTTTCACCCTTCACCAGCTGACCCCAGATCCCTTTTGTATCCAAAAGTTCTTTCGCAGCCTTGCCGTAGGGGGCTATATTCGGATCGGCGATGGCAATTTTTTTAACGTCCTGATTTAGTAGGTCTTCCCATTCTTCTAAGGTTCCTTTATAGGCGCTTCCCGGTACCAAGACGAGCGTGCCCTGGGCAAAATCATAGACACTATCGGCAGTGATATCACCGGATGCAGCTAAGGCATCAACGCTTTTTTGATCGGCAGCGCAAAATACGTCAATGGGTGCGCCTTGCTCAATTTGTTGTTGGAGGGAAGTTGTTGCTCCGAAAGTAAAGACTAAATCGATATCGGAGTGAAGCGCTTCAAAAGCAGACTCTATCTCGGTCATCGCCGGCTTTAGGCTTGAAGCGCAAGAAATCGTCAGTTGAACCGGTTTTGATTGCGTCCCGCAAGCGCACAAACAAAATGCTGCTATGGTGATAAAAATCGATAATACAAAAAATCTTTTCATTTTGTGTTCCCCCCTAAGATTAATCATGAGCTGCATGAATGATCGTAAATTAAGTATAGAAAATATAGAAGGCAATGTCAAATTAAAAAACCTAACATAAATCTACATTTTTTTTTCTTTTATGAAATCAAGATAGGTTTGATACACCTGTTTGATTTCGATGCCATCCCAACGGGAGACAAATAAATGTTCGATGGCGCTAACGGCTCTATCTCTGGCAGCGGGTGAGATGGCCGTGATCTGGTTGATAATTGCTTTCATCTCAGTTCTTTTAGTGTGGTTGTTGGCCGGGCAACAACTTTCGACAACGGGGATTTCTTGTTTACGGACAAAATATGCGATCACGGATTCCGGCACATAGATCAAAGGACGAATCACTGTGATCCCGATTCGGTCCAAATAGGTGACCGGATTAAACGTGCCCAAATTACCTTCAAAAAAGGTTTTTAAAAACAGAGTCTCCAAGACATCATCCTGATGATGTGCCAGGGCTACTTTGGCAAAGCCGTTGTTTTTAGCTAGGTTATTAAGGGCGCCGCGGCGCATTTTGGCGCATAGCGAACAGGGGTTTGATTCCTTGCGTATGTCAAATATCACGGACCCAATCTGGGTTTTTTCATAATAAAAAGGTACATCCAAGGAACGGCAGTAATCTTCTAATGGAGTGATATCATCTGTGGGGAAGCCCAAAGAGATATGTCCCGCAGCCAATTTGTATTTATATTTGGATGCAGGAAGAAATTCTTTTAAAGCGTAGAGCAGCGTTGCACTGTCTTTGCCACCGGAAAGTCCTACCATAATCGGCTGTTCGTCTTCGATCATGTGGTGGCTGGTGATGGCTTTTCTGGTTCGCTTCATAATTTCGTCAAAGCTGTGTCTCATGAAAATCTCCTTCCGCAAGCGGATAAAAAATTGCAGGAATAAAGTAATTTTTTGACGAACATTTAGGCTAATGAACGTACTTCTATTGTAATACAAAATGCAGCATATTCCTAGCGTTTTATTGTTGGAGGTGTCCCTTTTTGCTTGATGCAACGCCGATGTTAAAGCAGTTTCAAGTAATTAAAGAGCAGTATAAAGACTGTCTTTTATTTTATCGCATGGGTGATTTTTACGAGATGTTTGGCGACGATGCGCTCATTGCATCCCGGGAACTGGAAATCGTCTTGACTGCCAAAGCAGCCGGTAAAGACGTCAAATTGCCGATGTGCGGCGTTCCTTATCATGCCGTAGACGGCTATCTGGCAAAGCTGATCGCAAAAGGATATAAGGTTGCCATCTGTGAGCAGATCGAAGATCCCAAATTGGCTAAGGGAATCGTCAAACGGGATGTGATCCGGGTGGTTACCCCCGGCACTCTGGTAGAAAGCCAATTGTTAAATGAAGATGCCAATAATTATCTGATGGCGGTATGGCCCAACGCCGACCTTGTCAAAGAGGATTACTCCAAAAACGCCGAGCCATGCTTCGGTCTGGCTTATGTGGATATTTCCACGGGCAAATTTTTAGCGACGGAAATTAAAGGGGTTGAAGTTTGGAATAAGCTAGCGGACGAAATTTGCCGCATTGCTCCGGCTGAATGTATCTTGCCTGAGTATTTGTACGCATCCGAGTTTTTTAATATCCGTATGCGGGGTAATGGAATTAGCACATTAACCAAGGTCAAAGGGGAAAATTTTATCAAGAACAATATGACGGAACTATTGATGACTCATTTTAAAACGGCATCTTTAGAAGGTCTGGGGTTTAACGAAATGCCTGTTGCAGCTTATGCTGTGGCGGCAATTTTATATTTCTTGCAAGATACGCAGAAACGCTCTTTATCTTACCTGAATCAGGTGCAGACATATAATACAAACCAGCATATGGTTTTAGATGCCACTACACGCCGTAATTTAGAGATTACAAGCACCATGCGGACGAACCAGAGAAACGGTTCTCTTTTGTCGGTTTGTGACGATATCAAAACGGCTATGGGCGCGCGTCTATTAAAAGAATGGCTGGAAAAACCACTATTATCTACACCCATCATCCGACAGAGGTTGGATGGGGTAGAGGAGCTGTTTAAAAACCCATTTGTTTTGGAGGATTTAAGAGGGTTTTTAAAAGATATTTATGACCTACAAAGGCTGGTCGGACGCATTTCCTACGGAAACGCCGGGCCTAAAGATATGATTGCCCTAAAAAACTCATGTTTCGTTTTGCCGTCTATTTTTCAATTATTGGTTAAATTAAGGAGTTCTATTTTTCGTGCTTTTTTGGACCATTTTGACATTTTGGATGACCTGGCAACATTGATTGATGAATCAATGGCTGATGATCCGCCGCTTTCGGCCCGCGATGGAGATGTGATCAAAAGCGGCTACAATGCGCAAATCGATGAGCTGCGGCAAATCAGTCATGGCGGTAAGGATTTTCTGCTGCGCTTGGAAGCGAAAGAGAGGGAAAGGACCGGAATCAAATCTTTAAAGATAGGCTTCAACAAGGTATTTGGTTATTATATCGAAATTACCAACAGCAACCTATCAAATGTGCCGCAAAACTATATCCGCAAACAAACGTTGGTTAATGGAGAACGTTACATAACAGAAGAATTAAAAGAATGGGAAAGCAAGATTTTAACCGCATCGGAGCACATGGTCAATTTGGAATACGACCTTTTTTGTCAGATCCGCGGCAAGCTTGCGCAGGAAGCCTCACGTATTCAAAGGACGGCGGACGTTATCGCCCATTTGGATGCCCTGCAATCATTGGCATCCGTTGCCCTAAAGAATGGCTATATCAAGCCAATTGTTGATGATAGCGCAATCATAGAAATCAGAGAAGGCCGTCATCCCGTTGTTGAAAGAAATCTGGGCAGGGAAAATTATGTGCCGAACGACGCGTACCTGGATACCGACACCCAGCAGTTTATGTTGATCACAGGCCCCAATATGACGGGAAAGTCGACCTATATGCGTCAGGTAGCCCTAATTGTACTGTTAGCCAGAGTGGGTAGTTTTGTGCCGGCCGTGCGTTGCCGCGTCGGTAAAATAGACCGCATCTTTACGCGCGTTGGGGCAAGCGATGACCTGGCAGCCGGTCAAAGTACATTTATGGTAGAAATGTGCGAGACGTCCAACATTTTGCGACATGCCACCAAAGACAGTTTGATTATCTTGGACGAAATCGGCCGTGGTACCAGTACTTTGGATGGATTAAGCATTGCCTGGGCCGTTACCGAATACATCATGCAGCCCGAGTGTAGGGCTAAAACATTGTTTGCCACGCATTATCATGAACTGTTACAGTTGGAAGAAAATTATCCGACGCTAAAAAATTATTCCATCGCTGTCAAAGAAAAAGACGGGCAGATCGTCTTTTTGCACAAAATTGTTCCGGGCGGGACCGATAAGAGCTATGGTATCCAAGTAGCCTCCTTAGCAGGGTTGCCGGATGAGGTGATTGTTCGGGCTAAGGAGATTCTCATTCAGCTGGAAGGTGACGATAGGATCAACCCCTCTATGATCGAGCCTTATTCACAACAAGTGATTGAAGCTTTTATTACGCAGAGCAAAAACGGCAAACCCAATCCGCTGTTAGCCGAAATCCGGGCCTTAAACGTCAATGATATTACGCCGATCCAGGCATTATATAAAATTGAACAATGGCAGAAAAAACTGAATGAGGACTAAACATGGATCAACAAACAAAGGTCAAAATCTTAGACCCTAAGACGGCTAATCAGATTGCGGCCGGAGAAGTGGTGGAGCGCCCCCTTTCTGTCGTCAAGGAATTAGTGGAAAACGCCATCGATTCCGGCGCCGGCCGCATCGATGTTAAGATTCCCGGTAGCGGAATCCATAAAATCCAGGTCTCGGACAATGGTTGCGGCATGATCCCGGAAGATATGCTCCAGGCTGTCAAAAGACATGCTACCAGCAAAATCCGGACGCTTGAAGATTTGGATATGCTATCTACATTGGGATTTCGCGGGGAGGCTTTGCCGGCTATTGCGGCTGTCAGCCGCATGACGATTACCTCGCGTGTGCCGGGAAATATCAGCGCCTATACCCTGAAAATTGAAGGGGGTCAAGCCGAAATCCCACAAGAGATCGGCGCACCCGACGGCACAACGGTTGTGGTTGAGGATCTGTTTTATAACACACCTGCCAGAAAGAAATTTCTTAAATCCGACACCTGGGAGATGGGCTTGATCCATGAATTGATGGAAAAAATGGCCATCTCTCATCCCGAGATTGCCTTTTCTTTGACTCAAGGGTCAAAAATAACACTCAAAACCAACGGCAGTAATCAACTCGCACAGGTTGTTCTTTCGCTTTATGGCAAAGATTTGCTTTCAAACATGATAAAAGTGGAATGGCTGCAGGATTTAATCATCAACGGATTGGTTTCTTTGCCGGACTTAAATCGCTCAACCCGCCAGCACTATGATTTTTTTATTAATGGGCGCTGGGTAAAAAGCAAAGAGTTAGCTGCCATTGTCGATGAGGCGTACCATACCCTTTTGCCGCATAAGCGCTATCCGTTAGTGATGCTGTTTTTACAGATTCATCCTTCACAGATCGATGTCAATGTCCATCCGACCAAAATGGAAGTCAAATTTAAGGATATCAAAACGGTTAAAGGCACCCTCTTATCCGCCATTTCAGCAGCCTTGCGGAAGAAAGAGGTAGCGGCACCACGTTTAGGCAATTTAGGCGGAGGAGGTCAAAATAGACCCGTCAATACGCCGGGCAGCGACGCCTACCATATCGAAGAAAAATCCGCTAGAAACAGTGCGGCAAATTCATCTCTGACGATTAAAGAACCTCTGATTGGGGATCTTTTACAAAGCCTTTATCAGAATTCTACCAGTCCTGCTTATGATGTCAGACATGATCAAAATGCCGTTTTGTCTCCCGATGCCGGTTTGATCGGTTCGGATGCCGAAATAGCATTAGATGAAAAAACGGCAAAAGATGAACAAATCCGATTCTCTTCTTTACAGGTTTTGGGGCAACTTGGTGGGAGTTATATTGCAGTCTATAATGAAGAAGGATTGTATCTGATCGATCAGCATGCGGCACATGAGCGGATCTTATATGAGAAGCTCAAAAAACGGGTTTTAGCGGAGAACGTAAAAAGTCATATGTTGGCTATGCCGCTCACCTTAAATTTGACACAAAGGGAAAAACTGTGCCTGGTGGATATGATCTTAGATTTGCATAAATTGGGCTTTATTGTGGAAGAATTTGGTAATAACACTGTTTTATTGCGCGGCGTGCCCGATTGGGTACAAAACAGTGCGGCAGATGACTTGCTTTTATCTTTGATCGAAGACATGTTGGAAACAGGACAAACAAATCCCTATTTGCGCGAAGAAGAATTGTTTATGAACGCCTGCAAAAAGGCTGTCAAGGCAAACATGAGGCTACAGGAATCCGATATTATCAACCTTTTAGCCGAGCTAGACCACTGCCAAAACCCGTTGACCTGTCCGCACGGACGGCCTTTGATTATTAAAATAACTTTGTCCGAAATTAGGAGAAGATTTCTAAGGGGTGGCATATAATGTACGGAGAAGAAATATGAAAGAAAAGCTTGTCGTTATTTTGGGACCGACAGCCTGCGGAAAAACCGCTTTATCGATTAAAATAGCTCAAGAGCTCAACGGAGAAGTCATCTCCGGTGATTCAATGCAGGTATATCGTGGTATGGATATTGGGACGGCGAAAGTATCGCAAGAAGAAATGCAGAATATCCCCCACCATCTTATTGATATTCGCAATCCTGATGAATCGTACCACGTCGCCGACTTCCAAAAATTATGCCGTAAGCTGATCACAAGAATAAACAGACAGAACAAAATTCCCATCCTTGTCGGGGGTACGGGGCTTTATATTTCTTCTGTTATCGATCCCTATTATTGTTTTCCGGATACGGTATCTGCCGATCCTACATTCCGTCAAAAAAAACGGCAGGAAGTCAAACAGTTTGGTAGTGCAGCATTATATAACGAGTTAGTTACCATCGACCCCCTTGCCGCCGAAAAAATTCATCCCAACAATATTCCAAGATTAATCCGCGCCTTGGAGATCTATTATCAAAGCGGTCATACCATGACGGAGCTTTTGACGCAAGGAAGGCAGAGTGATGAAATACCATACGATTTAGTGATCATTGGTTTAACGCTCGACCGTGAGAAGTTGTATCAGCGGATCAATCTTCGTGTTGATCAGATGATTGAAGATGGTTTGGTAGATGAAGTAAAGAGGCTTTTAAATGACGGATACCATGCGGATCTGCCATCCATGCAAGGGATTGGATACAAGCAGATCATTTCGTATCTGTACGGTCTTGCTTCTTTGGAAGAAGCCATTACACACATCAAGCAGGATACGCGTCATTTTGCCAAAAGACAATGGACATGGTTTAAAAGAGATACAAAAATTCAATGGTTTGATTTGGATGATTATCTGGGAGGGGAATGTTTGACAAAAGGGGTACTTGAATGTATTAAGCAGAAAATAGGGGAGGAATGAACATGGCATCATCCAGCCTTCAAGATCAGTACCTAAACGCGATCCGCAAAGAAAACATTCCGGCAACATTCTATCTGATGAACGGGTTTCAATTAAAAGGTTTGATCAAAGCGTTTGATCAATACACGATCATATTGGACAGTGATAAAAAGCAAGAGTTAATCTTTAAACATGCCATCAGCACCATAATTCCGACAAAGCCGATTGATTTGATGGAATTGGCCTAAGAGGAACTGCAGCCCCATCTTTCCAGGTGGGGCTTTGACTTATTCTTTAAATGTTTTCAAAAGACATCCAAGCTGTTTGATCACTATTTTTCTTGATACTTATTTTTTAATAGGCTAACGTAAAAACAGGATCTTATAAAAATGATCCTGTTTTTTATGTCCGTGCACCAAGTAAAAATTTTTTTATAAGATATATAAACAAAACGGTAAAGATAAGGATAAAATAATGGTCATTAAAATCAGCCTGAATTCTGAAAGCAAAATAAACTATCCGTTTGAAAAAAAATCTGACCCCACTAAGAAAACACCTTGTAAGATAGATGTGGATAAAAAAAATTTGCCTGCTGTTGCTAAAAAAAGAGATCTTGTCAAGGAAAGTGGTAAGGAAAGCGGCGAGGAAGAAAAAATTGACGGGATTAAGGCTGTTTTTGACGAGATCGAAGAGTTGATCGGCCTTGGAGAAGTAAAAACGATGATTTATGAAGTCCAGGCTTTTACCGAGATCCAAAAGATTCGTAAAGAAGAAAATATGCTTTATGAGCCTACCGTTTTACATGCTATCTTTAAAGGTAATCCGGGAAGTGGCAAAACGACTGTAGCACGGCTGATGGCGAAATTATACAAAGAGATGGGCGTTCTTTCCAAGGGACATCTGGTTGAGGTGGAACGGGCAGATTTAGTGGGCGAGTATATCGGACATACCGCACAAAAGACAAAAGAAAATATCAAAAAAGCATTGGGTGGCGTTCTTTTTGTTGATGAAGCCTACTCCCTTAGCAGAGGAGGGGAAAAGGATTTTGGGCGGGAAGCCATTGACGTTTTGGTCAAAGGGATGGAAGATTATAAAAATGATTTTGTTCTGATTCTGGCAGGCTATAATAAAGAGATGAACCAGTTTTTGCGCAGCAACCCGGGATTGAACTCACGTTTTCCATTACACATCGATTTTCCGGATTACACCCAAAAAGAATTGATTTTAATCGCTGATTATATGTATAAGGCAAGAGAATACTGCCCGACTCTTCCCGCCTGGCGCGAGTTGGAAAAGTCTATCATGCGCATTTTAGCCGAACAATCCAATAAACACGGTAATGCCAGAACCATTCGGAATATCGTCGAGGCATCCATGCGCGAGCAAGCGGTCCGTTTGATGAAATCTCAAAGACATCTAGACCGGACGATCTTATATGAAATCGATGAGACCGATATTTACAACGCTGTTCATAAAAGAGTCTTTCGTACCATTCAAAAGAGCAACAGCGAGGTGGTTCCAATTAAGCAGTATCAATAAAAAAGCAGGAAATTGTCTAAACAGGGATAATAGTATAAAAGATGTTGATAACAGAGGATAAGGAGTAACCGTTTCATATGACAAAAGTAACTGGGCAAAGCATGGAGGAAGCTCTTGAGTTTGCCGATCAAGAAATAAAAAAACAAGTGGATGCGGTACAAAATATTGCTGAAAAAAACTTGATCCGTGTTTTATCGGCGTTTCGGGCAGAAAAAATCGGACAGTACCACTTCGCCCCGACAAGCGGATATGGCTACAATGATTCGGGAAGGGACAAGCTTGAGGATTTATATGCTCGCATTTTTCACGCGGAGGCAGCTTTGGTACGCCAACAAATGGTCTCCGGTACTCATGCTATCGCTTTGGCTCTGTTCGGGAATCTCCTCCCGGGGGATGAATTGGTTACATTAGGAATGCCCTATGATACCTTGCAGACCATCATAGGGGTCAAAGAGGCCGCACCTTGTACCTTAAAAGAAATGGGGATCACACATCGTGTGGTAGATATTGATTTTTCTGCCCCTGATATCGCTCGGATTGTCCCAGGAATCAGCAAAAAGACAAAGATGGTCAGTATCCAGCGCTCACGCGGATATTCCTGGAGAAACAGCCTGTCTGTCGATGTGATTGGGCAAATTACGCAAGCAATTAAAGAGGCTTATCCGCATGTGATCGTTTTTGTGGATAACTGTTACGGTGAGTTTGTAGAAGAGATGGAACCAACCGATGTGGGTGTTGACCTGCTGGCCGGTTCCTTGATAAAAAATTTAGGTGCAGGCATCGCCCCTGGTGGCGGTTACGTAGTCGGGAAAAAAGAATTGGTTGATCGGGCAGCTTATCGTTTGACTGTACCCGGGGCGGGGAGAGAGATGGGTGCCTCACTGACTTCCAACCGTTTGTTTTACCAGGCATTGTTTTTGGCACCCCAGATTGTGGCAGAGGCAGTCTTGGGCTCTATTTTTAGTTCGTTTTTTTTGCAGCAGTTGAGCTTTATTGTCAGCCCGCTGCCGCAAGAAGTTCGCCACGATCTGATCCTGGCAATTCAACTGGGTACTCCGGAAAAATTGATTGCTTTTTGTCAGGGAATCCAAAAGTATTCTCCAATCGACTCATTTGCACTACCGGAACCATGGCCAATGCCAGGTTACGATCATGATATCATTATGGCATCAGGTTCTTTTATCCAAGGTTCTTCCATAGAATTATCCGCCGACGGCCCGTTGCGAGAACCGTACATTGCTTATCTGCAAGGTGGGCTCACCCGTCACCATTGTAAATACGCTATTTGTAAAACCATCGAGGATATGGTGGAACAAAATCTCATCTAAATAGTAACCCTATCTATTATTTATAATATAGATAGTATAATGTTCATTATATGTTATAGATAAAATAGCCCCCACCTGGGAAGGTGGGGGCTATTTTGTAGCCTTTTTGTTTAGAGGCTATGGTTTATTTCTTGTGTGTTTAGCGTAAAGAACGGAACAAGCCAATCACTTTACCTAAAATCTCGACCCGAGGTACAATAATCGGCGCCATAGAGCTATTTTCAGGCTGTAGGCGGATATGATTCATTTCACGATAAAATGTTTTGACTGTGACTTCGTCATCAATAAGAGCGACGACAATTTCGCCGTTATGAGCGGTTGGGCAATGCTCTACAATGATCAGATCCCCGTCTAAAATTCCGGCTTCGATCATACTCTCGCCAACAACACGCAACATAAAAAGATCTTGGTTGGAGGATCTTAGATATTGGATGGGAACGGGGAAGGTATCTTCCATGTTTTCATCAGCCAAAATGGGTAATCCGGCGCTGATTTTGCCTAAAATCGGGATATCGATCATTTCTTTAACGGAAACTGGCCCTGGGTCTTGTGTATCCATGACTTCTAAAGCCCTGTTCTTTGACTTACTACGGTGAATATACCCTTTTTGCTCTAAAACAGTCATGTGCATATGAACCGTAGAGGGAGAGCTCAAACCCATTGCAAAGCCAATTTCACGAACAGAAGGGGGGTAGCCCTTAGCGGTAATTTCTGATTTAATATAATTTAATATCTTAATTTGGCGGGAAGATAAATCATGATAATCAGACATAATTTCCTCCTATAACAAATACTTTAGTAGTATTATAACATATTATTACCGAAAAGCAAACATTTGTTCATAAAATGCTTGACAAAGAACGTATGTTTGCTTATAATAAAAATAACAAACATACGTTCTAATAATAAGTATATAAGAACAATTGTTTGCGGATGTGGTATTGTAATGGAGGAATTTATGATGAAAGTTAGCAATAGATCCAATAAAAAAAGAAAATTACGCAAATTACCATGTATAGCTGTTATTGTGGCAGCCATGTTTTTGGGAATAACAATTAATGGGATAATAAGCCAAAATGCAGCCGCATCTGATGATTTTAATAGTGAACGGAAGCTTCAAAAAGTTACCGTACAATCTGGCGATAGTTTATGGACTCTAGTAGAAGAAAACTACAACTATCAGGGTGATATCAGAAAAGCCATATATGAAGTTAAACAGATCAATGCTATTGATAATGAGATCATAAAACCAGGCCAGGTAATCTTAATTCCCGTTGATTAATCGTATCTTATTATCGTTTCTATTTATAACATCCGATAATACTAATTATGTAAACTAGGCAGCGGAATTTACAAACTAATCATATTAACCAGACATCCTCACTACCTAATATATACCAGAAAGCACAAAAGCAAATATCTTTTGTGCTTTCTGGTATTCTAGACTCATTATTCGATTGGTTTACCGGTTAAGTTCCAGGTTTTAGCTGACATAATTTTGATGGGGATGATTTGACCTTTCTGAATGTCTTTTTGTTTTTCAAAAATGACTATTTTATTACTGTCACTGCGTCCGCTCCACATAGCTGGATTCGTTTTACTCTCCCCTTCGACCATTACAGCCAATGTTTGTCCTACAAAACGATTATTACAAGCCAGGCTGATTGGGTTTTGTAGATTTATAAGTTGTTGTAAACGTTCTTTTTTTAGTTGTGGTGAAATCTGTTGTTCCATTTTGGCAGCCGGCGTACCGCTGCGGTTGGAATAAAGAAAAGTATAGGCTGCGTCAAACTGACATTTTTCAACGAAATGCAACGTTTCTCGGAAGTTATTATCAGTTTCTCCAGGAAAACCGACAATAAAATCGGTCGTGATTGATGCATTCGGGCAAATTTTGCGGATATAACACAGCAAATCATAGTAATATTCTGTTGTATAACCACGGTTCATCTTCTTTAAGATTTCATCACAACCGGATTGCACCGGCAAATGAAAGTGCTTACAGACTTTGTCTAAATTACCGATTACATCTACTAATTGGTAAGAAAAATCCCTTGGATGCGAGGTCATATAACGAATTCTTCTAAGGGGATCTATTTTTGCCACTTCCTGCAAGAGTTTGGCAAAACTCCAACCATAATAAGGAGAATCAGCAGGGAAATCCTTGGCATAAGAATTGACATTCTGCCCCAAAAGTTGCACTTCACATACGCCATGAGAGGCCAGATAATTAACCTCTTCCAGGACTTTATCAGGAGTCCGACTCATTTCCCGGCCCCTGACATAGGGAACAATACAATAGGTACAAAAATTATTGCAACCATAGATGATATTAACTTGAGACTTAAAACTGATTGCTGCTTCAGGGATGAATGCAGACTCCTCGTGATGCTCTTTTTCCTGAACGTCAACAATTTTTTTTTGGTCGTCAAGATAGGTTTTGATATACATAGAAATTTTTTCTAGGGCAAAAGTCCCTAAAATCATGTCAACATGTTTATATTGTTCTCGTATTTTGGTTACGGTCCCCTCTTTTTGAGCCATACAGCCACAAACAATTAGAATTTTATGAGGAGATGCCTGTTTAACTTTTTTTAGTTGTCCAATCAGCCCGTAAATTTTATTTTCTGCACTTTGGCGAACGCAACAGGTATTGATTATAATGATATCGGCCTCTTCCGTAGAATTGCAAGGCTCATATTGGGCATGGTAAAGCAGGCTGGCAATTTGTTTCGAGTCATTTTCATTCATTTGACAGCCGAAAGTAATAACATGGTATTTAAAACAATGGTCTAATGCGGACATGTTTGTTTTTCTCCCAAACGAAAATCAAGCAGACACAATTGAATTTTTTTTCTATTTTGGAACTCATTTATTTTAATCGTATAGATAATATCCATTCTGATTCCGGGGGCTTTCCCCTGCAACAATTGGTCCCATACATCATCCTTTTGTAATAATTGAAAAAGCTGATCTTTGCCATTAAAAGAGATTAATTCTACCCAATTATTTCGTCCTGAGATTTTGCAATGCATCCGGACTACACTTTCATCTTTACCAATTAAAGTAATTCTATCGATTAAAACATTTCTATCGACAAAATACGGAATAGGATTACCAATGCCAAAAGGTTCTAATTTTTTAATTTCTTCAGCCAAATTGAGGTCGCAATGTGAAAGAGGCAAATATTTGTCAATGCGCAATATCTGTGCAAAATCCATTTGTAATAGTTCAGGATCCTGGTTTAAACGTTCTGCTAAAAGGGGCAAATAATCCCGTTCAACGGTAAACCCGGCTGCCAGGGGATGTCCTCCATAGGTGGCAAGTAAATCTTCCACTCTTTTTAAACCCTTCATGATATTGTAGCCCTCAATCGAACGACAAGAACCCTTAAGTATGTGATCCTTCTCCCCTCCCACTACAATGGTGGGACGGTTGTATTTTTCTTTGATCTTTCCTGCAATAATACCGGCCACGCTTTCATGAATCTGAGGATTATAAATTAAAAGTAGACGGTTGTTGTCGTTTTCCAAAATTAGATTTTCCTCTATTTGAGCAATAGCAGTTATGGTGCCGATATTGGTAATATCTTTACGCTGCTGATTTAATTTAATTAGGTTTCTTGCAATATTTTTAGCTTCTTCCGGTTCATTGATTAAGAATAAGAGGATCGCCTCTTCTACAGTTTGTAATCTTCCGGAAGCATTCAGGCAGGGACCGATTATGTAGCCAATATGATAGGTCGTTAAATCCTTCTCCCTTATCCCTGTCGCCTGAATTAAAGTTTTTAACCCGAGATTATGAGTATCAGGCAATAAGCGGAGTCCATTTTGAACAATTAACCTGTTTTCTCCATTTAAAGCAACCAAGTCGCATACAGTACCCAGCATAGCAAATATGGTTAACTCATCATTCGGAATGGACCAATCAGCATCATTTGAAAGTACAAGCCCCTGGGCAAAGCGATAGCAGATGCCTGCGGCACAAAAATGCTTATACGGATAATTACAATTGCTTTGTTTGGGGTCGACTATCGCATCAGCAGTCGGTACAACCTGTTTGGTTTCCCCGTTTTCATAGATTTCTACAGGGATTTCATGATGATCTAAAATGATAATGTCCATACCTAACTCTTTTGCTAGGCTTACCTCATTAAAAGCTGCAATACCATTATCACAGGCAATGATCAGATCTGTATCATTTTTTTTAATCTCCCGCACGACTTGTGGATTTAGACCATAGCCATCAGCTCTTTTGGGGATAAAAAAAGAAACATTGGCATTTAAATACTGTAGTGTACGATAAAGTATTACTGTGCTGCTGATTCCGTCAACATCATAGTCCCCAAAAATAGTAATTTTCTTATGCTCTTGAATGGCTGATGTTGTAATGGAGATAGCCTTTTCCATATCTTTAAATAAGAAGATATCTGCTAGTTTTGTATAATCACTATTCATAAACAGTTTAATTTCTTCAGCTTTGCGGTATCCTCTGACGGCTAAAACATGAGCTAAAACGGGATGTATATTTGCATCTTGAGCCAATGCATCCACGTCAACTGATGTTTGCTTCAGCATCCATTTTTTTTGCAACTTAACATCCCTCCTTAATACTTAATATTCTAATAAACCCTCAGTCTGCTAGTATAATCATAGCTAACTGAGGGTTTCATTATCAATTGATATCTAGCAAATTATTTTTTTACCGGTACGGGCCTTCTGTTCGTTTTAAGATGGGTTTTTGCTCTATCTGATGTTTTGTTTTTCTTATGATGCTCCATTTTGTTGGTGATATCTACCAGCAATGAACCGGCAATAAAAACCGATGTATATGCACCGATCATTGAACCAACAATTAATGCAAAGGCAAATAATTTTGTTGTTTCTCCTCCAAACAGATTCAGACAAATCAGCAAGATAAGGATAGCCACAACAGTATTGATGGTACGAGCTAGTGTCTGACGGATACTTGTATTAACCAACAAAGGTAACTCTTGTTTCAGGTGCATTTTATTATTTTCACGAATACGGTCGTAAATAACGATAGTATTATTGATAGAATAACCAAAAATGGTTAAAACAGCAGCTACAAAAGTAGAATCTACCTCTAATTGGAAGAGTGAAAAGACGCCTAACATACAAACAACATCATGAAGCAGGCATAAAATCGCAGGTATTGCAAAATTAAATTTAAAGCGGATGGTGATGTAAACTAACATCAAAACAATAGCAATCGCCAGAGCTTTTAAAGCGTTTGCCAGCAATTCGCTACCGATCACAGCACCGATCCGGTCGTTACGTAAAACGGTCATCGGGCCTATTGTTGATGCTAAATCGGAAACGATAGCTTCATTTTCATCTTCTTCCAGCAAAGAAGTGCGGATCAAAAATTCGTTCTCACCCGATTGCCGAATGCTGGGCGTTTGTGTAGTATATTTTAACACGACTTCTCTAACTGTTGCCATATCTGTTACTTGCTCAAACTTAACCTGGATGATATTTCCTCCGGTAAAGTCAATTCCTTTATTTAAGCCGAGTGTACAAACGGAGACGATTGAAATGACAATCATTATGATGGAAATACAATACCAGATTTTCCTTTTCCCGATAAATTCAAAATTAACCATTTTTCGTCTCCCCTCCTATGCCACCGTATAATTTTTTATTGCTCAAAAAGTCAATGTCTGACATCCAGAACAACATCTGACGGGTAAAGACAATTGCTGTAAACATGCTGGCCATTAAGCCTATGATAAGCGTTATGGCAAATCCTTTGATAGAACCGGTACCAAATCCATATAAGACTGCGGCGGCGATAATCGTAGTTAAATTAGAGTCAATAATGGTGATAAATGCTCTTTTGAAACCGGAGTCGATACTAGCCTTTAAAGATTTACCCCAGCGTAGTTCCTCTTTGACTCTTTCATAAATAATAATGTTGGCATCCACTGCCATACCCATTGATAGGACGAAACCAGCGATACCTGCCAATGTTAGTGTTGCGTTAATCAGAACAAGTGCCCAGAGAAGAATTAGGGTATAAACAAAAAGTGAAATATTGGCCCAGGCTCCGGGAAGTCTGTAATATGCAATTAAAAAGATAAAAAGAATGATGATGCCCAAGAGCGCCGCCTTCATACTTTTATCCAAAGAATCTTGCCCCAAAGTTGGTCCTACTGTTGTTTTTGAGAGAATTTCTATATCAACCGGCAAAGCTCCGCCTCTTAATAAAGATGCAATTTCCGAGGCTTCTTCCAGGGTTGCAAAACCACCGGAAATACGCGCCTGTCCGTTCATGATTGGCTCATCGACAGTCGGTTCTTGAATTATTTGATCTTCAAGATAGATGCCGATGGGTTGACCAACCAAACGGGCTGTAGCAGTTCCGAACTTCTTGGCACCTTCATCGGTAAATTCCAGATCTATTTCGATTGTACTATCCGAAGTATTTATTTGCGCTTTTGCAGTTTTTAATTCGCTTCCGTCAACGATCACATTGCCACTCGGATCCTTAAACTCTAATTTTGCGGTCCGTCCCAAAAGCTCAATGGCCTTTTCTGGGTCCTCTACCCCCGCAAGTTCAATAATCAACCGGTCGTTGCCTTCCGTTTGAATGATAGGCTCCGACACGCCAAACTGATCGACACGGTTACGCATAACAGCTGTTAAACTAGCCATATCCTCACTTGTGATTGTTTTTCCCTCTTCAGGGATGGCCTGCATAACAACTTGTGCTCCTCCCTGTAGATCTAACCCCAAGTTAATCTTATTAGCCAATGGAGTGATTGAGAAGAATACTGCTGCAGCAATGGCGGCCAGAACCACAATTACTTTAATGCCACTCCGATCCTTCATGAAACTTCCTCCTTTGAATATAAATCACAAGCTTTATTATACTACTTTAATTGGAAATATGTCAATTTATATATCAATGTGCTAAGAAGCCACAAATCATCACAAAAAAAATAGATTTCTAATTAAATATTAGAAATCTATTTTACCTTTTTTGATGTTAGGATTTGTCTTCTTTTGTTCTTTTTCCGGCAATAGAGGTTTTTAGCATTTCGATTTCAACATCCGGTGCAATTTTGATTTTCAATGTATTTTCGTTTATTTTGCTTATTTTACCGACAATTCCTCCGATGGTAAAAATCTCATCGTTAACAGAAAGATTTGAAAGCATATCATTTTTTTGTTTTTTCTGTTTTTGCTGAGGGCGAATCAACAGGAAATAAAAGATTAAAATAAAAAATAGAATATATCCTATTGTGACTGTAGAAGAACCCAAATTTTTCACCACCTTGAATTATAATATTTGTGAATTATTCGCTAAGGATCAGAAAAATCCTTTAATTTCCCATATATTTGTTCTATTTATAAGCTATTGACTTTCAAGTTGGAAATTTGATATAATAAGCGAGGTCATAAAGGGGTATAGCTCAATTGGTAGAGTAGTGGTCTCCAAAACCATTGGTTGCGGGTTCAAGTCCTGCTGCCCCTGCCAAAAAAATTGGTAATCAATTTTATAAATTGGTTGCCAATTTTTTTATCTAAAAGACAATTTATTAAGACAATCTTCCTCTTCCCTAAAATTAAAATATGATGTTAAAAAGATCTGTTTCACGATCCTTTGGGAGGAGGAATGTACGTGACAAAAAGTCAAAATTCTAGTTTGCTTGATCGTGAAAGATCTCGCCGCAGTCCTGTTTCTTATTGTACCTACTATAGAAACATATTGGTCCAAAACCGTACACAAGCTCTTGCATTGATCAATGATACCAAGCTAAAGTTTCCCTCTTTATATCTTTTAATTCAGGAAATCATCGATTTTAATTTATTTTCTGGCTTAAACACCAGAAATATTACAGCATTGAAAATTTATACGGATGTTTTTCATAATCAAAATCTTTCTACAAAATTGTATTCTTATGTTATAACAAAAGGGTTTTTTGAACAACAAGTATTAAGATGGATGTTTCATACAGGCCATAAATGGCAAGGCCCAAAAGAAGAATTTGACGATTATGATGCGTTAATGGATGCAACAGCAGCTATATTGATCAAAAAATATCAGGATAAAAGCATATTACCTTCTGTTGTAAACTTGATTTTTCAACGGAATCGAAATAATCTGTTTATCCATAACCTGGTCTGGAGTTTCTTTCAATCATATGATCCTAATTCATTTAAACTAATCACCCGCTATATTCTATCCGTAAATCAAAAAGACAGAGAACTCGCGGCTAAACTGCTTCACTTAAATACACCTCATGATCCCAGCCAAAGACAAAGAGCCGTAGATTCTTATCGGTCCTGGATCAGTGAAAACAAACCGTATCTCTATTTTACAGAAGAACATTTTCAATCCAGCAGTGCACCCAATCCCTTAGCTGTTGACTTGGAGGCAAAATATTTTTCTAAAGAGGTTTCCCCCCGCCATAAAAAACCGCTACAACCGTACACACAAGATGAGTTGCAATCTTTGCGAACCTTTCACCAGCTACCCAATAAAGAAAAAGAGATGCTAGCCACCTATTCTCATCGTTTACATCAAAAGAACTTACATTTATGGAAACAATGGATGGATCACAACATTGATGAGCAAATCAAGCTAGTGAAAGCGAGGTTGAACCATCCAAATGATAATGATTAACGGAAAAAAACTGGAGGATATCCCTTTTGCAAGTGACTATATGCAAGATGGTTTAGAATCAAATATTTTGCGGGTAATGTTGAACAGCGATACGGTATATACCTATAATTCGTTGCCAGAACTTGCATTCGAGCTGGATTTTCGCCGAGAGATCATTGCTGCGGCGGATTTGCTTGATCAAAGCAATTTCAATTTCAAAGTGTTTCGTGAAAGTACCTGTAATCCCCAATTTTGGGATCGCATGCCTGACGGAGGATTTCGGCTAAAAAAAGATGTAAAACCGAGCGCTGCTATCCGTGATATTTATACGAACAGTGCTTTATATGGTACAGAATGTGCAACAGCAATGGTTATTATATATTATAAAGCAATGCTTTCTCTTATCCCTGATGAATATTTTGACCGTATATTTCCGGATATATACCTAATGAACTGGCATCAGATTGCCAATGAGTTTGAAGAAGTTGGCTTCATGCGTCCGTCCAAAGACTTTCTGCCAGGTGACCGGGGATATTTTGATAATCCAGATGTTAATCCGGTAACACCGGAATGGCAAGGAGAAAATGTGATCAATATGGCAAACGGAATTTATTACGGTCATGGGATTGGCAAATTTCCAGCGGATGTATTTATTAAATCTTTAAACCAAAACAGAATTGAAGGCGCTGATGAATCGGCCCATTTGTTAGATTCTGTTGGAAGGCCAAATTTCAAAAAACTATATAATATCTACAGCAAAATACAAAGTCGAGCAGTAACTAGTGAGGCAGTAAGTTAAGGCTCTCTCCTTATAGATATAAAAAAAGTGCGTTTCTAAAAAGAAACGCACTTTTTTTTATATCCTTTAAATGAAATACTAGATAACCAAGAGAACGTCGCCAGCCTGGACGGTTTTTCCTGCTGCTACGGAAATAGCTTTCACCGAACCGTCTTGCGGGGCTACAATTTCATTTTCCATCTTCATGGCTTCTAAAATCAAAAGAACATCGCCCGCTTTAATGGCTTGGCCCATGGTAACATTGATTTTTAGAATGGTTCCCGGAAGAGGACTTTCAATTTTGCAACCATCGGCAGTTACGGCCGGAGCTGCTGCCGGAGCAGGAGCGGCTTTCGGTGCTGGTGCGGGTGCCGCTGCTGCCGGAGCAGGAGCAGCTTTCGGAGCAGAAGCTACAGATGTAGCGGCTCCGCCTACTTCTTCAACTTCAACTGTAAAGGTTTCACCATTGACAACCACATTATATTTTTTCATGTTACTAATACCCTCCTAAAAATTAAAGATATCATTCGATTTGATCGGTACTGACTATTGTTTAGATATAATCTTGCCTGGTATTGACCAGTGAAGCTAAAGCATTGTTCGCCCAAACGCTCTGGAGTCCGGAGACACGACGAATAGCGTGGTAAACGAGTCTGTCGGATGAAATACCCGAAGCGGCGCTGACAGCGGCCATAATGATTGCAACCGTTTTAGCGTCTATTCCTTGAGCTGCCTGGGGAACTGGCGCGGCACTGATTACCTGACTAGATTCTGCGGGTTTTTGATGTTTTTTGCCAAAGAGTCCCATTTTTCTATTCCCCTCCCCTTATAACGGGATATTTCCGTGTTTTTTACCCGGGCGGGTTTCTTTCTTGGTAAGCAAGGTTTCTAATGAACGGATCAGATAGTATCTCGTCTTTTCCGGTTCTGTAATAATATCAACATAACCCAAAGCGGCTGCGCAATATGGATTTGCAAATTTATCTTCATATTCTGCAATCTTTTGCGTACGTAAAGCTGCCGGATCAGCGGCTTCTTTGATGGCTTTATGATCCAAGATATTGACGGCTCCGGCCGCGCCCATAACAGCAATCTGTGCGCTCGGCCATGCGATAGCCGTATCACAGCCGATGGACTTGGAGCACATAGCGATATAAGCACCGCCGTAACCTTTCCGCGTAATCACGGTCATTTTCGGTACTGTCGCTTCAGAAAATGCATAGAGCAATTTAGCACCGTGTCTTTGAATACCATTATGCTCTTGTGCAACACCGGGCAAAAAGCCTGGTGTATCACAGAGGGTCAGCAAAGGAATACCGAAAGCGTCGCACATACGGACAAAACGAGCAGCCTTATCAGAACCGTTGATGTCCATGCAACCGGCCATTACCTGAGGCTGATTTGCAATCACGCCGACTGTCATTCCATTCAGACGGATAAAGCCGATTATCATATTTTTGGCAAAGTTCTCTTGAACTTCCATGAAATCTTTGTTATCAGCGAGTGCTACGATAATATCCTTCATATCATAGGGTCTGTTGGGGTCATCCGGAACGATATCAAGCAAAATATCTTCCATACGTTCGGCGGGGTCGTTGCATTCACAGATTGGAGCACCTTCCAGATTGTTTGAAGGAAGGAAAGACAAAAGACGTCTAATCTGATTAAATACTTCATCTTCGGTTGGGGCTGCAAAATGTGCATTACCACTAATCGCAGTATGGGTATGCGGCCCGCCCAATACTTCCATCGAAACTTCTTCACCGGTTACGGATTTAATAACCGCAGGACCGGTAATATACATGTTGCCTTGTTTGGACATGAAAATAAAGTCCGTAATGGCCGGAGAATATACGGCTCCACCTGCGCAAGGTCCCAAAATCACAGAAATTTGCGGAATGACGCCGGAAGCAATCGTGTTTCTTTTGAATATTTGACCAAAGCCATCCAAAGAACCGATACCTTCTTGAATACGGGCTCCGCCCGAGTCATTAATGGCAATAAAGGGAGCTCCGACGGCAAGCGCCAAGTCCATAACTTTTGCCATTTTATCCGCGTGCATTTCGCCCAAAGAACCACCGCTGACGGTAAAGTCCTGGCTGGATAAATAGATAAGACGGCCATCAATGGTGCCATAACCGGTCACAACCCCTTCGCCTGGGAGTTCTCCCAAATCGGGGCTACGATGGGTGACAAACTGATCGATCTCAATAAAGCTACCTTCGTCCAATAAGGCATTAATACGTTCGCGAGCAGTCAATTTCCCAGATTCATGCTGTTTTGCGACTCGTTTTTCTCCGCCGCCTGCAAGGATTTTTGCACGTTTTTCGGCCAGAGTTGCCAGTTTTGCTTCTCTTGACATTAGTTAATACCTCCTAAAAGTTCTATCAAACAATTTTTTGAGGAATGAATTGATAAAATAAGCGTTTACCAATTTGATCATGAAAATTCGAGCATTTTCATAGTAGCAAAACTTACCAATAAGATTATTAAATTCTCATCTGTAGTGCCTATTTTGCCACAAACATGGGAAACAGAATCTTACGATTGCGTCACCCCCCCTTAAAAATTAGAAAATCAATTCAAAAATTTTATTTATTTTTTAGTTAAATTCCTAAACGCATGGAAAAAGCTCGCATAATGCAAGCCTTTTTGCAAAATAATGCGTTTTTTATAAGAATATAGCAAAAAATAAAAGAATAATACTACTTCTTAACTGTATATGACATTAGAATACCATAGAAAGGTATCCACCTGCAATGAAAAAAAATATTTCATAATTGTTCCACAATTTGGGGTTATGCATATATCTTAAGGTTGACGAAAAACTCTTTTTAATATAAAATAAAAAAGCTACACAAAATGTGCGCCCGTAGCTCAGTGGATAGAGCGCTGGCCTCCGGAGCCAGAAGCGTAGGTTCGATCCCTATCGGGCGTGCCATCATATTTTTTCTTTAAATCCATACGTATATAACGTGTGGATTTTTTTATTTTATAAATATAAAAATAATCAAAAGCTAAAAAAAGCGAAAATGATTGCAAGTATTTTATTGTGTCAGGATTTTTTATGCCGCATAAAATGAAATAAAATCGGAAAAAGCGTGAGGAATTGCCAATGAATTTGTCAAATTTCAGCGCCAAGGTCTCCATGCAAAATATTCAAAGGGAATTTTCTTATGACAATGTTGTCATGTTAACTTTTACAATGAACTATCCAAAAGTTGTATTATCCAATAACAAAAAAGCGCAACGGAAGATGAATAGCCATATTTATACCCAGAACAATGACTTTTACCGCTATATAATCAATACACTGTACCCACAAGCGGTTATGGAATATAAATACGATTTGGAAAATGATTTTCCGTTTCGGATGTATGACGCCGTCATGCAATATGAAGTTACCTATAACGCCGATTGTTATTTGAGTACCTATTACGACCGATATGAATTTACCGGCGGCGCTCATGGCAATACAATCAGAAGTTCCGATACATGGAGTTTAAAGACAGGGAATGAACGCTTATTATGGAATATGTTCCAACCAAACGTAAACTACCGTTATTTGCTGATTGAGGAAATACTCAAACAGACCGATCAGCAAATGAAAGAAAATCCCGGTATCTATTTTGATAATTATCAAACCCTAATTGTCCAGTACTTTAATCCCAAAAGCTTTTATTTAACAGAGGGTGGCTTGGCTATTTATTACCAACAATACGAAATTGCGCCTTATGCGACGGGAATTGTCTCTTTTACTATTCCATACGCAACATTGGGGTGGATGCCAACCTGTTCAAAATAAATAGCCGCTTCGCCCTATATTTAAGGGAAGCGGCTATTTATTATACTTGGCTATCGTCGATTTCGTCTAAAATTTGTTTACGGTCAGAAAAGATATCGATTTTTTCTTTAATGCCATCCAGTTCTTCTATATTTAAATCAGTAAATAAAATGCGTTCTTGATTTGAAGCGTCTGCCAAAACCTCACCCAAGGGAGAAATAATCATGGAAGAACCACGATATGGCGACTCCCCTTCTCCTGTTGTGTTGCAGGCTAGAACAAAGCATTGGTTTTCGATAGCTCTGGCACGGCATAATAATTGCCAATGTTCTATCCTCACTTCCGGCCACTGGGCCGGAATAATCAACATTTGAGCGCCGCGTAGGGCTAGATTGCGGCAAAACTCCGGAAAACGCAGATCATAGCAAAGCAAAACACCGGTTTTTAACCATGGAGTATCGACTAGAATCCATTCGTCTCCGGCTGTAAATACCTTGTTTTCAAGCAAACCCAGAGAAAAAAGATGAACTTTACGGTAGGTTTCTATAATATTGCCATTATGATCGATAACAAAACAGGTATTATGATAGCGCCCTTCTTTTTTTTCCATAATACTGCCGGCAAAGATGTACATATGATGTTCCCTGGCAATTTTACGCAAGAGTGTAATACTCTCCCCGCTTTTTGTTTCCGCCAGTTGTTTAATTTGCCCCAATGCATACCCCGTATTCCACAATTCCGGTAAAACAGCTATCTCGGCGCCCAAATCCGCAGCTTCCTTGAGGTATTTTTTTACTTTATTCTGATTTTCTTTTACTTGCCCTATTTGAACATCAATTTGTAATAAAGCAACTTTCATATTCTATACCCCCTGCCCCATAATGATGTCTCCACACTCCGATAGATTTTTTACGTTATGATACAGGTTCTGTTTCGTTAAGTCCCCTGTATCTTCCGGAAATTCATAATCCCAGCAAGAAACATCGATATGTACAGTGTTTAAGCCTAAGGTCAAAGATGGTAAAATATCCGTACGCAAACTGTTTCCTACCGACCATGATTGTGCTTTATCGATGGTATAGGTTTGCAGCAAATGGTCAAAATCGTTTATTGTTTTGCTGTGTACGATATGATAATGGTCAAAATACGATAGAAGATTGCTTTTTTGTATGCGGCGCAATTGCAGCTCATAATCGCCCTGTGTTAATAAAAATAACTTATAGTTTGGTTTTAGCCTTTGCAACAGGTCGCAAGCGCCCTCGATTATTTCCGTTTCTTTTTCAAAAACGTGCCAGCCAAGGTTTTCAAAAAAATCAGCTTGTTTATTATCAACAAGCTTGTTTTGGCGTCCGCAATAATATTCATACGTTTGACGCAAAGCTTTGGGAAAACAATCTTTCGCTAATCCACCACTCATCTTTACATTTGCTATATCAAATTTGTTGAGAATGCCAGCGATCTTTTCATCAGCCAGTTGCATCTTTTGCATATGATGGTAAAAATCGTTCTTAGCCTGTTCAAAAATAATATTGGTGTAGACCAAAGTATCGTCAAAATCAAAAATAACTGCATTAGTCACAGATTTTTCTCCTATTAAAAACTATTTAAGTTTGCGTAATTTATCTCTTAAATCATGCTCACTAAACAAATAATATAAATCGCACATTTCTACAATACGGGAAACAGTACGTTCACCAATTACCTGATCAAGCTCTTCCCCTGGCTTCAGGTTTGTCGTAATGATTGTAGGTAACTGGTAATTCAACCTATAGTTTAGCAGGGTAAAGATTTTACCCTTTGTCCATTCACTGTAATTATGTGCACCCAAATCATCCAAAATCAGAACAGGAGCGCCTTGTACCCGACGAATGATTTCCGATTCAGTCGCAATCTCTTCTTTTTGATAACTGAAACGTAGCGCATCCAAAAATTCCGGCACAACCACAAACCTTGCACCGTAACCATGATCAATTAAATCATTGGTGATGGCGGCCGCCAGATGAGTTTTGCCTCGACCGACATTTCCAACAAATAAAATACCCCGTGGCTTTTTCCCTTTTTGGATATTTCGAGAAAATTTTTTACTAGCCTCCAACGACTTTTCTGCTAACAAACGATAGCTTGGGCCCAGGTCTGTTTGTAGATAGTCGGCATAATACCTCAAATCAAAATTGGCAAAAGTATGTTTTTCCAATGCCGGGGTAATCCCTAAAATTGCTTTCCGACGTATAATTTCCGACTTCCGCTTGCATACACAAGCCACAGCGCCTTCTTCTGTAATCAACCAACCGCTGTCATGGCAATAGGGGCATTGCGTTTCTGCATTGATTTTTACGATATTCAGTTCTGACAAATGCTTTTCGGCAGATATTTTATCCATATTACACCCTTAAATTCTTTTATGATTTATGGCCTTAAAGCTTCTTCAAAAAATTCACGGTATTTATCCTGTTTTTTCTCTTTTGCAGATGCAGAAGCCGTAGGAGTATTACTCTTCTTAAAATTATTGTTATGATTAAACTTCTTATCACTTTCCATTACTTCATTTAAATTGGAAAAGCGTTTATCCTGCCAATTTTTTAAGATCCGGTCCACATAGGCGAAGGAAGTTTTGCCTTGTAACACGGCTCTTTTTAAGGCTTCTTCAATCATTTCCACAGACATCTTATCCACTTCGTACCATTGGGATATCTTTTCGTTTTCCATCGGAGAGATCCCCCGCCCGAATTCTTTTTCAAAACTAAGATAGAGATGTTTTAATACCTTCTTTTGTTCTTGAGGTAAATTTTTTAATTCATTGGTTTTAGGAACCGCTTTGGATTTATCGTTATGGGAGCAGCTCTTTTGATAAGACCAGCATTCCCAAAGTTCAATAAACAATCCATCCAGATAATAAACGTCCTGATTTAACGCGTTATCATCAGACAGCGTTTCTTTATTTAAGAGCCCTTTTTGTAAGAATACAGACAAAAGAGGGTCAATTTCTGTACTTGTACAGTTAAACTCCAGCATGATATCCTTAACACAAATATCTAAATGATCCTTTTTGATTTTGAATAAACGCAATAAAACGATCAACTCTTGCTCATTAATTCCAAATTGATGATAATTACTCAGCAAAGACGCAGGGACATGTACTTGATCAGATAAAAAGTCCTGGATAAATCTGGTTTGACTGATTAAAGATTTGTTAGGCAATTGTTTTTTTATTGGCAAAGCATTTCCCCCGCAGTCTGTATATATAATTTAATTAATTGAACTCAAAGAATTCTACAAACATAATTCAGAACCCTTTCAATATCTTTCTCTTCAAAAAATAAATAAGGCATACCCTTTTGAGAGGCATGCCTTATCTTTCTTGATAATTAAAGTAATTTTTCTAAAAAACATTCCATTCGATCGCAAGCGGTTGCAATCTTATCTAAAGAGGCGGCGTAAGAGCAACGGATATAGCCCTCACCGCTTTGTCCGAATGCGTTGCCCGGCACAACAGCCACTCCTTGTTCATTGAGTAACCTCAGAGCGAATTCTTCCGAAGACAACCCGGTTTTTTTGATACTGGGGAAGGCGTAAAAGGCACCCTGTGGGTCGACAACATCTAATCCCATGGAGCGGAAACGGTCAATTATATAGAGCCGTCTTCTGTTATATTCGTCCAGCATCTTTTCAACTTCATGATCCCCGTACTGGAAGCAAGCAAGTGCAGCATATTGACTAATGGTGGGTGCGCACATCAGAATATATTGATGAATTTTAAGCATAGGATCGATAAAATCCTTAGGCGCGCAAGCATAACCGATCCGCCATCCGGTCATGGCGAACGCTTTGGATGCTCCGCTGATCAGAATGGTACGTTCATGCATTTTTGGTAAAGAAGCTAAAGAAGTATGCTTGATTCCGTAAGAGACTTCCGCATAAATTTCATCGCAGATCACAACAAGATCGTGTTTAATGGCAAAAGCCGCAATCTTTTCCAGATCGGATTTTACCAATGTGACGCCGGTTGGGTTGGATGGATAACTGATCAATAATATTTTTGTTTTATCTGTTACACTTTTTTCTAAATCTTCTATCTGTACCTTAAACCCATTTTCCATGGTGCAAGGCACCATGACCGGTACCCCTCCCGTTAAAGTGGCACAAGGACCGTACGATACAAAGCAAGGCTCGGGAATCAAAACTTCGTCCCCCGGATTGATTAAAGACCATAATGCTAAATCAATGCCTTCGCTACCACCTACCGTGATGATGATTTCTTCATGTGGGTCGTAATCGATGGCATAGGAACGTGTCAAATACTCGCTGATGGATTGACGCAACTCCAAAAGACCGGAATTTGCCGTATAAGCGGTGTGGCCATCCAAAAGAGAACGAATTGCTGCATTTTGTCCGATATCCGGCGTGATAAAATCAGGCTCCCCGATGCTTAAAGAAATAATGTCTTTTCTTTCGGCAGCCAGATCAAAATACTTGCGAATTCCCGAAGGAGGCATAATGCGTACATTGTTGCTTGTAAATCGATTAGAATCGAAAACCATTTATAGTAACCTCCAATTTATTGAAAGAGCATTGAAATAAATATAACTATATTTCGTAGTTTCCCACATTTTATATGTAAAAGTCAAGTATTTTCTAAAAAAAGAGCTTTCTTGCTAAGCTCCATAAAATAAAACAATTGACACCGGTTCAAAAGATTGGGTATAATTATCTTTGTTGCAAAGCATTTCGGGACGTGGCGCAGCTTGGTAGCGCNNGGTCGCAAGTTCAAATCTTGTCGTCCCGACCAGTAACAGAGCCGTCAAATTTGACGGCTCTGTTTTTTTTCCTCATGGTTGCTGATTATTTAATTGCAAAAGCGGTATGTATGTCTCGCCCGCTTTCAGAGTTATGTGAATAAATTGTTGCTAAGATATCTTTTTAAAACTCTCACGACACGAAGCGTAAGCCATTTGCTCGGTTCATCTTTTGCTCCAAATGGGACAAGCAGCCGGTCGCTGTTATAGGTATTTTCAATCTTCCATCTGCCCGATTCATCTTGTTTTGCCAAAACGACTTCTATAGCCTCGTTCATGCGGCTGTCATTAATGCCAAGTTCGGTCAAAATGTCTAGGATTTCCAGTACATCCGTCTGATACATCAGAGGAAAGCCGAATCTAAGCCATCCCGGTTTGGAGCATCTATTTAAATTGTGACTACGTTTATAAATATGATGTATCAAGATGAATTCCGATAATTTATGTATGATATCATTAATTTCTGTTGTTCTTTTTTCTTTCGGGATGGAGCTGAGTGCTTTTAACGCCTTGACAACGCCCATGTGGCAAGTATGATTGCCCCAACACATTTTATAAAGAGTGCCAAAGCAATTGACAAAGCTTTTTTAAAAGTTCATGAGATTACTCTCTCCTTGCACTTTATTTATCAAAATGATACACTGCAAATAGCTTATAAAAAAAATTACGGAAGTATCTGCTATGGTTTTTTTATTTATTTCGGCGTTTGTGGTTGGTCTTTCCGGTGCCATGATGCCCGGTCCCCTTCTTACATATACCATTCAAAAGTCGCTTACCACAGGCTGGAAAGCCGGTTTTATTATTACAGCCGGGCACGCTGTTTTGGAGCTTATTCTTGTCATCGTTATTTTTTTAGGCTTCGACCTGGTGCTTCGATCCAACCAAGCGCAAATTGCTATCGGCATTGTTGGCGGGATTTTACTAGTCTATATGGGTTTTAGCATGATCCTAAATTCCTATCGCAATAATATAAATATTCAAAAACAAGATGGTAGTGCCGGTTCTAAAAACATGTTTTTATCGGGCATTGTGATTTCTCTTTCCAATCCCTATTTTCTTTTATGGTGGGCCATTATCGGGCTAGGATTTATTATGCAATCGTATGATTCCTACGGAGTAAGCGGTGCGACGGTTTTTTATTTTGGACATATCAGTGCCGACTTTATTTGGTACGGATTGATTTCCATTGTCATCGGTTCGACCCGGAAGTTTATCAAAGAAGCCCCCTACCGGATCATCATCGCAATTTTGGGTGGATTATTGATCTTCTTTGGGTTCAAATTTGTTATAGGAGCACTCGCCTCACTATTGCAAATGATTTAATAAGCATATGAAAAACAACACTATTCTGATTAAATTCCTATTAAACAGGGCTACTTCCTCTATAATATAAAAAGTAATATAAAGTTTCTACTGGGATTAATTATTAAAACAAAAAAATAAGGATATGGCTCATACTCTGCCATATCCTTATTTTTTTTATCTTGTAACGGTTTCGGGTTTATGTACTTTTTTCTCAAAAGGGTATATTCAGCAATAACGGTCACGAAGGGGATTTAGATCACGGGGCAAGACCGCAATCCCCAGTATTTCCGCCTGCTCGCGTTCGATAACCGCTTTTGTCTCAACCAGCTGATCTGTAGGGATCATCAGGGCAATACCGCAGCTTTGGCTCAGTTTGCGGGGCGTAGGTACGATGATCGGTTTGAGTCCGGCATCTTTAAGCAGCGTATTCAATTGTAAGCCCTGGGTATGGTTGTGAAATAGGATATACCAAACCAGGTTTGTTTGTGGTGTATCATCCATAAGTATTGCCTATTTGCTGCCTAACATTTCCAGAAAGGCGCCAATCCGGGTGCGCAAGCCGCCTGCGTCTTCATCCGTATAATCAGTTTCCAGGCCTAAACAAGGAATACCGGCTTCTTTTAGGCTTCTTTCTACAAGAAAACCTTCTACGTCATAGAGCGTACAGAATTTGAGATTAACATCAATCACGCCGTCGGCTTGATATTCTTTGACCAGACGCTTAATATCGTCAATCCTCCCCTGGTTGGGCGTGAAGCAAGCGCAGTTGATCTTCATATAGCGCTCGGCTAAAGCCCGGATCATGCCGTCCAGCGTGGTCTGACTTTCGTCCACCAGATTTTCAAAGTAGCGTATTCCGGTGCACATTTCCTCGACGACCACGGCCGCCCCAAGAGATTCCACGATATGATGCAGCTTCCAGTTAGGTATGGCCAATGGCGTGCCGGAAAGGAGAATGCGTCTCGCATCTTTTGCGTAAACACCGATCCCGTCTTTCACCCGTTTGTCCAGTTCGTCGCAGAGGGCATTGGTCATCTGGGTAAAACGCGTCGGATCATCATAGAAAGCAATTTGTGAAATCAAAAGCGCGTCCTTGCCGCTAATCGGAGGATTGTCCAATTTACGGAAGTCGTAAAGCCGGGCCAGGGCGCGGCGTTTGTTATTAATGAGTTTGATGGCGGCAGCCAGATTTTCAGGAGTTACTTTGTTGCCGGTCATTTCTTCCACCCTGATTAAAAAGGATTCTATTTCCCGGGCCCAATCATCGGTATCTTGCGGCCGTTTCATCTGCGGCAAATCCATCACATATACCGGCACATCCTCAGCGAGGATCTCCCAGGCTTTCTTTTTGCCGTCGCAAGTCGTTTCCCCCACATACATATCTGCGATCCTGAAGAAAGGGCAAGTACGGTCTAACCTTGCGCCTACAGAAGCTTTGATAAGCGGACAGGTGCCTGTTGGCAAGACTTTTTCGCCGCCCGGTACCCAAAATTGAGAGCCACCACAGAGTCCGGTAGCAATGCCTCCTGCCGCAAAAACAATTTCATCCGGCACATAGACACAAAAAGTACCGAAAACCTTTGCTCCCGCTTTTTGCGCTTCAATCAGTTCCGCGGGGCGTACTCCATGAATTTCTGAAACCACAAAATTGTAGTAACCCATGCCCTCGGGACGGTTTTCCTGTGAAAGATATACATCGCCAAATGCCTGCGGTAGTACTTCACAGAGCAGATCATGCGTTTCCAAATCCATGTCTAAATCCTGCCACATTTGTCTATAATCGGCCATAAAGAATCTTCCTCCTTTTAAGTAGCAAAAAATAATATTACTTTAACACTGACTTCATTATAAGGACTAAAAAAATTAGCGTCTAATCAATAAAATTTATATTTTTTTGATCTCCATAAAATTTTTCAATTCATCCTCTTATCCCGTTAGGAGAGAATTTGTAGATAATCTAGTTAATGCCAACAATAAAGCTCAAAAAACAAGATAAAAAAACCCCTGCCAAAAGTAAAATATAAGGCAGGGGTTTATGAATTCGGTTTAATAAAAAAATATTCTCTTTGGATTTGGAGATTCTGCTTACTTCCGCACTTTACCTAAAGATAGATCAAGATGGACATAATCCGGCAGGCCGTCGACATAAGGCAATGTTACTTCACCCATAATCAAAGGCCGGGCATATTGGATAAAATCATCCGTCACATAATTATGTTCGGCGTTGATCCATTCCAGCGGGATTTTCTTTTCGACATTAGCCACCTTTTCCAGGGGAACTTCACCCGTTTTGCTTTGGTAAGGATCGTTTGCCACGCGATCGATGGTTACCATAACGCCCGTTTTGCCGGAAAGCGCATAGGTTACGGCAACCTTGCCAACTTGATAGGCCTCATTAGCGTCGCATAAGGACGCACAATGCATAGCCGAACGTTGAGCCGTACCCAAAGTATTGCAACGCGCCTTGATACCCATATTTTGCTCTATGAGTGTCTTTAAGGCTTCCCCGACGCCGCTGAGTTGAGCATGGCCGAAAGCGTCGATTTCTCCGCCGGCAAAGCAATAGCTCCCATTTTTATCCACGATCCCTTCGGAGACTACAACATAAACATAACCCAAACGTTTATAAACAGCCTCTACGTCGGCAAGAAACTGTTCTTTGGAGAAGGCTACTTCCGGCAAATAAATCAAATGCGGCGCCTCGTCGGGACGTCTTTTGGCCAAAGCGCTCGCCGCCGTCAGCCAGCCGGCGTTCCGTCCCATGGCTTCTAAAATAGTTACTTTATTTTTGGTGGAAACGCTCTCCAAATCAATCCCTGTTTCCCTCACCGTTGTCGCTAAATATTTAGCCGCGCTGCCGTATCCGGGACAATGATCGGTAAAGGGCAGATCGTTGTCGACTGTTTTCGGCACCCCGATCACTGACATTTCCCAACCGGCGTCTTTTGCCGCCAAGTAGGTTTTATGGGCCGTATCCATGGAGTCATTACCACCGTTATAGAAAAAATAACGGATATTAAGCTTTTTAAAAAGTTCTACCAATTGTATCTGTTCATCCTGGGTAACTTTATGGCGGCAAGAGTAGATGCCAGCCCCCGGTGTATACCGCAACCCGGCAATCATTCCTTGCGGTTGTTTGCTTAAGTCTATGATCTCACCTTGCAGGATCCCCTTGATGCCGCTGATCCCGCCGTAAATAGCAAACCCGGTATTTTGGCGGAACCATTCTTCCACAACACCGCAGACACTATTGTTGATGACGGCGGTCGGACCGCCCGATTGCGCAACGATGGCGTTGCCCTGTAAAGCCATTCGAACTCAGCTCCTTTTGATTTTTATCATTACCTTCTGTATGGATCAGGCAGCTTTTCCGGTTCTGGTAAGTTTTCTTCGTCTGTTATGGAAATTTTTTTGATCACTTGCGGTTGATTCGGTTTATCCATAGCGTCGGTTTTAACTTGTGCGATTTCGTCAATGACATCTATTCCCTCCACAACTTTGCCAAAGGCTGCGTATTGACCATCCAAAAAATGTCCGTCTTGATGCATGATAAAAAACTGGGAACCGGCGGAATCAAAAGATTGGGCCCGGGCCATAGAAATAATTCCCCGATTATGAGTAAGCGGATTAGATACTCCGTTGGCGGTGAATTCTCCTTTGATGCAATATCCCGCGCCACCCATACCGTTTCCGTCCGGGCATCCTCCCTGAACCATAAATCCTTTAATGACACGGTGAAAAATCAGGCCGTCATAAAAACCGGACTTGGCTAAGGAGACAAAATTGCGCACGGTCATGGGCGCCTTATCAGGATAAAGCTCGAGCTTGATATTTTTTCCGTTTTCCATTTCGATCGTAGCATGAACTGTCAAAGTAAATACCCCTTTCTTTTTTTAATGTTTATAAAGATTAATAAAAAATCAACAATAGAGTAACCGCGATTAAATTCCATGTTGCATGGGCAACAATATTATACCAAAGGTTGTGATGTTTTTCATAAATATAAGCCAAACAAATTCCGCCGAAGAAATAGGCTATGGCCGCATAGGGGTCTAAGTGCATGGCGGCAAAAACCGCAGCGGAAATCACCATGGCTGCTATCACGCCGAACCGTCCTTTTAATGCCGAATAAAAGAGGCCACGAAACAATACCTCTTCTGAAACAGGAGCTGCAACTACAACAAGCAGGATGTAGGCTGTTTTAAAAAACATATCTTTCGTTTCTACGATTAATTCCAAAATATCCTGCATATTGCGGTTATAAGGAAAAATATTAGTGACCAACATTGATATGACGATGACCATTAGATAAAGTAAAAAACCATATCCTATACCCCGTGGTAACACTGACCAAAAAGGTATCTTTTTTAAACCCAAAGCAGAAGAAGGTTGTTTATAGTAAGAGCAGACAATCCAACAAGGGAACAAAAAATAACAGGTGCTTTGAAAAATATAGCCGATCAAATTGACAGCCGAATCGGAGTATCCAAAGTAATGATAAATCTCTGTAACAAATACGGTTAGGCTAAATGTGGCAAGCAGTATGATAAAAAACTGCCATATTTTCCATTCTGGTCTTGTATTTTCCGATTTACGAAACCGCTCCAAGTTTAAATCGCATCCATTCTCAATTCATTTCCATCTTCATGATACTATAAATGTAAGCCAAATCGCAATTGATTTTTCTTTTATGCTCAGATAAAATTAAGTTGACCCAAGTTCTATTCATTTTTTTGCAATATTATGGCGGTAAACAATCTGTTGTGATAAAATAATACCGGATATGAAAAAATAACGCTATTGATATACTTAAAAGGTGGTGCCCGTTTTGATCAATCGTATATTTGTAGAAAAAAAGCGGCCCTACGCTGTAGAAGCTGCGTCCTTACTTGCCGATTTAAAAACAAACCTGAAAATAGACAAGATCCAAGAACTAAAGGTTGTGAATCGGTATGATTTTTGTGGTTTTGTGGATAAAAATGACCCTGCTTTTTTAACGGCCTTATCAACCATATTTTCCGAGCCGCCGTTGGATTACCTTTACCGCGAGGAATATCCCCTTGTCTCCGGCGAGACAGCATTTGCCATTGAATATCTTCCCGGACAATTCGATCAAAGGGCGGATAGCGCAGCGCAATGCTTGCGCATCTTAAAGCCCGATTCACAACCGATCGTTCAGGCTGCCAAATTGATCATTCTGTCCGGCAATTTAACAAAAGAGGATATTGAAAAAATAAAAGCTTATTGCATCAATCCTGTAGATTCCCGCGAAGCTGCACTTACCAAACCGCAGACTCTAACCTTGCCCTATACCCCACCCAACCCTGTTTCTGTTCTGGAAGGGTTTATCGAAAGAAACGATCAGGAGCTTGCCGCGCTCTATGCTAACTTGGAACTGGCTATGAGCCTGGCAGACCTGCATTTTTGCCGCAATTATTTCCGCGATACGGAAAAAAGAGATCCAACGATTACGGAAATCCGCGTGATCGATACCTATTGGTCCGATCATTGCCGCCATACGACCTTTTTAACGAAAATCAACCGCATCACCTTTGAAGACAGCCATTTTAACAGGGCTGTAAACGAATCATTTAAAAAATATCTGGAATTTAGGGAATATGTTTATAAAGACAAAGAAGCAAAAGATCTGTGCTTGATGGATTTGGCTACGATTGCTGCCAAAGAGATGAAAAAAATGGGCGTTCTTGATGACCTGGACGAGTCGGAAGAGATCAATGCCTGCAGCATCAAGGCTACTATTACCGTGGAAAAGGACGGTCTGGAAACAAAAGAGCCGTGGCTCATCATGTTTAAAAACGAAACCCATAACCACCCCACGGAAATCGAGCCGTTCGGTGGCGCTGCAACCTGCTTGGGTGGCGCAATTCGCGATCCCCTTTCCGGACGTTCTTATGTTTACCAGGCTATGCGGCTTTCCGGATCCGGTGACCCAAGGGCCAATATCAGTGATACTTTGTCAGGGAAACTGCCGCAAAGAAAAATCGCCAAAGAATCGGCTCATGGTTACAGCTCTTACGGAAATCAAATCGGGCTCGCAACCGGACAAGTGACGGAAGTTTATGACGAGGGATTCATTGCCAAGCATATGGAAGTCGGCGCCGTGATCGGCGCTGCTCCGACCGCAAATGTGATCCGTAAAAAACCGCGCACAGGCGATTTGGTGATTCTTTTGGGTGGACGTACAGGACGCGACGGTTGCGGCGGAGCAACGGGATCATCCAAGGAACACACCGTCACTTCTTTGGAAAACTGTTCCGCCGAGGTGCAAAAGGGCAATCCACTGACAGAACGCAAATTACAACGGTTGTTCGCGAATTCCAAAGCCGCTAAAATGATCAAGCGTTGCAATGACTTTGGCGCAGGCGGCGTATCGGTTGCAATCGGTGAATTGACGGACGGGCTGGAGATCGACTTGAATCGCATCCCCAAAAAATATGAAGGTTTAGATGGGACGGAGCTTGCCATCTCGGAATCGCAAGAAAGAATGGCAATTGTCGTTGATGCCGACGATGCGGAATCGTTTATCCAGATGGCTGCCGAAGAAAATCTGGAAGCAACTGTTGTGGCAACGGTAACAGATAAAAAACGCCTGGTGATGAACTGGCAAAATCAGACCATTGTCGATATCGCGAGGGACTTTTTGAATACAAATGGCGTCCGTCAGGAGACAGACGTTCATGTGCAGGCAGCTGACATGGATAAAAACTATTTTCTATCCTCTCCGGAATTTGTGGATACGATGTCCACCCATGATGCCTGGCTTTATAATTTGACTCTTTTAAACCATGCCTGTCAAAAAGGTTTGGTAGAACAATTTGACAGCACGATCGGCGCTGCGACGGTATTGATGCCTTATGGCGGCAAATATCAACTAACACCCGCATTGGGTATGGCAGCCAAGTTGCCGGTCCAAGGCGGTGTAAGTAAAGATGCGACCTTAATGGCCTACGGTTACCACTCCGCTTTAGCCAATTGGAGCCCCTATCATGGAGCAATCTATGCAGTTGTGGAATCGGTTGTCAAAATTGTTGCCATGGGCGGCAGCCCTAACGGCATATATTTGACCCTTCAGGAGTATTTTGAAAAGCTCGGAGACGATGCAAATAAATGGGGCAAGCCTTTTGCAGCGCTTTTGGGTGCTTTTGAAGCGCAAATCGGTCTTGATGCTCCGGCCATCGGCGGCAAAGATAGCATGTCGGGAACATTCCAGGATTTAACCGTCCCTCCCACGCTTATCTCTTTTGCCGTACAAACCGTTATGGATTCTAATATGATACTCTCGCCGGAATTTAAAGCAGCCGACAATCATGTCATTTTAATTCCTTTGGTTTGCGATAAATATGAAGTTCCTAACTTTGATGAGTTAAAACAATCCTTGCGCAAGGTTCATGAATTGACTCTGCAGAACAAAATTCTTTCCGCCCAAACCATTGATACCGGGGGGATTGCCGGAGCAATATCCAAAATGACTTTTGGCAATCAGATCGGTGTTGAAATCGAAGGAACTTGGGATAATGATATTATTTTTGCACCGGAAATCGCCTCCATCATCGTGGAAATGACCGGAGAAATCGATATAGAAGATGTGGCTGATTTGTTCGAAGAAACGGATTTTGAATATCTTGGCATGACAATAAAAGATCCCGTTATCCGTATCAATAATGAAGAAATCAAGATTGAAGATGCTATTCATGCCTGGACCCAACCTTTGGAAGGCGTTTTTGCCACCAAAGTAAATAACCCGGATATTTCCGCTATTCCGCCTGTTACCAACAAACAACCTGTGAAAACGACCGTCGAATCTAAACGGCTAAAACCTAAAGTTATCATCCCCGTATTTCCCGGAACCAATTGTGAATACGATACGGCAAAGGCATTTACGGCTGCGGGAGGAGATGTCGAGACTTTCGTCTTTCGCAATATTACGGACAATGATATCAAAGACTCTATAGAAGTACTTGCAAAGGCTATTCGTAATTGTCAGATTCTCGCCCTGCCGGGAGGGTTCAGTGCCGGAGACGAGCCGGACGGTTCCGGGAAATTCATCGCTTCTATTTTTAAAAATCCGTTGATCAAAGATGCGATTGCGAGTCATCTGGAAGAAAATGAAGGATTAATCCTGGGAATCTGCAACGGATTTCAGGCTCTATTGAAGATGGGTCTATTGCCTTACGGTCAAATCAGAGACTTAACACCCACCTCCCCGACCTTAACCTATAACACGATTGGACGCCACTCTTCCAAGATTGCCAAAACAAAAGTTGTATCTAAGCTTTCCCCCTGGTTTTCGCAATGTTCTACAGACGATATTTACAACATTGCAATCTCTCACGGCGAAGGACGTTTCGTAGCGACCCAGGAAGAATTGGATGCACTTGCGGCATCCGGTCAGATCGCAACCCAATATGTAGATGATGCCGGACAGCCCTCCATGGATATTGGACATAATCCCAATGGTGCTTTATATGCGATTGAGGGAATCACGAGCCAGGACGGGAGGATCTTAGGTAAAATGGGACATTCAGAACGTATCATTATCCCAGGCATTGCCAAAAATATTCCCGGTACCAAAATTCAACCTATCTTTGCATCCGGCATTGCTTATTTTAAATAGAACTTAGACAAAAAAAGAGCGTTTCTGCTATTTTGCAGAAACGCTCTTTTTGCTTATCTTTTTGTTTTATTTTTAATTTGCTCGATTAGCCATTTGCCAAATTCTTCTACTCCGCTGACCTCACCTTCGTGACAACAGGTTTCGAATACCTTTAAATCGGGTTTGATAGCCGATAATCCCGATATGATTTTTGGGATATTAATATTGATCATTTCTAAAAGGTCTGTTTTATTGATGATCAGAGCTTCTGAAGCTGTTAAAACATCGGGGTTGATTTTGGGGTTTTCCACACATTCTGCAATGCTCATGACCAGAAGGGTGACATCTTCGCCGAGCTCATAAGTGGAAGGACTGGTAATATTGCCCATATTTTCAATAACGATCAAATCCAGGTCTTCCAAATAGAATCCCGGAAGTACTTGATTGATCATTTTGGCATTCAATTGCCCAGACATTTCCGTATTGATTTGAATCATTGGAATATTGCAAGAAGCGATTTTATCTGCATCTTTTGCTCTGGACAGGTCAGCTTCTATCACAGCAGCATTGAGATGCTTTTGCAGATATTTTAATAATTTAACCAAGAGGGTGGTTTTTCCCGCGCCTTTTGAACCGATCATATTCACAACGAACACATGATTATTGTGAAATAACTGTCGGTTTTCCTCCGCATAAACTGTATTGTTATAATCTCCATTTGTTAACTCACATGTCATTTGGCTCACCCCCCAAGATTCATTATAAATTATGGTATTATAGCTGCCAAGCCAAGTTGGTTTGCAAGCGGTAACTGGGTAAATCCTGGCAGTCTATGGTAAAACATAGTTTATAAACTGTTTTGTTGTTTATAAACGTTATGCACTATATTATATCACAAATTTTCCATTTATAGCATCGCTAAAAACTCTTTTAATCCAATGATTGTAACACCGAGGCGCAATGCTTCATCATATTTACTGCCAGGGTTTTCGCCCAACAAAAGGTAATCTGTTTTTTTACTGATAGTCGATGCGACTTTACCACCGGCATTTTCAATCAGTATTTGTGCCTTTTCCCGCTTCATGTTTTCTAAGGTACCGGTTATTACGAATATTTTGCCGGCAAGTGACCCGATTTGATTTTTTTGTTCCCCTTTGGTATTTAAACCGGCTTTCTTTAAGCGTTCGATTAGTTGCAGATGATAATCCTCTTTAAAATGAGATTTGATGCTCTCGGCCATTTTGATTCCAATCTCATCAACAGCCGTCAGTTGCTCGATATCGGCCTGCATAACGGCATCCAGATCTGCAAAAGCGGCGGCTAACAGTTTGCCGGTTCTTTCTCCCACAAAACGGATTCCCAAAGCAAAAATTAGTCTGCCTAAAGGAAGGGATTTGCTCTTTTCTATAGACTTAATAATATTATCGGCGGATTTTTGCCCCATGCGTTGTAAATCGACCATGTCTTCCGCTTTGAGATCATATAGATCGGCCACATCTTTGACCAGAGCATTATCCATCAATTGAGCGATCACGGCAGGTCCCAGGCCATCGATATCCATGGCCTTTTTAGAAACAAAATGCAAAAGATCTTCCCGCAGACGAGCTTTGCATCCGGGATTGGTACAACGCCAGGCCGCCTCATTTTCCTTTCTGCTGGCGATTTGTCCGCATTCCGGACAAAACCCGGGCATTGCAAAAGGAATTTCAGAACCTGTCCTTGCTTCTGTTTTGACGCGAACGATCTCCGGAATGACATCTCCTGCTTTATGAACGATCACCGTATCGCCAATACGGATATCCTTTTCGCGAACCATATCTTCGTTATGCAAAGTTGCGCGGCTGACAACGCTTCCGGCAACGGTAACAGGCTCCAATACAGCCAATGGCGTCATGGCTCCCGTCCTGCCGACGTTGACGAGAATATCCAATACCTTGGTTTCCTGCTCTTCCGGCGGAAATTTATAGGCGATGGCCCAGCGCGGTGCTCGGGAGGTTGTCCCCAGAACATTTCTAGACAAGATATCATTCAATTTTAAGACCATACCATCTGTATCATAGGGCAACTGATGTCTTTTTTGCTGCCAAAGATCAATGTAGGAAAAGATTTCTTCCGGGTCTGCAATTAAATTACGTTCCGGATTAACGGGTAAACCAAGACTGGTTAAATAATCCAAGGTCTGCCATTGGGTTTCGATTTCTTTTCCATCTATAAAAAGTATATCATAAACAAAGATATCCAAATGTCTAAGTTGGGTAATTTTTTCGTCTAATTGGCGTAAAGAACCGGCGGCCGCGTTGCGGGGATTAGCAAATACTTTCCCCCCGTTTTCGTCCTGTTCTTCATTTAACCGTAAAAAGGTCTGCTTAGGCATGTAAACTTCACCCCGTACTACAAGATAGGGCAAGGCTTCTTTGAGACGATGGGGCAAAGAACGGATGGTTTTAATATTATCGGTAACATTTTCCCCTACTTCACCGTTGCCGCGTGTTGCCGCTTTGATTAGTTTTCCGTTTTGATAGTGGATAGCGACGGATAAGCCATCCATCTTTTGCTCTAAAACATAAGCCAGGTTCTTTTTTTGCAGACCCTTTTCAACCCGTTGCATGAACGCTTCAACATCTTCGCGACTAAACGCGTTGTCCAAAGATTGTAAAGGTATGGGGTGATGAACCGGTGCAAATTTAGTTAAAGCTTCCCCACCCACTTTTTGCGAAGGAGAATCCGGGGAGGCATATTGCGGAAATTGTGATTCCAGATCAATCAATTTCTTTAAGAGTGCATCGTATTCGGCGTCGCTAACGGTGGGCGCGTCCAGATTATAATAAGCATGGTTATGCTTATGAATTTGCTCTTTTAAATCATCAATCCTGCTTTTTGCATCTATTTGATTCATGACTCACCCTCATTAGCTATTTTCATATTCTGGATAATATCCCGGTATTGACGTTTTACATAGGTGTAATATTTTGGTGTTGGAAATCCCATTTCCCTGTTTGGCCATTGAGCTGGTTACAGGGGCCGTGAGCCCACTACAGGCATGGGATTTTTCATGTCAAAGATTTATGAGCCGTTCTACCCTGTTTACTTAAGTTGTATAACCGTTTAGTGCTTAAATTTTATATTTTTTTGATCGGCGCATATTTCCACAACAAATCTTTGATTCCCTTTTCCGGGAAAGCGACTTTTACTTGCAGATCTTCTTCCGTGCCGCTGATACCGACAACGACACCTTGGCCGAATTTTGCATGAAGCACACGATCGCCAAGATTGATCAGTTGAGGTACTTTGGTGGAAGGGACATCTTTTTTAATTGTACGAACAAATACATTATTACAGATATCAGAAATTTGTTTTTGCGCTTTAATGGATTTGGTCCCTGATAATTCCAACAGTTCCTCCGGGATTTCCTCTAAGAATCTGGATTGTCGGCTATAAACTGGACTTCCCCACAACATCCTTCTTTGCGCTGCTAAAAGATAAAGTCTTTCTTTGGCACGCGTAATCCCTACATAGCAAAGACGCCTCTCTTCTTCCATCTCATTGCGCTGGTCCGATAAAATAGCGCGCTTATGGGGAAAGATTCCTTCCTCCATCCCGCAAATAAATACAATGGGAAATTCCAGGCCTTTTGCGGCATGAAGGGTCATCATGGTCAAATAATTGTTATCCTTCTTTTCATTATCCATATCGGTCGCTAAAGAGAGCTGGGACAAAAATGCAAGCAGGGGCGGATCGGGAGTTTCATCATCATCCAGCATCATTTGGGCTTCTTCCTCATACCGTTTTTCAAAATCTGCCGCTACATCGAATAATTGCTCTAAATTAGCCAGACGTTCTTCGCCGTCCTCTTCTTTTTTAAGTGATTCGAGATAACCGCTTTCCTGCCATAGTTTTTCTAAAAGACCTGTGATTGATACATTTTGTTCAGCGATTATGATTTGCAGTCTATCAAATAATTGCCGCAAGGCACGCAGTTTATTTTTGGTAGACAAATTAATCGTGTCCAGTATATCCGGGCGCTCCAACAACATGTAGATGCTCTTTCCCTGTTGCAGCGCAATATCTTCCAGCTTGCTCCAGGTGGTTATACCGATACCGCGGCGGGGTACGTTATAAATCCGGTTCAACGCTTCTCCGTCATCGGGATTGGCCAGAATGCGTAAATAGGCCAACGTATCTTTAACTTCTTTACGATCATAAAAACGCAAACCGCCGAAAATACGGTATGAGATGCCATAGCGAATACATAATTCTTCAAAAGATCTGCTTTGGCTGTGAGTACGATAGAGTATGGCGCAGTCTTTGTAGCAGTATTCTTTTTGTGTCATTTGCACAATAGTACGAATCACCTGGTCAGCTTCATCCCTGTCACTGGGAACTAGACAAAAATGCACTTTTTCCCCCTTTGAACAGGTCGCAATTAGGTCTTTTTCTTTCCGATTCAAGTTGTTCACAATCACGCTATTTGCTACATCGAGAATATTTTGCGTAGAACGGTAATTTTGTATGAGCTTAATCACTTGATTATCCGGATAATCTTTTTCAAAATCTAATATATTATTGATATCAGCGCCCCGCCAGCCATAAATGGATTGGTCCGGGTCGCCAACGACAAACAGGTTGTTCTCGTTTCCTGCTATAAGTTTGATTAAGCGATACTGGCAATGGTTGGTATCCTGGTATTCGTCCACTAAAATATGGCAAAATTTATTCTGATAGTAATCCAATATTTCAGGGTGTTTTTCAAAGAGACAGACAGTATTATATAATATATCATCAAAATCAAGGGCATTATTGTCGACTAAAAACCGCTGATATTTTGTATATACTTTCGCGACGTTTTCTTCCCATTCTGAGGAGGCTTGCGAAGTCAAGTCTCCAGGCGTTAGGAGCCTATTTTTAGCATCTCCAATAATAGTCGACATACCTTGAGGAGTATATTTTTTGTCATCATCCAATAGGGATAATTCTGTCAAGCATCTTTTTAGCAAATTGATGCTGTCCGTTTGATCATAAATTACAAAGTTCTTTTTTAATCCCGCCTCATTAAATTGCATCCGCAATATTCGTAAACAGATGGCATGAAAGGTTCCGATCCACATCCTTTGCGGACTGATTTGGCATAGGGCATCTACCCGTTCTTTCATTTCCTTTGATGCCTTATTGGTAAAGGTGACGGCCAGTATATTTCTAGGTGAAACCTGCATCTCATCCATTAAGTAAACCAAACGGCTCACCAGCACCCTGGTTTTTCCGCTGCCGGCGCCGGCAATAACTAGAATATGTTTATTATTTGAGGTAACAGCTTCTATTTGCTCTTTATTTAATCCTACTAATAGGTTCATTATCTTCTCCCGCTGTTCGTATATTTCGTATCTTCATATCTTTATTAAAATTCGAGCCTAAAAGATAATATCCTTTATAAAAAGATAGACAAAAGCGGCGTTTTAAGAAGAATAAACACTTAAAAGCCGCACCCATTTATTTGACACAAATACCAACTTATTGAGCAATTTTGATCATTTCCGATAAGTCTAAAAGACCTAAATAGATTGCTTTTCCAACGATAACCGCTTCCAGATTCATGGCCTTTAAGTTCCGGATGCAATCCAGTGAAAAAATGCCTCCGGAAGCAATTAAAGGCGTATCCTGCAACAATAGGGAAAGCTCTCTTAATGCTTGATAATTAGGGCCTTTTAAGGAGCCGTCTCTGCGCAAATCCGTATAGATCATACGTTGTGCCCCCCGTTTTTTCATATCAGAGGCAACATCATTAATTTTTTTTTCAAAGATCGATTCGAACCCCTCGATGGCGGCAAACCCGTCATGACTGTCCAAACCGATCACGATATGGTCTCCAAAATTTTTGATGGCATCTTCTACCATCTGCGGATTGCGTACTGCAGCGGTAGTCAAAACAACTCTTTCAACGCCTATTTTTATCATTTGATCCAGACTTTCCATGGTCCGAATCCCACCTGATACCTGAACAGATAGGTTTGTTTCCGCTATGATTTGCCGGATTACATCCAAATGGCAGGGAATACCGACAAAGGCGGCATCCAAATCGGTAATATGTATGGTTTTTGCCCCGGCTTTTTCCAGTATTTTTGCTTGTTTGATGGGTTCATCAGAATAGATATCCTTTTTACACTCATCCTCATCTATAAGCCTGACACATACGCCTTCCCGCAAATCAATCGCCGGTATAATCTCCACAGAAACCAACCCTTTCGTCCGTTGCTTTTAATAATTAAATTCTTTATATTTAATGCCCACCAACAAAAATGGATCCTATTTTTTTTGAGGTAAGATATCTTTATCAGATTCTCTTAATCGTTTTAGGATCAATTGATATCCATCACTACCATAATTTAAACAGCGTTTAACCCGGCTGATCGTTGCCGTACTGGCTCCGGTAACGGTTGCAATATTTGAATATGTTTCATTATTTAAAAGCATTTCTGCGACCTGCAGACGCTGAGCTAACGCTTTCAGCTCCGCAACCGTAGAGACATCTTCAAAAAACCGGTAGCATTCTTCTTCATTTTGCAAAAGCAAAATAGCTTTGAAAAACCGGTCAATATCGGATTCTTGCAGTTTACTTTGAAAAGTCATAGGATTCACTCCTTTACTTTTATTCAAAGCGGGCCACTTCCCGCAAAGGGCCATCTAAATTATTCATCATGAAACCCCAGATTCCTTTTAATTTTCTTACAGAATTAACAATAAAACTTTACAGTCAATTAAAAGATAAAGGACTTTATTATGAAAAAGAAGAATCTTATGAAAAACAAATTTATTACTTAATAAGGAGTATATCATGACAATTAAAATCATCACGGACAGCACTTCGGATATTTCAATTTTAGAGTTGAACTCACTTGAGATTGAAATGGTTCCTTTAAAAGTAAACTTTGGTTCGGATACTTACATTGATAAAATAACCATCACAAATGAGGAGTTTTATCAAAAACTTGCGGCAAGTTCTAACCTTCCCACGACGACACTGGTCAATCCTGAACAATTTGAAGAAGTTTTCCGTAAATTTTCGCAAGACACCATCATCGCCATCTTAATTTCTTCTCAGCTCTCCGGGACCTATCAATCGGCACAAATTGCCAAAGAATCTTGTCCCGATCAGGAGATTTATTTAATCGATTCACAAAACGTTTCTTTGGGGTTGGCCCTTTTGGTTAAAGAAGCCGTATGTTTAAAAGAACAAGGCTTAACCGCCGCAGAAATTGCAAATCGGCTGGAGGCTCTTAAGGTTAAAATAAGAGTCTATGCCATTATTGACATCTTAAAGTATTTAGTCAAGGGCGGAAGACTATCCAGCAGCAAAGGATTTATCGGTAACGTATTAGGATTAAAACCCATCATTCAAATTAAGGAAGGCGTCGTTTGGCCCGTTGGACAAGCGAAAGGGTTTAAAGCAGCCGTTAAAAAGCTTCGTTTAATAATGGAGACGGAAAACAAACCTGATTTTGCAAAAGAAATTGCCTTTGCTCACAGCAACAATTTACCGGCCATAGAACTCTTAGTCGAAGCCGTTCAAAATGTGCATGATTTTAAAAGTTCAGGGATCTATACGATTGGGAGCGTAGTTGGCTCCCATGCAGGCCCAGGTACAGTCGGCCTAGCATACTTTGAAAAATAACAAATAAAGTTAATAAGAGTCCTTGCGGACTCTTATTTTTTTTGGATAGCACGATAGCCGATATCATGGCGGTAAAAACATTCTTTAAAGGATATCTGTTCGACGGAGCGGTAAACTTTTGAGACAGCATGTTCAAGGGTATCTGCCATGGCGGTTACGCCCAATACCCGTCCGCCGTTTGAGACTATTTCCCCATCTTTTTGTGTTGTGCCTGCATGGAACACTTTTGCTCCCAAAGATTCAGCCTTCATGATACCGCTAATGGGGTTGCCTTTGGCATAAGACCCCGGATAACCGCCTGCGGCAATCACCACACAAACAGCAGGGTTTTCCTCCCATTCGATCTCGGATCGGTCCAAAGTCTGGTTAATAGTAGCTTCAATAATGTCAATTAAATCGGTTTTTAAGCGCATCAAAACAGGCTGTGTTTCCGGATCTCCGAAACGGGCATTATATTCCAATACTTTCGGTCCCGTTGCTGTAATCATCAGACCGATATAAAGTACCCCTTGATATAGCCTGCCTTCCGCCTTTAGCGCAGCTACTGTTGGCTTTAAGATTGTCTCTTCTGCCAGTTGGGCAAGTTGCGGCGTATAGACCGGTGCGGGAGAATAAGCGCCCATACCGCCGGTGTTGGGCCCCTGGTCATTGTCATAGGCCCGTTTGTGATCTTGCGCCGATACCATGGGAACAATATGTTCTCCATCACAAAAAGCCAGAATACTTACTTCTTCGCCTTCGAGATACTCTTCAATAACGATTTTGGACCCTGCTTTTCCGAAGGCGTCCTCTTCCATCATCTGCCGAACGGCAACAACGGCTTCTTCCTGGTTCATGGCTACCACAACGCCTTTGCCCGCGGCAAGACCGTCCGCTTTAACAACTACGGGAGCCCCAACTTCCTTGATATAGGCAATGGCTTGCTCCATATTTTCGAATACCGCGTATTTTGCGGTTGGTATGCCGTATTTTTGCATCAGGTCTTTGGCAACCTGTTTGGAACTTTCTATCGCCGCCGCAGCCTGTGTAGGGCCGAAGACAGCACGACCGGCTTTGATCAGGAGGTCGCTTAAACCTGCCGCTAAAGGAGCTTCGGGGCCTACCACTACCAAATCAATATCTCTTTCTTCTACAAAAGCCAGTATTTCATCTATATTTTCGGCAGAAATTGGTAACGTTTGAGCGATGTCTGCGATACCGACATTGCCCGGCGCTGCATAGAGCTTAGCAACCCTGGGGCTTTGGGCAATTTTCCAAACCAGCGCATGCTCCCTGCCGCCGCCTCCGATTACCAATACGGACAACTGATCCTTCTTTAGCTGAGTCACAACAAAAGCCTCCCACAACTAGAATCGGTTATTAATGTTTAAAATGACGAACTCCAGTAAAGACCAAAGCAATACCGTGCTCATTGGCAGCGGCAATGGTTTCGGCATCACGGATGGATCCGCCGGGTTCAATGATGGCAGTAATGCCCGCTTTTGCAGCAGCATCCACAGTATCACGGAACGGGAAATAGGCGTCAGATGCCAAAACAGCGCCTTTTGTATTTTCTTTAGCCTGCTCAAAAGCAATCTTAGCGGAACCGACACGGTTCATTTGTCCTGCGCCAACGCCGATGATTTGTTTGTCTTTGCCCACAACAATCGCATTGGACTTAACATGTTTAACGACCCGCCAAGCGAATAGCATCTCCTCAATTTCTTGATCGGTCGGTTTACGTTCGCTGATCACTTGCAGGTCTTCTTTATTGACGACAGCATTGTCAATATCCTGAATCAAAAAACCGCCGTTGACATTTTTGATATCGATGGTAGCCGGATTTTCTTGTAAATCTCCTACAGTAATCAGCCGGATATTGGGTTTAGCGGTCAAAATTTTAAGCGCTTCCTCGGAAAATGAAGGTGCAATAACGGCTTCCAAAAAGTTTTTGATCATTTCCGTTGCGGTTTGCTCATCCACTTGTCTATTGAGACCAACAACTCCACCGTAAGCGGATACCGGGTCGGCCTCTAACGCTCTGCAATAAGCGTCAAATGGCGTATTGCCCAAAGCGGTGCCGCAGGGATTGGTATGCTTAATAATGACGCAGGCAGTTTGCGGAAATTCACGCACCAGTTCCAGCGCCGCGTTTAAATCAATGATATTGTTAAAGGACAATTCTTTACCCTGTAATTGTTTGCCATTGGCAACACAGGCACCCGCCGTTTGAGGTTTACGATAAAAGGCAGCCTTTTGATGCGGGTTCTCACCATAGCGTAAATCCTGTATCTTTTCCCCGGCGATCAAAGCCACTTGCGGAAACTTTTCTTCCGTATGCGTGACTTTTTTTAGATAAGCTGAAATAAAAGCATCGTATTCCGCAGTATGGGTAAAGGCCTCCGTTGCAAGCTGCAAGCGCATCTGTTGACTAACCCCGCCTGCTTTAAGCTGCTCGATGATGGCCGGATAATGATTAGGATTAACTACTATAGCCACGGCTTTATGATTTTTAGCCGCTGCTCGTACCATGGAAGGCCCGCCGATATCGATGTTTTCGATGGCTTCTTCAAAGGTCACATCCGGCTTGGCGATGGTCTGACGGAAGGGATAAAGATTGACAACAACCAGATCTATCGGATTAATGCCGAGCTCTTCCAATTGTTTTAAGTGTTCCGGCGTGCGCATGGCTAAAATGCCTGCGTGAACAAACGGATGCAAGGTTTTTACGCGGCCGTCCAAAATTTCAGGAAACCCAGTGACTTCCGTCACATAAGTAGCCGGTATATTTGCCTCTTTGATGGTTCTATAGGTACCGCCGGTCGAAACGATCTCATAGCCCAGATCAACCAATTGGGCCGCAAAATCAATCAGGCCTGTTTTGTTAGATACACTGATCAATGCCCTTTTTTTCATAATATCCCCCTAACCATATCTATTTAATCTAAAATGATCACTTTACGTTCTTTCAAGATCACTTTATTTTGCGCGATCTTGGCGATGACATAAGGGTACAATTGATGTTCCTGTTCTAAAATACGCGCAGTCAAAGAATCCACGTCATCGTCTTCCAAAACGGGAACGGCTCTTTGCGCGATGATGGGCCCGGTGTCTACGCCGCTATCAACAAAATGAACGGTACAACCGGCCACTTTAACACCGTAGTTGAAAGTCTGTATTTGCGCATGCAACCCCGGAAAAGACGGTAAAAGTGCTGGATGGATATTGATGACAGAATGAGGAAACTTATTCAAAAAATCTCTACCGATGATTCGCATAAACCCAGCCAAAACAACTAATTGGACATCATACCGCTTCAACAGCTCGGCCAGAGCGGCGTCATATGCTTCCCGATTACTAAATTGAGAAGGTAACAGTACTTCAGCTTTGATCCCGGCCTGTTTGGCTCGTTCCAAAGCGGCGGCGTCGGCCTTATCGCTGGCAACAACTACAATTTGCGCTGGGATCTTTCCGGCATTAATCTGGTTTAAGATCGATTGTAGATTTGACCCCCTGCCGCTGGCCAATACCCCTATTTTTAACAGATTTGCGTTCGACATGATTACCTCTTATATTCAACAATTTGATTCCCGGATACGATTTGTCCGATCTGTTTTGCTTCCGGCAACTGTTTCTGCACTATGACCACATTTTCACGTGAAACAACAAGGATCATCCCGATCCCCATATTAAAGACGCGGTGCATTTCTTCAAAAGTGATTTCACCTAACCGTTCAATCAAGGAAAAAATTGGCGGAACAGTCCAGGTTTGCGGTTTGAGTATCGCGCTTGTCCCTTGGGGCAGGATACGGGGAATGTTTTCCGTCAATCCCCCGCCCGTAATATGAGCCATACCCTTAATCAAATCCTGTTGAACCAAAGGTAACACATCTTTGACATAGATGCGAGTCGGCGTAAGCAATGCCTCTCCCAATTTCATGCCCAGATCAGGGATGGGGTCGTCCACATCGAGGTTGGCCTTATCAAACAGTACTTTGCGCACCAGAGAGAAACCATTGGAATGCAGACCGCTGGATGGCAGCCCCAAAACCACATCCCCCACTTTGATTTTATCTCCGGTCAGAATTTTGCTTTTATCGGCAACACCAACGGCAAATCCGGCGATATCATACTCATCTATCGGATAAAATCCGGGCATCTCGGCTGTTTCTCCACCAATCAAGGAACAATTTGATTGCAGACAGCCCTCCGCTACGCCATGAACGATCTTGGCAATTTTTTCCGGTACCAATTTACCGCAGGCAATATAATCCAGAAAAAACAACGGTTCGGCTCCCGACACCAGGATATCGTTAACGCACATGGCTACGGCGTCGATACCGATGGTATCATGACGGTCGCAGAGCATGGCAACCTTCAATTTGGTGCCTACTCCGTCCGTACCGGAAATCAGCACCGGTTCCTTGTACTTATTGATATCCAAAGCAAACAGTCCGGCAAAACTGCCCAAGTCTGTCAGAACCTCCGGACGGAACGTACGACGAACATCTGCTTTCATTAAATCCACAGCTTTATTACCGGCATCAATGTCAACGCCGGCTTCCTGATAAGTTGTGCCCATATTAACTCCTTTTTTAGATACTCAACTCTGCAAGCGGCGAAGAATTTCTTTATAAGCGTCTTCCACATTGCCCAAATCCCTGCGGAAGCGGTCTTTATCCAATTTGTTTTTGGTTTTTGAATCCCAAAAACGGCAAGTATCGGGAGAAATCTCATCCCCCAGCAAAATCTGGCCGTTATGATCGCCAAACTCCAACTTAAAGTCGATCAGATCCACATCTCTTTCCGCCAGATATGCTTTGAGGATTTCATTTACCTTCAGAGCAATGGAATCGATCTGTTGCATTTGTTCTTGTGTAGCAAGCTCCATAGCAGATATATGGTATTGGTTAATCATCGGATCGCCCAGCTCATCGTTTTTGTAGTAATATTCCAAAACGGTCTTGGCCATCGGTGTCCCCTCCGGAACGCCCAAACGTTTGGCCAAAGATCCGGCGGCTACATTGCGGACGACTACTTCCACCGGCACAATTTTTAAGCGTTTGACGATCTGTTGTGTATCGGAGACCGTTTCAACATAATGCGTAGGAATGCCATTTTTCGCTAGTAAATTGAAAAAGATTGTGGTGATCTGATTGTTCATTTCACCCTTGCCCATGATCTTGCCTTTCTTCTCCCCGTTAAAGGCAGTTGCATCATCTTTATATTCGATCAATACCAGATTGGGATCGTCAGTCGTATAAACTTTTTTTGCTTTACCTTCATAAATCATTTCCAATTTATTAACCATATCTATAAACCTCCTTTTTATAATAAACCTGCACGTTGAAAAATATAATCGATGTTCTTGGTGTGATAATCGTAGTTGAATAAAGACATAATTTCATCTTTCGATAAAACTTTCATGATATCAGCGTCGGATAACAGCAGATATTCAAAATCCGTTTTTTGTTCCCAGGCATTTAAAGCATTGCGTTGTACCCATTCGTAGGCCGTTTCACGCATAATACCTTTTCTCAGCAGGGCCAAAAGCACTTGTTGGGAAAAGACCAATCCCAATGTCTTTCCTAAGTTAGCTTTCATATTTTCCGGATAAACGTTAATTCCGTTTATGATTTTGATCATTAAGTGCAACATATAATCTAATAAAATACAACTATCAGGAATAATGATGCGTTCAACAGAAGAATGCGTGATATCACGCTCATGCCAAAGTGAGATGTTTTCCAAAGCAGCCATGGCATTGCCGCGTAATATACGGGAAAGGCCGGCAATTCGTTCAGCCGTAATGGGGTTACGTTTGTGCGGCATGGCGGAAGAACCCTTTTGCCCTTTGGCAAATGCTTCTTCTACCTCTAAAACATCAGTACGCTGGAGGTTGCGGATTTCTGTTGCAAATTTTTCCAGCGTCCCACCGATTACAGCAATCGTTGACATAAACTCGGCGTGGCGGTCGCGTTGAATAATCTGTGTGGATACGAAAGCCGGGGTTAACTCCAGACGGCGGCAGACATGCTCTTCGATTTTAGGACTAAGATTAGCAAAGGTGCCTACTGCTCCGGAAATTTTGCCGACGGATATGTTGAGCTTGGCATGGTTCAACCGCAAAATAGAACGGTCAATTTCCATTACCCAAAGCGCCATTTTTAAACCGAAAGTAACCGGTTCGGCATGAATGCCGTGCGTACGTCCTACCATTAAGGTTTCTTTATGTTTGAGAGCCATATTTTTTAAGATCCCACGCAAGGTTTGCAGCCTGGTCAATAGCAGATCTGCGGCCTGTTTCATCTGCACGGAGAGAGCTGTGTCCAAAACGTCGGAAGAAGTCATCCCCATGTGGATGTATTTAGAGGACTCTCCCACATTTTCACCGACTGCAGTCAAAAAAGCGATGACGTCATGATTGGTAACTTTCTCAATCTCATCGATACGGGCAATGTTAAAAGCAGCCTTCTCTTTGATCTGCAGATAATCTTTTTCCGGGATTATCCCCAAATCAGCCATCGCTTCGCAGGCATAAATTTCAACATCCAACATTCTTTGAAAATGGTTCTCTTCGCTCCAGACTTTCCCCATTTCCGGTAACGTATATCTTCTAATCAAATTTGCCAACCTCCAGTTTGTATCTGTATAATTTTCTTATTTTTTTAATTTGGCTTGCAACTGGGCATCTTTCGCTTCTACCTGGGATGCTAAACTTGCCTTATAGTCATGCAGTTTTTGACGGATTCCCAAATCTTTTATACTAAGAATCTGAGCGGCTAAAATGGCAGCATTTTGAGCAGCATTGATTCCAACGGTCGCCACGGGTACGCCGGATGGCATTTGGACGATGGAATAAAGAGAATCAACACCGGATAAAGTATCGGTTTTGATAGGGATACCGATCACAGGCAATACCGTTAAAGCGGCAATCACTCCGGGAAGATGTGCTGCGCCTCCGGCTGCGGCAATAATCACTTCTATGCCTTGCGCTTCGGCTGCTTTTGCTAATTCCGCTGTCCTTTCCGGAACACGGTGGGCGGAAGAAACATGAGCACGATAAGAAATCCCAAACGCATCCAAAAAGCGTAACGCAGGCTCCAAAACAGGCAAATCAGAGTCACTACCCATAATAACCGCTACTTTTGCGTTGCCAAGTACTGCCATGAACTAAACCCCTTCCTGAACGTCTTTTCTTAGATATCTCCGTATTTGTTCCTATCCATACATAAATTGGATAATATTTACTAAATTCCTTTTGCAAACGACAAATTCTCAAAAAATATCAACTTTAGGATATAGATTGTTCATATAAGGAAGAAGCCATACAAAACGGCTTCTATCAATTAAAATCTACAATATGATCTTGAATACATTTTACAATATAGCATCCCATTTTGTAAAGACTAAAAGATATATCAGAAGATTACAATAAAATCTGATTTAGCTCCCCCTCTTCACCTCCGCTTCTTGACAAAGCCACCGGAAATCTCTATGATAGGTATGTGTATTTTAAATATAACTTGCAGATCAAACAAGTAAAAGGAGTGCAACCGGATGACAAATGTTTATGATATCCTCGAAGAAAGAGGTTATATCGAACAATCCACCAACGCTGAGGAAGTAAGAGAACTCTTAGGAAGCGGATCGGTCTCTTTTTATATTGGGTTTGATCCTACTGCAGACAGCCTTCATGTCGGCCATTTTATTCAGATTATGGTCATGTCCCATATGCAAAAAGCCGGACACTGCCCCATTGCCTTAATTGGCGGGGGAACAGGAATGATAGGCGATCCTTCCGGACGGTCAGATTTACGACAAGTCCTAACCCTTGAGCAAATCGAATATAACTGCAGTGTATTCAAGAAACAATTTAAGCGTTTTTTACGCTTTGAAGGAGAAAATGCGGCCATTATGGTTAACAATGCCGATTGGCTCTTGGATTTGAACTATATTTCCTTTATCCGCGACTACGGACGCTACTTTTCAGTCAATCGTATGCTGACGGCAGAATGTTATAAATCAAGGCTGGAGAAAGGTCTGACCTTTTTGGAATTTAACTACATGCTGCTGCAATCTTATGACTTTCTGGAACTATACCGCCGTTATGGTTGTATGTTGCAATTGGGTGGCAGCGATCAGTGGTCCAATATACTTTCCGGAGCCGATCTGATCCGGCGTGTGGAAGCTGCTCCGGCTCATGCACTTACCTTCCGTCTTCTGACGACCAGCGCAGGTAAGAAAATGGGGAAAACGGAAAGCGGCGCCGTCTGGCTCGACCCTCAAAAGACTTTACCCTATGATTTTTATCAATACTGGCGTAATGTGGAAGATGCGGATGTTAAAAATTGTCTTTGTCTCTTAACCTTTTTACCGCTGGCAGAAATTCATACTTTATGTGATGTCACCAACGGAGCCGATATTAATCATGCCAAAGAGGTTTTGGCGTTTGAAACAACCAAACTGGTACATGGACAAGAAGAAGCACAAAAGGCCCAGGATGCCGCCAGATCGCTGTTTGGCGCCGGTAGCGGTAACCATGAGAATATGCCGACCACAATGATTACCAAAGAAACACTGGCACAAAAACTGGATATTATCGGTCTTTTACATACTTGCGGACTGGTATCTTCCAATAGCGAAGCCAGAAGGCTGATTGTCGATGGCGGTGTTTATTTGAACGATGAACGTATCTCGGATATAGGATACATCATAACAGAAAAGGACTTTCCCCAAGGGAGCGCCCTGATTCGTAAAGGGAAAAAAGTATATCACCAAGCCAAATTACAATAAAATTCAAAACACAAATGCTGCCGGATGGCAGCATTTGTGTTTTGAATTATGAATTGAGTTGTTGATTTTTTTGATACACTTTATACGCAGAAGGCGTCTTAGAAGCCCATAACCAATAAACCAGCAAACAAATAACACAAGGCACCAACATACTGAGGAACATGGCATGATAACCAAAATGATTGGCAATCAAACCCGCAACAGCACTACCGCTTCCCAGACCGATATCAAAGGCACAATAATAGGTACTGGTCGCGGCCCCTCTTCGTGATGGGGGCACATTTCTGACTGCCATTGATAATAGCGCCGGTACGATCAAGCCGAATGCTGAACCAAAAAAAGCTGCGGCAAGCAAATAAATAAAATGGGAATTCATATAAACCAATAAAAATATGGAAACGGCAAAGAATGTTGTGGATAAAATAACGGATGCGCCTTCTCCATGTTGATCAACCCATTTACCGCTGACAACCCGAATCATTCCGGAAAAGACCGCCATCACAATAAAAAAACTGCCCGGATTATTCATATTACTTGCCATGGCGTAAATTGTTACAAATGTATTGGTTGCGCCATAAGGAAACAAAACAAACATAACAACAATCGCCGCAGGAAGCGATTCTTTACTGATCAAGGTAGCGAAGAGATTTTTTCTTGATAAATGAATATTAGCACCACTATTTTCCACTTTCTTATAATGCGGTAACAGTAAAAAAACACAGCAAATCATGGCTACAAATCCGGCTATGGCAAAGGTCGTGGGATACCCATATTGACTAATCAACCATAAGCCAACAACAGGAGCAATGGCCAAAGCTACCGTCGTTGTAACCTGAAAGATTCCAACACCTTCCCCAAATCGGCTAACAGGAATAAAATCATAAGCTGCCGTATTAGTGGAAGTATTAGTTAAAGCCCATCCGACTCCATGCAAGATCCTTAAAAAAATGGCCAATGCAATCAATGCGGTTACACTGTAAGCAAAAGGAATCAATATCAAAAAAGCCATACCAAAAAAAATGATTTTTTTTCGACCCTTATGGTCCAATATCCAACCGACAAAAGGCCGCATCAACAATGTTGCTATAGAAAAAGATCCTGCTGCAAAACCCGCTATTGCATCATTTCCACCTAAGCTTTTAATGAATAAAGGAAAGATGGGCATCATCACATAAAATCCCGCAAAGAGAAACAGGTTCATGCAACACATAATAATAAAATCTCTTGTCCAAAGTTTATCTTGTTTCTTTTTAATTTCTGCAGAAATAGCTTCTGTCAAACCCTACCCACCCCTTCTGTCAATATATAATTATGATTTGTTTTATCTCGATAAAAGATCATTGACAAACTGTCTTGCCGTTCTCCCGGAACGGCTGTTGTGCCAGCGTTCCCATTTGAGCGCTTCTTTTTCTAAAATTTCCTGGGACATACCGGGCAATATTCCTTCTTCTTTGGCAATGCCGCGAACAATCTCCAGATACTGTTCCTGATCGGGCGCAGGAAAAACGATCGTGATGCCAAAGCGTTCGGAGAGCGATAACTTTTCAGACACAGTATCGGACAGATACATATCTTCGCTGACAACTTCTCTGTCCCGCCAGCTTTCCTCAATTAGGTGGCGGCGGTTCGTGGTGGCATACAATAAAACATTTGCCGGCTGAACCGTCAATCCTCCTTCAATAAATGATTTAATCAGTTTATAGTCTTTTTCATCTTTTTCAAACGAAAAATCATCTAATAAAATAATGAATTTCTGTGGGTATAAAGATAATCTGGCTAAAACGGTAGGTAAATCCTGCATGTAGGATTTTGGTAAATAGACCAGTCGTAACATATCCAGTGTAAAATGATTGGCGACAGCCTTAATCAGGGATGATTTACCCGTACCTCTTTCCCCATAAAGCAAGAGATTGTTAGCCTTCTTGCCCGCACAAAATGCTTGTGTATTATGCATAATTTTTTGCTTTTGCGTTTGATATCCATATAATTGATCCATACCTATGGGGTCTGCTACATCAACACCCAGTAAGTCATTTTTCCAGTTAAAAAAATGATACCGGCAAAGTGAACCAAAGCCGAATTGATGATAAAAGCATGCCAAAGTCTTAAACATATCCTCTACCGACAATGTCCAAAATGCTTTTGCGATACGATGACGTTCTTTTTGATAATACGAGTTTTTTCGGTGCTCTTGTTGAGGGGTAAAATTTTGCATCAAATCCTCCCAGCCGAATTCTAAACAAATCTCAGGCAAAGGGCTTACTACAAAATCCTTGATCGCCTGCAATTCTTCTAATACAACTTTGCGAATGGAATCTGGGATTTGATCTTCCCGAGTTTTTGCAGCCAAGTGGGAAAAATAATTTTCATTGGTTAAAAGGCAATCAACGGCATACTCTTCCCAAACATCGTCTTCTAAGGCAAGCGCTTCGGCTTCTTTTAATAAAAAATGATAATAGCGAGCGATATCTTTTTGAGTAAGTTCTCCCCCCCCACTTTCTACCAACCGATCCCGTAAAAAAAACAGTTCATTCTCGTTTAATTTATTATAGAATACAAGCTCTTTCATTTTAAACTCCTTTAGCAAAACATATTCTATTAATTAAATACCTTCTCATTATTATACACCCTTTCGATATTTTTTTAAAAGTGTTGATTCCTTTTTATCCCGCTATATTTTTTGGTATTTTTCTTCATCCCAAAAAATAGAGAAGGAAATAGGATACTTCATGTTGAAAAAATCATAAGTGGGATACGATGATGGAGGATGCAATGATGGCTATTCAACCAAAGATTCATGATAATCAAACCGAATATCAAAGGCCGACTTCTCACTCTTCTTTAAGCACATCCCGTAGAAGAAAGCCCAAATACCGTCTAATTCCGCTTGTTATCCTCGGAATTATTATTTATGCTGCACTTGTTTTGGTTTTGGGACTAATTTTAGGATCTGTTGCTTATTTTGCAAAGTTTAATCTGGATAATGCGATGATTGTTCCATTTATCATTTTTCAAATTTCCTTATTTGTATCCTGTCTTTTTGTCTCCACGCTGACCCGTGGCAAAACAATTGTTCCGACATTTTTTATTACTGTTATTCTGCTCGCAGTCTCATTTTATATGTCAGAAAGTATCACTACCAAAGGTATGCTATTAAAAACAGCGATCTCATTTGCTGTCTTATTAATCACATTTATGATTGCAAAAGGAGCGGAAAAAAAGAAAAAGCGGCGGCAATTTCAAAAAAGGAGGATGTCCTGACAGACACGCTCCTTTTATTTATCTTAAAAATTAGATACTTATTTAACTGTTAATCTGCTTAATCAACTTGGCAACATTTAGGGCAAATAGTTTTACCGTGGATACACCTTCCTCATCTTCCCTTGCCGCACCAAAGTATAAGGGGCTCCCACAATCAGTCCGTCTGCATCACGGATCTGATCTGCAATCTCATTAAACCCGTCGTTTAAAGCACAACGGGATGTTTCGCTGCATGTCCTACAGGCAATGCAGCTTTCTATTTTTTACCGGCAAAGGATATTAGTTGGGTATCCAGACCTTCATCCTTAATTGCTTATGCACAACATGCTGTAAGATTTGGACCGTATTTCCACTCGCTTTTGGGCTACCGCTAATCCGCACTACCTTCATGTTGGTCTCCCTATATAAGTTTTTTAAGTTGATGCCTGTTATTTATTCTTCAAAGACATCATCATAAATCCAAAAAAAATGATTACTAATGTAATAACAAATATCACCATAATGGTACCCAAATTTCCTTTTACAAGCGTGGAAGCAACTTGGGTTGTTCCTGTATAAATACAATAAAACATCCAGACCAAAACACTCTTAATTAAAGACATAGTCCTGCGAGCCAGAATATACTGTAATGTAACATTCCTTTCTGTAATCGTAACGAAATAGTTAAATTTATGAGGAAAACGTTCTAGTAAAGAAAACGCAACATAGAATATCCCTGCTAAGATTGGATACATGATTAAAACAAGCTTACCACCCCAAGCGTCAGCATCTCCGGCTAAAGTAAAATGTGTTGGAATCTGTTGGGGTACTTGCGAATATGTAGTTAAAAATGTGACAATGAGTGTAATCAACCCAATTAATGCAATCAATTCAAGTATATAGTCAAATTTTTGATAGGGTATTTTTAACTTTGGACGTATTCCGATTGGTCTGACAATCATTTGCGGCATAGTTAACGCTCCTTGTTTTTTATTATATGATTATACCAGTGTTAATATAACAGGATCCTTATCCGTTACTATAATGGTATGTTCGAATTGTGCCGTAATGCTATTGTTGGGTGTTCGAAGCGTCCAACCATCCTTCTCTTCGATCACATAATCTTCTCTTTCGGAAACAAAGGTCTCTACGGCTAAAACCATTCCCGCCTGTAATATTCTTTTATCTTTTCTTTCATAGTAATTATAGATGGTTTCAGGATCTTCATGTAACGTTTTCCCTACTCCATGGCCGCAAAGGTTGCGTATGGTTTTAAAGCCTGTTTTATGAGCGGTCTTTTCCACCATCAAACCCAAACCGTTTAAAGGATATCCGGCTACGGCAACAGAAAGCGCTTTTTCTAAAGCTTTCAGAGAACATTCCGCCAATCTTTTTTTTACGCCATTTACCGGAGGGATGAGAATGGATTTACCGGTATCAGCGAAATATCCGTTTTTGCAAGCCGATACGTCAATATTGACAATGTCTCCTTCTTGTATCACTCTGGAACTTGGAATTCCGTGAGCTACGACCTCATTGATGCTAATACATGTATAACCCGGGAATTTATAACAGGAAATAGGCGCCGAATAAGCGCCATAAGATTCCAGTATTCTCCCTCCGATTTCATCCAGTTCTTTTGTTGTCATGCCCGCTTTCATGGCGTTTTCCATTTGGTTTAATGTTTCAGCACAAATTTTACCGATTTCTTTCATGCCAGCCAATTCATCTTTTGTTCTGACAATCACTTTTGTCGTCCCCTTATATTTTTAATTATATTAGAATTATTTTATCACATTTTCAAAGATATTGCATACAAAACAAAAAAATAGAAAAAGCGATGCTTTCCCTATTTTTTTTGGGGCAAACGCCCGTTATTTTTCAAGATTTCCCGTAATAAAAATTCAATATGACCATTGACACTCCGTAGTTCATCTTGTGCCCATGCTTCCAATGCCTGATAGATATCTCCATTGATTCGTAACGGAAAACTTTTCTTCGCGTTCATAATCTTTAATACAAACTCCCAACATTAATAATCGGTTGGGCAGATCGGTCGGAAACAATGGCAACCAACAGGTTATTGATCATATTGACTTTTCTTTCTTGGTCCAATTCTAGGGTTCCGCCTTGCTCTAATTTTTCAATTGCTAGTTGAGCCATTCCGACAGCCCCGTCGACAATAATCTGACGTGCTGCTAAAATAGCGGATGCCTGCTGTCTTTGTAACATTGCACTGGCGATCTCCGTTGCATAAGCCAAATGCGTCAAACGTGTTTCTATCACTTCCACGCCGGCAACAGAAAGCCTTTCTTGTAATTCTTTTAATAATTGAGTCGACACTTCATCAGCATTGCCACGCAAAGAAAACCCGGTATCTTCAAAATTATCATAGGGATACTTAGCCGCGACATGCCGAACAGCTGTTTCGCTTTGGATTTCCACAAACTCTTTGTAACTATCCACATCAAATGTGGCTTTAGCCGCGTCTATTACTTTAAAGACGATAACGGCGGCAATTTCAACCGGATTACCGTTTACATCGTTCACTTTTAATCGTTCGCTGTTAAAATTTTGTACTCTTAAGGTTACTTTCCGACTAACGGAAAAAGGAATTACCATCCAGATGCCATTTTCGCGGATACTGCCTTTGTACTTTCCAAAAAATGTTACTACAGCAGCATTGTTAGGCTGGACAATCGCCAAACCGCTAAAAATAATGATCGCAACGGCTATGGCAATAACGCCCAATACAACTCGTTGATTTATTAACGAATAAATTGCACCTGCCACAAAGATCAAAATGACCAAAATTCCAATAAATCCATTGATTTTAGAAGCATTATGCTCAACAATATTTGAACTCCTTGTTTCGTCCATTTGTTTATCCTCCTTTTCGATTTATATCACAATGATATCATATCTATATCATAATTTCAATGCTAGTTTTTATTTTCTGATAGGTAATATAGTATCTTCTTCTCTTTATTTGTTAGCTTTTCTAATGATTCTTCCGTATCTTGTAACTGATCCAATAATCGGGCTGATTGACTAACGGATGCGCTTTGCAGATACGTTTCCCGCAACGAGGAACTTAAACTTTCTTTTTGACTAACTAAGATGCTCTCCAGGTCTGCTTTTTTTTGCTGAATATGATTTAAACGCAGTTCCTGATACTGGATCATTTGAGTTCGACCCCAGGAAGTAAAGGAAATACCAAAACCAAACAAAAATATGATAACAGCAAAAACGGCGACTTTTTTATAAATAATTTTTTGCATGCAAGCGCTTCCTTTTTGCGTTCTTTGCCTATCAATTCTTGTTTCTATCAGCCAAAACCTGTTTTTAAGCAACCGCAAATACCGTCATATTCCGCCCCAAAAGCTTAAAAAAAGCCCCTATGACTTTCGTCATAGGGGCTTTTTTTAAGTAATAAATTCATCATTATAATTGTGTGATCAGTTGTACAGGAATCGGCAAGCATTTTAATATGGCCAGAATATCCTTTTTTGCATAGCTAGCAACTTGAAGCCCCACTTTCCCAATTTTTTCATCCAATGTCGTAACCAGAGCCATATTGTCATATCCTTCTATTAATTTGTTGAACAAATCTATATCAGCTGGAGCTATTTCTACAATAATCGTTTCTCCTTGATTTTGCTCTTCTAAAAATGTCATCATTTCACCTCAAAAGTTTAAAATAAATTTTAATAAATAGATTGGTAAAATTATATAATAAAAAGCTCTAAAATTCAATATATCCTATGCTGCTGTTTCGTACATATTCTGATATTTAGCCACCTAATGTAATATCTTGACGGTTATACCAAGCCAACGCTTTTTTCACATGTTCATCTTTATAATCAGGCCAGTAATCATCCAAAAAAAAGAAATCGGCATATACAGTTTGGATTGGTAAGAACCCGGAAAGCCGGCACCGTCCTCCCCAACGGATGAGCAGATCCACCCTGGAAACATCTGTGGAACGGATGGAAAAAGGAGAGTTTTCCATAACATTTAAATCCCATTCCCAACTATAATTAACCAGAAAGTTGATTTTGATCCCGCCTTGTCCGAACGTCTTTCTTTGCGTGTACTCCATTAATTCTTCGGGAAACATACGTGACTGGCTGTTGCCTAATACCAATAATTCCGCATCTTCTTGCGCCAAAATTTTAACGGCATCCACACAGGCTTTGGTAAAAGCTTCCCTTTGAACAGTCGGTCTTTTGGTGTTATCCACGGTAAAACCATAATAGGTCAGTTCCTTGACGCCCAGGTTCTTGCAAAATCGATAAAATTGCAAACCGGGATTCAACCCTTTTTCATAACCCATCTCTTTTGTCATGCCCTCATTTTGAGCCCAACGCCTGTTTCCATCCGGAATAATACCGATATGATTCGGAATTCGCATTCTTTATTCCCCCTGTTTTTACTTATTAAAGTTATGACCAAAAAACAGGAAATTTATACCATGACGGCATGTTTATAAATCTGTTCTTAAATAAACCAACCTCCTCAATTAAAGGAGGTTGGTTTATGATTTTAGCCCAATATTTTTTTTAAATCTTCTTCCGGCGTTGTGATCGGATGTAATTCATAGTTTGAAACCAGAAAATTCAAGACATTCGGGGAGAGAAACGCCGGCAGCGATGGGCCGAGATAGATATTTTTAATCCCAAGGTAGAGCAAACTCAAGAGGATACAGACCGCTTTTTGTTCGTACCAGGATATAACGAGAGTCAACGGTAAATCATTGACATCGCACTCAAAAGCTTCCGCCAAAGCAACCGCCACCCGAATGGCGCTGTAGGCGTCGTTGCATTGACCCATATCCATCAAACGAGAAAGACCGCCGATTTGGCCCAGATCCAGGTCATTAAAACGGTATTTACCGCAAGCCAAAGTTAAAATGACCGTATCGGCAGGCGTTTGTTTGACGAATTCCGTATAGTAGCTGCGCCCCGGCTTTGCGCCATCGCAGCCGCCGACCAGAAAAAAGTGTTTGATTGCACCACTTTTGACCGCGTCAATCACTTGCCCTGCAACGGAAAGAACTGCAGCATGCCCAAATCCTGTCGTCACCTGGCTTCCGCCATTGATGCCGGTCATGATCCTTTCTTCTTCATATCCCCCTAGGTCAAGCGCTTTGGCAATAACAAGATTGAAATCTTTGTCTTCTTCGATATGCACCATCTGAGGAAAACCCACAACTTCCGTAGTAAAAACACGGTCGCTATAACTTTCTTTTACCGGCATAATACAGTTAGTCGTGTATAGGATGGGCGCCGGAATGTTTGCAAATTCCTTTTGTTGGTTTTGCCAGGCCGTACCAAAATTTCCTTTTAAGTGCGGATATGCTTTTAGTTTGGGATATGCGTGTGCAGGTAGCATTTCTCCATGGGTATAGATATTGATCCCCTTATCTTTTGTTTGTTCCAGGAGCAAATAAAGATCGCGGAAATCGTGTCCTGTAACGACTATAAACGGACCTTTTTCAACAGTCAGCGGCACCGTAGTGGGAACGGGATCACCGTAGGTTTCCGTATTGGCCTTATCCAACAGTTCCATACATTGGAGATTAATCTTCCCTGTCTCTAAAACCATAGGCAAGAGCTCTTCCATGGTCCTTTTTTCTGCGAGCATCGGCAATGCTTTAAAGAAAAATTCATCCACTTTTTCATCCGTATAGCCTAAAATCAAAGCGTGGTAGGCATAGGCCGCCATTCCTTTGAGGCCAAAAAGAATCAGTGACTTTAAGGAACGGATATCTTCGTCTTCCAGCCAAAGGTTTTCTACCTCAAAATCATCAAAAATACCGGCAAGAGACATGCTCTCGCTGATTCTGTCCGTCTCCGATTGAATTTTTTCGATTTGGCGTTTAATTGCCGCTTCGTCAAAATTCACATTGGTTATGGTCATAAACAAGCCTTCTAAAATCATGCGAGTGGTGGTTTCAAGCGGTTTTCCCGCTACAGCGGTACGCGCCAGGCCAATCAGTGAACCGGTCAACTTATCTTGCAGCTTGGCCGTATCTTCCGGCTTACCGCATACTCCAGCCTTTCCGGTACATCCTTTGGACATGGCAGTTTGTTCACATTGAAAACAGAACATATTTGACATCATTTTTCTCCTCCTTTTTACTCTTATAAACTCTATTTATCTTGTACAATCTTTCCGTCCGTGGAGATAACAACAACCTTTAACGGGAGTGTTTTTCTGCTATCTTTCACAGCATTTCTGACGGCAAATTCCAGGCTACTGCAACAAGGCACCTGCATTCTTACTATGGTGATACTTTGGATATCATTGTTTTGTATAATCTCCGCCAGTTTCGGTGTATAATCGCCTTCATCCAATTTTGGGCAACCAATGAGAGTAACATGGTCTTTGATAAAGTCTCCATGTAAGTTAGCGTAAGCATACGCTGTACAATCTGCTGCAATTAATAGCTTTGCACTGTTAAAATAGGATGCTTGAGTCGACACTAATTTTATCTGAACCGGCCATTGCCGCAGTTGGCTTGTTGGTTCATACACATTTTCTGATATAACCTCTTCCGATTCTCTTTCAAAAACCTGAGCAGAACTTCCCAAACAACCGCACAAAGCGTGTTTTGTCTCTTTCTCTTTTACAGTGATTTTCTGAGCCTTCTTTTGAAAAGCCGGCGCTTCCCGGTCCTCAAACGAGATGGCTTCCATGGGGCAAACAGGCAGACAGTTTCCCAAACCGTCACAATAATCTTCGCGAACCAATTTAGCCTTACCATCGATCATCGCAATGGCGCCTTCCTCGCAGGCTTTTGCGCAAAGACCACAGCCATTACATTTCTCTTCATTTATTTGAATGATTTTACGGATCATCTTCATCACTCCTTGCTTGCTTTCTTAGCTTAATCGTACTATACTAAAATCATCAAGTATGTTGTTTATACAACATGAAGGAGCATTTATGGAAGAATATTTGCCTATACTACGTACTGCTGCGCTTTTTCAAAAAATTTCCGACGCGGACATTCTTGCAATGCTTACATGTTTATCGGCTATTATAAAAAAATTTAAAAAAAATCAAATCGTATTTTTATCGGGAACTGCCGTTACAGATATCGGGATTATGCTTACGGGAAGCGTGCATCTGATCAAAGAGGATCCGTTTGGTAATAGCACCATCTTGGCGGAAACCGGTCCGGGACATTTGTTTGCCGAGGCTTTTTCTTGCGCAAAAAAAGAATTTCTGCCCATCACCGTAGTTGCAGCTGTAGAGAGTGAAATTCTTTTTATTAATTATAAACGCGTAATTACGTCGTGCTCCTCCGCTTGCCTCTTTCACAGCAGATTGATTGAAAACATGCTTTGGGTCCTAGCCAATAATAATATTTTTTTACAAGAAAAGATTCAATTAATCTCCCGCAAAAGTACGCGAGAAAAGCTGTTGGCTTATTTGTATGATGAATCGCAAAGAAGAGGAAGCAAAATATTTATGATCCCCTTTAACCGCCAGCAGTTGGCCGATTATCTTTGCGTTGACCGAAGCGCCATGTCTAACGAACTCAGTAAATTGCAACAAGAAGGTATTTTGAGTTATCATAAATCGCGCTTTTGCTTACATCAAAAAGAAGATTAAATAAAAAAAGAACCGGCAAAATATTGCCAGGCCTTTTTTTTATATATTAGCGCTTGTATAAACGAATCAAATCCTTGGTTTTGGCGTCAACACGGTTCGACTCGATGATCTTTTGTATTGTCTTGCGATATGTAAAGAGATTTAAACGGTTATTTTGCAAATACTTATCCGTTTGTTCCGGAAAGTATACATAACAGATAGAAACTGCCCAGGCGATGGCCATCTGTACATAATATTCATCCTGTTTAACCCCATCAAAGATTACAAACAGACGCTGGAGGTAGTCCTCCTGAATATAATACTCCAAGAGCATCACTATGCCAAAGCGGATTTCGAATTCCTTTTCGGAGTATAAATAGGTCTGCAAAAATTTCCATACCATTACCTCATTTTTTGCCGTAAACTTCAAACCACCGGCAAAACAATCACAAACTGCCCAATTATTGATTTTAGGGATAAACCATTTGATATAATGCAAAATCTCATTGGCATCAGCCTTGGCATAGCCAATCACCATACCCTGGAGCATAACTTCCTCAAAAGAATTGTTATAATCGCAAGCTAAATAAGCGCGCCAATCATCGCCGGCTATTTCTTTTGCGATCTTTCGTAATGCAGGTATACGTACCCCCAGCACGTTTTCTGCATTGGGCGTCAGCTTCTTAGTAAATTCGCGATATTTTTCATCGGCCAGGGCCAATAATTGGGCCTTCATATCTTCCATCGCACTACCACCTTATCCATTTTGATAGATTTCTTTTAAAAGCAGGATTTCCTTTTCGTAACCAGGCAAATCATTGGGCGTTTCTAAAATAAAGGGCAAATGCTTTAGTTTGGGGTGGTTGATTACACGCCCAATAGCCTCAATTCCCAGGCTACCTTCTCCTATTTTGGCGTGGCGGTCTTTATGAGATGCGTGCGCATTCATGCTATCGTTGAGGTGGATCGATTTTAATTTATTCAAACCGATCACTGCATCGAATTCTTCTAAAACATCATCCAAATGACCGGCAATATCATAACCTGCATCATAAACATGGCAGGTATCCAGACAGACACCAAGCTTCTCTTTTAAGTCAACACCATCTAGAATATGACGTATTTCTTGAAATGTGCCGCCAACTTCAGACCCTTTTTGCGCCATCGTTTCCAGCAATACTGTCGTCGTGAACTGGGGCTGCAAGATATCATTGAGGAGCGTAATAATCAGCTCGATTCCCCTGTCAATCCCCTGCCCGCCATGACTGCCGGGATGAAAGTTATAATACTGATGCGGCAAAAACTCCATACGTCTAAGGTCATCGGACATCACCATATGGGCAAACTCCCTTGTTTTGGCCTCGGCGGAACAGGGGTTCAGCGTATAGGGTGCATGAGCTACAATCGGAGCAAATGTCTTTTCTCTTAGAAAAGACATTAAAGCATTGGCATCGTATGCATCCATCTCTTTAGCCTTACTTCCCCTAGGATTGCGGGAAAAAAATTGAAAAGTATTGGCTCCAATCGCCAATGCCTCTTTTCCCATCGCCAGATACCCTTTCGCCGTAGATAAATGACATCCGATTTGCAACATTCGCTTCCTCCTAATAGAATAATAGATTTTGTTGAAATGTATGTTCTAATGACAAAAGGTACTGCTTGATGTCTAAGCCCCCTGCATATCCTACCAGATTGCCGTTAGCGCCTACCACTCTGTGACAGGGAATCAGGATGGGAAGCGGATTTCGGTTACAGGCCATCCCTACAGCACGGCTTGCTTTATCATTATCGATTACTTTGGCAATTTGACCGTAGCTTACTGTTTTGCCATATGGAATCCGCATCAGCGCCTGCCAAACGTTTGTTTGAAAATCCGTCCCTTGTGGAGCAAGCGGTAAATCAAAACTTCGGCTTTGACCGCAAAAATAGGCCGAAAGCTGTTTTGAGGCTTCTTTAAGCAATTCGGTTTCTTGAACCTTCATGTCATTAGGTATCGGTTGTGATCCAAAAGCAATCGATACAATTGCTCCCCTATCTTCGACAATACCCAGTTTGCCGATAGGAGTATTATAATAAAAATACTTCATCATTTTAACTTCCTTTAACTCTACTGATAATGTTTGCCTGTTATCTCCATAATCTCTATTTCGATGATCGCAGTCCCCTTTACCATATTTTCGGGGAGAGGGCGTCCCTGTAAACGCGGCGTATATTTTTGGACGACTTTGTTTAATATCTGACATTTTTGTGTTACTTCCGTCAGTAAACCGGCTTTGCCGAAAGCAATGACGCTGATGTATTCCGTATTGATATCACACGGTGCTTCTACCCCGTCTTCAATCAAACTAATCATTTGATCGGCCTCAAAACAAACTTTGTCATTGGCTTTGAGATTATCCAGCTTTTTGCCTTGCGGTAGACCATGAATATAGATTTTCCCGTCTTCGTAAACAAAATGTACCGGCACCGTGTAAGGATAACCGTCCTCATTGCAAGTAGACAATCTGCCGACTAGGACACTATCTAAAAACGTATCAATTTCGTTTCGAGAAATACCGTATTTTTTCATCCGAGCTTGCATACAATCACGTCCTTGTAGCATATTTTCTTTCATCATGCCATAAAATCAAGATAAATGTCAATTTAATCTTACAGCAAATCATCTGCATCATAAAAAATAGCCTTGATTGATCAAAAATCAACCAAGGCTATTTTAATACTTCATAAAATTATTTTAAGGAAGCGGTAAGGATCGCCATTTTATAAACTTCTTCCGCATTGCAACCCCGGGAAAGGTCGTTGATCGGAGCATTCAAGCCTTGCAGGATAGGACCGATCGCTTCAAAATCGCCTAAACGCTGTGCAATTTTATAACCGATGTTACCGGCGTCAATATTGGGGAAAATAAAGGTGTTGGCTTGTCCGGCAACGGCTGAATGGGGCGCTTTTGTTTTAGCGACCACAGGAGAAAAAGCGGCATCAAACTGCAGCTCTCCATCTATGGCAAAATCAAGATCCATGGCTTTGAGCTTTGCAGTCGCATTGCGGACAACATCAACGGTCTCCCCTTTGCCGGAACCCATGGTGCTGTAAGAGAGCATAGCAACTTTTGGCTCTAACGAGAATTTTCGCGCCGTACGGGCGGTTTCCGTAGCGATCTCGACCAATTCGTCTTCCGTCGGATTGATGCAAATAGCGCAATCGGCCATCATATACCGTTCATCCTCGCCGTCTTTTCCGGGACGACGCATTAGAAAGCAGCTGGAAACAATATTATTGCCGGGTTTTGTCTTAACGATCTGCAAGGCCGGACGAACTGTATCGGCAGTAGAATACGTGGCGCCGCCCAAAAGACCATCTGCATAGCCCATTTTGACCAACATAGTACCAAAATAGTTGGATTTTTTTAAAGCCTCGGCACATTCTTCTTTAGTCATTTTGCCTTTTCTTAGTTCCACCATTTTTTCTATCATGGCATCAATTTTCGTATAATTCAAAGGATCAATGATTTCGATTCCATCAATTGTAAAACCCGCTTTTTTAGCAGCGACTTTTACTTCATCTTGATTGCCCAGGAGAATAGGAATCAAAATACCTTCACGATGAAGTCTCGCAGTTGCCTCTAAAATTCTCGGATCGAGTCCTTCCGGAAAAACAATTTTACGTTGATCAGCTTTTAATAGGGCGCTTAATTTCTCAAACATGGCTCTTCCTCCAACACACTATTTTTTCAAACATCAAAATTATACACCTGTTGCAAAGACAAATCAACCGTCTATAGCTGATAAGTGAGATTTTTACACATAACGTACGGCAGTTCCGCTGGCCGTTACCATCAGCATGCCGTTATCAGCACCCAAGACCTCATAGTCGATATCGATTCCCACTACAGCATTGGCGCCAAGGTTCATCGCGTGATTTTCCATTTCACGCAAAGCATTTTCTCTTGCCTGGATCAGTTCCCCCTCATACGTCGCAGAACGCCCACCAAAAATATTGGATAATCCGGCAACCAGATCTTTTACGACATTGACTCCGGCAATCACCTCCCCGAAGACGATGCCATAATATTCAACAATTTGTTTACCTTCTATGTTCGGCGTAGTAGTAAGTATCATACTATCCCTCCATTCATTATTCTTTTTGTATATTATTTATACACTTTTATTATAACATATTAAACAAAGTTAATAAAAAAAGCCGCATTCATTTTAAGTAAATAAATACGGTTTTTTTAGATTATAAATTATTGCGTCGTAGTTGTACTTGTTTGATTATCATTCTTCTGAGTATTACCCCACTGTTTCCCACCGCCACCCATTTGCCCTTGCTTACTACTAGACCCAACCTTTGTTACAGTTCCGGAAACGGTAAAACTTGCATATTCTGTTCCACCTGTATAGGTTCCTCCGCTGTATACTCCGTCTGCATCCGTACCGTCATAACTGCCTCCGGTATAGACCAGATACGTTTTTCCTTCTTTTAAATCAGCACAAGAAAATACAACAGTCTGGTATTGTTTGGTGGGAGCAAATGTTAAAATGTCTTCACCGGATTCGCTTTCAATATGGATCAGCGTCCCGGCCTCGATGGTGGAATCAAATGTAATCATCACGGAATTTTGCGTAGAGGTATCACTAGTAGTCTGAGCCATCCCGGAACTACCGGCAGCGATCAAAACTCCACCGTTTAGATTAAAAGTGCTGCCATAATCCAAGGCACCATTTCCACTAGACGTAGGTCCATTGACTATGACGGTTCCGGCATTCATTTCGATCGATCCGTTTGCATCTATGCCGTCTCCACCTGATTCAATTACGATAGTTCCATCATTGATGATCAAATCATTGCCTTCCTTGGCTTGAAAACTATTTTGTCCTGGACGACCGTTGACAGACAAACTATCATTTCCACTTGCGGCATTAATACCGTCATCGCTGGATACAATGGAGATGATTCCACCGTTGATAGTGATTACAGCGCTTTCAAGCCCTTCATAGGATTTGCTGATAGTGATTGTGCTGCCATTAATTGTCATGGAAGTATCGGAATGGATGCCATCATCACCTGAAGAAATTGTGATCGTTCCGCCGGTGATGGAAATGCTATCATTGCTGTGGATAGAGTCGTCCGCCGAATCAATATCGATCATTCCGCCGGTGATGCTCACATCAGTACCGGCTTTAATCCCTTTCATACTGGTATCTTCGGTAGTCGTTCTCGTTGTATCGGTTGATTGATCTGTGGTATCGGTCGTTGCGCTATCCGCATTCGTCTGGGCATCAACTGTATTGCCGGAGGCTGTTGCATCCGGAGGCGTCATGCCGTCAGGAGAAGTAGTCGAACCATCGTCACCACTGGGTGGATTGCCGGCGGGCGGCCTTCCTGTTTTACCATCAGTTGCAGTACCCCCAGGAGGTGTACCTCTCCCGCCTTGTTTCTGAGTAGTACTTCCGCTCGTGCCGTCTATCGTTGCGGATGAGGAATCGGCAGATGTCGTACTCGTATTGTTAGTATTTAAGCCATTCGTATTGTTGGTGGTACTATTAGTTGTAGCAGGATTACCGCCAAAACCGCCTCCCAATCCCCCATCATTTCCATCGTTGATGCCATTTTTACTACCACCGCCGGAGATGATTTGAATTTTCCCATCTTCGATCAAAACCTTCGTTTCCGCTTGAATGCCGTCCTCACCGGCCACAATCGCAATCGTAGCATTTTCAATTAAGATAAATCCCTTATCTGTGTCTTCGTCATTATTGGATTTTATCCCATCAGCTCCAGCGTTGACGGTAATGATACCACTCTTAATCGCGACAAAATCCTTGCCCCGGATACCATCCTCTGCAGCATCAACGGCTATATTTCCGCTTACGACCTTCAACTCGTCTTTTGACGTAATGCCCTCCTTATAATTGGCATCAACCGTAAGCGTTCCTGCGCCATTGATCGTCAGATCGCCTTTGCAAAAGATAGCAGAGCTTGGCTCATCGGTTTCGCTATTGGCAAAAACATATTGAGTACCGTCCGTTACTCTATTTTCCGTATCATCGGCTAAAATCAGGATTACTTTTTCTGCTTTTGGCGCATAGATGGCAGAACCGGTAGAACAGGTTATGTCGGCTCCATTCAAAACAATCCGAACGGGATCATAATCTACTGTATTCACGATGATTTGACCATCCGTTAAAGTCCCGGCCACGACATACGTTCCACCCCCGGATATCGTTACAGTCGACCCATCAACTGTAACGTAGCTGCTGTCACAAGAAATTGAAGTCCCATTTAATTGTATAGCCGTTGCGGATGTACCATCCCATGTGGCATCCAGGTCGGCGTCATCGTATTCTACCGAAAGACCGCTTGTTGTACTGTCTGTAGTTGAAACATCACATCCGGTTAAATAAAATATTGCAAGCAATATTAAAGAAATAACTGTTATGATCCTGACTCTTTTTTTTAATTGATTCATTTCGCCCCATCCTTTTTGACTGAACTTATATTATAATTTTTTTTTTGTCTTCCCTGTTTGTATATACTTTTATCATAAATAATCTATGTGAGCGTTTTTTGAATAAATGGTGAAAGTTTGGCTAGTTTTTCAACCATTCAAATCTTTTTGTACAATTTAATAACCTGGCATTTTTTGACCGGAGTCGCATATATTTCAATATTATCTTTTTAGAGGTATTATTCAATATGATATACATTATTAGATGTAAATACCTGCCCAAGATTGCAATTTTATTGCTCATGTTTATTTTGCTTTGCATTAGCCATACCAAACTGTATTCTGCGGTAGATACTGTCGCAAATCAGGAGGATTCAATTTATCTGCCAATTATCATGTATCATGAGGTAAAACCCTATAAATTGGGAAAAGACGTAATTAGTCCCTATGATTTTGAAAGTGATTTAAAGTATCTGCAAAAACATCAATACAATACCATCACGATGACCCAACTGATCCACTATATTTACGGCTATGGCGCCTTACCGGATAACCCGATTATTTTATCGTTCGATGATGGCTATCTTAACAATTATCGTTATGTTTTACCCCTACTAAAAAAGTACAATATGAAAATCGTATTTTCCATCATCGGAAAGAATACCGATGATTTTACAAATATACCGGATGATAATCTTGATTATTCCCATGTTACCTGGACTCAATTAGCAGAAATGGTCAACTCGGGACTTGTGGAAGTTCAAAATCATACCTATAATTTGCATAGCAATAGTAACAAAAGAATCGGCTGCATGCAAAAGTCCGGAGAATCATTCGAAGAATACCGGCAAGTTCTATTAGAGGATATTGAAAAATTACAAAACAAAATTGATAATCATATCGGTGAAATACCCAATACTTTTACCTATCCATATGGCAAATCAAGCGATGAAACCGATATCATTTTAAAAGAAATGGGTTTTAAGGCAACGTTGTCCTGTGATTACGGTTTGAACCTCCTGACAAAAAATCCAGATGATCTCTTTGGACTTAAAAGAATTGCGCGATCTCATTCTACGAGCATAGCAAAAATTCTTAAGGGAATGCCCGGAAGCTCAAGATGACAGCTAATGGCTTAATCATATAAAACACATGGGGTTACTCGTCATATGTAGAGTAGCCCTTTTTTCTATACTTAGCGAATAATAAAAACAACTCATTATGTCTTCATACGCATGTTAAAAAAATCACCATTAACATTTTAATTGATACAATCATACAATATAGTGACTTAACGTATGGTTCAGTGATTATCTGAAATATCCGACGTTAAGAAACTAATGAAAGAAGTGTGTAAATATTCTATGGCTTTACAATTATTAAAACTCACAATGAGTGCAACCCAACCAACAACGACATCAAATCCTGTAGTTAATAACTATTTTTATCAAGTGCCTGCAGGCGGTTTAACCCAAGCGGTTTGGACTATTGCAGATACCAGTTGGACCGACGACTCCGGAACCTTGGTAGCAGCAGACGGAATTGTGCCGATATCAACCGATAACGGCTTTGCCCAACTGACCATCAACGGTGAATTGCAAGAAGCCGATGTATTGACCAGCGTAGCTGCTGACCAAATTGTATTTACGTTCCCCGCTCCGGTTACAATCGAAGAAAATAAATGGATCGTTGTGACGGTAAGCAACTTTGCTCCAGTTACTACTGCTCCTATTATTTCTTAATAGTTAAAAAATAAAGTGGATTTATTAAATAGAATACCCGATAAAGTGTAAAAATTTATAAAGATATTTACACTCGGATATATATTTAGAAAAAACTTGAAACGATCACGGCGACTCCGGATTGTTTGTCCGGAGTCGCCGTGTAAATTATATGATGCTCATTATTTCGTTTCATCTAATTTTTAAACGATCGTTCCTGTCATATATTATTTCAGTCCAAGGGGGTTGTTTATGTACACGTATCCTCCATTGAATGCTTACTTATCCGATCCATATGGTTATCCCTTATGCCCGTACACACCCGGTTCTATCCTTTACAACACTCTCGAGTCATGCTCTAATGATACTGGCTCAAGACAAGTAGTACACCTTGCTTGCCACAATGCCAATACAGTACTCATTAAAGGATATATCACCGTTCATTTTGGTTGTGAGGGAAGGTCAAGAACCGTTCCGTTCAACATACCTGATTGTATTCACTTACCGATAAAAAACCGCACAGATATTAGGTTTAAAACGACTCTCTTCCAGTGTATGGCGGTTCCGGTTTTAGATTCTTGGGGTATGGTGAGTGATTCCATCAGGGTATTCATATATATTAAGTCAACAGCTACAGCTCGATATCTCAACAATAATAAAATAACCTATCAATCTTTTACCTTTGATAAGTGCACCAGTTCTTTTGTTAACATCAATATCTTAAAAGCGGACGTTATCCAATACAACGCACTTTCAGACGGCAAAAAAAGAACGTATACCAATCAAGATGAATTAAGACAATATAGCAGCCAAGGTTTGCCTGATCCAACTTCAATGTCCTTCCATGACCTTTTTGTAAATGGGATGATCCAACCAAAAACAAATTATGAATTAGGAAACGGATACCTGAATTTTAAAACAGAAGACGTGCCTGCCGCGGGAGAACCGATCAGTGTTTCTTACCTCTCCTTAAAAGATCATTATCATCGTAAGTTAAGTATTCATACTCTTTTTTATATTGCAATTGCAGACGGCATCAGGAATATCTATACCGACAATGACGCTTTATGGGAGTATGGCTGTAAGGGCATTCCCAACCCCCAAAATGTATCATACTTTAATCTGTTTGTTAATGGTGTGCTGCAACCCCCGGCAGTTTATACAGTAACTGAAGGTATATTAGAAATGTCCGAAGCGCCTAAGAAAGGACAGTATATCGTTTTAGAATCTCTAAAAATAAAAACTTGTTAAAATATCTCATAAGATATCTGACTTTAATCTATTCAAACGATGAATAATATTGATGGGTAAAAAAAACAGTATGTCATTTTAAAACATACTGTTTTTTTAATATAAACTCCATTTTTAAGGTTTATGTATAACGTTTATTGCCTAAATAAAATATCGTAAATAATCCCGGACCACAATGCGAACCAACCACGCCACCCAAACTCATAATCGAAATTTTTGATATTGTTGGAAAGGTCTCAAGTACTTTTTGGCGCATAAACTCTGCGTCTTCCAGACAATCGGCATGGTTAATCAAAACTTCTTTGCCGTCCGGTTCCGTAAAATCTTCCTTCATTCTTTCAATTATTTCTAAAAGGGCTTTCCGTCTGCCATGAATTTTTAATCCCGATACCAATTCACCTTCGTTTGATACATAAAGAACAGGTTTGATTGAAAAGATCGTTCCTACCAATGCAGCAGTATTGGAAACGCGTCCGCCTCGTTTAAGATAATTAAGATCATCCACTGTGAACCAGTGAATGATTTTCAGTTTATTTGCTTCACCCCAAGCAATCACTTGGTCAAATTTTTTTCCCGCGTCTCTTAATTGAACCATATTTTGGAGCAGCAACCCAAGGCCACCGGATACACAATTCGTATCCATTAAATAAAACCTTTGGTTGGGATACTCATTTTGTATCTGTTCGGCTGCTTCCATAGCATTATAAAAGGAATGGGAAATCTTTTTGGTCATATCAAGAAAGATAACATCTTTACCGGTATCCATAAGCTTTTTAAAAAATTCATGATAAGCATACGTATTGATCATTGAAGTTGAAGTAATCGCGCCTTCCTTCATTCGTTTAAACAGCATCTTTCTGGATTCTTCAAGACAATCATCAATGAATGGCTCATTATCCACTATATACGTATAACTAATAAGCGGTATATTATGCTCATTAAAATATTCGACCGGAAGATCGGCAGTAGATGCCGCAGAAATTATATAATCCACCATAAATTCTCCTTCTTAATATTTTTTTCATCACAATAAGTTATACCTAATATATTATATACTTTTTTAACCGTTCTTCCAATAACAATTTAAGTGGAATTATCTTATAATCTATGTTTTTTTAGTATATAAAACGAGGTGATTATCTTAAAAAAAAGTGAATTTAATCTATGTTTGATTATAGAAATATCAATTCGTTTTTAGACGATAACGATATGATAAAAAGTGTAAATATTTCCATTGAGCTATATGAGTCTTTAATGGGCTTAATTCAAACTATAAAGGGTCATGTAAGGTAATTTCTTACATGACCCTTTATTTTCTGACCCTAATTATTAATAGAATTGACTTCCATTTTATTATTATTGATATTTGTTTTCTGTGAACTAATTCTAATTAATAGTATAGCTGCTATAATAGTAAACGGTAGTATCCCGACAAAACCTGTCATAGCCGGGCCGATCACTGGGTTAAACCCGGGCGTTGCCAGATAAATTGGCAACGCAGCGCCCGCGTTTACAGTCGAATGAATCATGGCGGCGGGAATCGCGCTTTGCAGTTTGATGGATGCATAGCCTTCGATAAATCCCAATACAATACAAAACACGATCATGGCTAGAATACCGAGCCATGGATACCCCGCATAACCGGTTCCATAATTATGCCCCATTACGATAACAGGGATATGCCAGATCCCCCATATGGCTCCTGTTATTATCAACGCAGCCCAATCCGGGAAAAACCCCCGTAATTTTGGCAGAAGATATCCCCTCCAGCCAAGCTCTTCGCCCAATGTCGGTATAATATTGATAATCGGGCCAATGATAGCCATCTGAAGGATCGATATAATCAAGTAGGTAGTTGCCGGAATTCCTGTGGAGGCAGTAATCTGTTTTATGACCGTAAAATTTGGATCAAACGAACCGGGGAAAATCAGAAAATAAACAACACCGCTCAACAATATTAAGACCGTTGGCCCAAAATATATCAGCAGATAGTGTTTCAGATGCCCCTTAAAGCGCGGACGTAGATACATATTGCCAAAGCCCTCTTTAGTAATCCATCTGGTTAATAAATTGGCCAGTGTAGGAACAAACATTGCGACCATCACAATGATGATTGACAAAGAGCTTCCATAAGTCAGTCCAAGGAACGGCACCAATAAAAATACGAACCAGCCAATCACAATCGCAAATGTAAGAAAAAGAATCAGTCGTTTTCTTTCAAGTCTTTTTTCATACTCCATAATTAAAAACCTCCTAGCTATAGCTGTTAACGGTCAGATGTTTTTTTGCAGTTTTTTGGTAATGCTTTGAAAACCCTTTTCCTCTGAAAGCACTGAAAATATCGGATTTTGAATAATGACATCGGCCATACTTTTTTTGATCGTTTTTTCGTCCCGAGGAAGATCGTTGCCAAGATCGAGTTTATCCAGCCAAGGTTCCAGCAAATCAAAAAATGCGTCGCCATGCAGGTTTAAAGGATATATATTGCTTGTAACGATATCGGTATACTGCCCTAACATATCAAGCGCCTTCTCTTGATTATTCTGCATCATATATCCTTGTGCTGCGGTAATAAACAGGCCAACCAGTACGCCCGGATGGAGATGCTTCATATCGAATGCTTCCGCGATATCCGTTGCGCGCCGCAACACTTCCTCAAATTTAGGTGCGTCATCCGAACACGCCATCAGATAAGCCGGGAAAAAATTAAATAAAACAACGATATTCTGATAGATGCCAACCTGCAATATAGCTTTTGCGTCCTTAATGCGACCCGTCATCTGGTATGCTGATGCCAAAAGCGTTTCCGGCGGCAGCGCGTCTTCAACTGCTCCTTCAAGCAATTCTAATGTGGAATTCGGATCACCGGCAACAAGACCAGAGTAAGCTTCCATAAACAAGGCCTTTTTAATCAATGCCATATCGTCACTTTCCTCTTTAACCCGGACAAAAAGTGCTTTGGCTTCCCCAATCACAGACGATACCATCTGCGGATCTTTAATCAGTTCAAGATGGTTGATCATCAGGAGCCCCATTTGTACCAGCAAAGGAAAGCATGAATAGTACTTTTTGATTTCCTTACGGCAGTCTTCCAATACCGAATCGAAAGGCTGTGTTGTAAAATCGGACGATAGTTTTCGATATAGTTTATGGATATCTTCTTTGGTCATTTGTGGTTTGTAATCGATCAAATCATCAATACTAATATTAAAATAGGATGCTAACATAGGCAGAAAGGTAACATCCGGATAACTCTGCCCGGTTTCCCATTTGGATACCGATGCTTTTGAAACCCCAATATAGTTTGCCAGTTCATCTTGAGTGATACCCTTTTCTTTACGCTTGCTTACAAGCACTTTTGCAATATTAATTTCTTTCATTTTCATCACCTCTGATTCTATTTTAATCTCTCAACCAGAGTAAATCAATGGATTTAAAGTAAACTTTAGTTAAAATAATCAACCTGTGCGATACTTATTGTACCCGTTTTTCCGTTAAGATGATAAAATTCCTTAAACAAATGCTATGTCTATTCATAGCATTTGTTTAAGGAATTTTTTAAAGGATAATGGCTGTATATAATTAGCGCACAAAAACACCTTACCTTATTTCCTAGATAGCTACTTAAGACATTGCTCCCTAAAATCATACCAGTAATTTCATAACTCTAATACAGTTCCTAACCAAGTATGAGCTGTCAATTATTTGCCCGATTATACTTATGATTATTTGCCCGATTATACTTATGATTATTTTGTAAATTTGGGCAGCAAAAGTGAGTGAATACACTTGCGCTTGAAACATATTCCAAAAAATAGAGACTAAAACCCAAAAAAGAAGGACAGGTTGTTTTACCTGTCCTTCTTTTTTGGTGCGGTAGAAAGGACTTGAACCTTCACCCTGGCAATCAGGACTAGAACCTGAATCTAGCGCGTCTGCCAATTCCGCCACTACCGCATGTGACCACGAAAGTTAATATATCATAATCGGGTGATAAAATCAAGCGCAAGTTTTATTGCGATTCTTGCTCAGGTTCTGCTTGATCGCTTGTTGAATCGGCATCATCTTGGCCAAACTCCATTTTATCATCTAACATGCCATAAATTTCATCTTCTGTTTTGACAAGCTCAAAGCTTTTGTTGATATCTTCAAACAACTGACTGTTTGCCGTATAATCTTTACCGCCGCATAAAAAGATCAGATAATAATGAATACCATCTAAAGGTGCTTGGGCCGTAACATCTGCCAAAACTTGATCGCCATCTTTTGTCATGCCTTTTAAAACTTCATGCCCGGTTTTTTTCGCTGTGATTTTACCTTCTGAAGTCGTGCCTGCTTCCGTAGAGACATCGGCGTCGGATAATTCCGCAACAACAGATAAATCATCTATGGATTCAGCCAACATTGTAGTAGCCGTCTGTAACAATTCTGGCATGGTATGATAATCCATACCTCCGATTTCAGATACGATATTTAAAGAAATAGTTTTGTCGGCGTTATAAATAATAACCGAATTAATGCCTTGTTGAAAGACGTTCCAATCTTTGGGCATGTTAATTTCATAACCGGAGGGATGCGTATAGATTTGGGTTTGAAAATCGGCTAAAGAAACTTGATCCGACGTGGTATTACAGGCGGTTAATGAAGCAGCTAAAAGTAATGCAATGAGCAGTATGACGGTTTTTTTGAGCATGATAAAACCCTTTCTTTATCCTTGTTGAATAGGCTCCTGGTTTATAAACTCCTCGATCATTTTAAGAGCTTCTAAAACGCTCTCTGACCGTATCGCATGTCTGTCCCCCGTTAATAAAAAACGCTGACAGGTGATGCGTTCTGCGCTTCCCACTGCGATATATACCAACCCGACCGGATGATCATTGTCGGGCTGGGATGGTCCCGCAACCCCCGTAACGGAAACCGCAAAATCACTGCCGCTCACTCCAAGCGCACACGTCACCATGGCAATAGCCACCTGGTTGCTGACGGCGGTATAGTCGGATAAAAGATCCGCAGGGACCTGCAAAACTTTTTGCTTTGCCTCATCACTGTAGGTAACAAACCCATAAGCAAAAGATAGAGAGCTACCTGGCACATCCGTTAAAACGGCTGCAACTTTCCCACCCGTGCAGGATTCAGCCGTTGCAATCGTCTTGTTTTGCGTTTTTAGACTATGGATAATGGATTGAGCTAATTTTTCTATTTCAGACATCCAAAACTCCACCCTTATTTAGCATTTATTTAGCATTTTTGGTGAACAAAAAGGTTCTGCACTTCCAAATATAATCCACACCGGAATAAAGCGTAAAAAACAAAGCCAGATACAATAAAATTTGCGCAAAGACATGGGCGGCAAACGGAGACATAAAGCTTTGCAAAACAATGGTATTTTGTAAAAATAAAGCCGTAACGGCTATGATTTGCGATATGGTTTTCAGTTTACCCAAGGGGGACGCAGCCACAACCTCACCTTCAGATACAGCGATGGTGCGTAATCCGGTAATCGCAAATTCCCGCATAATAATCAGAATCACAATCCAAGCGTCTACCCTGCCAATTTGTACAAAAACGATCAAGGCGGAACAAATCAAAAGCTTATCCGCCAAAGGATCTAAAAATTTGCCCAAAACGGTAATCTGATTACGTGATCGGGCAATATATCCGTCCAAAGCATCTGTAGCGGCGGCAAAGACAAAAATTACCGCAGCCAGCAAATCACTGACATGAGGAATTTGCAATAATGCTATGACGACAAATACCGGAATCAAACAAATGCGGAAAAAAGTTATCTTATTGGCTAATGTCATTTTAACTCTCCTCGCAAATCATAAATATCACTTGCTGTTATCAATACTTTTTCAAAAGTCCCCGGTTTTAATACACGACCACATTCTTTGGGACAAAAATAAATCATTCCATCTACTTCCGGAGCCTGGTATTGAGAGCGCCCTTGATACCAGATACCATCCTTGGGCCTTTTTTTGACCCAATCGGGTAATTGCTCCGCTTCCTTTTCAACTAAAACGTCGAGCGTCATACCGATATATTTTTGCAAATTTATAGCTGTGATTTGAGCTATATGCTGCATAGTAAGATCCAAACGAGTCTGTTTGGTCGATTCCCTAACCTGGTGAGCAAAAGTCGCCGCAGGAGTATCTTCCTCCCTGCAATAGGCAAATACACCCACCCAGTCAAACTGCATTTCCGACAAGAACTGAAGCATATTTAACCAGGCACGTTTATCCTCTCCGGGGAAGCCAACCATCATGGTTGTCCTTAAGGCAATATCCGGCACTATTTTACGGCAGAGCGCTACCTTCTCTTTAATCAAGTCCACATCCCCCCGCCTGTTCATGGCTTTCAAGATGCGGCTATCGCCATGTTGTAAGGGGATATCCAAATAATGGCAAATATTTTTATGGGCAGCTATTACGGATAGTAAAGTTTCATCGATCAAAGTTGGATAAACATATAAAAGACGAATCCAAGTAAAATCTAACTTTGCCAGCTGCTCCAACAATGCGGGCAGCATCGGTTTGCCGTAAAGGTCATGGCCATAATTTGAAGTATCCTGCGCCACCACATTGAGCTCCAGAACGCCCTGGCTTTTCAACTCGGCAGCTTCTTGAATAATATCTTCCATCTTACGACTTTTGTATGGACCACGCAACTGCGGAATCAGACAATAACTGCAACAATTATTGCAGCCCTCGGCAATTTTTATATAAGCAGAAAACTTAGGATCTGTCAATTGGCGCATCAAATAAAGATTATGTGGTAAATTGGTGTGTCGAACATATTGAGGAAAATGCCGATAAAGGATGGGAAGAATTTCTTGATAGCGGTTGGTTCCCAGGTATTCGTCAACTTCCGGCATGGCTTCCCGCATCTCCTGCTCATACTTTTCCACCATGCAACCAACTGCAATTAATAAAGAACAGTTACCTGTTTTTTTATATTGCGCCAGTTCCAATAAAGCTGCAATGGACTCTTCTTTAGCAGACCGAATAAAACCGCAAGTATTGACGATGATAATATGCGCCAGAGCCGGATCCTCTACGACATGAAAATGACCAGCTTGCAACAGACCGGTCATCAATTCACTATCTACCAAGTTTTTGGCACAACCAAGATTGATTAAATAAACAGAAAGAGACTGCATTGATTTCCCCCATGTATTATTGTTCAACGCGATAAGTTGTCGACACAACATCACCAATTTGACCCAAAGCAGGTTGTTCCTGTCCATTTAAAGTTAACCGAACAGCTCCCGCAGAACCAAGCTTGATGGTGATATACTCATTTGCTACAATGGTTTTGGAACCACCCTTGGAAAGTGTAAAATCTGTTGTTTGGCCGTCGGCAGTCACTTTAATCCAACAATTCCCGTAATCAGCGCTGATTAAAAGTTCCAACCCTTCGGTTTGTGTTGCGGGAGTCGTAGGATTATTTGGGGTATCCGTTTGGGTGTTCGATGGTGTACCATTTGTTGACGGTGTATTGCCTGGGGTAGGAGTATTGGTATTATCATCTCCGGATGATGGTGTTTGAGTCGGGTCTTGGGATGAAGGATTATTTGTCTGGGCGGTTCCTGATTGGTCCCCTGTCCCTACATAATATAAAACACCAGCAACAGCCAAACCACCCACCAATAAAACCAGGAAAAGAACTTTCCATGGTTGTAATTTTCTTTTATTAACATAGGACATAGCTTCAGGATCGGCAGGTACCTCGGTTGGAGGTTTCATTACTAAAAAGGCTTCTGCCTGATCATCTTTATTATAAAAACCTTTTAATATATCAACTAAATGCTGGTCATCCAAAGACAGATACCTGCTGTAGGTACGCAAAAAACCTATGGCATAAGTCCTGCCTGGCAAAGCATTAAAGTCATCTTCCTCCAATGCTTTTAAATACCGACTGGAAATTTTCGTATCCTGTTCAATATCTGACAAAGAAAGCTTCCGATCCAATCGGGCTCTTTTCAGATATTTACCGATTTCCTCCATCAATCATTCACTCCTATAAATTAATTCTATCCCATTTGAGTAAAAAATTTACTCAAAATTAAAGCAGCGTCGGCGGATATTGCTCCATCTACGCTCAAGATAACACTTCGCTCAGAGTGACTTGGATAACGATAGAAAGGATCATAATAATTGACCAATAAAGATTCTATAAAAAGTTTCAATTCACCTGCTTTAAGCATTTGTTGCAGCTCAATTATTTTTGATTTGATCAGACTTTTACTTAAACCGTCTAAAGCTAAGAGAACTTCGTCCATACTTGCTGTTTGCGTATATTCTTGGATGATGCGCTCAATTCGATTTTCTAAGGAATCATAAACCAAAATACGTTCACCTTTACGCATCTGTTGAAAAAAAGGATCCGGCAAAAGTAGGCGGCCGATTCTTCTCCCTTCACATTCCACAATGATTGGTTTTTGGGGATTTAAAAGTGATAGTTCTTGCCATAAGAGGGATTCGAACATCTTCTGACTGGGCTGATCTGCAAGACCAACGCCACCGAATACCGATCCACGGTTGCATGCCATCCCTTCTAAATCCAAGGTTTGAATGCCTAATTCCTTCAAACAAGGCAAAATAGCCGTTTTGCCGACTCCGGTCAACCCCTGTAACTGATAGATGCGGTAAGCCGGTAAAGATTCAAAAAAAGTAACAACCGTACTGCGATAAGCCTTATACCCTCTTGATAAACGATAGCAATGGATATGCATTATTTTTGCCATCGCGCTGACAACTTCCGAACGCATACCGCCACGCCAACAATAAAGAATCGGTGTTTGGCCTTGCGACCGCCGATTCAAAGATTTCAGATATTCCGGTAACTTGGGCGCAATCATTTCCAAACCTAAAAATCGTGCCTGGGCGGGACTGATTTGACGATAAACTTGTCCAATCTGTTCTCTTTCTGAGTCAGAAAAAATAGGTAAAGATACAGAACCGGGGATATGGTCTACCGCATACTCGCTTTCTGAACGGACATCCACAAACAATCCATTAGCGATAGCTTTTGCTGTCTGAAAATCAATTTGTTCATTATCCCCCACTACCAAATCTCTCCTCGAATTCATCAATTGTCACTAATATATTTCGGGGCTTGGAACCGTCCGGTCCGCTGACAATCCCTTTTTGTTCCATGATATCAATCAAACGTCCTGCCCGTGGGTTACCTATCCGGAACCGTCGCTGCAAGAAAGAGGTAGATGCCTGACCGGTTGTAATCAACATACGGGCAGCATCATAAAACAGATTATCGTCCACTTCTTCCAATTCCGCTTGTTTTTCAGAAGTTGTGGCAATTTCAATCGCCTCTTCCGAAAAACGGGGTTTCCCTTGAGTACTGCAATAATCCACCAAAGATTTAATCTCTTTTTCTCCGATGTAAGTACCCTGAATACGTATCGGTTTGGTTGCCCCGACCGGATGATAGAGCATGTCCCCCTTGCCCAACAATTTCTCCGCACCGGCCATATCCAAAATGGTGCGTGAATCGGTATTGGAGCTGACGGCAAAGGCGATGCGTGAAGGGATATTGGCCTTGATCAGGCCGGTAATCACATCGACAGAAGGCCGTTGCGTTGCCACTAGCAAATGAATACCGGCCGCACGTGCCATTTGTGCCAAGCGGCAGATGGAATCTTCCACCTCCGCAGCGGCAACCATCATCAGATCTGCCAACTCATCGATGACGACAACAATATATGGCAATGGGTTCTCTGGTTTCCGTTCATTATATCGCTCAAAATCTTTTACGCCACAAGCAGCAAATATAGTATAGCGGTTTTCCATCTCATTGACCACAAATTTTAAATAATTGGCGGCTTTCTTTGAGTCCGTCACAACAGGCGCCATCAGATGAGGCAAATTACTATAATTGGTCAATTCTACTTTTTTAGGATCAATCAATAATAATTTGAGCTCTGTTGGCTTGGCCTTGTATAAAAAACTGCTAATCACCGAATTAATACAAATGCTTTTACCACTGCCTGTAGCTCCGGCAATCAAAAGATGCGGCATCTTGGTTAGATCGCCGATGATATCTTCTCCACCAATGTTTTTGCCTAAAGCAAATGATAGCTTAGAGGGAGCGTTTCTAAATGCTTCTCCTTCGATCGATTCCCGGAAGTATACGGCCGAAGTCTCTTTGCGCGGTACTTCAATCCCGATCGCCGATTTGCCTGGGATCGGGGCTTCTATCCGGACATCCGAAGCAGCCAACGACAGCGCGATATCATCTGTCAGACTGGTAATACGGCTCACCTTCACTCCCGGAGCCGGTTGGAGCTCATATCGCGTTACGGCGGGGCCTCTTACAACCTGTACTACTTTGGCTTTTACGCCAAAGCTATCCAATGTTTGTTCTAAGATGGCAATAGAGTCCGTTATCACCTTATCCATGCGTGGATTCCGGATTTTTACAACTGCCGGCAATAAGCTTACCGGCGGCAGCGTATAATCCTGCGATGACGAATCATTTTCATCCACTTGTATTGCCACATCGCCTTTCTCTTCCTGTGTTTTTTGAGGTTGATAAGACTCGGAAGAGTTGATCTTTTGTTCCGGATGAACCGAACTATCTGTACCCGTAATCGAGGGCATAAAATCTTTTGTAAACTGGTTTGGCTTGGGATTCTGTAAACCAAATTTTGACTCCGGGCTGTTTGTGAGCGGAGAATGACCTTCATCACCTAAAATGATAACCGGCTCCTGTTTTTTTCCGCCCGCTTTGTCTACATGCTCATTTTTTTGTTCATAATCTGATGATTTGTCTGAAGTAAATGCATTTAAAGGAGCTTTAATTTTCTTAAAGAAGGCAAATAAGGATCTTTCTGTCAATAAAATCAAGCCGACGATCAAGACAGAAAGCAAAATAATAATGGCCGGTATTTTCCCGAATGCCATTAACAAAAAGAATGATATGAGTGCGCCTAAAACCCCGCCCCCTACCCCCGACCAAGCCGTGACAAAGATATAGTCCGCAAAAGCTGCCATCGGTTGATTAATATGTAACAAAGCAAGAAAAGCGAAGAAACAGAGAATCAATCCGAGACCTTGAAAGGTTGTCCTTTTGTTCCGTCCAGTAAAGCTAATAAATCCTGAAATCAGCAACGAGATTGGAAAAATGACTGCAGCCATACCGGCTAATATTTTCATCACCTTTACCAAGAACAGGCCAATTGCACCAATATCACCGGTTTGAGCGGCTGTTTGAGGTGAAAAAAGCAGACTGATAAATAAGACGAGAGCAAATGCAATCATAATGATCCCGTTTATTTCCCGATTTCTTGCATTTTGCTTCTTGCTAATCTTATATTTATTATTTTTCTTTACTGCTGCCGACTTTTTTGCAGGCATTTCTTTTTCACCCTCTTGAATTTTGTGATATTAAATATTGAATGTAAAACTAGATAAATACTCAAATTACTATATATTATATTATAGCAGCGTTGTGGTGAGAAAAGCAGATTTAAGCAATGACGTAAGATCCGCATTGCTCGACCGGGTTGCAGGGCATGGTTTTGAATAACACTTTTATGTAGATATTATACCATAAAACTTATGCATAACAGTATCTATTTGCGTACAACCTGTAGCCTACTTTAAGTATCGATTCTGCCGCTTAAATTCATGGCGAAATATAGTCACTAACGGTTTTACTTTGCAAAACCGTTTAAGGCTTTACCCAGGTAAACCTCTAGGTAAAGCCAGCCGCTATGTGACTATATTATAACATGGGCATTTAAAAAAATCTATTTACAACCAGACAATCTTTCTTTTTATTGCAGCTCGTTCGACTCTGGAAAATTGATCTCACCGTTTGGCGCAAAACGGGTATCCATAAAATCTGCCGGGTCCGTACTTAAAAGGGACATGATCCTACCTCTGCCATTGGATAAACGCAATAAGACTACATCCCTTCCAAGATAATTTGCTTTTGTTAAACCATTTACCTCCCCTTGATCGGAGCCCATAAAACCCAAACAGGTGGCATAATCACTAGAAGCAAATATAATCTCTTCCGGAATTATGCTCCAAATAATACTCATAACTTAGCACCTTCTTTTTTGTCGTTTCTTTTTGCTTTTGTAGTGCTATTTTTAGGTTTACTGGTCCTGACTTTTGTCCGTTCAGCTGTTTTTTCTTTTGATATCATTTCTTTTAAACAGGCAATAGCATCTCCCAAACCGCCAACGCGATCGATTAGACCCGTATCCACGGCGTTTTGTCCGACAACGATGGTTCCTACATCCCGTGCTAGTTCTCCGGTTGTCATCATTAATTCGCGAAACTTTTCGGGAGTTATATTGGCATGAGTTGTAACAAAACTGATTACACGTTCTTGCATACGTTCCAAATAATCAAAGCTCTGTTGCACACCGATAACCATGCCTGTTAGGCGTACCGGATGAATGGTCATCGTAGCTGTTGGCGCAATAAAAGACGTACGTGCGGATACGGCAATCGGTACACCGATAGAATGTCCGCCCCCCAAAACCAAAGAAACAGTCGGTTTTGTCAACGATCCAATCATTTCGGCGATAGCCAAACCAGCTTCCACGTCCCCTCCGACGGTATTTAAAATTACAATCAAACCTTCGATTTCCTTGCTTTGTTCAACGGCAACCAGTTGTGGGATAATATGCTCGTATTTGGTTGCCTTATTTTGTGGCGGCATAACCAAGTGCCCTTCAATTTGTCCGACAATGGTAATCACGTGAATATTGGACTTTACCTTCGGCAAATTTAGTTCCCCGTATTCGTTTAATGTCTCATTGGGGCTTGGCGATTTGTCTTCTTCATCATCGGAACTAGGCATCAGATCAGGATTTAATTCATTTCTAAAAGACAATTCCCCCATAGAAAAAGAGCTATCTACAAACAAAAAAGTTCCCTCCTTAAATTAAGTGCAAAAAATATAGAAACTTTCAAGACAGCTCTTTCAGTATAATTATATTTTTGTAATAATCGGAACTACAATTGGTCTGCGACCAATGTAATCGAACAAAAAGCGGCTGGTAGTATTGCGGATTTGATTTTTTAAGCTCTCAATATCCGTCGTTTCCAACTTTTCTTTTGTACAAAGGCTGTCCACTTTATTTTTTGCTTCACTGATAATATGCTCATAATCCCTTTCAAATATGAATCCCCGTGAAAATATTTCCGGACCGCCGACTACTTGTTTTGATTTTTCATCTATCACAAGAGTAACGATTACAACTCCACCTTCAGAGAGCAGTTTTCTATCTTTTAGCACAGCATTCCCCACATCTCCAACACCAAGACCATCGATAAAGACCCTACCTGAGGGTACAGTGCCGTTGATCTTGCAACCACGGCGGCTGACATCCAATACTTGGCCGTTTTCTAGAATAAAGATGTTTTTTTCATCCATACCAATCTGTTGTGCCAATAAAGCATGTTTATAAAGCATCCGGTATTCTCCGTGAACAGGTATAAAGAATTTCGGTTTGATCATATTGAGCAATACCTTCAGCTCTTCACGGCTGGCATGACCGGATACATGGATCTTTTCCCCTTTTTCATGGATCACCATCGCACCTTGACGGAATAAATTATCAATGGTCTTCCCTACCAACCGTTCATTACCGGGGATTGGGGTAGCAGATACGATCACTAAGTCCCCGGGAATGATATGGACTTGACGGTGTTCCCCCATCGACATCCTAGTTAAACCGGAAAGAGGCTCCCCTTGTGAGCCGGTCGTTAAAATCAAAATTTTATTCGCCGGCAAGTAATTGACTTGTTCAATATCCACGAGCAAATCGGACGGTATTTTGAGATACCCCAATTCCATGGCTATGCTGGACACATTTTGCATACCGCGCCCCACAATGGCAACTTTTCTACCAGCACGTTGCGCAGACCAAACCGCCTGCTGAATACGGTGGACATTCGACGCAAATGACGTTAAAATAATTCGCCCTTTTGCGGCAAAAAAGATCCGGTCAAAAGCCTCTCCCACCGTTCTTTCTGAAGGTGTAAAACCTTCCTTTTCCGCATTGGTACTATCGGCCAGCAATAATAGCACTCCGGCTTCCCCCAAACGGGACAAACGCCCAAAGTCTGTCAGTTGTCCATCGATTGGCGACATATCCATCTTAAAGTCACTGACCATCAAGACGGTTCCTATTGGCGTATGAACAGCCACAGCCATACAATCGGGTATACTGTGGGCGACACGAATAAACTCTACTTCAAAAGGACCAATCGTCACCTTTTGACGTGGAGAGACTTCCTTTAAATCAGCACTGACATGATGCTCAATTAACTTTCCTTTTAAAAGCCCCAGCGTAAACCGGGAGCCATATACCGGAGCAGTCAGATTTTGTAAAATATATGGCATTGCCCCAATATGGTCTTCATGTCCATGCGTCAAAATAAAAGCACGCAGTTTGTCTTTGTTAGCCAGTAAATAGGAATAATCCGGTATGACCATATCCACACCTAGAAGCTCGTCTTCCGGAAAGATGACTCCCCCATCAATGACGATGATATGATCCTCATATTTAATTAGAGTCATATTCTTGCCGACTTCCCCCAGGCCACCCAAGGGAATTATCTGCAGCTTTTTTTCTAGTGGATCCAGTTCAAAAGTCTTATTTTCACGTTTTTTAGCAGGTAGAGTAGTCTTGCCATGTTGTTTAGCTGGAATTTGAGTTGTTTCCGATATATTTTGCTTGAGAGAACCTGTTGCAGCTGTTTGGGTATTTGACCCACTGTAATTAGCTGCCTTTTTCTTAACAGGATTGCCGAGATTGGTTCCCTTTTCTTGTTGATCTGCGGTATTTGGCTTTTTAATCTCTCCCGCATTCGCCGAAGGGACCTCTTTCTTTTTACCACCATAGTATCTTTTTTGCTTCTTTTTGCTATCGTCCAAATTATTTTCCATTAAACGATAGTTGTCATTGTTATTTTCCATGTATTCTCCATTCTATATTCATTTTTTTATTTATAGCATCAAAAGCAACAGCCCGACGCTAATATTCAGATTGACAAAAAGGCACATAAGAAAATAGGCTTACAGGATCTATGTATTTCTAACATGTCCGCAACCAATATATGCAGTATATCCATATAGAACTATCAGTATCCGTCTGTAAAAAGATTCAGGCGGTTATAATCAATAAAAATCTATAACACAAATTACTGCCTATGAGCACATATCACAGGCAGTAAACATATCCATGACAATCCTTATTGTTTATTATACCATAGTCATATCATAGTTACAAGCCGTTTTCAATGGTTGTCCGTCGTTTTGCGGCCGATAATCGCCATAACAGCCCAGTTTTGATGTAACTTCATTTAAGAACACTACATAATCAAATATGCAATCAACAACAATTATATGTATATTCCAACCCATAACTGGCTAACATCTTATCCAAAATAGTTCTCTCATTACTTGTCATTCCGGTCATCGGAAGACGGCATGGTCCAACTAAGATATTCACCCGATTAAGGCAATATTTGATGGGGATAGGATTCGTTGTTACAAAGAGATTGGTAAACATGGGCAAAAGTTCATAATATATCTTTTGCGCCGTTTTAAGGTCATTATTTTGAAAAGCTAATACCATCTCTTTTATTCTTAACCCCTTTAAATGGCTGGCTACACTAAATATCCCCCTGGCACCCAAAGACATATAGGGCAGTACCATGGAATCATCGCCACTATATACGATAAAATCATTATCAACTAAGCTGATTATTTCTCCCACCTGGTTTAGGTTACCGGAGGATTCTTTAATACCGACAATATTAACGATTTTGGACAAGCGCAAAACTGTTTCGGGAAGCAAATTGCAATTGGTTCTACCCGGAATATTATACAAAAAAACCGGTAAAGATGTCGATGCTGCAATTGCCGTAAAATGTTGATATAGACCTTCTTGAGGTGGTTTGTTATAATACGGAGTCACGGCTAAAATTGCGTCTATACCGGTTTTTTCCGCTTCTTTGGTCATAGCTATTGAATCAGCTGTATTATAGTTGGTGGTTCCGGCAATGATTTTTCCTTTCCCTTTGGCAGCCTGGACAGCGGTCTTCATGATAGCAAGCTTTTCTTCTTTGCTCAATGTCGGACTCTCGCCCGTTGTGCCATTCACAAGGACAGAGTCAGAGCCATTGGCAAATAGATACTGTACCAATTCCTCTACCATTTGATAATCCACCTGCCCATCCTGAGAAAAAGGAGTAACCATGGCTGTAATAACACTGCCGAAATCCATTATCTTAACCCCCTACAATTTTTGAAAATAAAGTTTATCGCCTATTTTATCAAATCTTGAGCAACCAACAACTCAGCAATTTGAATGGCATTTGTAGCAGCTCCTTTGCGGATCTGATCAGCGACTACCCACAGTACCAACCCATTATCCGTAGAAATATCTCTGCGGATGCGGCCAACATAAACCAAATCTGTATCGCTGGCAAAAAGCGGCATCGGATATTGTTTTTGGGCCGGATTATCCACCACGACAACACCGGGGGCATTCTTCAAAATTTCCCTGGCCTCATCTGGAGTAAGCGGTTTTTCCAATTCAATGTTAATAGATTCCGAATGACTGCGATAAACAGGAACCCGAACCGTCGTCGCACAAACTTTGATATCAGGATCATGAAACATTTTTTGCGTTTCCCAAACCATCTTCATTTCTTCCTTAGTATAATCATTGTCACAAAAGACATCGATATGCGGAATTAAGTTAAAGGCGATCTGATAGGGGAATACTTTGCTTTCCACCTCGCTGCTAATATTGAATTTGCTCAGTTGCTCTTTCATATCGCTAATAGTTTCGCTTTGAGCAATCTTCTCCAATTGTTCCTTGATTCCTTGTAGTGCGGCAGTGTTGCCAAGCTTTTCCAGTTGTTCTCGGATTTCGCCGGCAGTATTGCTAGATGCAATTTTATTAAACTGCTCGCGTAATGTGGAAACAGCTGCAGAACCGGAAATCTTATCCGCTTGTTCTTTGGTTTGATCTTTTATATTGCACCAAATCTCTTTATGGCTTAACTTTTCCGTTTGTTCCCTTAATTCTGTGATTCCTTCGGCGCCGGCGCCGGAGACTGCCTGATATGTTGATACGACAATGCGTTTGATTCGTGCCGCGTCATGCAGAGGTTTTAACGCGACGACCATTTGAATAGTTGAGCAATTGGGATTGGCAATAATCCCTTTATGCCACCGGACATCTTCCGGATTGACTTCCGGCACGACCAAGGGAATCTCCGGATCATAACGGAATGTACTGCTGTTATCAATCACTACAGCGCCTCTTTTTACAGCTTCATGTGCATAGAGCTTACTGGCTTCACCGCCGGCAAAAAGCGCAATGTCGCAACCTTCAAAAGCATCCGGCGTTGTCACTTCAACCGCATATTCTTTGCCTTTAAAATTTATTTTTTTACCTTGCGAACGTTCCGTTGCAAGGAGCGTTAAATTATCAATAGGAAAATCTCTTTCAGCCAATACTTTTAACAATTCCTGACCGACCGCGCCCGTAGCGCCAACGATGGCTACATTATAATATTTTTTCATCATACCCAGCCTCCAACTATCAATGGTTGTTTTTTGTATTTGATCTCTCTCTATTTATAGCATTATAGCACCAATAGTTTGCAGTTGCAACTATTTATCATACTGTAATAAAAGAGGCTGGATCTGCTTTCCGGCTAAAGCATGAATCACCGTTTGCGGTAGTTTTTTAAAGTCACCCATCAGAGAATTTGCTTTGGCGATAGGATTATCCTGTCCGAAAGGGACAAAATAGACGTTTTTATAATTCATTAACCTACCAATATTGGCAAAGTTGACACCCAATCCATCATTACTGGAAGTAAAAATGACCAATGGCTTTAGATTACGTAAGTGGGCCTTTGCAGCCATTAGAACAGGCGTATCGGCGATCCCGTTAGCAAGCTTAGCCAAAGAATTGCCGGAACAGGGGGCAATTATGACGACATCGAACAAACTTTGAGGACCGATTGGTTCAGCGTCCATAATCGTATCGATAATTTTGGGGTTCTCGGAGGCCTCGATTAACTTTTGTCGCCAATCGGCCGCGTTGCCAAATTTGGTATCATAATTTTTGACGCTGAAGGATATAATCGCTGTCAGCTTGATTCCCAAATCCCGTAAAACTGCCATCTCGCGAACAGACTCAGCCAATGTACAATGGGAACCCGTAAGGGCATACCCCATCGTAATCTGGTTTTGCTGAAAAAAGTTGATAATATCCTCCTCTGTTTGATATGCGGATGGATCAAAGGTTTTGCTAAAAAAAGGATTCATGAACGATTCCTCCTCTTTTCGGCAATCTTTTCTTCTATGATAGGAGGATAAAGCCGTGCCATTAATTCTCCGGCTGTGATTGGCGCAACTTTTCCAGGTAACCCAGAGGCTAAAACGGCTCTGATCCCATATTTTTTGGCGGCGGTAAAATCTGTACCGCCGGGATTTGCCGCCAGGTCGATAATCAAGGTATGTTTTTCAAATTGACTGATTTGTGCTTCTGTGATCACATCGGCTGGTATTGTATTGTAAATCACTTTGCATTTTGTGGCAATTTGAGGCCAATGATCCCAGTCCACCAGATTAAAACCCTGGCCGGATGCTAAATCAGCCCGTTTGCTTCCTCGATTTGCGATGACTACATCAGCGCCCAGAGCATGTAGCTTAGGCGCCAAGGCTTGCCCTACTCTTCCGAACCCCAAAATTAATATTAAGGCCCTATCTAATACATAAGGACTTTTTTCAATGGCTAAAGCAATGGCTCCCTCGGCAGTCGGAACAGCATTGGCAATTGCGATATCATCCCTGTCTGCTAATAGGATTAAATCCAAACCGTATTTTTGGGTAATATTTTTTAAATAGGATGAGGCGACACCAACTAAAATGGGCGTTTCCCATTCCAGGAGCGCCAGATCATTTTCTTCCAGATAACACGGCAAACCATCTTCCGTATAGATGATCCCGTTTTCTCTCACGCCCGGCATCGGCAAAATAACAACTTGCGCATTTTGCAAAGCCTCGGCAACATTCTCACAAAAAACAACGCCTTCCGGTAATTCTTCCGGAGCGTGAGCAAACGCATATACTTGATATCCATATTCCAAAAGTCCGACCATTAGGATGGTTTCCCGTAAGTCTCCACCTAAAACAGCCACTTTTATTTTGGGAATATGGAAATTCAAATTTTTCGGATCTTTCGGATCTTTCGTATTCTTTTTTGCTGCAAACAAAAACCTCACTCCCCTTGTGCCCTGTTCTTTACTACAATATATGTGGCCAAAGATAGTGAGGTAAATTGTCCATCTGAAATTATACGGATATATCCTTACAATAATTCTAATAATTTGGCAGCTAGAAGGTAAAAAGAGCATCTATTCCCAAGCATGCGGCAGCATGTATGCATTTTGATTAGGTAATGATCTTGTCCAGACCACTTACCAAACCCTTTATTGACCGAACTTTACGAATTGCCAACAAAAGTCCTGGCAAAAAGCATTCCCTGCTCATCGCGTCATGTTTTATAGTCAACAGTTGCCCAACGCTACCAAAAATAACTTCTTGCGTTGCAATATATCCCGGCAAACGTACGCTATGAACACGGGCGCCATGAAAATCACCGCCGCGAGAACCGGGTATTTTTTCAAATTCATTAGTTGCCCCTTGTGAAAAGACTGTACGAACTTCCCCGATCATTTCTAAAGTTTTTATTGCAGTGCCAGAAGGGGCATCGAGCTTTTGGTCATGATGACGTTCAATCACTTCTACATGGGGAAAATATTTAGCTGCCTCTTTGGCAAATTCCATCATTAAAACAGCTCCCAAGGCAAAGTTGGGTGCGATAAATACGGATGTATTGTATTTTAAAGCCAATTCATTTACCTGGTCTAACTCATAATTGTTCAAACCTGTTGTGCCAACCACACAAGCTACTTTTTGTGGAACGGCAATGTGAATATTCTTTAATACAGCTTGCGGATTGGTAAAATCAACCAAAACATCCGGTTTTGTCCGTTCAATTGCCTTGGCCAGATCATTTTCGATTAAAATTCCACTGGGATCAATACCACAAATCAAACCCAGGTCGCTACCGATTGATTTTAAATCTACGGCCGCCACTATTTTAAGATCTTTTTCTCCAATAATCCCCAAAGCCATCGCTTTCCCCATTTTGCCTGCGGCTCCATTGATTATAATTTTGATTCGTGGCATCTTTTCCACTCCTAACATCTGATGAATTCCGATTTGCTTCTTCGTTTAATTCCTTAAAAAAAGTTAAAATCCTGCTTATAAATGTGATCGATAAAAAGTATTAGCGAAAATATCGTCCGGATTCATCCACATCAACTACAATGACTTCCGAACCGATTTTTTTAACGGCATCCCAGGGAATGGAGATCTGTTTTTTATTCCCTGTCAGCTTTCGTGCAGGAGGTAAGATAATTTCTTTTATAACTCCGGTATCCGGATTGACAAGCAGATCAGAGTCCCCCGCCGTCCCTAAAATACCACCGTTATAAATATTGATAATCCTTTTGCCGGCGAACTCACTTAAACGCATAAAAATACCCCCTCTTTGTCTACGTTTTTAATTCATAGATATGCAAACAAAAAGAAGGCTATGCTAATTTAAACACCGGTATGCCCAAATCCTCCTGAGGACCTTTCCGTAGACGGAAGCTCTACAACAGGTTGCCAAACAGCACGGGATACTTGGGCGATAATCATCTGGGCAACCCGCATCCCTCTGGAAATGACAAAATCTTCCGTGCCTAAATTGATCATAATAACCTTGATTTCGCCGCGATAATCTGCATCTATTGTACCGGGAGAATTCAATAGCGTAACACCAAACTTGGTAGCAAGTCCACTCCTCGGCCGCACTTGCGCTTCAAATCCCAAAGGTAGCGCAATGGCGATACCGGTAGGGATCATAGATCGCTCCCCCGGTTTTAAACAGATATTTGTGTCGATCGCAGCCAACAAATCGGCACCGGCGGCCTGCTCCGTTTGATAAGCAGGCAAAGACAATCCCTGATAATGTTCAAAAGTCTGTACCTGGATTGGGCAATCACTCAAAGGGATTCACCTCTTTTTTATAACATATCGTTCAAATCAAAATCAGCTTCTTTTGCCCCCACCAGGGACATTAATAGATTATTTTTGATAAAAATTCGTTTGCAGGCGCGACGGATATCTTCATGCGTCACCCGCATCAAACGCTCTAAAGTTTCTTCCGTTGTAATCACGCGGCCGTAGATCATCTCATATTTAGCCAGCTTTTGCATTACCGTACTGGTCGATTCTAAATTTAATAATAAGCTTCCTTTTATTTGTTGCTTTGATTTTTCTAACTCCTCATCGCTTAAACCCTTGTCTAAAATATCATAAAGCTGCTCTAAAATAATCCTGACCACATCTTTTAAATACTTATGACTGGTAGCGGCATAAGCCGACAGATATCCGCCCATAGAATAGGCCGAGAGACTGGAATAGATACTGTAAGTTAATCCTTTTTTTTCTCTTGCTTCCTGGAATAAACGTGAACTCATACTGCCTCCGAAGGCATTATTCATGATAACGGAAGCGGTCCAATCCGGATCGTCTTCTTTGATAGCCGGAACCCCTACGCAGAGATGCATTTGTTCAATATCCTTATGGATGTACGAATTTCCTTTATAGGTTTTTAGGTCCGGCAACGTCTCGATTCGAGCAAGGTTTTGGAAATTCCCAAAATAGCGTTCGACCTCGTCCAAGACCTGTTGCCGTTCAACATTCCCGCATACGGAGACAATCGTCCGTTGCGGCTGATAATATTTCTTCCAATAGTCAAAAAGCTCATCTCTTTGCAAAGACCCAACCGTGTTTTTCGTTCCGGCGATGGAACGCCCGTAAGGATGTTCTTTCCAGATGGTGGCAGCAAATAAATCATGTGAAAGGTCATCCGGATCATCTTCATACATATTGATCTCTTCTAAAATTACATTTTTTTCTTTGTCAAATTCCCCTCCATCAAGCAAAGGATGCAAATACATGTCCGATAAAACGTCCATCGAAAGAGCAAAATTTTCGGAGAGGGTTTTGGCATAATAACAAGTATACTCTTTGCTTGTAAAAGCGTTTAATTGACCGCCGACCCATTCCATACAATCGGTTATTTGGGCAGCAGAACGTGTGGGAGTACCCTTAAAAAGCATATGTTCCAAAAAATGAGATACGCCGCTGATTCGATTTTCCTCCCAGGCAGAACCTGTACGGGACCAGATACCTGTACTGACGGAATAGGCATAAGGCATCTTCATGGTTAAAACGGTGATCCCGTTTGCTAAAATATCTTTGTTAATCATAGATCCTCCAAGCAACAATATAAAGAAAGGACATATGTCCTTTCTTTAATCATTTCTATAACCAAATAGAAAATCCTTTATTTTATCAGCCCATACACCAAAAATGTCGTTGCTTTTTACCTCGTTTACCGCCAATAAATCAATTTTTTGAATAACTTCCTCTTTAGTGTTTTTGACGATCATAACGCCCAGTGGTTCCTCTTTTTTGATCGGTGCTTTCAGATTCTGTTTAAAATTCCATTCTACCTGTAATCCATCAATTTCTTCCTTGGAACACAGGGTATATCCTTCGTTTGCCGTTACCAAACGAACATATTTGCTTTCTCCGTTCAAAACAGGAACCGCTGCGATAATATCCCCCTTTTTTACGGTTTGTATGGAGGAATAGTTATCCATTCCGTAATTCAATAACCTCAAACTCTCGTCATACCGGCTGGGACTATTAAAAACAACACTGATCAACTTTATCCCATCTCGTTCCATAGAGGCCACCAGGCAGGCCCCAGCATCATCCGTCGTTCCGGTTTTAATACCCGTTATAGAATCACTCTGCCAAAGCAGTTTATTGGTGCTTTTGATCGTGCGCCTGGAGCTGCCTTCTCCAATCGTTGCCGTTCTTTTCTTTACGATATCTGTGAAAACATCTTTTGTCATACCGTAACGGGCTATCAATGCCAAATCAAGCGCGCTGACAACATGCCCCTCACTCGGCAAACCATTGGTATTATTAAATTGTACTGTTTTTGCCCCCAAAGCTTGCGCTTTAAGATTCATCAAAGAGACAAACAAAGGTTCCGTGCCGGCAACAGCCTCACCGATTGCATAGCTTGCATCATTCCCTGAACGGATCAAAGCGCCCTGTAACAAATCCAACAAAGTCAAACATTCCCCGGCCTGCAGATGGATAGAAGACTCTCCCACGGCAGCCGCCAGCGGACTAATTTGACAAACCTGATCACAATCGCTAAGATCGATAGCCGTTACAGCCGTTAAGATTTTGGTCGTACTGGCGGGCGGCAAAGGTGTTTCGGCATTCTTTTGCCATAAGACACGTCCGCTTACGGCATCAATCAAAACCGCAGCATCACTGTTGATGGCTATCGCTTGCGCAAAAACAGGTGTAAAAAGTATCGTTAAGAAAACACATATAACTCCCACTAAAAAATATATGCGTCCTATTTTATTCATAGAAAACACGACCATTATTCATTATTTGCCGGTTCATAAAACCGACCTGTCCTTCTGTAATCTGACTGACAAGCATTTTTTCAATGGCTTTTTCATCAAGAACAATATCATTTAGCCCTAAATTTCGAGATACCGTAACAAAAGAATAACCTCCTTTTGTTAAGTCCGCCAATAAAGTCGGTAAGGCCTTTAAAGTCGAATCCGTCGGATGTGCTAAAATAATAGCTCCGTTATGAATTTTCTTTTCCACCCGTTGAACAATAATTTGCGGAGAGGGTCTTTGCCAATCAATGGTGTCGACGCTCCAAAGAATGGTGCTATAACCTAAATCTTCTGCGGCACGCAAGACATGGTCATCTCTTTCACCGGAGGGAGGCGCGTATAAAACCGGATCAATTCCTGTGGCTTTTTTAATTTCTATAGCCGTTTTTGTGATTTCTTCTTTGTTTTGTTCGTAGGATAAGCCATTGGGGCTTTTGTGACTATAAGCATGATTTCCTATCTCATGCCCAGCCTTTGCGATCTCTAATGCTAAAGCCTGATGATTGTGCGTCCAACGTCCCGTCAAAAAAAAGGTTGCTTTGACATCATATTGATCCAACACCTGCAAAATTCCGGGCAAATACTCATCGCCCCAATCCACATTGAATGCCAAACTGATCACCGGGTTTGTTTCAGCTCCTTGATAGTAAGGCTCGGCAACAACTGGAGTATTCATAATATTAAATTTCAAAAAAAGGACGGCTACACAAACTAAAATCAGCAAACAAACCTGTAAACCAACCATCTTTTTTATTCTCCAGTAAAATACTCTCATGGCTGCCTCCGAAAATTTAACCTTCAAACAATAGATATGAATTTTCTCGTATTCTTATAACAAAAAAAAGGTGGCTTTTAGCCACCTTTTTTTATTTTGATTCTTGAAAACCATTTCTAGTCAATATCCAGACCCATATCTTTCATGGCATCTTTCCGGGAGAGTCTAACCTTGCCGCTTTGATTGTCTATATCCAGGACTTTAACCCACATTTCGTCGCCTTCTTTACAGACGTCTTCAACCTTATTGACACGCCTATTTGCCAATTGCGAGATATGAACCATGCCATCTTTACCGGAGCTCCCCATTACCCCGGGAAGGATTTCCACAAAAGCACCAAAATCCATTATTTTGACTACTTTGCCATGATAAATCTTTCCAATTTCCGGTTGGGCGACGATTCCGTTAATGATATCCAGTGCATTTTGCCCTTTATCTGCATCTACAGACGCAATAAAGACCGTACCGTCATCCTGAATATCAATTTGTGCGCCGGTCATCTCAACAATCTTCTTGATCATTTTGCCACCGGGTCCGATGATTTCGCGAATCTTATCCGGATGTACCCGAATAGTCATAATTCTGGGTGCATATTTAGAAAGCTCCTGCCTCGGTTTATCCAAAGCTTCCATCATTTTGCCCATGATATACATTCTGCCTTCTTTTGCTTGCTCCAAAGCTCTTGCTAAGATGGGTCTATCAATCCCGGCAATCTTGATATCCATTTGGATTGCCGTTACGCCTTTCGCAGTTCCTGCAACTTTAAAGTCCATATCGCCTAAAAAGTCTTCCATGCCTTGGATATCGGTCAAAATGGTTACGTCATCACCCTGTTTGATCAATCCCATAGCGCAACCGGATACAGGTGCCTCAATGGGAACACCGGCATCCATCAATGACAATGAGCTTGCGCAAACACTCCCCATGGAGGTAGAACCATTGGATTCGATGGCTTCGGATACCAAACGCAAACAATAGGGAAAATCCGCTTCATTAGGAATCACAGGCTCCAAGGCTTTTTCTGCCAAAGCTCCGTGACCGATTTCTCTTCTCCCGGGGCTCCTCATCGGCTTGGTTTCGCCTACGCTGTAAGGCGGAAAATTATAATGGTGCATATACCGCTTAGAGTCTTCCAACCCCAAACCGTCCAAAATCTGCCCTTCGCTGATCGTTCCCAATGTGCAGGCGTTTAAAATCTGCGTCTGCCCTCTTGTAAACAATGCAGAACCATGCGTACGGGCCAAGACGCCGACTTCACAACTAATCGGTCTTACTTCTGTTGTTTTTCTGCCATCGATACGAACTTTATCTTTGGCAATTAAAGTACGCATCGTTTCCTTTTCAACATAATAGAGAATTTCTCCAATTACTTTTTCCTGTTCCGGAAAATCATCTGCCAACTGCTCCTTAATATCTTTGTTAATGGCATTAAGCATAGCTTCTCTTTCGGCTTTCTTAATTCTTTCTTGTGAGCAGCGGACCATCACGTCACGGTAACGGGCGGCGGCACTTTCTCGAACTGCCGTTTCCAGAGCCGCATTATATGGTTCCTTGACAAATTTTGTCTTTTGCTGCGCTAATTCCATAGAAAGCGCTTCTGCACGGAATTCTTCAATAAACGCAACAATTTTTTTAATCTGGTCATGCCCGAACATAATCCCCTCCAAAATTACTTCTTCAGGAATTTGCTTAGCACCACATTCTACCATCATAACAGCATCCTTTGTACCCACAACACAAAGGTGCATCAAAGATATTTCCTCCTGAGCCACGGTAGGATTAATGATAAACTGGTCATCAATCAGACCAATATTAACGCCGGCAACAGGGCCTAAAAACGGGATTGGGGAAATATGCAAAGCAGTAGATGCCCCAATCAGCGCAACCATATCGGGCGTATTATCCTGCTCAACAGACATGACTGTTGTCACAACCTGCACATCATTATGATAACCTTTGGGAAACAAAGGACGGACAGAACGATCGATTAGACGTGAAAACAGAATAGATTTTTCGCTGGGGCGTCCCTCTCTTTTGATAAATCCGCCGGGAATTTTGCCGACTGCATAGTAGCGTTCTTCATAATCCACGGTCAATGGAAAAAAATCAATTCCCATTCTCGGCTCTTGTGATGCTGTTGCAGCAGCTAATACCATGGTATCCCCATACGAAATAAAAACAGAACCTCCGGCTTGCTTTGCCATACGTCCTGTTTCCAGGGTCAAAGTACGACCTGCAACGTCTAAACTTTTCTTTAATACATTACTCATCAGTTCCTCTTACCTCCATTATTTTCTCTTCTCTTTGTTTTCGCTTTGATATTCAACATTTATTTATTATTTCCCTGCTTTACTAAATTTTTTCATAAAAAAGACGCCTTTTTTCAGGCGTCTTTTAATTAGCGGCGTAAGCCGAGTTCCGTAATGATTTTGCGATAACGGTCAACATCCTCTTTTTTAATATAATTCAGAAGACCGCGACGCTGTCCGACCATCTGCAACAGACCACGGCGACTATGAAAGTCTTTTTTATGAACTTTCAAATGTTCGGTTAGGTGATTGATCCGTTCCGTCAAAATAGCAATCTGTACTTCTGAAGAACCGGTGTCTGTTTCATGCAACTGGTACTTGGTAATAATTTCTTTTTTTTTGTTTGCATCCATTTGGGATACCTCCTGATTATTTTATCAATCGCCCGAGTCCAAGAAATGCGATGGAGAGTCGACAAATCCCAGGCTGGGTTCAAAACGCATATTTATTATACCATATTTATCAAGCCATTACAATGGTTTACTCGAATATCAAACTGCTTTGCTGTATGACACTTGGCTATTATATCTTATTTTATTTGCTTTGGCAAGTATTGCTTTTCACTATATTTGGATAAAAATTGATCAGCGGTTTGGCAATCGTAAGCAATTTGCTTTTGCAACGCATCAATATTGTCAAAAACACGTTCTTCCCTTATCCGTCTGCCAAAAAAAACTTGAATCTTTTTGCCATAAAGATCGGGTAATTGTTGCCCTAATACATGTACCTCCAAAATAGGTCGGTCAAGGCCATTTTCCACGCTGGGGTTGGACCCATAATTGGCAACAGCATCGTATGTATGATTCTCACAAAGCATCTTTACGGCATAAACGCCTTCTTGGGGCATAACCATATTCTCCGGCGGTATAATATTAGCCGTGGCAAAACCCAACCGTCGACCTATCTTTTTTCCCGCCATAACCTGTCCTTCCAGGGCATACCAATAGCCAAGCATACAGTTTGCTGTAACAATATCGCCCTCTTCAATCTTTTGGCGAATCTGGGTAGAAGAAACAACCCCACAAGAAAGAATCACGGCTGGGATGATGGTTGTTTGTACATTTCTTTCCAAGCAGATTTTTTGCAAGGCTTGGGCATCGGTGGCTCCACCTTTGCCAATTTTAAAGTTAAAGCCAACCACGATATGACGCAGGGCATATTTTTCAATGATGATCTTGTCCACAAATTTTTCAGCTGACATTGAGGCAAAAGACAAATCAAAGTGCAAAGCATCTATTTGATCGATATCATAAACCAAATGGATCATATGCTCCTTGGCCTCGTAACTTGTCAGTAATAGGGGTGCAATGCCGGTCAATATTGTCCTTGGATGCGGGTCAAAGGTAATCACCAGCGTTTTACCGCCATATTTCTTTTGTAATTGTTTTACCTCAGAAAAGAGCGTTTGATGGCCAAGATGAACCCCATCAAAGTTACCGATAGCGGCAACGGAAAACCCTTCATTCGAGATGGTGTTTTTCATAAAATTTCGTTTTCTCCCACTAAAACTTTATCAATCGATAATTCTATCATTGCAGTCTGCGTCTCTTCCAACCGTTTGGTATTTCCAACTCCGATCAGTTTTCCATTCAAACTGTTATGGATACGGCAAACAGGCACGATTGGCAGCTCTTCTTCGCAACTAATGCTGTTCCCGTGCGTAAGCTTTTCCAACCATTCTTCCCTAGCATAGACAGCCGGCAAATGGCTTATGCCTTCTGCCATCAGAATGAGCCAATCTTTACCTTGCTCGGTCGCATATTTTTCCAAGTCCTCCAGGTCGATGGCTGATTCCAGGGTAAAATCGCCGACTCTTGTGCGGCAAAGTGAAGACAAATGCGCGCCGGTACCTAAAAGTGCTCCCAAATCATGCGCAATGGAACGGATATAAGTTCCTTTGCCGCAACAAACATCCAATACGATTTTGGGATGGGGCTGGGAAAATCGAGCCTCCAACACATCAATTTGATAGATCTCGACCAAACGGGGGTTGATCGGAGCGGTTTTGCCCTCCCGGGCAATTTTATAAAGCGGCTGCCCCTGATATTTTAATGCTGAGATCATTGGAGGTGTTTGCCAGATCTCGCCATAAAATTTTGGCATAATTGCTGATACATCTTCTACTGTCAAGTGCGACGAATCCTGTTTGGATAGAACAGTTCCGGCAGCATCAAAACTATCTGTTTCAATTCCAAAAGTAATTTCCCCACAATATTGTTTAGGGCAACGAGAGATATATTCCGCCAGGCGGGTCGCCTTGCCTAAGCAAATAGGCAAAACACCGGTTGCAGCCGGGTCCAAAGTCCCGGCATGACCGACCTTACAACCCAATATCCTTCTTACGGCCGATACAACATCGTGAGAAGATAATCCCGGAGGTTTATTGATATTGACAAACCCATGTAGATCGGTTACCTTTGGCTTTCTTACCATCCTTGCTCCCCTTAATTTGATTTAAAGCCTACTTTAGCTTATCTTTAAAAGCTTGCAAAATTTGAGGCATAACCGTAGCCAAATTTCCTTTTACACGGCAACCGGCAGCCATTACATGCCCGCCACCGCCAAACGCAGCGGCAATATCATTGACCGAATATCCCCTACGGGAACGTAAGCTGACTTTAACGTCATTCATATATTCTTCAAAGAACAAACCTATCTTGACCCCCTCAACTGCGAGAGAAAAATTGACAATACTGGTGCAATCTCCAGGTCCTGCCTGATATTTTTGCATGGTAGCCTGATCCACAAACATCCAGGCAAGCATTCCGTCAGTAGATACCTGCAAGCTGTTTATCGCAGCTGAAAGGATGCGCATATTGGTAAAGGAACGGTCTTCAAAAAGCCTTATGCGGATCGGTTCCAAATCAATCCCCAAAGCAAGGTATTTCGCGCATAATTGCATGGAGCGCGGCGTTGTATTCAGATAACGGAAACATCCTGTATCCGATACGATTGCCGTATAAAGACACGTAGCTTGCTCTCGATCCAATTCGATTCCCATCTCTTCAATCATAGCGGCAACGATCTCCGCCGTAGCAGCCGCCTCGATCTCCACCAGGCTAAAATCTCCCGTGGAAACATCGGACGGATGATGATCAATGACGTAACAAGGAATTTTTTCTTCATAATAGGATAAAAGCCACTCTTCGCCAGCTCTTTTGATATCGGAACAATCCACAAGCAAGATGGCGGATGGCTTTATCGTTAAATTTGAAGGCTTTTTTATTAGATTCCAATCTTGTAAAAAACGAAGATTCTCCGGAACTTCGTCCCGCAATACCATTTGCCAACCTTTATTTTTACCGTCAAAAGCATGATAAATTCCTAGCAGAGAACCGACAGAATCCCCATCTGGTTCAACATGTCCAGTCAGAAGCAAATCCTTTGTCTCAGACAATATTTGGATCATATTCTTATACAACACTGCTTCATTCCCCTTGTTCAAAATTCTTTAAGTTTGCGGCCTATTTTGAGCGGCCAATTCATCCTCTTTGATCTGACGATCGATAATTTTTGACATCTGTATGGCATAAGATATGGTATCATCAATATAAAAATGCAATTCAGGAGTCGTGCGAACCTTTAACCTTTTTGCCAAATTACTACGGATAAAGCCTTTGGCACTGTTTAAAGCAGCAATCACATCCTCCTTGGTTTGAGGATCAATCAGACTGACGTATATTTTTGCGGAACTTAAATCAGTATCCGCGACCACATTAACAACGGTAACAAAACTCAAACGAGGATCTTTTACCTCACGGGCAATGATATCGGCGATCTCTTTTTGGATTTCACCCGACAAGCGCCCAGCTCTGTGCTGCATAGATTTTCCCCCTTACTCCTGTACCAACAAAAATCATCTATAATTCTCTTTTAATTTCTTCCATCATGTAGGCTTCTATGACATCGCCTTCCTTGATATCATTGAAATTTTCTACGCCGATGCCGCATTCAAATCCGGAAAGAACCTCTTTAGCATCATCCTTAAAGCGACGTAAACTGTCTATTTTACTTTCTGTTATGACTATATTGTCCCGAATGATGCGGATCAAGTTCTGGCGGTGAATTTTGCCATCCGTAATATAACAACCGGCAATCATACCTGCCTTAGGCACTTTAAACACAGCGCGGACCTCCGCATGGCCCACAACGACTTCTTTTATTTCGGGAGCCAAAAGGCCGGACATCGCATTTTTAATATCTTCAATGGCGTCGTAAATCACACGGTAAAGGCGGATATCTACTTTTTCTTGCTCCGCTGCCTTGCGAGAGTTGGCATCTGGACGAACATTAAATCCGATAATAATCGCATTAGACGCGCTTGCCAACATGATATCGGATTCGGTAATCCCACCGACACCGGCATGAATGACATTGACTTTAACCTCTTCGGTATTCAGCTTTACCAAGGATTGGCGTAACGCTTCAATTGAACCCTGGACATCAGCTTTTAAAACCAAATTGAGTTCTTTAATCTCGCCCTGGGCAATCTGCTTATAGAGATCGTCCAAGCTTACTTTAGATGACTTGCGTAGTTCTTCTTCCCTCTTTTTGATCTGTTGTTGGGACGCCACAAGACGCGCATCTTTATCGTCTTTAACGGCAATAAAGATCTCACCGGCCGCAGGAACATCTGAAAAACCCAATACTTCAACAGGCATAGACGGACCTGCACTTTTGACATTACGGCCTTTATAGTCATTCATGGCACGAACTTTACCGAAAACTGCGCCTGCCAATATAGAGTCGCCCAAACGCAGCGTACCTTTTTGTACCAATAAGGTTGCCACGGGTCCCCTGTTTTTATCCAACTGCGCTTCCACCACGGTTCCTCTGGCTTGACGTTTGGAATTGGCACGCAATTCCCCAACCTCTGCCACCAACAAAATCATTTCTAATAACTGTTCCAGCCCGGCATGCGTCTTAGCGGATACGGGAACCATAATGGTATCGCCGCCCCATTCTTCGGGAACATAGCCATATTCCATCAGTTCCTGTTTGACCCGGTCCGTATTGGCTGAAGGTTTGTCAACTTTGTTAATAGCAATAATAACAGGCACTTTAGCGGCCTTGGAATGATTGATGGCTTCAATTGTTTGCGGCATAACCCCATCGTCAGCCGCGACTACGATAATAGAAATATCGGTAATTTGGGCACCTCTAGCACGCATAGCCGTAAAAGCCTCATGCCCTGGCGTATCCAAAAAAGTAATCTTTTTATTATTGATTTCCACCTGGTATGCGCCGATATGTTGCGTGATACCTCCGGCCTCCGTAGCCGTTACATTTGCTTTACGGATCGCATCCAATAATGATGTTTTACCGTGGTCAACATGGCCCATTACCGTTACAACAGGAGGACGCTCCTGCATCATACGGGAATCATCTTCAATGTCTTCCATAATTTCAGCCGTTTTATCGGCACGAATTTCTACCGTAACACCGAATTCCCCCGCAAGAAGAACAGCCGTATCGGCGTCCAATTCCTGATTAATGGTAACCATTGTGCCCATTTCAAGCAGTTTCTTTATAATTTCCGCCCCGGTCTTACCCATGCTTTTAGCTAATTCGCCGACCAAAACCGTTTCTCCGATTACGACCTTTTTGGGTGTAACCGGTGGCATTTCTTTTTTAGCTTCTTTTCTACCCTTAAAACTCTTTGAACCGTATCGTTTGCTCTTACTGTATCCGTCCTTACCGCTTAAATCTTTACTACGCAGCATTTCTTGTTTGTTGGCGCGTTCGACAATCATATCTTTGACAAAGACCTTTTTTTCCTGCCGGTAGGTTGTCGAAGGTTTTTCGATCACAGGCTGGGGAGCAGCACCTTTATCTGAGGGGCGCGCTCCAGCCGGACGTTTTGTTTGAGGCCGACGTTGTTCATCTCCCGAATCTTTATCCTTATCAACAAAACCACCACCAAAAGCAGGTCTTTTAGCTCCTGTTGCGGGCGGACGCTGACCCT